>DCHO01000075.1:6762-50062 GCA_002315655.1 Christensenella sp. UBA1750
GTAACCAGCATCACAGCATGGAAGCCGATGACGAGGTAAGGGTACATCACCGCGCCATAGGTCAGCGTCAGAAGCGGAAATTCCAGCACATCCAGCATAATGAGCATCAGATAGCCCAGCGTTATGCCGTGTTTCCTCCTCAAACCGAAAAAGAGGTTGCAGATAATCAAGACCGCGCAGAGAAAACAGAATCCCGTAACAAAGTTGAACCCGTACAGTATGAGATTGGCCAGAAAGCCAAGAGAATTGCCGATAGCTCCGGCCAGGGCGACGGCGGTGAGCGCACGCACCTTGATGTTCACATCTGTATCAAACAGACTGCTCAAATTGCCTGTTCTTACAATATTTTGATCGGGGGTCGTGTTTCCGTGAAACATAATCGCACCTCATAGATAAAAAAACATGGGGTCGGCAGATGATTTACCGAACTCATGCAACTGGCTGGCCGCGTTGCGGCCCCTATAGCTTTGCGTCACCGGGTTGCCCCGGCTTTGCCCATTTATCATTGATATTTTATATTATATACGATTACTGAAGATAATGCAACCCCTATTTTTTGAAAACAAAAACATTGCAGAAAATAAGCGATTTTTGCGGATGAGTATTGCAATTTCGCTTATTTTGTGTAAAAATAAGAAGCATAAGTTAGTTCTTGGGCAAAAAACACAACATCAAAGGGGAAAGACAAATGTATTCGATTTCAATGGCAATCGTTGATTATGTGCCTGTTTTCATTTACGGGTATGCTATGGTGCTGCTGCGGCGTTTTTTCAATCCGATGACAAACCAATTCAAATTTGTTTTACTGGCCTTAGGTTCCTTCGGTGTGTTTTTTGCGGGATTTTTCAAAGCGACCTACAAGCTGCTGATTGCGCTGCATATCGCGGAGGTTCCGGCTCTTTCCAATCTCTTTCTTCCGATGCAGGCGGTGAGCTTTCTTCTGTGTGGGCTGTTCGTCCTTCTCATCTTCTGTCAGCGGAACAAAGCCTACGCGCTGGCCGCTCCCTTTTTTCTGAATTACAAAATGCTGCTTGTCGCTCTGATGGTCGCGGGCGTTCTGACCTTTGATTTAGGACTTGCGGTGCTTGCGGCAAAGCGGAAAAGCAAACGCGGAATGTGGCTGTTCATTCTGGCCTGCTTCCTCTCCCTCATGATGGGCTATCTTTCCGGTAAGGATTTCACTTTGGCAGTTTTCAACTGGATTGCGGAGATCATCAACACCTTGGCACAGCTCTTCCTGCTGCTTGGCTCGATTCAGCTTTTGAAAACGGAAAAGGCACGCAAAGCCTAACAGCCATTTTTCACATTCAGAATTGCGTGTATTTGCAAATGATCTTCTCATAGATCGGAATCATCAGTTTATCGTTTTCGCTGACACGGCTTTTCCAGTCGGAAAGGTCTATCCAAGCAACGCCGCTGTTCTCGTCCGGCTTGATTCGGAGCAGGGCGTTTTCGTCGCACTCCAAAGCGTAGCAGATGTTTAAGTGAACGTGCTCCTTCACGGGCTTTCCGTGCTTGATGTGCGCCTGTACGGGCAGAATGTCCACCGCACAGATTGAATCGTCAATGAAGCGGAAATCCGTAACTCCGGTTTCCTCTGTGGCTTCTTTCAGCGCGACGGCTTTCAGGTCGGCATTGCCGTCTGCGTGGCCGCCTGTCCACGACCATGACTGATAGATGTTATGATAAACCATCAAAATTTTTGTGCGGAAAGCATTAAAAATGAAGGAGGAAGCAGTCAGATGCCCCTCCTCCATTCTTGTCAGCAATGCTTCACCGTACCGATCAATCCATTGGATCACCTTTTGCGTGTCGGGCTCCGACTGTGGCAAAAGGTTTTTTATATCGAATACGGTCATATTCATTTATTTCTTTTCCTTCAAAGCGTCACGAATCTCCCGGAGCAGCTGAATGTCCTCAGGGATGGGCGCGGGTTCTTCGGGCGCGGCAGCCTCTTCTTCCTTCTGCTTCTTGAACTTGGCGGCCAGAGCTTCCTGCTTGGCTTTTAAGCCGTTGATGAATTTTACCATCAGGAACACAACAAAAGCGATGATGAGGAAATTGACGATGCTGGAAATGAACTTGCCCCAGTAGAGGGCGGATTCGGCCACATCGCCCTGCGCGGGAGTGATGACCCATTTCCAATCGTCAAAGGACGTGCCGCCGGTGAGCTTGGAAATGACGGGCATGATCACGTCATTGACCAAAGAGGTCACGATGGCAGTAAAGGCGGAGCCGATGATGATACCGACGGCCATGTCCAGCACGTTGCCGCGGGTGATGAAGGCCTTGAACTCACCGAATAAGCCCTTGGCTTTTTCCATCTGTCCTTCGGGCGTGAAATCGAGCTTCTTCATGTTGTTTTCCTCCTTTTAGTCCTTGTAGGGAATCCAGCCCTGGGCACAGAGCAGCTCGGCGGATTCGACACCGCCGCCGGCCGCGCCGCGCAGGGTGTTGTGGGAAATGCAGCAGAAACGGTAGTCGAAGATGGGGTCGTCGCGAAGGCGTCCGATGGAGATGCCCATGCCCTTGTCAAAGTCTCTGTCCAGCTTGGTCTGGGGGCGGTTGTCCTCCTCCATGTAACGCAGGAACTGCTTGGGTGCGGAGGGCAGCTCCAGCTTCTGCGGCTCACCCTTGAAGGTGGACCATGCGGCTAAAATCTGCTCCTTGGAGGGCTTGTTCTTGAACTTCACAAACACGGTGGCCAAGTGACCGTCGGAAACAGGCACGCGGACACAGTGCGCGGAAATCTTCACATCGCTTGCGTTCTCGATGAGACCGTCTTTCAGGTGTCCCCAAATCTTGAGCGGCTCCTGCTCGCTCTTTTCTTCCTCGCCGCCGATGTACGGGATCACGTTGTCGATGATCTCGGGCATGGTGTCAAAGGTCTTGCCTGCGCCGGAAATGGCCTGATAGGTGGAGACCATGATGTACTCAATCCCGCAGGAGTAAAGCGGGGTCAGTGCGGGAACGTAAGACTGGATGGAGCAGTTGGGCTTGACGGCGATAAAGCCGACCTTGGTGCCCAATCTCTCGCGTTGCTTTACGATGGCGTGGGCGTGATCCGGGTTGATCTCGGGAATCATCATGGGCACGTCGTTGAGGCCTCGGCAAGCGGAGTTGTTGGAGACCACAGGAGTCTCGGTCTTGGCGTAGGCTTCCTCCATGGCACGGACTTCGGCCTTCGGCATATTGACGGCGCAAAAGACGAAATCGCACTTGGAGGCAACTTCCTCGACCTTGGCAGCGTCCAGCACAACCATGTCCTTCACATTCGCGGGGATTTCCTCGGTCATCTTCCAACGTCCGTCAACGGACTCACCGTATGTCTTGCCCGCGGAGGAAGCGGAGGCTGCAAGCGCGGAAATCTCAAACCAGGGATGATCGTGCAGCAGCAGCACAAAACGCTGACCGACCATACCGGTGGCGCCGATGATGCCGACTTTATACTTTTTCTTAATCATGTTGCTTCATTCCTTTCAAACAGAGAGGGATTACAGTGCCTTGGAAGCGACTTCTTCGTTGATCTGGGCAATGATCTCGTCAAAGGTCATAGTCTTGGAGTTTCCCTTACGGTCACGCACGGCGATCACGCCCTGCTCCACTTCCTTGTCGCCCAGCACGAACATATAGGGAACCTTCTGCATCTGAGCTTCGCGGATCTTAAAGCCGATTTTCTCATTGCGCACATCCAGTTCGGCGCGAATTCCGGCCTTCTCCAGTGCCGCCATGAGCTCCTTCGCCTTTTCGTCGGCACGCTCGGTGATGGTCAGCACTTTCACCTGCACGGGAGAGAGCCACAGCGGGAAGGCACCGGCAAAGTGCTCGGTGATGATACCCATGAAGCGCTCGATGGAGCCGAACACAACGCGGTGGATCATAACGGGGGTTTCCTTGCCGCCCTCGGAGGTGGTGTATTCGAGATTGAATCTTCCGGGCAGCTGGTAGTCCAACTGGATGGTGCCGCACTGCCAGGTACGTCCCAGAGAGTCCTGCACATGGAAGTCCAGCTTGGGGCCGTAGAAAGCGCCGTCGCCGGGGTTGATGATGTATTCCTTGCCGATGGAGGTGATGGCATCCGCCAGCGCGTTCTCGGCCTTCTCCCAGTCCTCGCGGGTGCCGATGTGATCCTCGGGCATGGTGGAAAGCTCGATCTTATAGGGCAGACCGAAGATGGAGTAGACCTCATCCAACAGCTGGGCGATGCGGACGACTTCGCTCTTGATCTGATCCTTGGCAAGCAGGATATGGGCATCGTCCTGAGTGAAGCAGCGAACACGGAACATTCCGTGCAGCGCGCCGGACAGCTCGTGACGGTGGACAAGACCCAGTTCGCCGTAGCGCAGGGGCAGCTCCTTGTAGGAGTGGGGTTCCAAGTCATAGACCAGGATGGAGCCAGGGCAGTTCATGGGCTTGATGGCGAAATCTTCCTCGTCAATGACGGTGGTGTACATATTCTCTTTGTAGTGATCCCAGTGGCCGGAGGTCTCCCAAAGCGTGCGCTTCATGATCTGCGGCGTGGAGATTTCCAGATAATCCCACTTCTTGTGCATCTGCCGCCAGAAGTCAATGAGGGTATTCTTTAAGACCATACCCTTGGGCAGATAGAAGGGGAAGCCGGGAGCCTCGTCACGGAAGGCGTAAAGCCCCAATTCCTTGCCGAGCTTTCTGTGGTCGCGCTTCTTGGCTTCTTCCAGCATCTGCACATAGGCATCCAGATCGGCCTTCTTGGAGAAAGCGGTGGCGTAGAGACGCTGCAGCATCTTGTTCTTTTCGCTTCCGCGCCAGTAAGCACCGGCCACAGACATGATCTTGAAGGCCTTCACATAACCCGTGGAGGGCAGATGGGGGCCGGCGCACAGGTCGGTAAAATCGCCCTGACGATAGAAGGAAATGACGGCATCCTCGGGCAAATCGCGGATGAGCTCGACCTTGTAGGGCTCACCCTTGTCTTCCATGAACTTGATGGCCTCCTCGCGGGGCAGCTCAAAGCGTTCCAGAGGAAGATTCTGCTTGACAATTCTGTCCATCTGCTTTTCGATGGCCTTGAAGTCCTCGGTGGAGAAGGGCTCGGCGGAGTCGAAGTCGTAGTAGAAGCCGTTGTCGATGGCGGGGCCGATGGCCAGCTTCACATCGGGGCGGATGGCCTTGACGGCCTGCGCCAGAACGTGAGAGGCGGTGTGGCGCAGCACGCGCTTGCCGTCATCATCTTCAAAGGTGACAAATTCCAGCTCGCAATCCTTGTTGATTACGGTCTTGAGATCGGAAACGGTACCGTCGATCTTGACGGCCAGCGCTTCCTTCTTGAGTGCCTGGGACAGCTCCCCGGCGATTTCCAACGCGGTCTTGGGCGCGTCAAATTCCTTAACGTCGCCCTTTAAGGTGATCTTCATATTGTTGCCTCCGTAAGAGATTTTTGATAAATAAAAAATCCGTCCCTGAAATACATCAGGGACGGACGATTATCCGCGGTTCCACCCAAAGTTGTCAAAGAAAATTCTTCGACCTCTCAAACAGGCTCTATCGCGCCTTACCTCGAACGCAATCCAAGGACGGTTTCACACCTGAAAGCAATCTTATGCCCGCTTGCAGCCAACGGCGCGCACTCTCTGAAAGACCTTTCAAGGCTACTTGTTCCTCTTCACCTTGCATTGCCCTTATTATAGTGCGTACTGTTTTGTCTGTCAACAGAATTAACCTTGATTTTATACATTTTGTAGGATTTTCTGCCAATCTTTAAGCTTTTCCTCAAACGTGTACCTTGCCGCGGCGGGGCTTGTGGAGATGAGCCGGGTCACAGGGTATTTTTTCGCCAGCTCCCCATGAAATCTGCGAAAAAGCTTATAGCTTTCCCCACCGTTGCAGAAGATCGCAGTGATGGTGGGCTGCGCTTCCAGCAATCCTTCAATGTCCGTGGGAACAGCCTCGCAGATGGCAGAATCCAGCGACCCTTCCCGAACGCAGGAGGCGCAGGAGTCCCACAGCGCAATATTGTGGCGCATCAGGCGGCATTTCCGTTCCTCATAGTCCGTTGTGAAGGGTTCGTCAAACAGCGCAGCCTGTATCTTCCAGAAGGCGTTCTGCGGGTGGGCGTAATACTGTCCCGACTCCAGCGACCTGACCGAAGGCATAGAGCCTAAGATGAGAATGCGGGGCTTCTCCCCCACGATCGGTTCAAATCCGAAAATGCGGTTCATGTCAGAAACGGTAATCCAAGGAAACGGAGGCTTCCCGGACGGTGTGCATATAGGCCTTCACGGGCTGATGGATGGGATGCCCAGCGTAGGCACGGAAGTGTTCCTCGGTGTCAAAGGTGCATTCCAGCGCGAGGTCGTAGGAACGCTCGGAGTGCAGGAAGTCCGCGCCCGCCCGCATGGCAATGAGGCCTTCGATCTTACCCTGCATGGAAAGCAGGATGTTTGCCGCTTCCTGCACCTTTTCGGGGGAATTGTCTTTGAGCTTGAACAGAACGATGTGACGGATCATGGTTTTGAGTACCTCCCGGGTATTTATTTGCAATCAGTATAGCACAAATCCATTGCAAAAAGAAAGAGTGCATTGTATAATTGGAGCATAAGAATATTCCCTGTTGAGGAGGATGGATTATGGAAGGCGAAATGGTCAACATCGGCGCACGCATGAAGGAGCTGCGCGAAATCTGCGATTATTCCATTGATGAGCTGGCGGAAATGATGGACATTTCCCCCATCACATACGAAGAATACGAATCCGGCAAGACCGACATTCCCATCTCAGTGCTGCTGAACATGGCCTCCGCCTGCAAGGTGGAGCCCTCCGCGCTGCTCACCGGGCACGAGCCCAAGCTGCACACCTACTGCCTGACCCGGGCGGGCGAAGGCATCGGCGTAGAGCGCCGGAAGGAATACACCTATCAGTCCTTAGCCTACAACTTCGGCGGCAAAATCGCCGAGCCCTTCTTTGTCACCGCCGGTGTGGAGCCGCTGGGCACCCCCGTTGTGGTGAACTCCCACGAAGGGCAAGAGTTTGACTATGTGCTGGAAGGCACGTTGCGCCTGCTCATCAACGGCACCGAGCTGTTCCTCAACGCGGGCGACTCCATTTACTTCAACGCCCACTATCCCCACGGGATGCAGTCCGTGGGCGGCAAGCCCACCAAGTTCATCGCGGTTGTGCTGTAAGCATTCACCCAAGCAGAATGTTCAGAACCCCGACGCAAATCGCGCCGGGGTTCGTTTTCATTAGATTTTCTCAATAATGTCCAGCACAAAATGCTGCAGGAGGCGGGCGTACTTCTCATCAAACAGTTCTTCGGGATACAGCTCGCTGTTGGACAGGACGCGCACGCCAAGGAACGGCGTGGGCAGATTGCGGCAGACCTGGCCTACGGCGAAGGTTTCCATTTCCTCGCAGGAGGAGCCGAACTCGCGGTTGAAGTACAGAATCTTGTCGATCTCCTTGTGCCAAATATCGGCGGTGGAGATTGTGCCATGCACCTTTTTCCCTGCGGCGTAGGGAATGCTGTCTGCAACCTTCACCAGCTCTTTGTCGGAATGGAGAGTGCGAACGCGGAAAATCACGCTGTTTTCCGGCATTTCTTCGCCGGGGAATTCCCAATCCAGATAGTTGCTGCCCTCTCCCTCGTCGCGGTGCTGGGTGTAGTAAGAGCCGAGTTCGATGATGTTTTCGCCGATGACAATATCGCCCTGATGCAGTGCGGGGTCGTGACCGCCGGAGGTGCCCTGGATGATGATGCACCGGGGATTATACTTTGTGATGGCCAGCGTGGTCGCCGTGGCGGAATTGACCATACCGATCAGGCAATTCACCACCACCATGTCCTTGTCCTTGTATTTGCCCTCGTAGAAGGTGTAGCCGCCGATCTTGTTGACCTTCACATCGGTCATGGCGTTCAAAAATTCATCCATCTCGCAGAGCATTGGGCCAAGTACAACAATCGGTTTGTTCATTTTTTATGTCTCCTTGTCGGTTTCTCTATTGGTATTGTAACAGATTCCCGTTTTTCGTCAAGTAAATATTCAGGCAAGCAATCATTGTACGGTAAATTCCGTCCAGTCGGCCTTGCAGTATTCCATCACGTCCAGGGACTTTCTCATTCCTAACTTCTCATAGAAGGGAATGGCATTGTCATTGGCAACAAGATAGACGTTGATGTCCTTCTCCCCACCGGCTTCCTGCAATGCCCGCTCCATAAGCGCCCGTCCGATGCCGCGCCGCGCCTTTTCGCGCACAACGCCCAAATCGGTCACATAGAGCCAATAGGCAAAGTCGGTCAGCCCCAGCAGCACGCCGCAGATGCCGTCCTCATCCTCCGCCACAAGGGAAATGGAGGCGTTCTTCACCAGCTTTTCTATGCGGGAATGAAACCGCTCCTGCGGATATTGGGAGCCTAAGTCGGTGTGCTTCAGAAATTCGATGTATTCCTCCGCCGAAAGTCTCTTATTTTCAATTTTCATAGGCTACTCCATGATTTTAAGCTTTTTCTCCGCAAATGTGATAAATGCAAGCATCAGGGCGATAAACCCGTTTACTGCAATGACGGAATAGATAAAAATGGTATTCCAGATCTCG
Source organism: Christensenella sp. UBA1750 (assembly GCA_002315655.1). Taxonomy (GTDB): domain Bacteria; phylum Bacillota; class Clostridia; order Christensenellales; family UBA1750; genus Spyradocola. Next base: position 15,334 of record DCHO01000075.1, read on the forward strand.
AAATTCTCGCCGCCGCCCATTTTGCCGTACACACACAGAATGATGATACTCACAATCACGATTTCCGCAACCGACCCGATGAGCAAGATTTTTTCATTGAAGAACAGCTTGCGGTTCGTGCCGGCCTGTCTTGACATGAACACATTGAGCAGGATCATAAGCGGGCTACCCAGCAGCATGGCCATGGTGAAGTTGTTCATCATCACAAACCCCGCGCAGGTGAAAAAGGGCACGCCGTAGGTCATATTCACATACGAAGCCACACCACAGGCAGACAGGATGCCGTAAGCCAGCGAACAGAGGGTGTATTTGAGCACTCTTGACACACTGGAAAAACGGTGGATGTGCTCCTCGCCCCGATTCAGCCTGTTCCACAGCCAATAGGGAACCATGGAATAGATGAATTGCAACAGAATCCAGAACAGGATCATGTAGCTTGGGTACCCGGAGAGAATGTCCGCAACCGCATTGCCCAAGGCGATGCCGAGAGCCGCCGGCGCACCGAAGCTGATGCCCAACACCGGATTCAGTGCCGCTGCCGGGCGCACGTCCGTCACGGTGAAGACCGCCAACACCTTCCGCAGCGGCAGGGCAAACAGCAGGTACACCACCCCGGACAGCAGCGTGATGAATAGAAATCGCAGCGTTTTGTTTTTCATGCTTGAAAAACCTTTCTGAAAAACCTTCTGGAATTAGGAGTCGAAGAAGGTCTCTCCCTTTTCCGTCTCGATGCGGGGCGCGGTGGGATATTCAAAGCCGGGATTGCCTTTCAGAATCTCCGCATACTTTTTGCCTTCGTATTTGGCCATGTTGAGGTCATGCAGAATGTAGTTTCCGCAGTTCTCCGCCGTTGCGCCGGGCACTTCGCCCTCGTAAGCGGCCAGATACTCAAAAGCGCGGGTGAGCAGCGGCAGCAGCTCCTGCGGGGCAGGGCGGCCTTTCACGATGAGATAGCAGCCGGTTAAGCACCCCATAGGCCCCCAATAGATGATTCTGTCCTTCCATTCCGCGTCGTTGCGCAGGAAGGTTGCAATGATGTGCTCGATGGTGTGCATGGCGTTGGGATGCACAGCGGGTTCCGCGTTGGGGAGCTTCATGCGGATGTCGAAGGTGGTGGCATACTCGCCGCCCAGCACATCTACGCGGGATTCATAAATGCCGGGTATGATTTTCGTGTGGTCAACCTGAAAACTGGGAATTAAGTCCATAATGCAAATCTCCTTTTAGAAATTGAGTTTCATGCCGTCGTAGGAAACGGTAAAGCCGTCGTCTTTCGTGATCTCTACGGTTTCCTCATAGGATTTGTGCAGACACATGGCCATGTGCGCAAGCACGATGCGTGAGGCGGGCTTTGTGATGGCGTTGGTTCTCATGGAATCGCGCATGAGCCGCAGCATGGGAATGGAATTGTGCTCGCCCATGCGGTAATCGTCGGTGTAATCGCCGCAGGTGGCATCCAGCACAAGCAGGTCGTATTCCTGCTTTTTCATGTATTCCACTTCTTCCCCCAGCAGCCACGCGCCGTCCAGCCCGTAAAAGAGCTTCTTCCCTTCTGTCTCAATGGAAAAGTGCTGCGGAAAAGCAGTGTGGTTGGCGGGCATCCCGGTGACGGTGAACGCCCCGACTGTGTAGGGCTGAAAGGGCTTTATGCGGATGACTTCACAATTCGGGATGCGCGGAAACTCGGCATCCTCCCGGACGTAAATCCGTAAGAAGCGGTCTCCCGCCTTGGCAACCTCCGCCACAGCCTCCTCATTGAAATGGTCGGAATGCAGGTGGGTAAACAGAATGTCGGTGATGCTGCCCAAGTCAATCCCGGCGATCTTCGCGCTGGCTAAAAAGTGCGGACCGCAGTCGATGAGAATGTGCCCATCCAGCAGCGCACAGGTGCAGCGGCGCAGGCTTCTGTTGTCGAAATGCGCCGGAAAGTCCATTTTCTTTCCGTCTGCCGCGCCTGTTCCCAAGAAAAGAAGATTGTGTTCCATGCCGCTCCTCCTATTCCAGTATGTCTTTCATGGCTTCCGCCAGTGCTTCGCCCCAGAGTTTGCAGCCCATGGCGTTGGGATGCCCTCCGTAGCGGCTCCGGTTCTCTTTTGGGGCTTCCATGCCTAAAATCGGCACATTATCAAAGAACAGGTCGCACTGAGTTGCGAGAACCTCTTTCACAAAGGAATTGACGGCGCGCCAGTTTGTATCGACCTCACCCTCATAGTCAAAGGGCGGCACGGTCTGCTGGATGACCTTGATGCCACGCGCCTTTGCTTCCTTCACAAGAATCTGCAAATTGGTTTTAAGGGCTTCCAAGTCCTTGTCGTGATAGAGGTCGTTGACCCCAAAGGTCAGCACCAGCACATCCACCTGCATGGCCTTGAAGAACCACGACCCCAATGTGGCGGCGTCCCTGCCGCGAGCATAGCCTATTCCTAAATTCCAGTAAGAATATTCATTGCCTAGCTTCTCCGCACACACGGCGTTCCAGTGGGTGTAGCTGTCCTTCTCCGTGCCGATGCCCTGCGTGATGGAATCGCCCCAGAAGCCGATGCGGGTCTTGACTTTCCGCTCCACGCCAATCATGGACGGGTACGGGAACAGGGTGGATTCTTCCCACACTTCTCCCTTTTTCACCAAACCCGAAACGATGCTTTCCGGGTGATGCGGCAGCATTTTGCCGGAAAAGATAATCTCAACGGCAAGATAGGTTTTGCCGTCCAGTTCCACGGGGTCTGTGGCAAACAGCTCTCCCGGATGCACGGTCTTGTCTGCCTTTCCGTCAAAGGTACATATTTTCCAGTCCTTGCAGGCGGCGGGGTCGATGGCATCACACACGGCAAGGCGCAGGGAATGAAGCTGCCATTCGTCGCACACCCGGTTGCATCGTGAGTGAGTACCGTCAGCATAGGTCGTGTCCACCGTATTGGAATAGAGCAGCGAATAGTTGAACTTCCCCTGCACGGTGAGCTTGAAGAACACGACCGCCGTTATGATTTCCTGCGGGTTCTCTGGGGCAAACCAGGACTGGTTGCCGCTCCCGACGGTGGTGTTGGAAATATATCTGTCAAAATATTCCATCAAAAATTTCTCCTTTTGTTCTTTATCCATAGTTTACCGCATTTGTGCCCCTTCGTCAAACAAAAAAGCCTGTCCTTCCCTAAAAGCCAGAGAAGGACAGGACAGAATCCCAATCTTTATGCAACAGACATGATGAGCACAACAAAGATGATGACGGGCAGAACGTAGGAAAGGTACGGGCGCATCCACTTGGGAACCTTTGCGCCTTCGCCGGCGTTGACCTCGGCCTCGTAGTTCTTCCACCCCCAGCCGAACTTGGAGGTGCAGAAGAGGATATAGACCAGAGAGCCGACAGGCAGAGCCACGTTGGAAACCAGGAAGTCTTCAAAGTCACCGAAGTTGGAAAGTCTTCCGCGTGCGGGAGAGCTGGCCGCCAACCAGATGGACTTGCCGAAAATGGAATCGCCGAAGCAGTTGCCCACAATGAAGGGCAGCACCAGCACCATCATCAGCACAACATTGATGACCGCGATCTGCCATCTTTTGAGCTTTGTCCACTCCATCCAGAAGGACATGATGTTCTCAAACACCGCAACCACGGTGGACATGGCGGCAAAGACCATGAACAGGAAGAACAGGGTGCCGATGAAACGTCCGCCGGGCATACTGTTGAAGATGGAAGAAATCGTGGTGAACAGGAAGGAAGCGCCGACGGTACCGGGTTCCTCTACGACGGTGGTGGCGCCGGGATTGAAGGTAAAGAATGCGGGGAACAAAAGCAGACCGCTCATCAGAGCGATGAAGGTGTCAAGACCCACAACGGTGAAGGTCTCGCCCAGCAGGGAACGGTCTCTGCCGATGTAGGAACCGAAGATGGCGATGGAACCGATGCCTAAGGACAGGGTGAAGAAGGCCTGGGACATTGCGGCGGAAATGACCTTGCCGATGCCGTAGTATTCCAAACGCTCCGCGTTGGGAATCAGGTAGAAGGACAGACCTTCCTTCATGCCGGACATGGTGAAGGCGTAGATGACAAGACCGATGATGAGGGCAAACAGCGCAACCATCATGGATTTGGTGATCTTTTCAACGCCGTTCTGCAGACCCATAGCGCAGATGGTAAAGCCCAGCACCACAACGATGGCGGTCACGCCCACATTGAGGCCGAAGTTGGTGGCAATGCCGCCGAACATCGCGCCCAGTGCGGCAGACCCCTCGTTAACGGTCATTCCTGCCGTAACCGTGCTGATGGATCCGGTAAGATACTTCCAGAAGTAGACCATGAACCAGCCGGTGATGCAGGTGTAGAACATCATGAGCAAATAGTTGCCCGCGACGCCCAAGTATTTCATCAGGTGCCATTTCTGCCCCTTTTTCTCCAGCACGTCAAAGGAATTGGCAATGGAGCGCTGAGAACCGCGGCCGACAGCGTATTCAGCAGTCATGACCGGGATGCCCAGCAGCACGAGGAAGATCAGGTAGAACAGAAGGAAAAAACCGCCGCCGTAAGCGCCGCACCAGATGGGGAAACGATACACGTTTCCAAGACCGATGGCACAGCCGGCAGAGATCAGAATGAAACCGAGACGGGAGGAGAATTTTTCGCGTGTTTGCACAATACCAATCCCTTCACTGTCAGATTGTGTGCAGTAAAAACCACACTGCACTTGCATCAGTATATAAGAATTGATAAGGACTGTCAATCATTTTTATCCAGTTTTTCCGTATAATTTCGCATTTTTATTCCTAAAATAACATAACTATACCGTTTTCCTCCCACTCAAATGAGACTTGGAGTAATTTCTGAAATTCACGTTCCAAAATTTGCGAAATTAGGTATTGACAAATCCGCAAATGCGTGTATAATAAATTATGTTGCTGCGAGGGTGGCGGAATTGGCAGACGCGCACGTTTGAGGGGCGTGTGGGCAACCATACGGGTTCAAGTCCCGTTCCTCGCACCAAAAAGCTCATCTTCTTGGAAGGTGAGCTTTTTTCTACTCAATATAAATTTCTGATTTTCGGGAGGTTCACCATGAAAACTGCAATCATCATTGGCGGCGGCCCTGCCGGATTGACTGCGGCTTATGAATTACTGGATCGTTCTGCCGATTATAAAGTCATTCTTCTGGAAGAAAGCGACACCTTCGGCGGCATTTCCCGCACGGTTGCTTATCACGGAAACCGCATGGACATGGGCGGTCACCGCTTTTTTTCCAAAATTCCCGAGGTCAACGCATGGTGGGAGAAAATGCTTCCTTTACAGGGCGCACCCTCCTCGGACGATATTGAACTGAGCAGGGAAACCTCACTGGCCGAAAACGGTCCTGACCCCGAAAAAACGGACGAAGTGATGCTGAACCGCCACCGCGTTTCCCGCATCTATTTTGACGGCAAGTTCTACGACTACCCCATCTCCCTAAAGCCGCAAACCTTCATCAATATGGGCTTTTCCAACACGCTCAAGTGCGGGTTTTCCTATCTGAAAGCCGTTCTGCACAAGCTGCCGGAGGATAATCTGGAAAACTTCTATATCAACTGCTTCGGGCGGCAGCTGTATTCCATGTTCTTTGAGTACTATACAGAGAATCTCTGGGGCAGACATCCCAGCGAGATCGACGCCTCCTGGGGCGCGCAGCGCACCAAGGGGCTGTCCATCAGCGGCATTCTAAAGGATGTATGGGGCAAGCTCATCCGCAAGAGTGATCGGGAGGTCAACACCTCCTTAATTGAAGAATTTAAGTATCCCAAGCTCGGCCCCGGGCAGCTCTGGGATGTGACCGCCAACAAGGTTGAGGAAAAAGGCGGCATCATACTCAAAAACGCAAAAGCAATCCGCTTCCATAAGGAAAACGGGCGCATCACATCCGTCACCTATTTGCAGGACGGCGCGGAGCACACGTTGGAGGGCGATGTTTTCATTTCCTCCATGCCCATCCGCGACCTCATCGGCGGGATGAACGAAATTCCCAAAGAAATCTCAGAGATCGCCTCCGGGCTCCCCTACCGCGATTACATGACCTTGGGCGTGCTGGTGAAAAAGCTGGCGTTGAAAAATATGACCGGCATCAAGACCATCGGCGACATTGTGCCGGACTGTTGGGTCTATGTGCAGGATCGTTCCGTAAAAATGGGGCGGTTCCAGATCTACAACAACTGGAGCCCCTATCTCGTCCGAGACAATCACAATACGGTGTGGGTCGGGCTGGAATATTTCTGCAACGACACGGACGATTTCTGGAATCAGAGCGAAAAAGAGTTTGCCGCATTAGGTATCGAGGAAATGCTCCGCATCGGTCTGATCGCCTCCAAGGACGATGTGCTGGACACCCACATGGAGAAGGTCAGCAAGGCCTATCCCGCCTATTTTGACACCTATTCCCGAATCGACGAGCTGGTTTCCTATCTCAACACCATCGAAAACCTGTACTGCGTCGGCCGCAACGGTCAGCATCGGTACAACAATCTGGATCATTCCATGGTCACATCGTTTGAGACCGTAAATTGCATCCTTTCGGGCAATTCGGACAAATCCGCCATCTGGAATGTCAATACCGAGAAAGAATATCACGAGGAGAAGAAATGATGCGCATTTTCACAAGGAATCAGGCGGCGGACAAGCCGCAGAACCGTGTTGCGGAGATTCTTGTCTTTCTTTTGTTTATCGCCGCTTATGTCGTCATGTCCATCTTCCATGAGCCTTGGTTTGATGAGGCGCAGGCGTGGCAGATTGCAAAGTATGTTTCCTTCAAGGACATTTTGCTGACCGTCGGGCATTACGAAGGGCATCCCTTTTTGTGGTATTATCTTCTGGCAATTCCCGCCAAGTGTGGTGTGCCCTTTGAATTGGGTTTGAAGCTCATCGGCGGGCTGATCTCCGCCGCCACAGCTTACCTTATCATTTTCAAAGCCCCTTTCCCGAAGATTGTTCGGCTGATCACCCCTTTTACCTATTTTTTCTTCTATCAGTACGGAATTATCGTCAGACCCTACGGGCTGATGCTGCTTCTGTTCGTTATAACCGCCCTGGTCTTTCATAAGAAGGACGAGCATCCCTGGCCGGTCGTGATCCTGCTCATGCTGCAATGCCTTCTCAATGCCTACGGAATGGTCTTATCCGGCGGCATTGCCATTTGCTGGGTCATTGACATCTTAAAAGAATATATCACCTCTTCCCGCAGATTCAAGGAAGTTTTTAAGGATCGGCGGTTTCTCCCGCTGGTCATCCTGCTGCTTGTCGCCCTCTGCATCTTGGGGACGATCTACCCCTACCCGGACACATACACGCCGACGCTTGAGGCGACCAATTCGCCTTTGAAGTGTCTGATTGTGGCTCTGGTCACGTTCTTGGGGGATTCCCTGATCACCACAAGCCCGTTTTTCGTCACGGACGTTACCCTTCTTCAAGCTGTAGACATTTCATCCGGGTTTGTCATCGCGTGCGGGTATCTGAGTCTCCTGCTTCTGTTTGCGATCATCTGTGCTTCCTCCAAGCGAAACATCAAGTATTTCGTCATTCCCTATGTGCTGTTTGCCGTTTTTAGCGCCTTTGTCTATTTCAGCATTCATCACATCGGCGCTCTTTCCGTTCTTCTGTTTTTCTGGTTCTCCATCACTATGCAGGACGATGATCGATTTGAAGTCGGAAAAGCGTTGTGTCAGAAGATGAAGGATTCTGAAAAAAGCACCAAAGCCTTTCGCATCATAGGAGTTGGAATGCTGTGCGTCTGCTTCCTGATGAGCCTTTACTGGTCTGTCGGTTCCTGCGTGCAGGATGTGAGGTACGAATACAGTTATGGTCGGGAGACCTCTAAATTCCTGAAAGAAACCGGCTTGGATCAGCTCAAAGTGGCGGCAGTATGGTCGGAGGACGCCGTGGAAGAAGGCGATGAACGAAGCGTTGACAACATCAACACCCGCTTCACAGGCTTCCCAACCCTCATTCTGGCCTATTATGACCACAACTTCATCTATACCTTCCACAACGGTGAGGATTTGGGTTACACGACGTATGTGCGGGGCAACCCCGAAAACAATGCCGCTGACCTTGCTGCCTGGCGCGAGCAGGGCATTCCGGATGTTCTCATCAGCAGAGTCAATATTGAATTTCTCACCAACGATGAAAAATCCATTTCCGACTATACTCCCGTATTTGCCCTGAAGATGAATCATATCTTCAAAGTCAAAATTGTAAACTCTGAATATTATATTTATCTGCGAAATGATTTATTGGAAGAATATGGTCTATCCGAAATTGAAACAATAGACATGGGTTTCATCTTCACTGCCGAAATGCGCGAGCGTTACGAAAACGGCGAACCCCTTGAAGATATTCTGGCGCCGGAATTCAGAAGAATGGGACTCCTGGACGACGAAGACTGACCTTTTTCAGATCGAGGAAAGAAATGGAAAACGACATTTTTGATCGAATCATGGAGTGGAAAATCCTCTCCCCCTTCCGTCCGCTTTACTTAAAGCACAAGGAAATGCTGCTGTATCTGTTCTTCGGCGGGCTTGCGTTTCTTGTGAACATTGGTGCTTACGCCCTTTGCGCAAGAGGGTTTGGCATAAATCCCCTGCTCTCCAACATCATTGCATGGGTGATCGCGTTGCTGTTTGCCTATGTTACGAACCGCGTTTGGGTGTTTGACAGCAAGGTCAAAAGAGCCAAAGGGGTGCTCATCGAACTGCTCCTGTTCTCCGCAGGGCGCCTGGTGACCCTGCTCATCGAGGAAGGAATGCTCTGGGTCGGCATCGACCTCATGCACTCAAACGACATGATTGTGAAACTGATCGCCCAGATTGTCGTAATCATCGGGAATTACATCATCAGCAAGCTCATTGTTTTCAGAAAGAAATAGCATAAAAGCTCATCCGCGAAATCGGATGAGCTTTCATTATATTTACATAATTTTGTCAGAGCTTGAGCACGCCGCCGTTCTTTCTGACCTTTTTCATCGTCAGTCCGAAGCAAATGAAGCACAGAATGATCTGAACGAGGCTGGAAGAAGGCGTTGCGAGGCCGACCTTGAAAAGCGAGACCTCCGGCAGATGGCTCATGAAGTAGGATACCGGGACACGGACGCCGAAGGCTCCCGCAATGCCCTGCAGCATCACGAACCGGGTCATGCCGATGCCGTTGAAATAGCCGATAAAGCAGAACAGGAAACAGGTCAGCAGACAGTCCACGCCGTAAGCCTTCAAATACTGCGCACCGGCGGCGATCACCTCGGGATCCTTGGCGAAAATCGAGCAGAGCATTTCGCCATAGAAGAACGCCAACACAAACATGACCACCGCAACGCCGGCGGAAAGACCGATGGCGTACCACAGCGTTTTGTTGGCTCTGTCCAGACGGTTCGCGCCCACATTCTGCGCCACAAATGCGGAAAGCGCCTGCGAGAACGCCGAGGGCACCAGCATGATGAAGCCGCAGACCTTCTGCGCCACGCCCACCCCGGCGGAGGCAATGAGCCCCAAGCGATTGATGAGCGCGAGAATGACAAGGAAGGACACGCCCACAAGGAAATCCTGCAAGGCAATGGGCAGACCGATGCGGATCATGTCGGCAATGTGCTGCCTGTGCCAACGGAGCATATTCTTATGGAAAGTAAAGGGCAATCCCTTTTTGCGAATAACGAGCAAGGAGAGGATCACCGACACCGCCTGTGCCGCGATGGTCGCCCATGCCGCACCGGCGGCACCCATGTGAAACACGCTGACAAGCAGCAGATCGCCGAAGACATTGACCACGGAAGCGATGGCCACGGTCAGCAGCGGCGTTTTAGAATCCCCGATACCGCGGAACACGCTGCCCAGCAGGTTGAAGGCCACGATGAACACCGAGCCGAACCCGCAGATGCGCAGGTAGGCACAGGTCTTGTCAAAGGCCTCCTCCGGGGCGTTGAGCAGATTGGCAAGCTGGGGCGCAAAGAGGGGCACGATGGCGGTGAAGCCCAAAGCGATGCAGGCAAAGAGCACAATGCCGCTGCCCACGACCCTGCCGCCTTCCTCCCTCTCCCCTCGCCCGATGAGCTGCCCCAAGATGATGGTGATGCCCATGGAGAAGGAGCACACCAAGCCGGTTACAGAGTGCATGAGCTGGGAGCCGGTGGACACGGCGGAAACATCCGTGGCATTCCCGAACTGCCCCACGATGAGCAGATCGACTGCACCGTACAGCGATTGCAGGAACAGCGCGAGAAACACCGGGAGCATGAATTTGATGAGCGGCCAGAGAATCCGCCCCTGCGTGAAATTGTTTTCCTTTTGCATGAAGAGAAATTGTCCTTATCTGTTTTTGATGATGAGATAGCCGTATGCGCCGATCTGCGCCGTGGAAGCATCCGCAATGCCCGCATTTTCGGACAGAATGACTTGCCCTAATAGCACGGGCTTGTCCAATTTTACGGTCACGTTTTCCTTGGAGAAATTGCCCAGCACGGCGATCTCTTCCTTTTCGTCCGCCCTAAGGAAGCTCATCACAGCCTTTTCCTGATCGTTTCCGACAAACTGCGCGGGCGTGAAGCCGGAGAGCACGGGGCAATCCTTCCGCAGCGCGTTGAGCGTGCGAATGAGGTTCTGCCGATGCAGAGATTCTTCCTGATTCTTGATAGAACGGTCGGTTGCGTGGAAGCGTCCCGGGAAAAAGCGGTTGGCAAACATATTGAGCTGCATTTCGTCCGCCAGCTCGTCGCCGGTATAGACCATGGGAATACCGTCCATGGTGAAGTTGATGACCTGAATTAAGTCCATGCCGCGATGTCCTGCGGCGGTCTCGGCACGGCAAGGCCAGTCGGTCACGGTGTCGTGGTTGTCAATGTCGCGCATGAGCAGAGCACCTTCGGGGAAGTCCGCGCTATTCTTCTGCTCCTGTGTCACAACCTCGTCCACGGTCATTTCGCCGGTAAAGAGCGCATAGACCGATTCGTGCCAGTCGAAAGCGTAGCAGGCATCAAAGGCCTTTTCCACATACTCCGGCTTTCTGCCCTCGTTGAGCAGCACGGCGTCGGGCTTGATGCGGCGGATGCGTTTTCTTCCTTCCTCCCAGAAGTCCAGCGGCACGCCGTCGCCCACGTCGCAGCGGAAGCCGTCCACATCGCAAACGCCCACATAATAGACCATGTTGCCATACAGGTATTCTCTGAGACCCTCGCTTTCAAAGTTCAGATACGGGAAGTGCCAGATGGTCTCCTTCACCGTGCCGTCCTCGTTGTGCTGGGCGAACTCGGGATGGATTTTCAGAATGTCCGCATTGGGGCCGATGTGGAAATACACAAGGTCGAGCATCACGCGCATTCCCAGCTCATGACATTTGCCCGTGAAAGTCTTCAAGTCCTCCATCGTGCCGTATTCCTCATCAATGGCATAGTAATCCATCATGCGGTAAGGGTTCTTGGGATTGTTGGTCTGGGACTTCTTCTGCCGCTCCGACCAGTTTTTCAGTTCCGTGGAATCGTCTTCCTTGAAGATCGGGCAGAGGTACATTGTGGAAAAGCCCAAATCCTTCAGAAAGGGCAGCTCTTTTGTAATAGAAGAAATGGTGCCTTCCTCGGAAAAGGTGCGGGGATTGATCTGATAGATTGCCCCGGTGCGGAACCATTCAGGGGCGTGGATCGCCTGTTTTCTCATGCTTTTTGCTCCTTTATCTCAAATATCTTTTGCATTGAAACCAACTGTCGATTTGTCGAACCGCCGTCTCTGCGGCAAAATTATCGCGGCCAAGCTCATTCATGTATTCCACCAGCAGGAACGCATGGTTGGTGCCTTCCAGCAGGTTCAGCGTCACATCGGTGCCCTTTTCGGCAAGGCGGTCATGGAGCGCAACGGAATGGTTCGGATGAACGGTGGAATCCGCGTTTCCGTGCAGAATCAGCGTCGGGCAAGGGATTCCTGCAGCCGTTTCAACCGCGCAGAGCGGCGACCATTTTTCCGCATCACCGTCCGCGAATTTCGCCCATTTTGCATCGGTGAAATCGGTGACGGGATTTACCAGCACCGCACCCTTTATGGTGCTTCTGACCTCCGACTGCCTGTATGCGACACAGGCCGCCAGATGTCCGCCGGCGGATTCGCCCAGCACGCACACTTTGTCCCAATCTATCGGGAAGCGGGTTTGCTCCTGCAGGAAACGGACGGCATCTGTGCAGTCGTCAAAAGCCTCCTGCATCTGCCCTTCCTTTCCCCACAGACGATAATCGACGGAAGCGCAAATCAGCCCTTTCTCGGCATAGTAGCGTCCTAAGAAGCCCAGGTAATCCCCTGCCCAGCGTTCCTGATCGGGAAATATCTTTTTGCTACTCCACCCGCCGCCGTGGATGAGGATGAGCAGCGGATATTTCCCGTCCTTGTCCATGTTGTCCGGCAGATACAGCCCCAAACAGAGCGTCTGCCCGCCGACAGATTTATAGGGCACAAGCGCATCTGCGCTGTGCCCCTTGCAATAGGCGGAAAAATCTCTCGCATCTTTTGCCAAAGTGCTCGTCTCAATCATTTTATTGCCTCGCCTTACAGAATTTCTTCCATCACGGTCTTCATGGGCTTCATCCCCATGGCCTCATAGAAGGCCTGCGCGTTGCCGTTCAGTGCCCAGACATTGAGGGTGATGTGATAGCAGCCCATCTTCTGCGCATAATCCTTGCAGGCCGCATAGAGGTTCCGGGCGATGTGCTGTCTTCTGTGGTTCTCGTCCACACAGATGTCGTCAATGTAGAGAGTCTTCCTATCATGAAGATTGCTCACGTTTTCGGTCTTTTCGATGTTGCAGAAGGCATAGCCCTGCACAACATCATTATCGTCGGTGGAGACGAAAATGGGGTTGTTGTCATCGTGGAGCTTGCAAAGCAGCTCATCGCGGGAATATTTGGTGGTGCCGGAGACGAACAGGTCAGGCCGCCCTTTTGCGTGTACCTCAAGCACCTGCGACAGCAATTCAAGGATGCGCGGAATGTCTCTCTTTTCAGCAAAACGAATCATGGTGTTCTCCTAAAATTTCACGGTCACGGTATTTTTGCCGTCTGCATAGCTGTGTTTGATTTCCGAACAGTACCTCTGCAAGATTGCAAGAGAAATCTGATCCATGTTCCCGGTCACATCCTTATCCTCGCCGGAATATTCCATGGTGAAGATGCACTCGCCGGACTGGGAATATTCCAGTGCAATGCCGGCGGGATAAACCGTCTCATTGTTTGCCAGCAATCCGTTTGTGATCAGTTCCTCATTGACGTGCAAAACACGATCCATCAAGGACTTTGACATGAGCTCACGGTGCCCGAAGGCTTCCAGTTCGACATTCAAGTTGATATAGTCAAAGGTGGGCGTGTTGATCTCGAAACGGAAGTTTCTGAGCCGTTTGATGAAAGCGCGGGTGCGCTCTCTTGTGGGATTCTCAAAAATTTGCTGCGGAGTGCCCTCCTCGTAGATACCGCCCTCATCCAGGTAGAACACGCGATTGGAAACATCGTGGGCAAACTTCATCTCGTGGGTAACGATCATCATGGTGGAACCAAGCTCTGCAAGTTTTAGGATGACGGAGAGCACTTCACCGACCATGGTGGGGTCAAGCGCAGAGGTAGGCTCGTCAAAGAGGATAATTTCGGGTGCCATAGCCACAGTGCGCACGATGGCAACACGCTGCTTCTGTCCGCCGGAGAGCTCGTCGGGGTAGTTCATGGCTCTGTCCGCGAGACCGACGGCGTTGAGCAGATTCATGCCCTGATCATAGGCTTCTTGACGGGACATTCCCTTCAAGGTGCAGGGCGCCAGCATCAAGTTTTCAATCACCGTCAGATGCGGGAACAGGTTGAAGGACTGGAACACCATGCCCACGTTCTGCCGATAAGCATAAAGCTCCTTGCCGCTGTCCGGCACTTCCTTGCCAAAGCCGATGATCTTACCCGCGGTGGGTTTTTCCAAGCGGTTGATGCAGCGCAACAGGGTAGATTTTCCCGTACCGGAAGGCCCGATTACGGAAATCACATCGCCGCGGCGGATTTCGGTGGAAAGGTCACTGAACGGCGTCGCTTTTTCATAGACCTTTTTCAGATGCTCAACGGTGATTAACGTTTCGCCCTTCTTCCCTGCCGCGCTCTCATCGAAATTGTATTCGTGCAGTCCGATATTTACATCGGCCAGCACTTTTCTGCGTTTCTTGGGGTCAATGCGGATCTCCACCAGATTGAGGAGCGAAGTCAGCGCCCAGGAGAGCAGGAAATAGATGATGGCTGTTGCAATGAGCGGGAACAGCGCATCGTAAGTTCTGGAACGGATAATATCGGAAGCCTTGGTCAAGTCCTGCACGGCGATGTAGCCCACAACGGAAGTCATCTTCATCATGGAAATAAAATCGCCCTTGTAGACCGGCAGAATATGAACCAATGCCTGCGGGAAAATGACTTTCACAAAGGTCTTTGAGGGAGAGAAACCCAAAGCGGAGGCCGCCTCCCACTGTCCCTTTTCCACCGCGCCGATACCCGAACGGAAAACCTCGGCAACATAGACGGAGAAGTTCAGGGAGAAGCCCATTACGCCGACCACAATGCCGGAAATGGTGGAATCGGCAAAAATGACATAGTAAAGCACCATCAGCAGCACTACAACAGGGATGCCCTGAATGAAGCGGATGAACATGGACACCGCACGGGTGACAAATCTGCTGTTTCCCCTTCTCAATGCCCACAGACCAAAGCCCAAAATGGTACCGATGATCATGGAGAGAATGGCGAGCACAAGCGTGACGCCGAGGCCGGAAAGCACCAGCTTCCAGCGGCTTTCCTTGATAAAGTTCTTCTCAAAGGAATCCGCAATCGAAGCAAAGAAACCGCTGCCGTTTCCGTTCGCATTCGCTTTTCTGACCATAACAATCTGCGTAGATGTATAATAGGGCTCCGTCATATTCACGCTCTCCGCCCTCTCCTCCGTCCAAAGCGTGGAAGCGGCGGCAATGTCATAGGAGCCGGTGGCGCAGCCTACCAGGAGCGACGAGAAATTCGTTTCCTCCGCGTCTACGGCATACCCGTATTCCTTAAAGAAATTGTAGAGGAGTTCGATTTCCATACCGGCGGGCTTACCGCGCAGATTGAAGTTGAAGGGCTCGGAAGAATTGAAATACCCCAGCCGGATTCTCCCGTTGATTTCAGGCAGATCGGAAAAGTCAAAGTTCTCCCAGGAATCTTTATTTTCCTGATCGTTCCACTTCCGGCGGATGCTATCCATCTCCCCGGATTTTTCCAGAGACCGGATATATTCATTCAGTTCCTCTAAATAGGCGGTTTTCTCCTTATTGACCATGATACAGATTTTGCTGGAATAGACGGATTTATCAATATACCCAACCTCATCTTCTGTGGCAAGAATCTGATCTGCCCACTGCTTGTCAATCACATAAGCGTCTATTTTCCTGCTCTTTAAGGCAATCAGCATCTCCGAAAGGCTGGAATAGTGTATCTTCTTGCAGTTGGGGAAGGTCTCTTCGATAACCTTCTCCTGCGCAGAGCCTGTCAGCACACCGATCTTCTTTTTGTCCAGTTCCTCCCATGTGGAATATTCCAGCTTGTCTTCCTCATTCTCGCCGGTTCTGTCCCGGGTCTCCATTTCCTGTTCGGCAGAATCGTCGCTGTTCGGCTTTTTGACCACGATCACAAGCCCACCGTCATAAACAGAATCGGAGAACAGCATGGTCTGCTTTCTCTCCTCCGTAACGCCGGCAATGGAGATAAACACATCGTACTTGCCCGAAGACGTGCCCAAGATACAGGCGGATGCGTCGTTCTGCATTTCGACGGTGCCGCGATACCCGTTTTCCCGGCAGAAATCATAGAACTGATCCATACAGTAACCGATGATCTCATCGTTTTTGATGTAGGTAAACGGTTCCAACATGATCACAGCGCCCTTGATAGTGCCGTTTGTATCGGGAAGCGACGCAAAATCTCTGGCAACCTTCTGGGATTCATCATCCCCAAACCAGATCTCTTCCAGCGTTTGGAAGCGTCCGTCTTCCCGAGACCGCGCCAGATATGCGTTAAACTCGCTTTGCAGCTTCTGACCGTTCTCATCCTTGGCAAAGAGGCAGGCGTACCCCTCCTCTTCCAGCATATCCTTCATCGTGGTCAGATTGTCGTATTCCTTCAAAAGGACACGGGCAACCGGCTCGTCGCAGATGAAGGCGTCGATCTTGTCCTGCGTTAAGGCAATCGCCAGGTCGGCACCTGAATTATACAGCTTGCGTTCGCAGTTCGGGAAACGCTCCTGACATACAGTATCAAACTTGGAGCCGTTCCAGATGCCCATGCGCATTCCGTCCACGCTGTCCAAAGAAGCGGTGGAAAGATCGCTCTTTTCATAGGCCGAGTTGCGGACAACCATGACGATGCCGCCGTCATAGAAGGAGTCGGTGAAATAGGTGGTTTGCAGGCGTTCCTCCGTGGGAGAGGTAATGGTGACAAAGCAGTCATACTTACCCTGCGTCGCGCCGATGATGCCGCCGCCAACGTCCGTTACGGTTTCATAGCTTAAATCATAGCCGCGTTTTTTGCAGTAGTCATAGATCATGTCCACGCACAGACCGGCCTTCTGATTGTTCTTGGTAAAGCAGAAGGGTTCTACGTCATAAAAAGCAACAGAGAACACACCGTTTTCGCCGGATAAGGAAAGCAGGTCGTGCTGGCGCTCGTCGCAGTCCTCGGAGAACCAGTAATCCACAAGCGCGTTATATTCGCCGCTGGCCTTGTAGTCCGCAAGGAAATCATTGAAATCGTCCCGCTTTTTCTTGCCTTCCTCGGTCTTTGCATAAACATAGCCGTACTGCTCCTTGGAGACCATCTCACCCATGACGGTTAAGGAAGGATACTGCGAAATCAGCATACGGGCAATGGGTTCATCGCACAAAAAGCCGTCAATGCGGGATTTAACCAGTGCAATGGCCAGATCGGAAGCCGTGTTGTAGTAGAGCTTTTCGCTGTCCGGGAAGCGTTCCTCCGAAACCTGATCCAAATTGGAGCCCGACCAGACACCGAGACGCAAGCCGTTCAGGTCTTCTAAGTTTTCATATTCCGGGACAGCCTCCTGCAGCGTGTCTGCCGAAATCGCACAAACGGGCAGCAGCAGGGCAAAAATGAGCATCATGCACAGCATTTTCAGACTTATATTTCTCATAAATCTCGCCTCACAACAGATAGTAAATCACAGAATATATTATAGCAAATCCGGCAGGATTAAGCAACTTATTAAATGTTGTATCGCCTTTAGTAAACCATCATATCCACGGTCGTGGAATACAAACGCTTGATGCGCGGATGGATCATGACCATTGGCCGCTGGTTTGACCAAGCCCAATAAGGGCATAAGGCCGACAACGCTCACACGCTCCGAATGTCCGTCAACTGCAAGCCTATTCACGGGCAGCCGCTAAAGCGGCACGATAGACGTGCCTCCTTTTACCGACTTCCCCCGGAGAGAGCGTCCGCTATACCTGCACCCGGACGTTCCGATCTCATGTGAATCAATAATTCTTTCCTACACAATAACCCATTCAATAATATAAGCCTTGCGCATCGTGTCCGAACACAGCGCAAGGCTTTTCTTTTGCCTTTAATCAGGTTATTTCTTATTCCTTCTCTTGAGTTTCCATACGCAGAACCGTTGTTCCCGGGAGCATGGGGATTTCCCGCCCATTGAGAATGAGCGTGAAGGGAGACACGCAATTTACAGTGACTTTCCCCTTTTCGCAGAAAAGGGAGACCGGGCTGCCGGATACCGTGAGGTTTTCGATACCGTGGGGTTCGGACAGGCGCAGCGACCAATGCACGTCGCTGCCCCGAACCTTGACGCCTAAGACTTCCTCAATGGCCAGGAAAATGGGGGTTACGCCCGAGAAGCCCACAAATTCGCGCCGAACAAGATTGCCGTAAAGCCGACCGGGCGCAACGGTCATGGGATCGTAGCTTTCCCAGATCGTGCCCGTTTCAGCAAACACCTGCGCCACACCTTCCACATGGCGGCGCGCCATGCGGTGCGCAAGGTCACGTTGTCCGATGGCTTCCAGCCCTAAGATCACCATGAGCTCCGTGATGCACCACACCCCACCCTGCCAGTAGTTGCCGCCGTTTGCGACAAATTTGGGATGGCTCCGGGTCAGTGTGCGCGTGCCCACGGGAGAAGAAAACTCGTTTTCATCCTGCAAAAGGGTAAGCATTTTTTCCTGCCGCTCCTTCGGCACAATGCCCGTGAGCAGCGGCCAGAAGCCGCCGATGTGCTTAACGCCGGAAGGAATCCCCTCATGGGTCAGGTCTTCGTAAAAGTCGTCTTTTTCATTCCACATTCTGTCGTTGAGGATGGAAGAAAGGCGTGCAAATTCCTCCGAAAGCTCCTGTTTTCCCTCGGTTGTCCCGCTGATTTCGGCAAATTCCAACAACAGCTTGCAGTCCAGCGCCATCTGTGCTGTGGTGTCCACCAAGGAGAGGTGCCCGGTGTCAAAGGCGTGGTCATAATCGGGGTCGGGGGTTCTCGGAATGTTGTCCATGCCGCTGCCCCAGCCGCTGGAAAAGTATGCGCCGCCCGGCCATGTGCGGTGCTTTTTCAGCCACCTGTGATACGCCAGCAGCACGGGATAGACTTTGGCAAGCCGCCCCTTATCGTCGGTCTTCTGATAGTGCAGCCATTCTGCAAGGGAGAAAATGTCCGGCCCTGTGGAGGACGGATCGTGCTTCTCAAAGCGTCCTTCGCCCGTGTGGATGGAAAGCTGGCGGCAAATGAAGCCGTCCTCGTCCTGCTTGGCGTAGAAGTCGTCCAGCAGCTCGATAAACGGGAAAGCGGGGGCAAATTCACCGTACATCGTGTTGAAGCAGTTGCCCCACATGAAGACCGAATCCGCAAACTCGGTGTAGAGCAGCGGGCGCGGGAAGCCGCTGCCCTCGCTTTGCTTTTGCAGCTTGGAATAAGCGATGGCAAAGGCGCGTGCCATGCAGTCCTCCACGTTTTTGTGCCTCTCCCAATGAATCTTCGGCACGGAGGATAAGAAGGTTTCCTTGTCCGGAATATATTCCACTGATTTTTCGGTTTTGAAGGCGTTTTCGATGGGTGTTTTCGGCTTGCGGAAGGTCTGAATCGTGGGCGAGAGCAGCCGTTTTCCCGCATCTTCGGAAAAGCCGAAATCCAGTGTTTCTTCCAAATGCTGCAAGCGGGATAAAATCTCGGGAATGCGATATGCCGCATCCGGCACCTGCCCGGGCTTGCAGTCGGGATAATCCTTCAAAAAAGCGCCGGAATAGGTGTAGCGGAAGCAGTCCTGCAATTCCCTGTCGAAAAAGGGCTCATAGGTGCGCGTGATGCCGTCCACAGTCACGAAAACGCGGGTCATGGGGTTGATGCGGCAGTGAATTTTGCTGTCAAACACAATGGGGTCTTGGCTTTCGTCGGTTGTGTAGGTGCCGTTTGCGCCGGAGCCGTTGCGGAGGATGTGAAGGGTCACTTCAGCCTTGTAGTCGGTATTGACAAAGGGCGTGTTGCGGACATAGACCGGGTTGCCCACGGCGACGTTCTCCGCCTCGTCATAGAGCAGGCACAGCACATAGCCCTCCTTGGGCAGCGTGATTTCGGCTTCCGCCTCGTTGTTTGCATCGGGGGTCAGGGTCATGGCTTCTTCCCCGTTTACTACCACGACAAAGCGGGAAAGTCTGCCTTCGCAGCACGGCCAGCCCTTGATATGCAATTTGTAGGATTTTGCCGCTTCAAAAGGAAGCACGCTGCCGGGGCGGGCGCAATCCACCGTGTAATCAAGCAAAGGCCCGGAGGTCGCAAAGCAATCCCCCGCCCGGACGGCGGCGGAAACGGCATTCAAAGACAGCTCCCCGCAGTGCGCGTAGGTACGGAAGGGCTCCACGGTGCGCTTGCCGGTCAGGTGGTCGGGGTCGTCGCCGCAATGGTCGGTCTCGCTGATACCCGTGATGCGAAAGCCTTCATTGAGCAGTCTGTACCACAGCTTGCGATACCACACCTTGTCCGCGCCGTAGCCCTGCACCACCATAGCATCCAGCATCCCGGTCAGTGCGTCAAAGCCGATGGTGGAAGCTACATTGGTGACAAAAGCACCGCTGCGCTCAATCCTCCACCAGGAGGTGGGGTGCGCAAAGAAGGCAAAGGAATTTTCGTCCCGCTGGGTGGAAATGGCGCGGGAGGGCGGCACGTTGGTAAAGGGCGGCACCTCCACATTCGGAACGTGAGAATTGGCTTCATAGGAAGGGTACATGGGGTCGCGGAACTTATCCACGGGCGGCGTTTCGTCAAAATTCGCAAGAACATAGTGCCCGTAGCGGTATTTCACAAACTCCCCGCCGGGGTCGGCCAGGAAGTCCTTTCTTCTCACATTTTCCAGCGTGTCATGATAATGAGCGCGATAGGACTGAATCGGCAGCTCCCGCTTGTGGTACACGTCATAATGGTTCTCCCCGTCGTATGGCGTGCCCGCAAAGAGCACGTTCCAGTCCTCGCCCCTTGCCCGCACCGCCATTTTCGGAATATCCATCGGCGCATCCTCGCCCAGTTTGACGCGGGAAATGTGCCCGTGCGCGTCAAAAGCATAAAAGCCAAAAAGTTTGGGATCAATAATGCGGGTTAAGGTGAAGGAAAACGCCCGATCTTCCTTAAAAGCAAAGGTTTTGCGGATGGGCTCATAGAGCTTGCCTCTGCGCACCACCACCGTCATATTGTCGTTCTTTGGCAAATCCAGCTCCACGAAATTCTCAATATATCCGCGCCACAGCCGCTCGTCGTTGCTGAAAATCCCGACATTGGCACAGCACGGCTCCCCGTATTCGTCAAGCAGCGAAATTTGTAGCTTCATATCGGCTCCTCCAATGAGTGTGTTTTCGTCATTATGACACAGTTTTTCGCAGGATGCAAGAGAGCCGCTGAACGAACTTGAAATCCTCTTGGACGGTACGGGAAAATCCAGTCTAATATTTTACGAAAAATATTTCCATATATTCGGTAAATTCATCTGCCATGGAAAACAGAGTTCGAGTCTACCTCTAAATTCTATATGAAGCAAAACCAACAATTTCCGATAGTCGCGGGCTTCTTTTCACTGGACAATTTCTTTCATTTCATCTATACTATAAGCAATCAAAATAAGAATCGGGCGTCTGTCCTGTCTGACCCCAGCATCGGAGGAAACCTTATGCGACACTTTGAGCCCCTGCGCCCGAACCGCAGCGCAAACAACGCCCCGGAACGCTATGAATTTGCCCACGGTACAAACAGCCTTTGTATTTATGACATCAATACAATGGCCTTCATCAAAGAGCTTCCCACGGGCAAAAAGCCTGACTGCCACGCCACCACCATTTCCAACCGCTATCTTTATTTGGCCACGCTGGACGGGGTTTATGTGCTGGATCAGGAGACTCTATCCTTCTGCAAGGTGATTGAAACCGGCCCCGTGTATGCCACAAACGCCTTAGCAGACGGGAACACCATGCTCATCCATGACGAGCGCGGCGGTATTTTTGTTCTGCGGGATGTGGAGGACATGGATAAGGTACACATCCACAAATACCTGCACCTGCTCCCCGAGGAAGCGGCAGTTCACTCCCGCGTGGAGCTGGGCGGCAAGGGGCACTTCCTGCAAAACGGCAGATTCTATCTGTGCGCCGGATGGACCAGCGGCAAAATGTTCCTGCTGAATCTTGAACAGGATTATTCCTTTGAACTGTTCATTCCCGCCTGTGAGGCACTTTATCAAGGCGATGATCTGGTGCTCTCCCCCGATAAGAAAAAAGCCTTTGTGGCCTGCCACAGAGGGGACGATCAGGCCTATGTGAACATAGTGGATATTGAAAAGAGAGAAGTGACCGCTTCAATTCCCACCGGGCGCGGCACCTGCGGACTGACCATGACCGCGGATGAAAGCTATGTGATCGCCTCCAACGATCGGGACGATTCCATTTCCGTGATCTCGGTGGCAGAGGAAAAGGTGGTCAACACCCTAAGTGCCAAGGAGGGCTTCCGCGCCCTTTCCTGTGACGATTCCATCCGCATTCAGGGCATCACCGCTGCGCGGAACGATTCCATATTCGTCTACGAGTGCTCCGGCGCGGGAGCTCTGGTGCGCTTTGACGACATCTTAGGCAAAGGTCATTATATGATCTCTCTGAAAGGGAAAATCTACGACAGCGAAAAAGGGCTGCTGTAAAAAGGAGATATTTATGCGGTTTACAATCAAGGACGAGCCGTTTGCCGTGGGCTACATGACCAGTCAGTCTGATCTTACCGCCATGAAGATCGCGGACGGGTTCCTCATGGAAGCGGAAGAACTGCCTCTTTCCATTCACGAGGAATGGAAGCTGGCGGGCAAAAACATTCCCGGCAAGGATGCGCTGGGGCTACAGGGCGTGTATTTCCAGTACGGAACCGGCATCGTTGTGCAGCCGGAAATCCTGCGGAAAAAGGCTGAGGAGCACCCGGAATGTGCCTCCGAATATCTGGCGATCCTGCGCTATTTTGACGGCAAGGGCACGCAGGAGCGCGTGCTTGCCGCCGACACCTTGGAGGAAAATCTGCAAAGGAACGGTCAGGCGTGGTACGGCGGACACTGGGGCGGGCACTGCAACATTGACTTCGGCCTGTTCGTTTCCGAGGGCACCGATGCGCTGCGGGCAAAGGCAGACCGCTGCGCCTTTGACCATCCCGACAAGAAGGAATGGTACGAGGCGGTCAAAAAGTCCCTGGATGCCATGGACGTGTTCGGCGCACGGTATCGGGAGCTGGCCATGACCGAACTTTCCGTCTGCGCCCCGGAAAAGAAAAGAATCTATCAGCGTATCGCGGATGCGCTTTGCGTTGTGCCGAAAAAGCCCGCGTATGATTTCTTCTCCGCCGTGCAGAGCTTTCTGCTCATCTATTCCTTTGACGGCGTAGATTCCCCCGGCAGTTTCGACCAGTACATGGGCAAATACTATGACGAGGCAGACCCACTCGAGCGCACGGAGATTTTAGAAGCCCTGTGGCTCTATTTCCACGATGCCCGCGCATGGAACCTGTGCATCGGCGGCAGCGACGAGCACTGGATGGACAAAACGAATGCCCTTTCCTATGCGATATTGGACATTGCCGCAAAGACCTACTATAACACGCCGAACCTGACCCTGCGCTGGCATCGGAACACCTCCGACGACTTTCTGCGGGCGGCGGCCAAGAGCATTGCCACGGGAACCGGGCTGCCCTCCCTGTATAACGACGAGGCGGTCTGTCCCGCGTTGGAGAAGCAGGGCATTCCCCCGGAGGATTCCCACCTTTACGCCATGAACGGCTGCAACCAGATCGACATTCAGGGCAAGTCCCACATGGGATTGGAGGACGGCGAGGTCTGTCTGCTCAAATGTCTGGAATACGCCCTGTTCAACGGCATGGACTTGGTAACGGGTCTGCAAACCTCCATTCACACGGGAAACGCCGCTACCTTTGCCACCTTTGACGAGGTATTTTCCGCCTTTGAAAAGCAGGTGCGTTATGCCGTCTCGCAGGTAGTTCGCATGGCCAACACCTCCCAGCGCATCTTTGCGGAAAGCGCCCCCAATCCCTTGCGCTCGGCTTTGCTGGCGGGCTGTCTGGAATCGGGACGGGATTACACTGCCGGCGGTGCCCTTTACAATCACGGGCAGATTCTCACAGAAGGCCTTGCGGACACGATCGACTCCCTAATGTGCATCAAGCACTTTGTCTTTGACACAAAGGAGCTGTCACTGCCGAAGCTCCTTAATATGCTAAAAAACGATTTTGCCGAAGAGGAAGGCTGGCGTCTCAGACTGGAACGCTACCCGGTCAAGTTCGGCAACGACATTGAAGAAGTGGACGCGCTTGCGGGAAAGGTGCAGCGGTTCTTCTTTACTGAGATGACCCGTTATCGCACTTGGCGCGACCCGGAAAACGGCATCTACGGCGGCGGCCTGTCCACCTTCCAGCGCACTGCACGTTACGGGCGCATGGCAGGCGCCTCTGCCAACGGAAGACACGCATCCGATGTGCTCCTCGCGGACAGCATCGGCGCTACGCCCGGTAAGGACAGAAACGGCCCCACCGCCGCTCTGTGCTCCGCCCTGCAATACGATCACAGCCTTGCCACCAGCGGCTTTGTGATGCAGCTCAAGTTTGAAAAGCGGATGTTCAACACGCCCGAAGGCATCGAAAACTTCATTCAGCTCGTCAAGGGCTATTTCAGAGGCGGCGGGCAAATGCTCTCCGTCAACGTGCTGGACGCGGAGGAACTGAAGGACGCAAAGCTCCACCCGGAAAAGCACGAAAACCTCATCGTCCGTGTGGGCGGTTACAGCGATTATTTTACCCATTTGGAACCCGGTCTTCAGGATAACATCATCGCAAGAACGATTCAGGATGTGTAACGCCATGCCGCAGGGAATCCTTTTCAACATCCAGCGGTTCTCCGTCCACGACGGGCCGGGAATCCGCACCAACCTGTTCTTCAAGGGCTGCCCGCTGCGCTGTGCGTGGTGCCACAACCCGGAGGGGCTGTCTCCGAAGCCGGAAATAGCCTTCCTTGCCTCTCGCTGTACCTTATGCGGAGCCTGTGAACAGGTCTGCCCCCAACACGTTCATACGCTTGCCGGAAACCGTCACCTGCTGGATCGCGCAAGCTGTGTTGCCTGTGGGAAATGCACAGATAGCTGCGGCTACGGAGCCTTGGAGCTGCTGGGTAAGCCCTATTCGGCAGAAGAAGCCGTGGCTCTGTGTAAGCGTGACCTGCTCTTTTACGGGCAGAGCGGCGGTGTGACCTTAACCGGCGGCGAACCCATGCTGCAAAGCGCCTTTGCCGCTACTCTTGCAAAACGCCTCCATGATGAGGGCATTTCTGTGTGTATGGAAACCAGCGGCTATGCCCCGCGGGCGGCTTACGAAACCCTGCTCCCCTACATCGACCTGTTTCTGTTTGACATTAAGGAAACCTGTGAAGCCTCGCACAGACAATATGTGGGAGTTGGGATGGAGCAGATTCAGGACAACCTGCAATTTCTGGACGAGAGCGGAGCCGAGATCATCCTGCGGTGTCCCATCGTTCCCGGCATCAATTTGAGGGAAGATCATTTCCGCGCACTCTGCAATCTTGCAAACCGGCTGAGAAACGTCCGGGAGATTCATTTGGAGGCTTATCATCCTCTGGGGCTGTCCAAGAGTAAACGGCTCGACAAAGATATGCCTTATCGGAACGAAGTCCCTTTGGAGCGGGAAAAGCTGATTGACTGGCAGCAGAAAATGGAGTTGTGGACGCAGGTTCCCGTTCGGGTACAGTGATCCAAATCCCCATCAAAACACAGCACCTTTGACATTTGGAAGAATCCCTTCTGTCAAAGGTGCTGTTTATACTTAAGGGGTAAGTCTTTATCGTCACAGTCCGCATTGTTGATACAGGAAGCATCAGGGGGCATCTGTTTTTACCGTAGAGAATGTGTTGTTCTTTCAAATCTTGAATACGGGTTCCCGGTATGCTATACTCAAAGCATAATGAAACCCATGAGAATTTGGGAGGGATAAATCGAATGAAGGCTTCTGTTCTTACAGGAAAACTGCTACTGCTCTTGCTTCTGCTTCTGCTGTGTTTGCAGTTGCTTGGATGCAGTCAGATAAATTCTTCGGATGCCGAGAACACACAAAGCTACGATTCCATTGCGGACTTGGCCGGCAAGAGGATTGCCGTGCTCACCGGCAGCGTGTATGAAGTCAAGGCGCAGGAATATATGGACAACCCGGAGCTTGTGTATTACAACAGCAGTCCGGACTGCTATCTTGCGGTCAGCGAGGGCAAAGCAGATGCGCTTTTGGTGGTGTCGCAGTTTTTCGATAAGGCGAAAGAACAGTACCCGAATCTGAAGGTTGTAGGGTCTCTGTGTGATGCAGATCTTTATTTCGCCATTTACAAGTCAGAGTTCGGAAAAACAATTTCACAGGAGCTGGATGAATATCTGACACAATCCTGGGAATCGGGAAAGCAGGAAGAACTGCTTGCCCGCTGGAATAACGGGGAAACGGATACAGTCTATGACTTTTCCGACCTTCACGGGGGAGCGCGGCACCATTCGCTGCGTTATTGAGCCTACCGACCTGCCTTATTCATGCATCGTGGAGGGCGGCTTTTCCGGCATCGAAATGGATATCCTGCACGATTTCTGTCAGGAATACGACTACTGTATGACCATGGAGGTGATGGATGCTCCCGGAGAAGTGAGCGCTGTCACGACGGGCAAAAAGGATCTTGCCATGTGCCTTTACTATTCGGAGGAACGTGCGGAGAAACTGTATTTCCCCCACACTTACGAATATTCCGAGATGGTGGTCTTAACCAGAATGAGCGATCAGGAAATGGGAATCGAGGAAGCAAATCTCTGGGAGAAACTGGAAAACAGCATCCGCAAAAATTTCATTCAGGAAAGCCGCTGGAAGATGATGCTCTCCGGCCTTGCCGTCACGCTGGAAATCTCCGTGCTCTCCGCCCTTTTCGGAACGCTGATTGGCTGTGTGCTGTGTCTGCTGCGCAGGAGCAGAAATAAAACCGTCGCTAAGATCATTTCCTGCTTTGTGCGGCTGGTGCAGGGCATTCCCATCATCGTCATTTTATTGGTACTGTACTATGTGATCTTCGTGAACGCCTCCACGGAAGGCATTGCCGTTGGCGTTCTCGGGTTCTCACTGGAATTCGGCGTGTATGTGTCCGAAATTCTGCGCGCCGGAATTGAGGCGGTGGATGCGGGACAGTGGGAAGCCGCGTATGCCTTAGGCTTTGACCGCAAAAGAACGCTGCTCAAAGTCATTGTACCGCAGGCTCTCACCCATGCCCTGCCTGTATATAAGGGGCAGTTCATTTCCATGGTCAAGCAGACCTCGGTGGTGGGCTACATCGCCGTGCAAGACCTGACCAAGGCATCCGACATTATCCGTTCCCGTACCTATGACGCCTTCTTCCCGCTGCTGGTCACTTCGGCGATCTATTTCCTTGTCACCTGGGTGATGACTGCTCTGCTGGGACGAATCGAGCTGAAAATTGAACCCAGGCTGCGGAAAAACGTGCTCTCCGGCATCAACACGAATGTGGTAATCGGAGAAGAACAACAGAGGGAGAAAACCGCCGAAGCCAACACGGATGCAGTCATCACCTTGCAGCATCTGCGCAAAGAATATGAAAACGTGACGCCCCTTGCAGATGTGAACGCGGAGATCCGCCGCGGGGACATCATCTCGGTCATCGGCCCTTCGGGCACAGGAAAATCCACTCTGCTGCGCTGCATCAATCGTTTGGAAGAGCCCACCTCCGGGCAAGTGACGATTTTCGGAGAAGCGATGCAGAACAAAGGAAAAACCCTGTGCAGAATGCGGATGCGCGTGGGCATGGTGTTCCAGAGCTTCAATCTGTTTGCCCATCTGACCATCATCGAAAATCTGATGCTGGCGCCTGTAACACTAAAGGGAATCTCCCAGCAGGAAGCCTATGAAAACGGCATCCGGCTGCTTCGCAGGGTGGGTCTTGCAGAAAAGGCGCTCAATTATCCCTCCGACCTCTCCGGCGGACAGAAGCAGCGCGTGGCCATCATTCGCGCACTGGCCATGGAGCCGGACATCATCCTCTTTGACGAACCCACCTCCGCGCTCGACCCCACCATGGTGAACGAGGTGCTTCGAGTTATTTCCAATGTGGCAAAATCCGGCATGACCATGATGATCGTCACCCACGAAATGAAGTTCGCAAGAGATATTGCCAACCGCGTGTTCTATATGGATGAGGGCGGAATCTATGAGGACGGCACGCCGGACATGATCTTCGACCATCCGCAGAAAACCAGAACCCGCGCCTTTGTCAAGCACTTAAAACTGTTCCACTTTGTCATCACCTCCCGGGATTTCGATTTCATCCTCCTGCAGTCCGAGCTGGAACGCTTCGGGCATGAGGAGCTGATGACCAAGCAGCAGATCAACAGCATTGTGCTGTGCGCGGAAGAATTGATCATAGAAGGTCTGCTCCGCTGCGATTCCGTTCGGTTCCCGGCGCAGTTATCCCTGGAATACGGTCAGGACGGAACCCTCACCATGCTGCTGCACTACCCCGGAGCAGCTTGTGACCCCATGCAGAGCATCAACCGCATCTCCGAAATGATCCTGCACTCCCGAACCGCGCATATTACGCACACCTATTCGGAGGAAAATGGCAACGAAGTACGGCTGGAGATTATCTAAGCCTCTTTCCAATTATAAATCGGCACACAATTATCTCAGTTGTTTTTCAGGCCTCCGATTCTGCTTCCATCCCTGCCGCCCGTCTGCAGTCTTCCGCAATGCGGAGCATCTCCGTATCCTTCCAGGTATAGCTTCCGCTTTGCTGCCATACACGCGCTTCGGCGATTGACATAAGCTCTCTGCATACGGTTTGTTTTCGCTCAATGCTTTGAATCTGCATGGCGGCATTATACCGTTCCTTGAGGGTAAAGCGTTTCTCCCACGCGATTGCTTCCAATGCACTCTGCCGTTTCTGACGATTTGACATTCTGTTTGCAGCCGCCAAGGCGGTCTGTCCGTTTCGACAGTCTTTCGCAATTTTCAAAAGCTCATCATCGCCTGTGATATATGCAAGTGCCCGTAACTGATCCCCGGTATATTCTCCCTCGGCAGCCACACGAAGAAAAACAGCGTGCGCTGCGTCCTGATCGGTCAGCATTTCCGCTGTCTGCAATGCAATGTCGGAGGATTTCGTCCGGGAGAGAATCGCCGTCAATTCTTTCTGTGCCGATTCATACTCATCAATCACTGCCTTTATCGCTTGCACGCGATAGAAATCATCGGTCTTCGCATCCTGCAACATCGACTGGACGACAGAAAGCCGTTTTTCGCTGTCTGTGATTCGATTGAGTGCCGCGATCCGTACATCCGGGCTTTGATCCGTTGCAGCCAGCTTGGTCAGGAAGCTTTGGTTCCTGATGGAGTTTGCCGCAATGACGCGAAAATCAGAACATACCGCTTTTTTCGCAATTCTTCTAAGATAATATTGGTTCTTAACTTCTTTTACCTGCTTCTCCACAGCAGTATAAGAAGACCCGTAATCTGTTGTCAGCCATTTTCTTCTGAAAAACAACATCCTTCCGCCTCCCCCATCTGTGCTTATTGGAAATTATCCCTGAACCGTTCCAGCTTTGTGTTATCCTCATGAATCCAGTTCCCGTTGTCAGAGTGGCTGCCACAGTCTGAGGAAAAAGTGATGTCCTTATGGCTGCTCCGATAGCTCCTTGTGTCCGTGTGGCTGTCCCGGATCCATTGATTTGCTACTTTTTGAATGGAAAGCAGGAGCGACGGGTCTTGGGACGCCAGCGCAACGGCTCTGTCGAGCACCCTTTCCCGCTGTTCCTTTGTGACCTCTTTGATGGGGATTTGTCCAAACTCCTCCGGATTGGAAGCCAGCAGAATCATTCTGCCAATCACCGTTTCCTGTGCCTCGCCCTTCACGCCGGAAGTCAACAGCTTCCTGAGCAGACCAAACTCCTCAATATTACGAATAGCCGCGGTTTTTACGGAAGCATCACTCTCCGTAAAGACCGCCTTTTTCAGAATAGTCTGATTGTGAACCCGCTGCATGGCGGAAACGCGGACGGAAGCGTCTTTGTCCTTTTGTGCCGCAGTCTCGATTGCCTCGGAATTGATCGGGAGCTTTTGCACCGCTGCGCTGCGCACAGATGCCTCGGAAGCCTTCAATGCGACATTTTCCAGTATTGTTCTGTCTTTGAGCTTGTTAACGGCAATCTCCTTGGCTTCCTTGATTCTCCCCTGAAAAATAATGTTGTTGAGCATCTGCTGATCCTGCACGAACTGAACCGCCTGTCTTGCGATCAGCATACTGAATTTGGAAAGCTCGACATAAAGCGCCATGTCATTGGCCTTCTGCGCGGCGGAAAAGGCAATGGAGCCATTATTGTTCTGCAAAGCGATCTGTTTGAGCATATCGCCGTCCGTTATGCCTTCCAGTGCCAGTTTGCGAATGGATGTTGCATAATCGTTCTGCACAAGCTGAAACAGTACATTCTGATCAGTGACCTTCGCAATGGCTGTCAGCCGAAGCTTCTCATCAGGGTCTTTCTGCGCCAATGCAGCATAGACGGAGGCATCGTTCAGCCTTTCCATGGCATAAAAGCGCACATCCGATTTGATAGCTTTCAGTGCGGCGCGTTTCAGTTTTCTTCTGCTCTTGAGCTTTGCCGTCCACTTTACGTCTGTCATCCAGAAAAAAGGGCTGCCGTGCTTACCCCAGATAATGATGGCGATGATGGCAAGAACGACGCCTATGGACAGCATCAGAAACATTCCGGCTTGGGTGGGGAAATGGCTTGCGGTGGTCAGGCTCAGGATAATCAGAGTCAGTCCCAGCACAGTCATCACAATCAAAAGCACGGTATTACCCTCCTTTACTTGAACTGTTGCTTGAATTGAGAAAGAGGAACTGTGTCAACGTGCCGTTCCTCTGCGGTCGCCGTTCCGTCGCCGTGATAGCCCCACATTCCATAAGTGCCCTTTTGCTGTGTCCAGGGCGTGTCGTCGCTATGACAGTCGGAGCTTACATGGGGCACCTCCTGCCACATATCGGTGTGCGCACCGGGGATTTTCTGATTAAAATCCTGATGGCTGTCGCGGATGGCGGCACTGGCCCAAGGCGCAAGATCGGTCAAGAGCTGCGGCGCTTCCATAGCGACATTGACGGCGTGCTGCAAAACACGCTTGGCGAAAAAATTGTTCAGCGTGGGCAGTGCGCTCACCAGTTCTTTCAGGGCCTTCGAGTCCGTAATCCGTTCAATGGCGGCAACCTTCACGGAAAGTTCCGCATCATTCCGGGCAATACCGCAGAGCACGGATTGGTCGGTGATCTTCACCACGGCGGCTGCGCGGGTGTCAGCGTAAGGGGCTCGCTGTGCGATCTCTGTCAATGCGTCCGGGGCGTTCAGCTTATTCACCGCTGCAAGACGTACCTCCGCCACCGTGGATTCCATCGCCACTTCCTTCAGCTTCTTCTCATTGTTGAGCTTGCCTGTCTCTTTGGCGTCCGTCATCCATTTCTTTTGAATCAGCCCGTTTTTCTTCCATTCTGCAATGCCGCTCAAAAGGAAGCCGATGCCGGAAATCAGAAAGATGAAAAAGCCCAGACCTGCGTACCCTGTAGCGAGCATCAGAACACACAGAAAGAGAAGGATAATCCCGATCAGAATACGCCACAATGCCTTCATCGCGTTGTCCTCCTTTAGTCTTCCAAATAAAGTCTTGCCGCCTGAACCAAAGCCTCTGCCCGTTTCATCAGATGCGAACAGTCCGGCGGGGCAGCGTTCACATTGAGGGATTTTGTGTTGCCCCAGGCGCGGCACGCTCCGCCGCAGAGATAGCGGTATTCGCATTCCCGGCACTTTTCCATCGTGTCCACCGTACAGGCAAGAAGGCTGCGGAAGCCCTCGCCCCGCATCACTTCTTCCATGGAGGTTTCAAGGGCGTTGCCCAGCTTCACTCCTTTGTGGCACCAGGCATAGCAGGGATAGCAGGAGCCGTCAGGTTGGATGAAGAGATTCTGCCCGATGCCGCAGGTGATGAGCGGGTGCGCAGGGACTGAAAGGCGTTCCTCCGGAGTCTCATGCTCCATGAGCCCTTCGCACATGACCGGCTCCTTCATGCTCTGTGCCCGACCAAGCGGCAGCAACGGGCGGAACCGCACCCGACGCACATTGAGTTCTCTGCCCAAAGCGCGCAGGCTCTCCCCCGGCTCGCCGTTGATCTCCTCCGCCCGCATCACGCAGGCAAGAGACAGTTCCCCCGCGCCCATTTTTCCCGCCGTCAGCGCGGCATAGCGTTCGCAGTTGGTTTTTGTCGATGAATAGCTCCCTTTTCCGCGGCGGGCGTCGTGGGTCTCCTCGTTACCGTCCAAGCTGACCACGACCTGATCAAAGGACTCGGACAGCGCCAGCAGTTCGTCCTCGGAGATTGCACTGTAAAGGTTGGTGCGCAGCACAAGGTTTGCGCCTTTCCCGCGCCGTTTTCCGCAGGCCTCAATGAACCTTCTACGCTCTGAATGTACCATCGGCTCTCCGCCGGTGAAAACCACCTGCCGAAAGCCGCCCGCAATGGCTTCATCGGTCAGCTTTTCGATGGCCTCGATTGGCATTTCGCCCATCTGTTCCCCTGCGCTGGCGTAACAGTGAGTGCAGCGCAGGTTGCAGGAAAAGGTCACATGGAGATAGCAGTTGTTGCGTTTGGCACGGTTTACAGGCATATTCGCCTTCATTGCATCCAACGCCTTCTGCGTGCTTTCGGGGTTTCCGCAGATTTTCTTCCGATACAGTTGCTCCGCAGCGGTCTTCGTGTCCGGGTATTTCCCCAGCGCATGAATGGCGAGTATGGTTCGGGCATTGTCGGCGATCTCAGACGGATGCGGATTGTAGGCCAGAGAAGTGTATGCGCCTTTGCGCAGCAGGGGATGTTTTCCCTCCGCAATGGGATGGCGCATAAGCTCTGCCCGGTTTTCCTCCATGGCCATTTCCCCAACCAGCTGTCCCTGCACAAATTTATAACCCTTTTTGTAACCCTCGCACAGCGGGTCAATGTCACCGCCGGAGGACAAAGCGTTATAGTAGCAGCCGCCTTTGCAGATTTCATAAAAACCGCATTTCCCGCAGGCCGCCTTCACGCGCTCCTGCCGCGCTCTCTGTTTCATGCCTGCGGGGCTTTGCAAAAGCTTTTCCAATGTGGGACGCTCAAAAATATTCCCGAGCACGAACTCCTTTTTCCCGGCAAGCCGTTGGCAGGAGAAAATGTCGCCCTCCGGGGAAATTGCCAGAAACATTCCAAGGCAATCCTTGAAGGTACACACGCCGGGGTTTCCCAGCACGATGCCCTGCACAAAGCGATCCAGCGTCTCGTTGCGCATTTCCTTGCGCTGCGATACATACCACGGGAACAGTTCTGTCATCAGGTTCGCATACTGCTGCGGCGTCAGTGCCAGCGGGTCATCTTCTTTTCCCATGGCGGCAACGGCGGCATGAAGCACAGGCGGCATCCCTTGATCCCTGAAAAAGGACAGAATCTCTTTTGCATAAGGCAAGGTCTGTTTGGTGATGGTGGCAATGGCGCTCACAGTTTTCCCCGCCACCTGCGCTTTCCTGACCGACGCAAAGGTCTTCTCAAAATAACCCTCACCCCGGTTCAGATCGCACAATTCCTTTGGCCCGTCCAGACTGGTACCGATGCGCACATGATATTGCTTGAAAAGGGCAAGATGCTCCTCCGTCAGATTCCACAGGTTTGACTGCACACTCATCCGCAGGGGAACTCCGCAAAACGTCCGAGACAGTTCTTCCAGCAGAACCTTCCAAAGTGTCAGCGGCGCCAGCAAAGGCTCTCCCCCATGAAAGATGACCGAAATCTCATCCGTCCCTGTTTCGCCGGACACAGCCTCCATAAAGCGCACGGTCTCCCTTGCCGTTTCTTCCGACATGATCGCGCCCTTATGCGGCCCGAAACAATATTTGCATGAGGCCTGACACGCCATGGATGGGAGAATCATAAAGGTCGGCATCCCGTATTTTTCCATCTTGGTTCTCCTCATGTTTCTCTTCCGACATTTTCCGTTTGGAATATACGGATAATCTCTTTTTATTATACTAATAATACGGAAGCAAAGCAAGCGTTCGACAGCACAGGAAAACTTTTTTCGGTCAAAACAAATCTTCCGATGCAACAATCATCGGGTAGAACTTCGGCGGCAAATTCTTTTTTACTTATATTCCTTTTTAAGGTTATTAAAGAATGCAGCAGAGAAGTCTTCATGAAGCGTTTGCTTCACAAACATGAAGACGGGCGCTGCCTTTATGAAGACTTTCCCTGCGCTCCATAATGAAGCAAGGTCGCCTCATTTCTCCCGTTCTGATTCCTTCATCAGCGAAGCAACTTCATTTTTCAACAGCCTAATCAGAAGCGACTTCTCTATGTCCTTGTTGGCTGGCGGTATGAACTCGCCTATGCAGTTCTATACGATACAGATTCGCCGTTCTTTTTACCCGTCAATGCGCACTGATTGGTGCGCATTGTTAATGAAGCGTTTGCTTCACAAAAATGAAGTCGTGCGTTGCCTTTATGAAGACTTTCCCTGCACTCCATAATGAAGAAAAGTCACCGTTTTCTCCCGTTCTTTCGTTCTTATTTCTTCATTAGCGAAGCGTTTTCATTTTTCATTAGCCTCGACAGAGGCGACTCCATTTAAAAAAGCACTTGCCTTAGGTGGTGCAAATCAGGAATTTTCAATCCCCAAAAAACAGCATCGTATGGTATGTATTTATAGGCTATGCCGATTTTTCTATGTTCTTGGTGGCTGGCGGTATGATCTCGCCTATGCAGTTCCATACGATACGGATTCGCTGTTCCTTCTACCCGTCAATGCGCTTTGACTGGTGCAAATGGATTTTCTCAACGAACTCCCGGATGGTTTCGTCGGACAGCTCTTTCACATCGGTGTACTTCATCACAATGGCAATACAGATGATTTAATTAGTATCAACGCAGCGGTTAATAGCGGTTAATAGATCTGCGTTATATTTAATTAAGTGTTTGCTTCGCAATCATGTAGTCGGGCGCTGCCCTAATGAAGATGGTACTTCGCACCTAATGAAGCAAAGTCTCCATATTTCTCCCGTTCTCTCGTTCTCATT
>DCHO01000023.1 GCA_002315655.1 Christensenella sp. UBA1750
CTCTGGTCAGCGCCCGTACCTGTTTAGTTTTTCGCCTTAAAGCTGGCGCAGGCGGTGTCCTCGGGCTTGCAGGAATCGCAGCCCTTGCAGGACTTGACCTCGATGGAGGACAGGGTGCAGGTACAGTTTTCGCAGTTGTTGAAGGCGCAGGATTCCACCTTACAGCCGATGCACTGATGACCGTTGGATTTGTTCTGCATGAAAAAGATCCTCACTTTCCGCACCGTTTTTCCCGGTGCACACCTATCTTACCCGACTGCTCAACCAAAGATTCACGGAAAATTCTGCACCTTTTACAAGACTTTCCAACAGCAACAGTGGCATGGAATCGAGAAATATGCTATACTTTATAAAGGGACATTTTGTCCCTGCAAAAGAACTTTGGAGGCAAAGGGTTTGAACGAGCAAAAAGTATTGTCCTTTCGCCACGACGCGGATTTTTACCGCCGCCGTGCGAAATTGGCCATAGAAGAAAAGGACTTCGTTTCCGCGCTGCGGCACATTCACCGGGCGCAGGAGGAAGACCGAAACGATGTGGAAACCATACTGGCCTTGTCGGACATTTACGCCCGCATGGGGCTGTATGAGCGGAGCAATCTGGAATTGCAGCTTATTTTCCACAAGCCCGATCTGCCCCCGGAAATTCTCTACGCCATGGGTGCGAACTATCTTGCCATGGGCGATTACGATCAGGCCGAGGTGATGATCCGCGCATACCAGATGGCAGACGACAACGGCACCTATATGCAGCAGGCCAACGATTCCATGGTCTTTATCTCCCAATGCGAATACGATACCCCGGAGGACAGAGAATTAGACCTTCTTTCCATGGACGGCAAGGCCGCGCTGGATGCGGGCGATTACGACCACGCCATTGACTGCTTGACCAAGGTATTGGAACGCGACCCCGGCATGAACTTTGACCGCAACAATTTGGCGGTGGCGTACTACTGTGTCGGCGACATGAAAAACGCCTGGATTCAGGAAAATATCGTACTCAAGGATTCGCCGCTGGATGTTTCCGGGCGCTGCAACGCCTCCATGTTCTGCCTCTATGAAGGCAATGAGGAGGAAGCGAAAGCACATCTGGCGTCCCTGCGGCTCAATCTCATCGAGGAACTGGACGATCTATACAAATACTGCCTCGCGCTGGCCGACCTCAAAATGGACGAGGAACTGCGTCTCGCGCTGGCGAAAATCATGCTGCTCTGCCCCTACGACCCGTCGATGCTGTGGCTGCAGGGCGTGAACCAATACAATGCGGGAGAGTTCGTTCCCGCCCACCGTACCTTTGAAATTCTGCTGCTCACAGAACCCGCACACATCATGGCGGAGGATGCCATGAAGCTCTGCAAGGCGGCGGAGGCGGGCGAGGAAGTGCCGCATCGGCTTTCCTACTCCTTTGAGTTTTCCCGGGAGCAGGACAGGAAAATGGCGCACACATTAGATAAGCTGCGGAAGGAATCCGTGGAGGACATTCGCGCCGCGCTGCAAAAAAAGGACGTTTATGCGCAGGTGCGCGCCGCGCTTTACGGCGACGATAAGCACTTGGGAGAAACGGTGATGCTGCTGGGCTTTGTGGGCGGAAGCGTGGCGGAACGGCTGCTCAGGGAACTACTGCTTTCCCCCACGCACAATTCGCTCATCAAGCGCGCCGTGCTGGAAACCCTGCAGGACATGGGCGCAGACGAACCCTTTTATTGCTTAAATGACGGCAAGCTGACCCAGATGAAGGCCAAGCGCATCGAGATGAACGAAAAAATGCCGCCGGAGAGCTATCTGCAACTGCTTCATGATGCGTGCGAGCACATGACGGTGCATTTCCCCGACAATGCGGAGATCGCCGTGGAGCAGGTGACAGGACTTTGGGTGGCCTACCTTCTGTCCCTGAACGGACATTATCCCAAACTGACCCGCCCGGAGGCGTGGATCGCCGCGCTGGAAGGGCTGTGTCTGGAAGAAAGGGGCATTGCCCCTGACTGGCGCGAGCTGGCCAAGGACTGCGGCGCGACCGTAAGGATGCTGGACATCCGAAGGAACAAGCTGCTGGAAGCACTTGAAAAAGCCCAGGCGGAACAGAACGAAAAGGAGACAGATTCATGAACTGCGTCAATTTTGACAAGCATTTTGAGAGCTACGTCAAGGACTGGACGAAGCAGAACTTAGGCAAATACAAGAACATGGACGAGATGGAGGCCGACATTCCCGAGGTCTATCTGCGCTGGCTCAACGAGCCCTGCGACTGGCTCTCCGGCAAGACTCCGGGGAACTACTTTGACCAGTTTGACGATGCGCACTTCCTGACCAAATGGCTGTGCGACTATGTGAAAAAGGATGTGCCTGTGCCCGATCAGCTCATGGAGCGCATCACCGCGCTGGGCGAGGAGAGCGAAAACTGCCTGCTGGAAATCGCTGCCCGGGAAAACGCCTCCGAAGAGGTGCGCATGACCGCCATAGGGCTTTTGCGCGAGATGGATTCCGACAAGCCCATGGAGCTGTATATCGGCTGGCTCTCCGGCGGCAGAATCTATGACGAACTGTGCGAAAATGCGGCGGATTCCCTGCGAAACATGGGCGAAAAGGTCATCGAGCCGCTGCTTGCGGCCTATGCCACCGCGGAAATCGGCGCAAAGGAAGCCATTATCGACATTCTGTGCGACTATCCTTCCGAAAAGCGGGTGCTGCCGCTGCTGCTGGAGCTCATGGATGTTTCCGAGCACACCGCCCTCATCGCCTCCTACATTGCCAAGTTCGGGGACGACGACGCGCTGCCCCGCATGATGGAAGCCTTAAATGCCCCCGACATTTCCTATCTGGATTACATCGAGATTGCCAACGCCGTCCGCGCACTGGGCGGCGATATCGAAAGCGAACGGAGCTTTGACGGCGACCCCGATTATGAGAGCATGAAAGAACTGGGCTAAATCAGCGAGATACAGCAATAAGTACGGGCGCTAACCTGTGCCCCACCCCACAAGGGGGGTGAGACACAGGCTGCGGGAGCCCTCGACGGGCTCCAAGACTCCCTCAGTCAATATGTGAGGCAAGCCTCACATATTGCCAGCTCCCCCGCAAACGGAGGAGCCAGGGAACGCCGCGCCGCAAGCGGCGCGGGTGGGCGCGACAATGCGTTTCGTATTCATTCAAGTATTGTGTGTCGCGCCCGGCCTGTCTTCTGCTGTTATCCAACAGGAACGAAATGCGCCGCTGCTGCCCGTTCCTTCCCCGGGTTTCGTCGAGAAACCCAGCGATCCCCCTTGCGGGGATCAGCTCAAAAACCGCACTCCCCTTTCCCACATTTGCAAAACAGGAGCACTTTCTCCGCCGTACCTTCCTCGGGTTCCGTCGAGGAACCCGGCGATCCCCCCGACCCGAAGGGGAGCGGGGGATCAGCAAAAGAACCGTACTTCCCCCCTTTCCACAAACAACCGACAGAAAGAGACATTTATGGACAAGACCTATCATTTCGGTGCAACGGCGGCCTTCGGTCTGGAAGGCATTGTCGCAGGCGAGCTCAAACGTCTGGGCTTTGAGGATGCCAAGGGCTTCCACGGCGGCGCGACCTTTGACGGTACGCTGACGGACGCCTTCAAGGCGAACCTTTGGCTGCGCACCGCCGACCGCGTGCTGCTCTATTTCGGACGCTTTACGGCCATGAGCTTTGACGAGCTGTTCGAGCAGACCAAGGCACTGCACTGGGAGGAAATTCTCCCCAAGAACGCGCAGGTCTATGTGACCGCCAAGTGCGCCAAATCCAAGCTGATGAGCGTGCCGGACACCCAGGCCATCGTCAAAAAGGCCAT
>DCHO01000043.1:0-1388 GCA_002315655.1 Christensenella sp. UBA1750
GTGGGCATGAAGGAGCGCGACCAGGTGGGCGTGTATTTGATAAATGCTCTTGCAAAGGGACGGCCGCTTTTATTGGCAAAGCCGATGGCATGGGGCGTGCCGGAATCGGGAACGCCGCCCACATAGTCGATCTCGCACATCCGATCTCTCAGGGTCAGATAGTCGGTCTCCGTCATGGATTCACCGTTGCGATAGCGCATGGCTTCCACGTTGATGCCCTCATAATTGGAGGTCGGATAGCCGTAATACGTCCAGAGGAAGGAACAGACGCGCTTCTTTTTGAGGGGCTCGGAAAGCACGGTCATGCTGTCCGGGGTCAGCTCCACAATTTCGCCGGGGCCAAGCTCGCGGACGTGTTCATAGTCCAGTTTCTCATAGGCAAAGGATTCAAAGGACACCGCATAGCCGTTCTCGCTCCGTCCTATGGCAACAGGTGTTCTGCCCAGGCGGTCTCTTGCCGCCAAAATGGAACCGTCCTCCTTCAGAATCAGGATGGATGCGGAGCCTTCGATGGACTTCTGCGCAAAGCGGATGCCGTCCACAAAGTCGCTCTTCTGATCCACCAGCGCGGCCAACAGCTCCACATTGTTGACCTTACCGCCTGTCATGGCGTCAAAATGTCCGCCGGAGAAGGACAGATACTGGTCGATGAGCTGATCGGCATTGTTGATCACACCGATCATGCAGATGGCATAAGTGCCCAAATTGGAGCGTACCAGCAGCGGCTGCGGGTCGGAATCCGAAATGCAGCCGATGGCCGAGGTGCCCTCCATCTCGTCAAAGACGCGCTCAAACTTGGTGCGGAAGGGCGCGTTTTCGATATTGTGAATGATTCTCTGTAAACCGATGCCCGGGGCAAAGGCCGCAAGCCCGCCCCGGGACGTTCCCAAGTGTGAATGATAGTCAACGCCGAAGAACACATCCGGCATACAGTCGGTCTTGGACGCAATGCCAAAGAAGCCTCCCATATCGGTTCTCCTTTAATCGTTAGTTCTTGAAGAAAAGCTCGGAGAGGGTCATGGGCTCGATGTACTGCCCGTCCTTGTAAACGCGCATATTGCCGGAGGCGATCTCGTCAATCAGCATAACCTTGCCTTCCGCATCGTAGCCGAACTCGAACTTGATGTCGTAGAGCACCAGACCCTTTTGGGCAAGATCGTCCGCAACAATCGCGGTGATCTTCTGGGTCATCTCTTTAATGTCGTCATACTGTTTGGCGGTCATCACGCCCAAATCAATCAGGCCGTCCTTGGTGACAAGCGGATCGCCCTTGGCATCGTTCTTGAAGGTGGTCTCCACATAGGAGGGCAGGTCTGCGCCTTCCTCGATATAGTCGGAATAGCGGCGGAAGAAGGAACCCACGGCCTTCTTGCGGCAGATAACCTCCA
>DCHO01000043.1:1413-2519 GCA_002315655.1 Christensenella sp. UBA1750
CCCTTGCCGAAGGGCTTGGCGGGCTTGACCTCCATGGTTGTGTCGGAAAGGTTCGCGGAAACATAGTGGGTGTAGATGCCGCAGGCATTGATCTTCTCGAAGTAGTAGATGGACATACGCAGGTTCACATCGCCCACGCCGTCGATGGTCAGCCCAACGGAGTTCTCGCCGGGATCGAACTTGCCGTCCTTGCCGGTCACGTCATCCTTGAATTTGAGCAGGTAGTTGCCGTTGGGAAGGGCGTACACATTCTTGGTCTTACCGACGTAAACGAGATTGTTTTCCATGATACTGTTCTCCTTTTTCTTGTCGTTATGGGAAATGGTTACATTACTTGTTCAGGGTTTCCTGTAAAGCCGCATCTTTGGCAAGAACCTTTTTCGCATCCGCAATGCGCTTGGCATTGAGCTTGTCCGCCAGTTCCTTATCCTCCACCGCCAAAATCTGCGCGGCGAGCAGGGCAGCGTTTGCCGCGCCGTTGATGGCGACGGTGGCAACGGGAATGCCCGTAGGCATCTGCACGGTGGCCAGCAGCGCGTCCATGCCGTCCAGGTAAGAGGAAGCACAGGGGATGCCGATGACGGGCAGGGTGGTGTTGGCGGCAATGACACCGGCCAGATGCGCAGCCATGCCGGCGGCGGCGATCAACGCGCCAAAGCCGTTGTCACGGGCGGACTTGGCAAAAGCGGCAGCCTCCACGGGCGTTCTGTGTGCGGAATAAACGTGCGCCTCGAAAGGAATGTCCAGCGCTTTCAACTGGTCAATGGCCTTCTGTACGGTAGGCAGGTCGCTGTCGCTGCCCATGATGATGCCGATCTTTTTCATGTTCTCCTCCACAATGATGCAGAATGATTTTTATTTGTCGATTGAATTATCCTCTGTTTCAAATCCTATAGGAACCATCTCTGTTCCCATCACGGTTTTGAGTATATCATGAACATATAGCAATGTAAATAGATTTATGTTCGGTTTTTTCGTTAAGTGTTCACGGATATTTTGTGCAATCGTGCAA
Organism: Christensenella sp. UBA1750; assembly: GCA_002315655.1. Lineage (GTDB taxonomy): Bacteria > Bacillota > Clostridia > Christensenellales > UBA1750 > Spyradocola. The sequence goes on from DCHO01000043.1 coordinate 2,426, forward strand.
AATCCCCCGTATTTCCGAACATTATACATTTACACATTATGCGAACGTTTGAAAAATCAACCGCAGAACTCTTTCTTTTCATAATTTACAAATC
>DCHO01000057.1 GCA_002315655.1 Christensenella sp. UBA1750
TCTTTCTTTTCATAATTTACAAATCACAATTTCTATGCTATACTGTGAAAAATAATGCACACATAACCGATAAGTGAGGTTTACAATATGTTCAGGCGAGGAACGTTCATCGGGAAAAAATATAACTCCATGCTGGTGTATTCCCTCATCGGCTGGTTTGGGTATTCCCTCAATCTGATGCTGGATTCTTTGATTTCCGGGCTTCTGTTCGGCGAGGAAATGCTTGCCGCCGTGGCGATTATCAATCCGCTGATCGGCATCATCAGCTTTTTTTCCTATGCAATTTGTCCCGGCTTTTCCGTTCTGTTCGCCCAGGCCGTCGGCCAGTTTGACCGCAAGCACGCCAGCGACATTGCCGGACAGTCGTTGGTAATCACAACCGCAACCTCCTTCGTGGTTGCCCTCGCACTGTTTGCAATCAAAGAACCGTTTCTTGTTTTCTTTGAGTGCACGGGCGACATTTACGCCAGCGCTTCCTCCTATTATAACTGGACGATCGCCATTGCTCTCTCGGTTCCGCTCTTTGCAAACATTTCCTGCTTTGTCACATCTGACGGCGATGGGAAAATCATGGCCTGCGCCACCATTTCTCAGGTTGTCATCAACGTGATTCTTTCCATTGTTCTTTCCAAGCCCTTCGGCGTCGGCGGATTGGCCATGGCAACGGCCATCGCCACTTTTATCTGTGTTCTTGTGTATTACAGCCACTTATTCAAAAAGTCAAACACAATCCGCTTTTCCTTCCATTTCCGCTGGGCTGACATCAAACAATCTATAATTCTGAGCCTGAATTACTGCTCCCGCTCTCTGTTTGTCACGCTGCTGGACTTCATTCTCAATAAAGCGGTGCTTGTTTTCTGCGGACTTGCCTTTATTCCCGCCTATTCCATTGTCAATTTCGTTTTCGCCATTTTTGAATTGTACGGTGCGGTAGCCGATTCCGCGCAGGGGATGCTTTCCAGCTTCCTTGGAGAAAGAAACAACCACGCAATCCGTCTGCTCGTTCGTCATGTACTCAAAGCCCTCTGTCTCGTTGGGGTTGGGCTCTTTCTCCTTTTCTTTTTCCTGGCTCCACTTGTTCCGAAGATCTACGGCATCGTTTCCCCGGATGTCGTTTCCGCCTGCATCAGAACCTCCCGCATTCTCTCCCTCTGCTCCATCGTTTACGGGGTGATGTATGTAGCAAACATGAACTACACTGCCATCGAGCACCCGTATTTGAGCATTCTTTCCGCCTTCTTATGCGAATTGTTCGGACCTCTTTTATCTATCCTCCTTGGGAAACGGTTCGGATTTGACGGCATCGCCTGGGGCATCACCATCGGTGAATACATAGGTCTCGGTCTCTTCCTTCTGATTCTGCGTATGCGCTTTGGCAAAAAGGGTTTCCCGCTTTATCTTCCTGAAAGTGAAGAAGAAATTCTGTCCTTTGACTCAACGGTTACGGATGATACCATCGTTTCTCTGCGCAATCAGGTGCTGCACGAAATGGATAAAAGGCAATTCACGAATGCAAAAGCCGGGCTGCTTGTGGAGGAGCTGCTCACCCGCATCCGTGACAGGAATCCCGGAAAAGCCGTGCTTACAGAGCTTACCCTGTTCTTCAGTGACAACAGGATGCGTCTCATCGTGCGCGACAACGGCGTAATCTTCGATTACATAAACGAGGACAATCAGGCAGATTCCCTCAACGCATACGTTCTCTCCTCCATCCTGTCCAAAATCCAATCCAAGAATTACATCGTCACAACTTCCTTCAACCGAAACGGATTCATCTTCACAAAAGATTAAATTCAAACAGAAAACCCTTGAGAACCATTTGAACGATTCTCAAGGGTTTTGCTTTATCAGTCGTATATGAGCTTGTTGAGTTCCACTCTCGCCTTGCCGTTTTTGTGTCCTAAGGCATCGTAAGCCTTCCAGCACGTTCCCGATTCGTAGGAACGGAAGTGAATCAGAGGCACAAGACCGGAGGATTCGATGGCGACATCGCCCATATAGGGATTCGCCAGCAGCGGAATGGAGAGGAAGCAAATGGGGTCGAGCTTATCCACGATGCGCTGCAGCTTACCTTCCTTGGTCGAGGAGGTCAGAATGAAGGGCGAACCGATGGCCAGAGAATAGAGCACATTGTACTTTTTCTTGATGGTCTTGTTGGCGATGGCCTGCTCTATGACCATGCCGCCCATGGAGTGCCCCACAAAGACCACATCGGCTCCCTCGGGGACGTTGGCGGTAACGGCAGAGACCAGCGCCTTCACATAGGTGTTGCTCTCGTCGGACAGGCCGATGCGGATGGCATTGGCGTAGCTTCTGGGCTCGTTCGGGTCGAACTCGGAGAAATCCAAGCCCTTACAGACCACATAATAGACCTGTCTGCCGTTCACGCCGTCCTCATAGAGCGTGGCGTCGTAGATAGCGATAAGCTCAGTGTCCCGCACCAGCGCAAAGGCTTCGTTGACATTTGTGATGGTCACGTTTCCCGCAAAGGCGGTAGGCAAGCAGAAGCAGCACAGCAAAAGGCAGAGGATGAACGCGATGAATCTTTTCATGGGGATGTCCTCCTTTTTGTATGATTGATTGTAGTATAACAAACGAACCCGCCGAAAGTCAACCCATCTATATCTTTTCTTATAACAGAAAAGGAACCCGATCATTCCGATGGGTTCCTACCTTTGTTATTCGTACCAGTTTCCTTCGCAGATGAAAGCCGCCTCGCCGGTCATGTAGACGTGTCCGTCCTCATTCCAGTCGATGAGCAAATCTCCGCCGCGCAGGTGCACAGTGGTCTCGTGCTGTTTGATGACACCTTTGAGAATGGCCGCCACGACGGAGGCGGAGGCACCCGTGCCGCAGGCGAAGGTCTCACCGCTGCCGCGCTCCCACACGCGCATTTGAAGCGTATGATCGGGCAGAGGACGGATGAACTCCAC
>DCHO01000070.1:0-22489 GCA_002315655.1 Christensenella sp. UBA1750
TTGCAGAAATCTCGATTTACCTCCAGTAAACCTTCGCTTTCTGCAATCGCATCTGACGAAAAATTCATTCGTCACTGCACCACCTCATTTGTGCGGTGTTGCCTTAGTCTTGTAAACGGAATCAAAATCCTGTATAATAGTAAGCAAATCAATCCTTAAAGGAGGAAAAACAAGTATGTCTATCCCGATGAAAACGATCCCCGGGTATTTCAACGAGAAGCCGGGCATTCAGGTCGGCACCAAGATGGAGGGCGTTGTGACCCTCGACGAGAAGGGCAAGCTGGTCTTTGACGAGCAGGGCATTGCGTTCCTGAAACAGATGGGCGTGGAGTGGGTCATGCTGGCCACCCGTCAGGTTCCCGAGCAGAACGCCGCCATGTATAAGCGTCTGCGGGACGAACTGGCCGAGCGCGGGCTGAAAATCTACCGTCTGGAAAACTACCAGCTCCACAATATGCCCGATGTTACCTTAGGGCTTGAAAACCGCGACAAGATGATCGACCGCTACTGCCAGTACATCACCGACTTGGGCGCGGCGGGCATCCACTACGCCACCTACGCCCACATGGGCAACGGCATTTGGCGCGGCAACATCCGCAGAGAGGTTCGCGGCGGCGCAACCGCCGGCGGTCTTGATCTGGATGCGCCCAACAAGTCCATCGCCTTCGGCGACTTTGAGTGGCCGCTGTCGCACGGCAGAATCTTCGGCGAGGACGAGCTGTGGGCAAACTACGAATACTTCATCAAGAAGGTAAAGCCCGTGGCGGAAGCTGCCGGGGTTTACATCGGCATCCATCCCGACGACCCGCCGGTTTACACCATGGCCGGTGTGCCCCGCTGCATTTTCGGCAACTTTGAGGGCTACAAAAAGGCGCTGGAGATCGCGGATTCCCCCAACATCGGCGTGTGCCTGTGCGTGGGCTGCTGGCTGGAGGGCGGCGATTTGATGGGCTGCACCCCCGTGGAGTTCATCAAGTGGCTCACCGAGCGCAAGAAGCTCTTTAAGCTCCATGTCCGCAACGTCACCGCGCCCCTGTCCGCGCCGGGCGGCTTCAACGAGACCTTCCCCGATGCCGGGTACTACAACCTGACCGACGTGATTCAGGCACTGGACGATGCCGACTTTGACGGTGCCATCATGAACGACCACTTAATCGACATGGTGGGCGGCCATTACACCTGCGAGGCCTTCTTCACCTCTTATCTGAAGGGTCTTGTGGACGGCGTGCAGAACCACCGCAAGCACTAAGGAGCAGCATTATGCGCGTACTGTTTATCGGAAATTCGCACACCTACTATAACGATATGCCCCGCATCGTGCAGCAGCTCATGGAAGCGGCGGAAAGCCCCATTGAGGTGACGATGCTGACCCGCGGCGGCGAGCACCTGTCAGGCCACATTGCAAACGAGCAGACGAAGTTCAACATCCTGTACGGGAAGTACGATTTCGTTGTGCTGCAGGAGGTCACGTCCGAATTTCCCGAGACAAAAGAGTATTTGGAATGTGTGCAGACCTTAAAGGGCTGGTGCGACGAAGCGGGAGCCAAGTGCGGCCTTACCATGAACTTTGCCGACGCCAAGAACAATCCGCCACAGGATATGCTGGAAAGCGTTGTCACCGCCATCGGGAATTATCTGAATCTCCCCGTGGCGCGGGCGGGCGCGGCCTTCCAGCGGGCGAAGCAGTTCTTATCCGACATCGAGCTGTATGCGGAGGACAATCACCATGCGTCCTACAACGGGTCGTACTTAATTGCGCTGTCCATCGTGCACGACTTCTTCCAAGTGGAGCCGAAAGGCCTGCCTTGCCTTGGCTGCACGGCGGAGGTCGCTGACCAGCTGCAGAGATTGGTTCATGCTTTATAATTAAAGAACGATTGGGAGGAACCACGCTTTCGGGTCGAAAGCATGGTTCCTCCCAAACCCGCTTCCGAGAAAGCCTGAAATAAGGAGGAAAATGTATGAAGCGCAGAGCAGTACTTTACGATCTGGGAAACGGCGTCACCTGCATTGACGATGCGGGGAATTCCGTGTGCTATGTGGTGTGCGGCGAGAAGAAGGCCGCCGTCATTGACACGGTGAACGGCATGGAAAACCTGCATGACGTGGTGCGGGAGGTGACGAACCTGCCGCTGGTGGTCATCAACACCCACGGGCACTGTGACCACATTTTCGGCAACGTATTTTTTGAGGAAGCCTACATTCACCCCGCCGATGTGGAACTGCACGATGAGCATTTTGCCATGAAGGCGAAGACCACCATGGAGGACGCGGCGCGGTTCGGCGCGACCAAAGAGGATTACGACTTCTACATGAGCGGCAAGCCCTGCAAGCTCAATCCCATTTCCGAGGGCGAGGTCATTGACTTAGGCGGCAGAACGCTCACGGTGCTCCTCGTTGCGGGGCACACGCCGGGCTCCATTGCGCTGTGGGACGACAAAACGGGCATCCTGTTCTCCGGGGACGCAATCAACGGGCAGGAATGGATGCAGCTGGACGAATCCACAAAGCTTGCGACCTATTTGGATTCCCTGCGCGCGCTGGATGCGTGGAAGGGAAAGATCACCGAGCTGCGCAACGGGCACAACACTTATGCCATGCCGACGGGCTACATTGACGAGATGGCGCAGGCTGTTTCCGACATTCTTGCCGCAAACGGCGCGGGGGATGAGGACTTTGACGGCTGGTTCGGCCCCGCCTGCAAGCGGCATTTCCTCCCTGTGACCGAGGGCTGGGTGCTCTACACCAACGATAAGCTATAAATGATAAGCCATAAAAGAAAAGGAAGCCTGCGTGTCAGACTTCCTTTTTTATATTGGATGATAGGAGACAAACGGATTCTTCGGTACATTCCATAAGGGGGATAATACCGCTATTTCGGCAGGGAGCCGGTTTCAAGCCATGTCAGAATATCGGTTGCGCACCGTCTCGGCGTCTCAAACTGGATATTATGGCCGATACCCTCGTAGTTTACATAGCTGTTCTCATCCACGGCAAATATTTCAAGCAGTTCTTCCTGATACTGCGTAAGCGCCATAGTGTCGTTATCACCGTGCAGAACCAAAACCGGAATGCTGTGATCAATTTGCGAATACAGCTCTGTCATATCAACGGCAATCATACCGAGCATAATATTCTTCCATGCCTTTTTAGATAAGACCTGTGCTTCTTTTTTCATATTTGATAGGAAAGTATCAAATACGTCAGTGAATTCTTCTTCATGTGATTGAGTTGCATACCATTTATCCATAAACGCATCCGATGGGTGGCCGTCTTCTGCAAGCGGCTCTATATACTTCTGATACGCAGGTAGCAGTGTTGTGATCTGATAGTTTTCCATCGGAAGTGAACTGACCAAAACAATTTTATTGCATCTTTCCGGGAACATGATGGAGAAACACTGAACGGTATAGCTTCCCAATGAATGGCCGACAAGGATCGCCTTCTCTATGTTCATTGCATCAAAGAACGCTTTCATATCTGTCGCATAGGTGATGGGTGTGTAGTATCCGTCCGGCGCATCACTTTTGCCCATGCCCCTTAAGTCGGGAAGATATACATGATACCCGGCTTCCGCAAAATACGGTGCGGCAAGGCTCCAGGAACGGGAATTATCCGTCATGCCATGCTGAAGAATAATGACCTCTCCATTGGGGTCACCCATTTCCACATAAGCTATTTTGATACCCGTTGACAGTTCAACAAACTGCTTGGCATCTGACCAGTCATCTTGAGTTATTGTCTGCGGGAGCTCTGCTTTTTCGGAAGTTTTCTTTGCACACCCGGGAAGTGCCATCATAGCGAGCACCGCCGCCATAATCAAACAAAAGCCCTTTTTCATATTCTTTCACCCTCACAAAATAGTGTTTGTTCGTTCACCGCATTGTGTGTACGCCCATTATAATCGAATTTTTGCCCTTGTTCAAGACGTGATCTGTAACTTTTTCAAAGCGCAGGATTCTATCTGAGAAAAGACAACACACGGCCTCCAAAAAATGTTGGAAAGCCGTGTGTTCGTTTACCCTGTCCTGTTTGACAGATGCCGTAATTCGTTAATGCCTTTGCATTACTGGCTTACGAGCACCCTCCCGCCCTTGGGATGGGTTTGCTTGAACGCGGGAGACGGATTCCCAAACACGTCCGCGTTGCGGCCGGTGCGGGTGCGCAGGTCTTCCCCGGGGCGAAAATGTTGCGGGGGAGAAAGTGCTCGCCGCCGATGACGATTAAGTCAATGTCGGAATCCTTTGTGGCCTCGCCGCGGGCGTAGGAGCCGAACAGGATGGCCGATTCCGCATTGTAGCGGCGCAGGAGAGGCTTTACGATGGCTTCAATCTCCGAAAAGGTCAGAACGGGCATGGTTCAGCCCCCTTTCTTTCCATATTATACCCGGATTTGTGCGTTTATTCAAGCTGCGGCGCCTGCTTGCGCACCCACGCGCCGGTCTCGTCTTGAAGGAGCGTGGTCTCGAAGCAATCCTTGCCTCTGTAAAAGGCGATGATCGTGGTGTCCTCGGAGAGGGGGAATGTGAAGGTGTTGCAGGCGAGGATTCTGCCGTTGATCGAGCCGAAGGCCGCAATCGGGGTCAGGTTCAGCGTGCCACTGTCCTCCTTGGCGTGGAGGGTGCGGACGAAGCCCATGGAGGAGGCATTGGCAACAGTCAGGGTGATGGCGCTGCCGTCGTCGGAGACGGAGTAATCCTCCACAAAGATGGCGGACAGGGGCAGGAAGCCCGGCAGGACGAGATAGGCCGCCAGAAGCAGGACAACGGAGATGAGCAGGATATATCTTCTGATTTTTTTCCTTTTATTCTGCTTTTTGTGGCTTGTGTGATGCTTTGTATGACTCATGGTTTTATACTCCTTGTCGCATAGAAGGATTCGACCCCGTGCTCGTGCAGGTTGCCGCAGCCGTTGGTGTCGCCGAAAATGTCCGTCAGGATGAAGCCCGCCTTGAGCTGGCCGCCGAGCTGTTCTTCGATGGTGTGGGAGAACTGCACGCCGGAGTCGGTCTCCTGCGACCATTTCATCTGGTCGGGGTTTTTGAGGGGATTGAAGGGCAGCGTGAACAGAATGTGCTGTTCTTCCTCGTCAAAGATGAAATTGAAGCCGTTGTCGATGCCCGCAAGCAGAATGCCGCCGTTTTTCAGCACCCGGAAGCATTCGCGCCAGATGGGTTCTATTTTTTCCACATAGACGTTGGAAACCGGGTGGAAGATAAGGTCGAAGGTGCCGTCCGCAAAGGGCAGAGGCTTGGTCATGTCACCGCGGATGGCCTCGATGGACAGACCCTCGCGCCGGGCGACCATGAGGTCGGAATCCAGCTGCTTTTGCGAGTAGTCAAGCACGGTGCATACTGCGCCCGCGGCGGTTAAAATGGGCATTCGCTGCCCGCCGCCCGAGGCCAGACCGAGGATTTTCTTGCCCTTAATGTCGCCGAACCATTCGTGCGGCACGGGCTTTGTGGGAGTGAGCACCACGTCCCAGTCGCCGTTTTTCGCCTTTACGCAGGTTTCGTGGTCAACGGGCTTGCCCCATTCCCAGCCGTCGGCAATCCAGCCTTCGATGGTTTGGATGTTGATGTCCTGATAGTTCATTTTGTTTCCTCTTTTTTCGTGTGTTCGTAGGTCAGCCTTCGGGATGCGCCGAATGTTCAAAATCCTCTTTCAGCAGCCCATAGATGCTCACGTCCACGATGCCCTGATTGTTGCGGTCAGCCTTGCGCAGGGTGCCTTCGTAGCGCAGACCGACCTTCTGCATGACCTTGCCGGAGCCGGGGTTGTTGGGGTCATGCCGGGCGGTGATGCGGTTCGCGCCGACCTCACCAAAGAGGAAGGGGAGCAGCGCGGAGAAGGCCTCGGTCATAATGCCCTTGCCCCACCATTTTTTGCCGATGCAGTAGCCGATCTCCAATTCGCTTATGTCCTCGTCGATGCGAACCACGGAAATCGTCCCGATGGGCTGCCCTAAATCCTTGGGCACGATTGCCCACTGGTAGAAGTTCGGCTCGACATAGTGGGACATCCATTCCTTTCTGATTTCTCTGGTTATGGAAATGTCTGTGTGGGTCGGCCACGAGAGGTATTTGGTGACCTCCGGGTCAGAGCACCAGTTCTTGTACGCGGCCTCCGCGTCGCCTTCTGCAAAGGGGCGCAGGGTGAGGCGCGGGGTTTCGATGCGTTTTGTGCCTTGATGGTTCATGATTTTGCTCCTTGGACAGAATATAGGGTTGAATTGTGGCTGAATATGTGGTAAAATATAGCCATTGAGAAAAGGGGTGTAGAAATGAAAATTATACCCATGCGAGACCTGAAAAACACGGTGGAGCTGGAACGTATCTGTGCGGAAGAAAATGGTCCCGTCTTCGTTACGAAAAACGGCTATGGGCGGCTGGTTGTGATGGATATTGATTACTTCAACCGTGTGTTTGGTAAGTATTATGAGGCAGAGTTGGCCTTTATGGGTTTGAAGGATGAGAAAGCCGAGCGATTTGCAGACCTGCAAACTGCACCGGAAGATACTAAAAACGAAGTTGGCTTTTAGTCTGCCGTACAATTTCGCTTGTTTCCGTTTTTGGAGACCGTCAGACAGCAAATCAAAGAGGAACAGGAGTTGCATTTCTTTTTTAGAATGCAATTCTTTGAGGCACAGAAGCTCGGCGTTATGCCGGGCTTTTTGGCACTTTGGAGGGAGCGAAGCGACTGGAGGACGAGCGTTTCGCAGTAAAACAGTCCTGTGGACTGTTTTCAAGAATTAGCCGTCCGAAACACCGGGATTTCCCGAAGGGGAATTACGGTGCGCTATGGAGGGAGCGAAGCGACTGGAGGACGAGCATTTCGCAGCAAAACAGTCCTGTGGACTGTTTTCAAGAATAAGCCGCCCGGAACACCGGAATTTCCCGAAGGGGAATTTCGGTGCGGAATATTCACATCCCGAAGGGATATTTCACTTTTTGTAAACCGGCAAATCGGAGACATTGTTGTCGCCGCCGTCGGCCACAACGGTCTCGCCGCAGATGATCTCGCCGTAGTCGCTCATCAGGTAGAAGGCCAGCTCGGCGATTTCCTCCACGCGGATGAAGCGCTCGATGGCGTGGCGGGGGTAGGGCTGGTCGATGGTGAAGGCGTAGTCGGCGATCATGGGCGTGAAGGTCGCACCGGGAGCGATGCCGTTGATGATGATGCCGTCATGCCCGTACTGCTTGCCGAAGGAGTGCGTCCACTCGCGGATGCACATTTTCGCCGCGCCGTAGGAGCCGATGATGTCCTGAATGGCGGCATTGGAGGAGAAATTGAGGATATTGCCGCGGATGCCCTTGCCGCGCATAAACTCGATCTCGTTGCGCATGAGGAAATAGGCAGCCTTATAGTTGGTGTTGTTCATGATGTCCCATTCGGCAGGGGTGATGTCCCAGGGCTCATAGCCGCGTCCGGTCAGGGTTGCGCCGCCGATGGCTGCGGCGTTGACGAAGGCGTTTAGACCCCCCATGAGCTTTTCGGCCTGCTCAAAGAGGTCAAGATGGTGGTCGCAGTCGGAAATATCGTAGGCGACGGTGTAGACGTTTACTCCGCCCAGCTCCTGTTTGGCCTTGGCGAGCCTGTCCTCGCTTCTGCCGGCGATGGTGACGATGGCTCCCGCCTGCAAAAGACGCGCCGCAACGCCCTGCCCGATGCCGGAGGATCCGCCGATAACCAGAACCTTATCGTTACGCAGTTTCATTTTGTTGCTCCTGTCCGTGCGAAATCGCACATTTTTATGCTATAAAGTATAACACCCCGCTAACAAAAGTACAAGCCGTGTTATCATCTTTTGCTGTCAGATACCGCGATTCGGAACAAAAAGGATGCCCCGCAAATATTTAGCATTGCAAGCCGTCTTGATTTCTGCTATGCTTTAAGCAGCAAAAACCGCTTGCAAAGGAGTGTTTGATTATGAAAAACGTTAAGGCTTATGAACAGAAGCTGCGCGGCGGTGCCGTGGTGACATTGGAGAGCGATAAGGCCTCCGTACAGATTGCGCCGGCGTCGGGCTTCAAGGTCTTCTCCGTCATTTACAACAACCGCCAGATGCTCATGCCCACCGCCACCCCCTTTGAGGGCTCTGCGGCCAACGGCATCCCGGTACTGTTCCCCTTCCCCAACCGCACCAAGGACGCCCGCTATTCCTTCGGCGGCCATGATTGCGTGATCGCAAAGAACGGGCAGGAGCGCATCATTCACGGGCTGATGATCGACGAGCCCTTCGCCTACTCCTACGGCGTGACCGAAAATTCCGCCTGGTGCACCGGCGTGGCCTCCATCACCCCCGACAAGGAGTATTTCGCCTCCTATCCCTTCCCCTGCACATTGCGTCTGACCTACACCCTCTCCGAGGGCAAGCTGCGGCTGGACTACAAGGTGACCAACGACGGCATGGAGACCCTGCCCTACGGCATCGCCATCCACCCCTACTTCAACAAGTTCGAGGGCGGCGAGGACATCACCATCACCGTGCCCGTGGACTCCTACTATGAGGCGGAAAAGTGCTTCCCCTCCGGGAAATTGCTCCCCGCCGAGGGCGACTTTGACCTGCGCCCCGCCGAGGAAAAGAAGGGCTTGTCCGGGCTGCTCTCTAAGGACTTTGCCTATTCCAAGCACACCGTCGCTTCCTATTTCTTAGACACCGTGTATCACGGCCTATCCGAAAAGAAGCAGGCGCTTGTCCACTATGAAAAGTTAGGGCTGACTTTGGCTCTCCGCGCCAGCGACGACTTTCAGAACATGGTGGTTTTCACCCCGCCCATGCTGCCCGGCTTCTGCCTGGAAAACCAGACCAACGCCACCGACTACATCAACCTGCACAACGCGGGCTGCCCCGACGCCTGCCTGCAAACCGTCCCCGGCGGCCAGACCAAGGGCGGCTACATCGAAGTGACCGTTCACGAAGACTAACCCCTAATCCGAATACACAAAACGCCCCCTTACGGAATTGTTCCGCAAGGGGGCATTTATATGCTATGAAGGGAGCGAAACACCGGAACTCTCTGAAAGAAAGTTCCGGTGCGAAATTATTTCTTGTTGCGACGTAAGAAGGAGGGCACATCGGTGCTGTAAGACCGGCGGGCGGCCTGTGCGGGCGCCTCGGGGATGTCGCTGTCCTCACCGAAGACACGCTGACCGCGCATGGGACGAACGGGCTGCGGTGCAACCGGCTGTTCCTCATAGACGGGCTGGGTCTCGGGCTCGTAATCGTCCTCCTCGATGGGGGATTCCTCAACGGGAGCTTCCTCGACGGGGGCTTCCTCACGGGCGGGGCGGACGGGGCGGACGGCCTGGCCGCGCTCCTCACGCACCCAGGTGGGAATGCGCTCGGAAACACCGTCCTCGCGGGCGGTCACGGGGCGGGCAGCCTGCTGGGGCTTTTCCGCAGCAACGGGCTTGCTCTGTGGAACCTTATAGTCAGCGCCCTCAAAGCCGGTGGCGATGACGGTGATGCGCACTTCGTCGTCGTAGGTCTCGTCGATGCCGGCACCGAAGATGATGTTGGCCTCGGCGTCCGCAGCCTGAGCGATGAGAGAAGCGGCTTCATTGACTTCCAGAATGCCGATGGAGTTGCCGCCGGTGATGTTGATCAGCACGGCCTTTGCGCCGTCGATGGAGGTTTCCAGCAGCGGAGAGGAGATGGCCTGCTTGGCGGCTTCGACCATGCGGTTTTCGCCCTTGCCAAGGCCGATGCCCATGTGTGCCATGCCGCGGGACTGCATGATGGTCTTCACATCGGCAAAGTCCAGGTTGATGAGCGCGGGCACGGCAATCAGGTCGGAAATGCCCTGGATGCCCTGGCGCAGCACGTCATCCGCCATGCGGAAGGCATCGGGCAGGGAGGTGTTCTTGCCCACGATCTGCAACAGCTTGTCGTTGGGGATGACCACAAGGGTATCCACCTGCGCCTTCAATTCCATAATGCCCTTTTCGGCATTGAGCATACGCTGGCGGCCTTCAAAGAGGAAGGGCTTGGTGACAACGCCGATGGTCAAAATTCCCATTTCGCGGGCGATCTGCGCCACAATGGGAGCCGCACCGGTGCCGGTGCCGCCGCCCATACCGGCGGTGATGAACACAAGATCGCTGCCCTCGAGCATCTTGGAAATCTCATCCTTGCTCTCGTCCGCAGCAGCCTTGCCAATCTCGGGCTTTGCGCCCGCGCCGAGGCCACGGGTCAGCTTTGCGCCGATCTGAATCTTGTTTTCCGCCTTGGAGCTGGCCAAGGCCTGACGGTCTGTGTTGATGGCGACAAATTCCACACCGCGCAGACCGTATTCCACCATACGATTGACGGCATTGTTGCCTGCGCCGCCGCAGCCTACGACCTTGATGCTCGCGCCGGGAGCCATTTCCTGTTCAAATTCCAGCACTGATAATCCCCCTTTATCGTTGAAACGTCAATCAGTTCAAGATATAAAAATTACTTGGTAAAGAAAGCCTTGAAGAAGCCGCCTAATTTGGAATCGCCCTCGCCCTTGCCGGTCTCCATGGAGCTGACCGATTCATAAACCAGTTCCAGCAGACCCAGAGCGGAAGAATACATCGGCGAATTGAGCTTGACCGCTGCGGGTGTCGGAGCGCGGAAATTGTGCTCCGCGACGGAAGATAAGGTCTCGCGGCTGCCGCGCATCAGGGCAAGGCCGCCGCCGGTCAGATAGAAGGTGGAGCGCGGGCTTAAGTGGCTCTCGTTCTCCGCAATGACCGATTTGATTATGTCTCCCAGTTCTTCCATCTTGGGTTCGATGACAGCCAGCACGTTTTCACGGCCGAACTGCACCTCTTTTCCGTCGGGATCGCTGACCGTCAGTTTATCCTGCCCGATTCCGAAGGAATACTTGCGCTTCAATTCCTCTGCCATGTCCATGGTGATCTGCAATTCCACAGCCAGATCCGCGGCAAAGTCGCCGCCGCCTATGGGCAGCACCTTATGGGAAATAACGGCATCGCCCTCCACGGTCATGACCTCGGTGGAAAGATACCCGACATCCACCAAGATTGCGCCCTTGTCGCGCTCCTCCGGCGGAATGAGCATGAGCGCCTCGCCCAGCGCGGGGCTTAAATAGCCGTTGATGTGGATGTTCTGCTGCTCCATGCGCGCCTGCATATCCTCTAAGAATACCGGGTCGGCAATGATGAAGGAGGCCTCGCAGCAGATGTTCTGCCCCTTCAGTCCCGCAGGCTCCATGGTGCGTCTCTCGTCCACGGTGAACCACGCGGGGCTCCTGTGGATGATGACGCCCTCCTTTGCGGGCGTATATTCCAGCGCCATATTCATCACATCATCGACATCGTCCATGGTGATGCGGCGGGTAGAACCTAAATCCATCGAGACCTGATTGCGTTCCAGATGTACAAACTCGCCCGGAACGCCCACATAAATCTCCTTGATCTCACGACCGCTGGAAAGCTCGGCCTCACGAACAGACTTTAAAATCGCCTGTTCCAGATCCTCATCGGCTGCATTCCAGTGCCCGTCACAGTAGCCGTCATAGGGAACGATGCCAAAGCCCAGCAGAGAAGCCGAGCCATCGCCATTGCCTTCGCCGACCAGCGTTACGATTTTAGAAGTGCCGAATTCAATGGCTGCCGCCATACTTTTCACAGTTCCGTTTCCTCCTGACAAAAGGATAAAAAGGTGTGGATGCAAACTGCATACGCTTCCAGTTCACGCCTTATTATATCGCAAAAAGTCATGCTTGAAAAGGTCTATCCCCCATGCGGAATGCAGGTTTTTACCTATTTTGGGCAATTCTTTACGACTTGGAAACAACTGGCAGCCGAAAAACTCATAAAACCGTCAGCCTTCCGGCTCCGTTTCCGCATTGTTTTGTGTGTTTACGGGAAGGAAGGAAGCTGAATCTCCCGTGGAGACCGTGATGATGCCGGCGGAATAGCCCTCCGAAATCAGGATGGGCTCCACACCGCGATACCATCTGATCTTGCTTTCCATCTCGTCAAAGTTACCCAACGCAACCGAATAGCCGCTCACCGTTTCCATAGTAATATCGGAGACCTCGGCAACGTTGACCTCGGAGATCATATACAGCGCATCCTGCTTCCGCAGCTCGGCAAGCACGGCGGACAGTGCCGCGCACTGGCGATTGGCCGCATCAGCCTGCTCCTCCGGGAAGGCGGTTTCCAGCAGCTTCCCCGTTTCCGGTTCAAAGGGCAAGGTGATGCCCTCCACCACGGGCAACTCCCTGTCCCCGATGGTAAAGTCCTTTTCCAGCACCTTTCCCTCCTCGTCCAGAATGTAGACCGAGCCAGTGCCGACGATGTAGGCGGAAGCCAGATGCTCCTTCACCGTGACACGCACCTTGTCGGGGAAAATGTAGCGGACGGACTCCACATCGAAATAGGGGTCTTTCTCCACGCGGGCGGCGATCTCCTTGAATTTGAGCTTGAACACGCTTAGGTCATTGGTGATCTGGGCAAGCTCGGCAACCTTCGCCGGATCCTGCTCCACGCAGCCCAGTACCACGACCTCGGAGATGCGCATGGTCTCGCTGCACAGGTAGGTCGTGCCGGCCAGCACCATCAGCAGCAGAAATAAGACCAGATATACCTTTGCCCGCATGGTTTTTCCTCTCAATCGTTTCGTTCAATTCTTTCTATGTCCGTGCCCAAACTTTTCAGTATTTCTTCAAACCGGGCATAGCCTCGGTCAATGAGGCGCACGTTTTTCACAATCGTTTCTCCCTGCGCACAAAGTCCCGCCAGGCACAGCGCCGCGCCCGCCCGCAGATCTTTTGCCGTGACCTCCGCGCCGTATAAAGGTCTGCCGCCGGAGACAATCGCGGAATTTCCCTGCACGGTGATGTCCGCGCCCAGCTTCTTTAATTCCGGGACGTGCAGCATCCGATTTTCAAACACCTTTTCCTGCATAAGCGACGTGCCCACAGCCTGGGTGAGCAGCGCGGTCATGGGTGCCTGCAAGTCCGTCGGAAAGCCGGGGAACGGCGCGGTTTCCAGCCGTGATATGGGCAGAAGCTTTCCGGTTCGGGAAGCCGTCACGCCGCTTTCATCACACAAGACCTGACAACCCGCCTCTTTGAGCTTTTCCGTTAAGGCAAGCAGGTGCTCCGGCACCGCGTCCGCAACGGTGACGCGCCCGCCGGTCATCGCCGCCCCAATGAGCAGCGTACCCGCCGTGATGCGGTCGGGAACCGGCGCGTAGGTGCAGCCGTGCAGAACAGAATTATGTATGGTCAATGTGCCCGTGCCGACGCCCTCGATGCGCCCGCCGCAGGTACGCAGAAAATTCGCCAGGTCGTTGACCTCCGGCTCCCGCGCCGCGTTGGACAGCACGGTCGTGCCCTCGGCACAGAGGGCGGCCATGAGGATGTTTTCCGTCGCCCCGACGGAAGGATAATCCAGATGGATGTGCGCGCCGCGGAGCTTTCCCTCGCAGCGAATGCGCCCATGCTTTTCCTCGATGTGCGCCCCTAACTTCCGCAGTCCCTGCAAGTGCAGGTCGATGGGGCGTGCGCCGATCTCGCATCCGCCGGGATAGGCAAAATCCGCCATCCCATTTCGTGCCAGCACAGGCCCCAACATGAAGATAGATGAGCGCAGCGCGGATGACAATGCCTCCGGCATCACGCAGCCGTCCGCGCCCTTGGGGTCAATCTGAATCGTCTTTCCCTCCCGACGGGTACGACAGCCCAATGCGCACAGCAGCGACAGCATATTTTCCACATCGGAAAGATACGGACAGCCGTTGAGGGTCACAGGCTCGTGCAGCAGCATACACGCCGCCAATATCGGCAGCACGGCGTTTTTCGCCGCGCATACACGCACAGTTCCCACAAGTGGCTTTCCGCCGATGATCCGA
This sequence comes from Christensenella sp. UBA1750, assembly GCA_002315655.1. Taxonomy (GTDB): domain Bacteria; phylum Bacillota; class Clostridia; order Christensenellales; family UBA1750; genus Spyradocola. The sequence goes on from DCHO01000070.1 coordinate 13,854, forward strand.
AACGCTTCCATGAATTTCTCCCCTTTCACTGCTGTTAGCCTATGAAACGGGAGAAACAATGTGTGAACGCTATCTTCTTGAAGCGTTGACTTTTGTGGCGACCCTATGCAGCACAGGCGGGAGAACGTGCTCCTTTTCGGGGCGCGGTCTTCTGGAAACCGCCGTGAGCAGACCCATGGAGCCTAAGAAAATAGTAATGTTCGTGCCGCCGGAGGTGAAGAAGGGCAGCGGGATTCCCGTGGTGGGCGCAAGCCCCGTGACCACAAGCACGTTCAGAATGACCTGCACGCCCATGATAGAGGTTAAGCCCAAAGCGAGGTAACAGCCGAAGCGATCCTGCGCCCGGATGGCCGTCCGAAGTCCGAAATAGATGAGCAGCAGGAACACAAGCAGAATGCCCACGCCGCGGATGAAGCCCAATTCCTCGCCCACGATGGCATAGATAAAGTCGGAATAGGCATAGGGCAAAAACAGGTGCTTCTGCTTGGAGAAGCCCAGCCCCGTGCCGAACCAGCCGCCGTTGCCCAGCGCATAGAAGCTCTGGACGAGCTGGTAGGATTTGCCGCTGATGTTTTCCTCCGCAAAGGGATCCATGAAGGAAACGATGCGCACCCAGCGGTCTTCAATGACGTATCGCGCCAAGACATAAAAGCCCGCCACCGCAATCACCAGACCGATACAGAGGGTGCTCATGCGCATCCCGCCCGCAACCATCATGAAGATGGTCACAAAGACGATGAGGCAGGCGGTGGAAAGGTTCGGCTGAAACAGCAAAAGAACGGTCAGCGCGCCGACCACCATCAGCGCCCCCAAGTTGGTGCGCCAGAAATATTTCATGGTGTCATGCTTATCATCCATGTATTTTGCCAGATACAGCACCACGGCGATCTTCAAAATCTCCGAGGGCTGCACGGAAATGCCTTTTTTGAAGCCGAAATAGAGCCAGCGGTAAGCGTCGTTGACGTAGGGCGACCACACGCCGATCTTGAGCTTGTTGATGGCGGGAACCCTTGGCAGGGCAATGACGAGAAACAGCATGACGGCGGTTGCGCCCATGATGATGGTGATCAGCTTTTTCTGCCGTAAAAAGCGGTAATCCATGTTCGCCGCAAAGAAGAACGCGCCGCCGCCTAAGATCACGCCCGCGATCTGGGTCTTGAACTCGCTCATGGAGTCGGATTTCAGCCCCATCTCATAAGATGAGGCGGAATAGACCATAAGGGTTCCGATGATGGTTAAGAAAAGGGTGGTCAGGATGATTCCCCAGGAAATGGGCAGATGCTTTCCGAACACCCAAATGTTCCAGAATGTCCATTTTTCCGGCTCGGGGTCATTTAAGTGTGACCGCTTGCGCTCGGTGCGGCGCAGCGTGCGTCTGCTTTCCTCTTCTTCCATGACATCTTCCCCCTTTCTTCAGGTTTTCAAACCGTCTTACTTTTCAACCATGTCATTGACGAGCTGCTTGAACACTCTGCCGCGCTGTTCGTAGTCCGAAAACATATCAAAGGACGCACAGGCGGGCGAGAGCAGCACATTTTCGCCGGGCTTGGCGATGTGCCGCGCCGTATTTACGGCATCTTCAAAGGTCTTTGCCTCCGCAATGGAGGTAAAGCCCACTTTCAGCAGCGTTTCCTTGATCTGCGGGCCGGTCACGCCCAAGACCACAACGGTGTGCACCTTGCTCTTTTTGATTTCCTCCGCAAAGGGCGTAAAGTCGCAGTGCTTATCCGACCCGCCGGCCAGCAGCACCGTGCCCACCTTCATGGCACGCACCGCCATCACGGAAGCGTCCACGTTGGTACCCTTGCTGTCGTTTATGTAGGTCACGCCGTCCACCGTGCGAACGGTCTCAATGCGGTGCTCCACGCCCTTGAAGGTCATTAAGGTGTGGCGCACCACCGGCGCGGGAACCCCCGCCAGCATGGCCAATGCCGCGCCCGCCAGCGCGTTTTCCAGGTTGTGGTCGCCGGGGATGTAAATGTCCTTTGTGTCCATGATTTTGCGGGTCTGTCCGTCCTTGACAAAGAACATTTCTCCGTTTTCCGCATAAGTGCCCAGCTCCACCCGTTTTTTGCGGGAGAAGAACGCGGGCGTGCAGGGAATGTGGTTCGCCATGGCGGCACAGGTGGCATCGTCGGCATTGAGCACGGCGAAATCCTCTTTGGTCATGTTCTCAAAGATACGTTCCTTCATGCGGATGTATTCCTGCATGGTGCCGTGGCGGTTTAAGTGATCCTCGGTGATGTTGCACATAATGGCAACATGGGGATGGAACTTTGTGACGGTTTCCAGTTGGAAGGAGGAAACCTCGGAGACCATGATCTCATCTTCCTTGGCATCCCGCGCACAGGCGGTGATGGGGTAGCCGATGTTGCCGGTCAGATAGGTGACCTTGCCCATGTTCTTAAAAATCTCACCAACCAAGGTTGTGGTGGTGGTTTTTCCGTTGGTGCCGGTGATGGCGTAAAGCGGAGCCTTGGAAATCTCCGCGCCGCACTCCAGTTCCCCGATGATGGGCAGACCCGCTTCCTTCGCCTTGACCAAAATCGGTGCGGTCAAGGGGATTCCGGGGGAAGTCACCAGCAGATCAAAGGCTTTCATATCAACTTCCTTACCGCCCAGTGCCTTTTCAATGGGCAGGTTTGCAATGGGTTCCAAAGCAGAGAGCAACTGCTCCTCGGTCTTATTGTCGGAAATGGTCACAAAAGCGCCTTCTTCATACAGGCACTTTGCCGCGGCCACGCCGGAGCGCGCCATGCCGCAGACCAAAATCTTCTTGCCTTCAAAACGCATATCTTTTCACCTCACATACAGGATAAGGTTAAGTTTAGCACAGCGCAAGCAGCGCGACTGCGCAGAACACAACGGTGGTGAGCACATACAGCACCACAATGCGGCTCTCCGGCATTCCCTTCAGAGAAAGGTGGGAGTGCAGCGGCGCCATGCGCAGAGGTCTTCTGTGCCGGAATTTGATGGAGAACGCCTGATAAATATCGGAAAGAGAAGTAATGACAAACATGATGCCCGTGGGCAGAATGAGTAGCGGCTGGCGCAGCAATATTGCCGCCATAGTATAGGCCGCGCCCAGCGCAAAGGAGCCGGTGTCGCCCATGAAAATCTTCGCAGGATAGGTGTTGAAGCGTAAAAAGCCCAAGCACACGCCCGCCGTGGCACAGGCAAGCACCATAACGCAGGAGGAGCTTTCCGGAATCAGCCCCGCCTGATTCATAAACAGGGCACAAAGTCCCAATGTCAGAGTTGCCGCCGTGGTGACGGAGGAGCACAGCCCGTCCACGCCGTCAATGAGGTTCACCGAATTTGTTGCGGCAATGAGCACGAACATGGTGAAGGGAATGTACCACCAGCCCAAATCCGCCTCAATGGTCGTGAAAGGAATATAAATGGAGGAACCCACATAGGGGCTCTTGTAGCAGAAGAATGCCGCTAAAAAAGACAGCACCAACTGCACCGCGACCTTCTGCCACGGGGCAAGCCCGTCCACCTTATGCCCGACGCTTTTGAGCAGATCATCGGTCAGCCCCAGCAGGGAGAAGGCGAGAATCAGCAGCAGCACCGGCAGCAGGAAGGAAAAGCGGACATTTTCCTGCGCAAAGACAAGCGACACAATAAAGATCACGGGCATCATCATAATGCCGCCCATGATGGGTGTGCCGTTTTTCTGGGCAAAGGATTGGTTGTTGCCGAAATACCGCTCGGTAGAGCGCAGTTTCAGCTTTTTCAGCATCGGAATGACGACAGGCCCCAGTACCAACACCCCTAAAAACGAGATGAGCAGGGACAGCAGCATGGTTTTCATACGTTTTGTTCCTTTGTTTCCTTATTTTTCGGTCATTTCGGCAAGCAGCTCATTCACGACGACCTTTTCGTCGAAGGGGTGCTTAACCCCGCCCACATCCTGATAGGTCTCGTGCCCCTTGCCCGCCAGCACGATCACATCTCCGGCACGTCCGACGGACATGGCGTACTTGATGGCCTCTCTGCGGTTTTCAATGACCACATATTTGCCCTTTGTGCGCTTCATGCCGACTTCGATGGCATTGATGATGTCCATGGGCACTTCCAAACGCGGGTTGTCGGAGGTAATAATGGAGAAATCCGCCAGATTTCCGGAGATTTCGCCCATGATGGGGCGTTTTTCCTTGTCTCTGCCGCCGCCGCAGCCAAAGAGACAGATGAGCCGTCCGCGGGTGAACTGGCGCACGGTGGTTAAGATGTTTTCCAGCGCGGCGGGAGAATGGGCGTAGTCCAAGATGATGCGATACGGCGTGTTGGTGGGCAGCGGCTCCAAGCGACCCGGCACGACCTCCACGCTCTCCAAGCCCTTTTTGACCAATTCCGGCGCAATGCCTAAGTCCAGACAGGCAACCGCCGCCGCCATGGAGTTATACACATTGAAAATGCCGGAAATCTTCAAGTCCAAATCCAGCGCAAGTTCGCCCTTGTGCAGGGTGTAGCGCACGCCGGTCTCCTGAATCTCAATGTCGGTGGCATAGGTGTCCGACGGTTCGGACACGCCGAATGTCAAGCAGGGCACCTTGCCCAACATCTTTTTCCCGGCCTCGTCGTCAATGTTGACCACAGCCTTTTCCATATAAAAGGGAGAGAAGAACTCCGCCTTTGCGGCGCAATATTTATCCATCGTTCCGAAGAAATCCAAATGATCCTGCGAAAAGTTGGTGAAAATGCCCTCGGTGAAGTGCATTCCGTAGAGCTTGTGCAGCGCCAATGCGTGTGCGGAAACCTCCATCACAAAGAAATCGCAGCCCTTGTCCTTCATGCGGGACAGCATCTTCTGAATGTCAATAGGGTCGGGCGTGGTCAGCTCCGCCGGCTCCTCCATGTCGCCTATGTAGTTGCACACCGTTCCCATAAGACCGACGGTGTGCCCCGCAGCCTTGGCGATGGCACGCACTAAGAAGGACGTGGTGGTCTTGCCCTTTGTGCCGGTGATGCCGACACCGATCATGTTTTTTCCAGGGTAGCCGTAAAACGCCTGGGCAATGTAGGACATGGCGGCTCTTGCGTCGTCCACCCTGATCTGCGGCAGGTCAATGTCCAAGAAGCGCTCCACGACAAGTGCGCTTGCACCCTTTTCCTTGGCTTGGGGCGCAAAATCGTGCCCGTCAAATTTCAGTCCCGGCAGGCAGAAATACAGGTCTCCGCACTTCACCTTGCGGGAATCAATCACCAGCCCGGTGATCTCCGCTTCCCCGCGCACCTCCCAGTTTTCCTGCAATGCTTTTGCCAATTCAGTCAGTATCAAGTTGCTTTCTCTCCTTATGTTCTGCGATTATTCAAACTTTACGGTCACGGTGGTGCCGCTCTCCACCATTTCTCCGGCTTCCGGTGTCTGGGAGACGGCATTTCCGCTGCCCTTGATCTTCATTTTCAGCCCCGAGCCGCGCAGAGTGCGGTTGGCAGGAATCAGCGACATTCCCGTAACATCCGGCACTTCCACAAGCTCCGCGGCGGGTTCTTCCCCATCGGGAAGCACCTGTTCCTCGGTATAGAGCACCACCAGCGACTGCGCGGGCACCTCCGCGCCGGACACGGGCAGCTGCTCGGCAATCTTCTCGCCAAGGCCGTCCACCATGACGCGAAGCCCGGCTCTGGTCAGCGTGGCTTCGGCGTCCGCCACGGAATATCCCGTCACATCGGGCACGGTGGCGGTCTCATTTGCCAGTTCTTCTTCCTTATCGGATTCGTACTCGGGCTTTACGCCCATGTATTTCAGCGTTTCCTCCAGAATCGTCCGGGCGTAGGGCGCGGCGATGGTGGAGCCGTAGTCCGGGCGCAGGGTGGGTTCGTCCACGATGAACAGCAGCCCGATCTCGGGATCGTCCATGGGGGCAAAACCGATAAAAGAGCAAACATGAACTTCGGAAGAAACCTTGCCCTCCACATACTTCTGCGCAGTGCCGGTCTTGCCGCCGATGCGGTAGCCCGCGACATAGGCGTTTCTGCCGCCACCGTTTTCCACGGCATTTTCCAGCAGCTCCCGCATGGTTTGGGAGGTTGCTTCCGAAATGGGCGTTCCGATGACTTCCTTGCCGTATTCCTCGATGATGGTGCCGTCCTGATCGGTGACGGACTTTACGATGTGCGCACGGAGCAGCTCGCCGCCGTTGACGGCTGCAGAAGCCGCCGTGAGCAGCTGCAAAGGCGACACCGACACGCTCTGCCCGAAGGCCATACGCGCAAGGTCTACATTCTTTACATATTTATACGCAATCAGCTGCCCGCTTGTCGCGCCGGGCAGGTCGGTGTTGGGCGTCTGCCCGATGCCGAAGGATTGCAGCCCGGCATAGAAATCGTCAATGCCGATGCGCAGTGCCAACTTCACGAAAACGGGGTTGCAGGAGTTCGCCACAGCTTCGGTCAGGGTCTCGGTGCCGTGGGGATTGCCCGTGCGCCAGCAGGAAATCTTGTCGCCGTCCACCATCTCGTAGCCCTTGCAGTTGAAGGTCTCATCCACGTTCGTCACGCCCGCTTCCAGCGCCAGCGCAGTTGTCAGGATTTTGAAGGTGGAGCCGGGTTCGTAGGCGTCCTGCACGCAGGAATTGCGGGTCAGGGCGGAAAGCTCGGTCAGATTGTCTCTCGGTGGGGAATTTAAGTCGAAATCGGGGTAATTGACCATGCCCAAGATTTCGCCGGTCTTGACGTTCATCATGATCGCCTCGACCTTCTTCGCGCCGGTCTCGTTATAGGCTTCCTCCGCGGCCTTTTCCATGATCGCCTGAATGGCGGAATCCACGGTGAGGGTCACTGTGTAGCCGTTTTCCGGGGCAATGTATTCTTCCTCGCCGTTCTGCATTTTGCGGGATTTACCGTCTATTTCAGCCAAAATACTGCCATCCGAGCCGGAAAGCAGCTCATCCAAGCTTTTTTCCAGTCCCTCCTGGCCTTCGCCGGAGGCGGTGCAAAAACCAATCACCTGGGTTAAGAATGCGCCCATTGGGTAAGCGCGCACAGTGTCCTCCGTAACGGCAATGCCCTGCAGCTTCATGGCTTTGACCTGATCGCCGATTTCAAGCTCCACCTGCCTCTTTAAGCGGACGGAGGATTTGGAGGTGTCCGTGATTTTGCGATAGACCTCGCCCGCGTCCAGCTCCAGAACGCCGGCCAAGGAGGTGGCTTCCTCGCGGATGCGCTCTTCCTTCTTGGTTGCATCCTCGGTTTCCGCGCCCACCACGTCTGCCGGGGTGGCGGTGATGGTGACGGCGGAGGCAGACTGCGCCAGCACCTTGCCGTTGCGGTCTACAATCTGTCCGCGCTCGGCCTCCACGGTGAAGGAGCGCGTCCACTGGGAAAGTGCCATGCTTTGCAGCCAATCCGCCTGCAGAATCTGAACACAGAACAGTCGCCCGATCATAATGCAGAAGCATACAATAACAAGACAAAAAATCCATCCGATGCGATTCTTTGTCTTGTCCGTTGGCGGTGTATGATTCATGGATTGTTTTCTCCTTTCGGGCTCAAATTCTGCGATTGATCTGCACCTCTTTCTCTATCTTTATGGGAGGATGTTTCGGGTTTATTCCAAAGGCTTACGTTTTTCACCGTTATCGCTTACATATTTTCTGACTTCTTCAACCGGATGCGGGGGGAATGGTCGGATAGGTGAGATTTTCGGGTAAATCGTCAAAAAAGCGAACGTATTCCATTTCGCTTTCCGGCATTTGCCCAAGGGCTTCAATCTCCGCATGGAAAACCGCACCGATGGGCAGAGCCGCTTTCATGCGACCCCACATAGTCGCAGACGTCATATAGGTTTGCTAATGCTTAGGGAAAATCCCACATTCAATCATTTAGTCCTCCGGCAGCGTCACCTTGCGGACAAGCTCGCCGTTGGCATAGTCCATGTCGAGATAATCCCTTGCGTAGTCCTGAATTTCCACCAGATTGCTCTGCTTGTTGATCTTGACCTCCAGTTCTTCAATCACCTGGGTCTTCTTCTCGATCTGCGCTTCCAGCTCGCGCTGCTGACCGGTCATGCGTTCCAACTGTGCGGAGGCGTTGAGCAGGTTGAACAGCGCAACCGCTAAAATTCCCAAGCAGACCACGCCGACAGCAGCCAGCGCGGCGAACACACGCGCCTGCCGTCTGCGGGAATCCTCCTGCTGCTGCTCCTGCGCAAGCCGGGCTTCCTCCGCCTTCCGGCGTTCCCGCTCGGCGCGGAGATTCTGACGGTAGTGGAGGTTTGCCACATCCATGTTGAGGGAAGCTCTTGTCACGTTGGGGTTCAGCGTGGCATGGGCGCGGGGCGGTTCGGCTCTGCGACGGTCGTGAATCGAGCGGGTGTCGCCCGGAACCGGCGTTCTTGTGCGGGTTCCGAAACCAACCTCGCCCCTCCGCTCTTCCTTGGGAACCGCATTGCCGGTAAAGAAGGATGCGCGGGTGTCAGGATAGCGGCGGGTGGTTTTTTCCTTCTGATAGGAATTGTCCCGTCTTTCCGTGGAGGGCTTTACGGCCAAGTTCCCGGACACGCGATAGGCATTCCCGCCCAAGGACTGATCTCTCTTGTAGACCGGCACTTTGCCCCCTCCTTTCAAAACGAGTTATCGGAAATTTTGTTCTTTATTCTTTAGGTAACACCGCACAAATGAGGTGGTGCA
>DCHO01000070.1:22567-22839 GCA_002315655.1 Christensenella sp. UBA1750
AGATGGCGGAAAAGGCATCGTCAATGCTGCCACCGAGTTGGGCGGGGTTGCCTTTATTCTTCCGCCTTTTCAAAGGCTCTGACCTTGGCCGAATGGGAGCGGGCGTTGCGCGCGCACTCTTCTTCGTCCGGCAGCACGGGTTTTCTGGTGATGATTTTGCCCTTGGGCTTCTTTCCGCAGATGCAGATGGGTGCCGACGGCGGGCAGGTGCAGGGGTTCTGCAATCTCTGGAAGGTCTGCTTGACGATGCGATCCTCCAAGGAATGGAAGGT
>DCHO01000070.1:22915-46063 GCA_002315655.1 Christensenella sp. UBA1750
CCTTCCAATAAGGAAAGCTCGGAATTGACCTCGATGCGGATAGCCTGAAAGGTTCTGCGTGCGGGATGGGATACCTTGCGCCGCTCCGCCGCGGGCACCGCCGCGTCAATGACTTTGACCAGATCGTTTGTGGTGTGCAAAGGCCGCGCCGAAATGATGAACTTGGCAATGCGCACCGCCCATTTTTCCTCGCCGTACTGGGAAATGATACGGATCAGGTCTTTTTCGGGGTAGGTGTTGAGCACGGTTTCCGCGGTCAACTCCGCCGTCTGATCCATGCGCATATCCAGCGGCGCGTCGGTGTGGAACGAAAATCCCCGCTCGGGGTTGTCTAATTGATAGGAAGAAACGCCCAAATCCATGAGCATTCCGTTGATTTGCGTAATGTTTTGTTCCAACAGCAGCTCTTTTGCGTCGGCATAATTGCCGTGCAGCGCGGAAAACCGCTCTCCGAAAGGGGAAAGTCTCGCGCTTGCCGCCGCGATGGCCTCATAGTCCCGGTCAATGCCGAAGACCTTGCCTTTTGTGCGGGATAAAATCGCTTCGGTGTGTCCGCCGCCGCCCAAGGTTCCGTCTACATAGATGCTGTTTTCGCTGTCATTTAAGTTCAGCAGCTCCATGCAGGGCTCCAGCATCACGGGTATATGTTGAAATTCCATCTCAGGTATCCTCAATGAACTTGAAGAATTCGTCGCGGTTCCAGACCTCCAAATGGCGGCCGGCACCGGAAATGACGATTTCCTTGTCCAAATGCGCAAAGGAGCGCATCTGCGGAGGCATTAAAATTCTGCCCTGCTTGTCCATCTCGTTGTCTTCCACGGAGGTGGAGAGCAGCTTGCGCATCCGGTCGTAAGCCTCGCCGTCCTCGCGCTCGATGCCGTTGTATTTCTCATAGACCTGCTGCCACTCGGACGAGGAATACAGCTCCACGCAGTTCTTGCCGCGCATCATGGCAACCACGGCACCTAACTGCTGGCGATACTTGGCCGGTATGGTGATGCGGCCCTTAGGGTCTAAGTTATGTTCAAAATAGCCCGCATAACGGTCTGCCATCCAAGCCGCACCTCCTTTTTCAGCCTTCAAATTAGGGTGGACGTGACACTTTATGCCACTTTGCCCCACTTTTACCTATAAATTCGATGCAGTTTAGGAAAATCCTTCCCCATTTTCACTTTTTTACAAAAAAATTTTGCAAAATCGAAAAAAGTTTTGGGAGGGATTTCCGTCCAAAAAGCAAAAGAGCCGCCCATCCTCTTTTTTCAGAGGATGAGCGGTTCGCATTTTCAATATTTAATTCATGGGCTTGTCCGCTAAGGTGGCAAATTCATAGCCAAGCGAGGCGATATAGTCAATGGCGTCGCCCAGCATTTCCACGGTGGTGCCTTTGGAGTTGGTGTCGTGCATGAGCACGATCACGTCGTTGCCCTTATCGTACTGCGCCTTAACGGTCTCCTTGAGCTGCTTGTAGAGGTCGTTTGCGCTGCGCTTGTTCGCGCCGTGCTCCGCATCGCCGTTTAAGGCGTTCCAGTCAAAATAGCGGTAGCCCGCGTTCGCCACCGCCTCGCGGTAGTCGCGGCAGCGCTTGTTGGTGGAGCCGTAGGGGAAACGCATGAGTTCGGTGGGGTAGTCCGCGCCGAGAATGGAATTGAGGGTCTCTTTTCCGGCGTTCAGGTCGGCAAGCAGAGCGTCTGCGGATTTGTAGATCTCGTCGGTCTTGTGGCTTTGGGTGTGATTCGCCACGCAGCTTCCCTGCGCGGCAATCGCACGGATTTTGTCGGGATATTTCGCGGCATTGTCGCCGACCACAAAGAAGGTCGCCACAACGCCCTTTTCGGAGAGAATCTTCAGAATCGCCTCGGTGTTCTTGGAGGGGCCGTCGTCAAAGGTCAGATAACAGTGCAAACCGTTCTTCGGCACATCCCCTTCAAAGATTTTCCCGTCCAGCAGCGAGGCCAGCTCCTCCGCCGAAAGCTCCGTATTGACCGGTGTTACGGACGGCTCGGGGCTTTCCGTGGGTATAGCAGTTGGCGTGGGGGTTGCAGACGGTGAAGGCGTGGCCGTGGGAGAAGCCGTCACAACGGGCGTGTCCTTTGGCCGCAGCGTCACCAGCGGTTCGTTTTCCAGCGTGGGCAGGACTTGTGCAAAAACCTTCTGCGTCACGCACCCGGTACAAAGCATTGCAACTGCGCACAGCAACAGCGCAACCGCAAGACATTTCCGTATCATTTTTGCACGCCTCCTTTCCTGCTTATATTATACACCACATTTCGTCGTTTGGCACAGCAAAATGTGATTTTTCGACATTTTAATTTCAGTTTATTTTCAGCGTTGACGCATCCCCCGCTTTGTGCTATTCTGCTCATAGACAGAAAGAGGGATTTTCACCATGACAGAGAAAAAGAAACTGCTTTTTGCTTTTATCGGCCTGCTTGTCGCCATAGGGCTCATGGCAGGGCTGTATTTTATCGCCAAGCCCAAAACCCAGGAAGGGCAGAAGCGCATTACCGTGACCATCACCGACAAGGACGGTGCAACCCAATCCCACGAGATTGCAACAAACGCGGAATACTTATCCGATGCGCTGCTGGAAAACGAGCTTGTGGAGACCACCGGCACCGATTCTTCCATGTATGTGATCGCGGCGGGCGGAATCCAAGCGGACGAAGCAAACCAGGAATGGTGGGGACTGACGATTGACGGCGAAATGGCCATGACGGGCATTGCCGACACGCCGGTTTCCGACGGCTCCGTGTACGCATTTACGCTGAATGTGGGGTGGTAATTGATGAAGAAACCGACCTTGCGGGAGACCGTCATTCTCGCTCTGCTCACCGCGCTTCTGCTGGTGGCGCAGCTTGCACTGTCCTTCCTGCCGAACATCGAACTGGTGTCGCTTCTGGTCATTCTCTACACCCTTGTATATAGGAAGAAAGCCCTGTGGTGCATTTACCTCTTTGCCCTGCTGGAAGGGCTCATCTACGGCTTTACGATGTGGTGGGTCTCCTACCTCTACATCTGGACGGCGCTGTGGCTGGTCACGATGATCCTGAAGGACATGGACAACGCCGTGGGCTGGGCGATCACCAGCGGCGCATTCGGGCTGTTCTTTGGTGCCCTGTCGGAATTGCCCTTTCTCTTCATTCTCGGGGTGAAGGAGAGCTTCGCCGCGTGGGTGTCCGGCATCCCTTTCGATATTACCCATTGCGCGGGCAACTTTGTGTTGGCCCTTGTCCTGTATAAGCCGCTCATCAAGGTTTTGCGGAATCTGGAAAAAGGCAAGCAAACCACATAAATACACAGTTTTTCCATAAAAGTTACGCCCTGCTCTCCGCTCAAAAAGCGGATAAGCAGGGCGTCATTTCGCTTATTTTCGGTTTATTCGGAATAGATGGCGACTGCCATCAGAACGGGCTCGCCGTTTTCCGTCCAGGAGCAGATGTTGTGATACTGCGCCTCCTGCCCGGAATATTCGGTAAATTCGCCGGTGACTTCGTTTACGAACCACTCGGATTCCTCGCCCTTGTAGGTGGTGCCATTGAGCACGATGGGCAAATTCAGCGGTGCAACCACCGCGCCGGAGCCTTCCAGCGTGACCTTCACGGTGCTGCAGAAATTCATGATCTTGGGCAGGTCGCTGGCCATGGTCGCCTCGGTGACGGTGGACAAAATCTTCCCTTCCGTGGCATCGGAAAGCACACAGTCGTCGTTGAGGATGATGCGGGTGCCTTCGCCGCCCTTTAAGATGATATTCCCCTTAAACTCGCAGTCGCAGAAGACCACAATTCCCGTTCCGCCGGAAACCGTGACGTCCTTGGAAAACAGGAGGCCGGAAACCACGGTCTGCTCGGCAGTCGGCGTGTATTCGTATTGCTCGGCCTCGGGTCTGCCGGATGCTTCCTGCGCAGCGGGTTCCTCCGAAGCGGCGGGTTCCTGGGTCGGTGCGGCTGCGGTAGGCGTTTCCTTGCCGGTGCAGGCACAAAGGGAACAGAGAAGCAGGACAATCACAGAAAGCAGCATCAGCTTCTTCATAAAGAGTACCTCCTGATAAAATAGTTATTTTGCCTGAAATCAGGCTTTTTCCCGTCCTTATCCTAATAGTTATCCGCGTGATAGCAGTTCTTCTTCACAAACACCTTGAACAGCACATCCTCGTTGCCGAAAATGCGCACATCGCGGCGGTATTTCACGGTGTCCAGCGCGTCGGTGCCCATGACCAGCATGGACAGAGAAGTCACATCGCACACCATGTCCGGCAGGGCTTCGGTCTTTTCCACCGAAACCGCCGCGCCGTTGGCGAAATTCACGGCATAGCGGCCTTCGTTTTCCGGCAAAAAAGCGTCCTTCACCTCGAGGATGTATTTCCCCTGCCCCATAGGCTGCTTCATCAGGGTCAGTGCCCGCTTCACGTCCAGCACGCGCACCATAACCGGGGTCAGATCCTGATGCTCCTCCCGATACTTTTCCGGCAGCACCGCGCCCAAGTCCACCTCGGAGGGCAGATAGAGCTTTGCCCCTGCGCCATACTGGGCGGAAAGGCGACCCAAGAAGCCCAGCAGACCGTAAAAGGCTTCCGTGCTGTCCCAGGCCATATTCTTGACGACGGCGCGGTTGGTGTAGTTCCCCGCCTGTTCCGGCCTGAAGGCCACATAGGCCTTCGGGGTCTCGCCCTCATAGAGCACATAGAGGTATCTTTTCTTCTGCACCGCGTCGGATTCTAAGATGTCCCACTGCTTTTCCGAGCGGACAACAGCCATGTTGTGTCCCAAAATGAACTTCTGATACACGGCTTTCAGCGGCTCGATGCCGGATTCCCAATCGTGCATCTTCACGGTGTACGGGCAGTCAAAGGCGCGCAGGTCGCGCATCTCCGCGCTCTGCCAGTAGGGGCGATAAGCGGTTTCAAAGCCGAACTTGCGGTAAAACTCGTTGGAGAAGGGATAGAGCATGGAAAAGACATAGCCCTTTTTGAGACATTCCGCAAACAATTCCTTAAAGATGGTGCGGATGCCGCCCTGCCCCCGGTATTCCGGCAGCGTGGAGACATTGCCGATGCCCGCGGACAGCACGATATGCCCGTCAAAGAGCACATGATGGGCGTGGCTCATCATGTGGGAGGTCATCACATTGTCCTCGTTGAACGCGCCCCAGAAATCCAACTGCTCATGGGGCTTTGCGGCGTTCTCCTCCGCTTCCTTTTTGAGATCCTCGAGGCTGTGCTGCCCCACAAAGGCGATGGTGGAAATCTTCTCCGCCGCAAGATATTCTTCCACAGTCTGTAATTTCCGTGCAATCATACTGACGCTCCCCCTTATCGGTAAAATTCTTATACCTCTATCTTACCAACAGGAAAATAAATTTTCAAGAAAAATGAAATATTTATATAGAAAAATCCTTCCATTTGTGTCATAATAAGGATAACATCTATCTTTCGGAGGAAATCCCCATGAAGAAAATCCTGTCTGCCCTGCTCGTGCTGTGCATGGTGCTGTCATTAACCGTCTCTACTGTCTGCGCCGAAGGCTACACCGGCTTCCGTGAAGACAGACCAGGCGCCACCGCGAGCGCCAAGACCACCGCCGAAGCAATCAAGGAAGAGTCCGCTTCCAAGCCCACCTCCACCTCCGGCCTTCGCATCACAAATTACGATAAGCCTTACGCCATCAAGGTGGACACCACCAACCAGGTCGTGACCATCTTCTCCAAGGGTACCTCCGGCGACTATGACGTCATCTTCAAGCAGTTCATCTGCTCCACCGGCACCAAGAGCAACCCCACTCCCGCCGGTACCTTCAAGCTCTCCGATGCCGAACGCAAGGTGTGGAGATACTTCAAGACCTACAAAACCTATGTGAAGTACGCCGTGCACATCAAGGGCGACTATTTCTTCCATTCCTGTCTCTACTCCAAGCCCTCCGAGGACACCAAGTACCGCAGCTCCTCCTCCGTCAAGAAGCTGGGCACCAAGGCTTCCCATGGCTGCATCCGTCTGTATGACAGCGACTGCCAGTGGATGTTTGAAAACTGCGAGGCCGGTACCATCGTCTATGTGTGCGACTGCGAAAAGGACTCCGCGCTCAACAAGACTTTGAAAGAGAACGTCGGTAAGTAAAAAAACAACCCACACAAATGAGCCTGTGTTTCAATCCGCTTGGAACACAGGCTTTTCTCAAGGAAGAAACACCATGACAGAAACCTTTCCCATCAAAGTCATTGCCCGCATAAGAAGCGATTTTTCCGAGAAATTCGGAATTCCCCGCCAGGCCGGGCTTGTGGAGGAAGCCACAGCACGCATCGTGTTTGAGGAAGAATACCGCAATCCCGACGCGCTGCGGGGGCTTTCCGGGTACAGCCACATCTGGCTCATCTGGCAGTTTTCCAAGGCGATTCGGGAGGACTGGTCGCCCACCGTGCGCCCGCCCAGGCTGGGCGGCAACACAAGAATGGGCGTGTTTGCCACCCGCTCGCCCTTCCGCCCCAACCCCATCGGGCTTTCCTGCGTGAAATTGCTCTCCATCGACGAGACGGAGGACTGCGGCACGGTGCTCACCGTCGCAGGCGCAGACCTGCTCGACGGCACACCGATTTTCGACATTAAGCCCTATCTGCCCTACACCGATTCCCACCCGGACGCGCTTTCCGGCTTTGCCCTGCAGGAGAAGGAGGGCAGCCTCACGGTGGATTTCCCCGAACATCTGCTGAACCTGATTCCGCAGGAAAAGCGCAAGGCACTGTTCGCCCTGCTCAAAAAGGATCCCCGCCCGGGCTACCAGAGCGACGAGCGCCCTTACGGCATGATGTACGCGGGCTTCAATGTGCGCTTCACCGTGAAGGAGAACACACTTTATGTGTTTGAAGTGGAACAGAAATCAACAAAGCAGGGAACCGTATAGTAGCGATTCCCTGCTTTGTTTTTGCCTGATTATCCAGATATTTCTGTGTTGTCTCTCGTGATGTTCTTAATCCACTTGAAACGGTTGACCTTGACCACCGCCACGGCGCACTTATAAATCTGATCGCCCTTCATCAGTGCAAAGACCAGCCACGCCGGGGCGTGGAACACATAGCCCGCCAGTGCCGCCGAGGGCAGCACCACGCACACCACCCAGAAGGTGTCATTAAGGAACACAAACCGCGTGTCGCCGCCCGCTTTGAGCAGGGATAGCGAGTTCGCCTGATAGGAGGTGCCGATGCCCGTCACAGCCAGCACCAGCACAAACTGGCGGCTCATGGCCAGCGCGGCGTCGCTCAAACCCTTGTAAACCACGGGAATGACCAACAGCGTACACAGCAGCAGTGCGCCGGTGAGAAGCCCCAGCAGCAGGAAGAGAACCTCCAGCGTGATGACATACTGTTTGACCTTCTCCTTGTCCCCCTGCCCGATGGTCTTGCCGATGATGATGCCGGCGGCGGCGGAGACCGAGAAGGTGATGACCGTGACGAGGTTGAACAGCGTGCCCGCAACGGAGGATGCGGAAATCGCCTCCGGCACGCCCAATTTGCCGATGATTGTGCCCTGCACCGAGACATTGAGCGCCCAGATCATGCCGCCGCCCATGATGGGCAGGCCGTACTTTAAGAAGTCGCGGGTCAGCACGCCGGAATAGGCAAGAAGCTGATGCGGCCTTATTCTGAGCTTTTTATCCATGATAAAAACATAAACAAACAGAATGGTCAGCTCCACAATGCGGGAGATGAGTGTGGCAATCGCCGCGCCGTTGATGCCGCACTTGGGGAACAGCACAAAGGTTCCGAAACGAACGCCGAAAATCAGGCAATAGTTGAGAATGACGTTGAGCACTGCCGCCGTGGTGGAGACCGCAAGACCGATCTTGACGTTCTCCACAGAGTTCATGCAGGCCACCAGCACGTCCGTGATGCCGATGAGCAGATACGTCCACGAAATGATTTTCATGTAGCCTATGCCGGAGGCAATGGTGGCGGCGTCGTTGGTAAAGAGCTTCAAGGAAAACTCGGTAAAGAAGAAGGCCATGGTAAAGCCGATAAGCCCCAAACCGATGGAAAACCGAAGGCCGATGCCTGCCAGCGTTTTGATGGATTTCAAGTCGCGCTTGCCCCAATATTGGGTGCACAGCACGGATACCGAACCCGAAATGCCCATGAGCACGGTGAACAGGAAGTTGGTGAGCAGGTTTGCGGTGGTCGCGCCGTTAACGGCAGAATCCCCCAAGGAGGCCACCATCACATTGTCCGCAAGGGAAATGGAGGTGGTGATGAGGTTTTTGAGCATGATGGGCACTGCCAGCGTGAGCAGCAAGCGGTAAAAAGCCTTGTCCTTCACAAAGAGCTTCTGCATAGAATATCCCCCGAAATTTCTTTATGTTTCTATATTTTACCGCATTTTCCGCGCTTTGACAATCCCCTGCCGCTTTGCTATACTAAGAAAAAAGAAACCTAAGGAGCAAAAGATTCATGAAATACACCGACAGTCATATGCACGCCTACGCGCCCTTTGACAAAGGCTTCAAGGGGCTGCACCAGCTGAAAGATATGTCCGTCACCGACGCAAACCTTTTAGCCTATACCTACATCGAGACCGGCATCGACAACAATCTGGTCTGCCTGTACTATAAGGAGAAATGCGAAGATGTGCGCCTGCGTGTGTTCGGTGGGCTGTACTATGACAAAGACATCAACAACGGGATTCTGCCCTACAAGGAACAGGCCGAGTTGCTGCTGGCCATGGGCTGCAACGGCATCAAGTTCTTGGACATGAAGCCCAATTATCAGCTCTACTGCGGCTGCACCTGCGACGACCCGGTGTATGATGAGCTGTATGATTATTTGGAAGAACATCACGTCCCCACCGTCACCCATGTGGCCGATCCGGCGAATTTCTGGGACGATACCGATGTTCCCGAATACCGCAAAAAGCTGGGCTGGTGCTATGCCGACCCGAAATTCCTGACCCGGGAGGCAATTTATGCCTGTCTTCTGCGCCGGCTGGAAAAGAACCCCACGCTGAATTTCTCCATCGCGCACTTCGGGTTCATGAGTGACGACATTCCGTTGTGCAAAAAGCTGCTGGACACCTACCCCGGCGTGACCTTCGACCTTGCCCCCGGCTGGGAGATTTTCGTGGATTTCGCCAAGGACAATGACCGCTGGAAGGACTTTTTCGAGGAATACTCCTCCCGCATCCTCTACGGCACGGACACCGAACCCGGCGGCGACCCCAAACGCATTGCCGCCCTGCAGCAAACCATGATCGACTTCGTTTCCCGCGACAGCAACAAGTTCCCCATCCCGGTCAAGCCGGATGCCTTCATGCGCGGACTGTCCCTGTCCGAGCCTGCGAAGCAGAACATCCTGCACGACAACTACTTCCGCTTCGTCGGCACGGAAATCAAGTCGCTGGACAAAACGCTGTTCACGGAGCATAACCGGCGCATCACCGCCATTGCGGAAAAGAACAAGGATGTTTCCATGCTCCGCACCCTGCACGAAATGACGGAAACGCTCTGATTCCACCATGGTTTACGGTGATGGGTGCGCAATGTGCGAAAACAAAAGTCAGAAGTCTCTGAGTCTGAAAATGCACTATTGAACAAAAGCTTCTAATAGTCTATACTGATAAAAACAAAGGAAAACCGTGAGAGACGCGAAGGACAGCCGTAAAATAATTTTACGCCTTTTTCTACTTGAAACGCAAATGGACAGTATTACTTACTTAGTAATTCAAAATTAAGTAAGAATCTAAAAAAGGCAGATATGGTACTATACTTTGTTGCTATTTTCGATGTATGCGTAGCGGAACTGATCAGGGGCAAGCAAACAGAGTGCAACTTGATTCTGACGGATGGGGACGGCTACTCAACAAAACAGATTGGGCGAAAGTGTTTTAACTCTGGGAAGATGGAGGGAGGAGACACATAATGTTGATTGGAAAAGCGATACTACAGGACATAACCACCATAAAAAAACGGCTTTCTGATAAAAAAATTGTGTATTTAATCTGTATTCTCTTGCTCGACTTGATAGGATTTATTGGACTATATATGTCCCATGGAAATGCGTTGGATAGCCTGATTTTTAACCAAGGCAACGATCATTTCATGGATTTTTTCAATCACATTGAGTATACACATAATTTATCTTATAGCTACCGCGTTACTATTCACGCAAACCACCCTCCTCTGTATATGGTATATTCCCATGTTCTACACAACATTCTGCCTGAGGGGAGTGTCGTAAACTTTCAGTCGGGACAAACCGGTAATTACGCACTACTTTTGTATGCACTCTATTGTTGCATCACCTCTGTGCTGCTCTACTCAGCTATTCGCGTAACAATGAAAGGGGTTAGGTTCTCCAATCTGATTGCGGGTTCATTTTTCTTTTCGGTGGTGTTTGTATACACGGTAGAGCGTGGAAATCCAGTTGTTCTAGTTCTTTTTATGCTGCTGTATGCACTCCATTTAATGGAAGAACCATCGAAACTAAAAAAAGAGCTTGCACTCATTTTGTTTTCTATTTGTGCCAATATTAAAATTTATACGCTACTTCTGGCTGTAATATATCTCAAAGAGCGGCGTTTCCGTGAATTCTTTAGATACATTCTTTATAGCGAACTCCTTTTTGTCATTCCGCTTTGTATTTATTTTCAACCGTCAGAAATCCTAGTCATGCTGAATAATGCAAATTCTATTATGAACCCGGATAATATTGCTATTTTTGGCATAAAAGGATTTTATAACTTAATTATTAGTTTTATAACGCATAATGTAGAATTGCAGGAAACACTTCAATCGTTCAGCAATATACCAGTATTGTTAGCGTTAATTGTCAATCTTTTCCTGTTTTTCCGCAGTACAGATAAATGGGAAGGTTTGGCATATCTGGTATTTATTATGATTATGACCCCGACTTGGAGTGGTACCTATACAATGATATATCTTTTGATTCCGATGCTCTATTACTATAAAGAATCTGACCAAACCGAGGGTAGATTTGTGCAGGTTGCGCCTGCAGTTCTGTTTGCGTGTATCTTTTCTGCACTTTATCTTCCAATATCCGTGAATGGTTTTGCGCTATCTCTTCTGGTCTCTGGCTTTGCTATCTACACATTGATGTTTTTCCTATGGAGAAGATTATCAACTGTATCATTTCCGCAAAGGAGACTGGATAAATGATGTTGCCCCTATTAAAGGTGGCAGTCACTGTCTTGATATCGGTTGCTTTATAACAAAAAATCGTAAAAGGCCAAATTATGTGTCACCATGGATTCTTCTCAGTGTCGGTCGGTTAAGCAAGAAAAGAATCCTGATTTCACGATTTATCACGATGCACTCTTGAAATGTGGCTCCGCTTTCTTTATAATAGGGAGCAACAAGTTCTGTTTTCATCAAAGAACATGAAGGAGAAAACAACATGAAGCTGGAAACCTTAGCCCTGCGCGGCGGCTATCAACCCGGCAACGCCGAGCCCCACGCCATGCCCATTTATCAGTCCACCACCTACGAATACACCTCTGCCGACGAGATGGCGCACCTCTTTGACGAGCCCACCGAAGGCCACATTTATTCCCGCATCTCCAACCCCACCACAGGCTTTGTGGAGCAGAAAATTGCCGCTATGGAAGGCGGTGTGGGTGCGCTGCTGACCACCTCCGGTCAGGCGGCAAACCTGCTGGCCATCATGAACATCTGCAAATCGGGCGATCATTTTCTCTGCACCGCGGGCGTTTACGGCGGCACCGTGAACCTCTTTGCCGTGACCTTGAAGCGCTTCGGCATCGAATGCACCTTCGTTTCCCCCGACGCCACCGAAGACGAGTTGGAAGCGGCATTGCGCCCCAACACCCGTCTGGTCTTCTCCGAGACCCTGACCAACCCCGCCCTCATCGTCTGCGACATTGAAAAGTTCGCGGGCTTTGCCCACAAGCACGGCATCCCCTTCATCATTGACAATACCTTTGCCACCCCCGTTCTGTGCCGCCCCTTCGAGTTCGGCGCAGACATTGTGACCCACTCCACCACCAAATACATGGACGGTCACGCGGTCGTGGTCGGCGGCGTCATTGTGGATTCCGGCAATTTTGACTGGACGAACGGCAACTTCCCCGAGTTCACCGAGCCGGACGCCTCCTATCACGGTATATGCTACGCCGAGCATTACGGCAAGGCCGCCTATATCGTTAAGTGTCGGATGCAGCTCATACGCGACTTTGGCGTGCTGCCTTCCGCGCAGGATGCTTTCCTGCTGGATTTGGGTCTGCAGACCCTCCCCGTGCGCATGAAAGCACATTGCGAAAACGCCATGAAGGTGGCGCAGTACCTCTCCACCTGCGAGAAGGTCGAGTTCGTCAACTACCCCCTGCTGCCCGGCAATCCGCAGTACGACTTGGCAAAGAAGTATTTGCCCAACGGCTGCTCCGGCGTCATCTCCTTCTCCATCAAGGGACCCCGCGAGAACGCCGCCCGCTTCATGGACGCGCTGAACATTGCCTCCGTCGTCACCCACGTTGCGGACATTCGCACCCTCGCCCTGCAGCCCGCCAACACCACCCATCGCCAGCTCACCGATGAGCAGCTCAAAGCCGGCGGCATCACGCCCGGCCTCATCCGCTTCTCCACCGGCCTGGAAAACATCGACGACATTCTGGCCGATGTCAAGCAGGCACTGGAAAAGGTCTAACCCAACTTCATCCATTTCAGGGGCGGGGATCAACCCGCCCTTCACCTTTGCGATTCATAAATAATCGAGGATAAACAAGTGCGACTGCTCATCGTTCGCCACGGCGACCCGGACTATTCCATCGACTCCTTAACCGAAAAGGGCTGGAAGGAAGCGCGTCTGCTTGCCGAAAGGCTCAAAAACATTCCTGCGGCTGCCTATTATTGCTCCCCCTTAGGCCGTGCCAAGGACACCGCCTCCTTCACCCTGCAGGCGGCGCATCGGGAAGCGGAAATTCTCCCGTGGCTGCGGGAGTTTGAAGGGCGCATCGAGCATCCTGACCGCCCGGGCAAGCTCTCCGGCTGCTGGGATTGGCTGCCCGAAAGCTGGACGCAGGAGCCGAAGTTCTTTGACAAGGACGACTGGCTGGACACCGCCGCCATGCGCAGCGGCAATGTGAAAGAACAGTACGAATGGGTCATAAAGGAATTTGACGCGCTGCTGGAAAAGCACGGCTACAGGCGCAACGGCCTTGTGTACGATGTTCTGCGCGGCAATCAGGACACCATCGTACTTTTCTGCCACTTCGGGCTGGAATGCGTGCTGCTCTCGCATCTTCTCAACCTCTCCCCCATGGTGCTGTGGCAGGGCTTCATCGCCGCGCCGACCTCCGTAACCACCGTGAACACCGAGGAACGGAAAGCAGGTATCGCCTCCTTCCGCATGGCCGCCTTCGGGGACATTTCCCACCTTTATGCGGCGCAGGAGCCGCCCGCCTTCGCCGGACGCTTCTCCGAAACCTATTATGAGGGCAACGACAGACACCCGAGCGAACCCTGAACACAAAACACCGCTCATCCGGCAATACGGATAAGCGGTGCGCTTCTGTTCACTTAATCGTCATCCAGCGGGAAGCGGCTCTGCCCCTTCATCGCCTCGCCGGTGATGCGCGTCCAGAACAGGCCTGTGGCCATGTCGCAGATGCGGCGCTTGTCCGCCTCCGTGACCTCCACGCCGCCCACGGTGATGACGTGGTTCGCCATGAACTCCGTCAGATCGAAGGAATCCTTCTCCTTATAATCCACGGCGGTCAGTCTCTCCTCCGTGCGGCACAGCAGATAGTCCACCGAAACGCCGAAAAATTCGGAGAGCTTGAGCAGCAGGTCGAGGGTCGGTTCGCGCAGGTTGCGCTCATAGGAGCCGATGGCGCTGGAGGATAGGTTGTAAAGGTCGCCCAGCTCGCGCTGCTGCATTCCCCGCTCGCGGCGCAATTCCCGCAATCTGTCGCCGAATGTTGCCATCATAAAGACACCCCTGCACATTTTCTTTTTGTATAGTATAGCACATTTTGTCGGTTTATCAAACAGATATTAACGTTTTTGAGGTGTAAAATATGAATCTACCCACGGAAACAACTGCGCAGATCACGCGCATCACAGATATTCTGACCGCCTTTTGCCCCTCCGTCCGCTCCATTCTGCTCCACGGCTCCATCTGTTTGGGCGGGTATGTCCATCACCAGTCGGACATTGACCTCATCGTTGTGACCGATGCCCCCATGAACCGGCAGCAGAGAATCGCCCTTGCGGACGCGCTGCTGCCGCTGCATGAGCAGCCCTGCCCCATCGAGCTTTCCGTTGTCGCCAAAAAGGACGCAAAAACCCTGCCTGTCCTTTGCCAGTTCCATTTCAGCTCCCATTGGGCGGCGCGTTACGCCAGCCACGATGAGACCAACCCGCTGTTGAACGAGCCTTTCCCGGACGACGACCTGCCCAGCTATTTCAGGCTCATCCGGCAGAGAGGAATCGTCCTGTTCGGCGAAGCTCCCGACCGCATTCTTGCGGATGTCACGGACGAGCAATTCTTTTCCGCCGTCTCCGACGGGTGCGAGGAATGGGCTTTTGACGATTACGGCCTGTTCGATTCCAACATTCTGACCTTTGCCCGAGTGCTGTCCTTCGCCTGTACGCATAGGATTTTAACCAAGGTGCAGGGCGCAAAATGGGCAATGCAATGCTTCCCGCAGTTTGAAAACCTGCTCTCCCGCGCCGTTGCCGCCTATGAATCCGCCTCCCACGGAGAATACAGCAAAGATGAGCTGGAAGCTTACCGCGCCTTCATGGTCGCAGAGATTCAGAAGGGACTGCGCTAAAACAGGGATTCTTTGAGGTCGTCCGTGGTGAGCGTCCATCCGTTTTTATTCTTTTCAATGGTGAACTCCTGGGGCTTGTCCCTTCTTGTGACGGCGACCAGCGCCTCCATCAGCCCCTTATCGGGCAAAATCTCCCCGGTTTTGCTGTCCTTCACGGCATAAAGGTAGCAATCCTGCCCATCCACCGCGCCCACGCCCTTGAACACCGCATTTTCCGGCAGCAGGCTTTGGGGCAGCGTCATAGGAGGCAGCGGAAACATACGCACCGTGTAGTCCCGGGATAGGGTATAAATCATACATTGTTCCATACAAAATCCCTCATATTTGCGAAAATCGGCTTCGGGCGAATTGTCCGAAGCCGTTTCCATAGTAGTCGAAAACTAAGATACAATCGTTCCCATGCGTTCTCCGTGGGCAACGCGGATGATGGCGTTGTCCTCTTTGAGGGCGAAGACGAGGATGGGGATGCGATTGTCCATGCACAGGGTCAGGGCGGAGAAATCCATGACCTTCAAGCCCTTTTCAATGACCCCGAGGTAGGAAATGTCACGGATGGGCGTGGCGGTTGGGTCAATGCGCGGGTCTGCGGTGTAAACATAGTCGATGTTCTTGGCAAAGAGCAGGGCATCCGCGCCGATCTCCGCAGCGCGCAGGGCGGCGGTGGTGTCGGTGGTGAAGAAGGGCGAGCCGGTGCCGCAAGCGAAAATGACGACCTTCTTATCTTTCAGATAGGCCATGGCCTTGCGCCGTGCGTAGGGCTCCGCAATCTGCCGCATTTCGATGGCGGTCATGACGCGGCAGACAATATCATTTCCGTCCGCGCCTTTACCCTTGCCGACGCGCTCGATGGCGTCCTGCATAGCCAGGGCATTGAGCACCGTGGAGAGCATTCCCATGTAATCCGCGGTGCATCTGTCCATGCTGGAAAGGCCGCCTTCGCGTCCGCGCCAGATGTTGCCCCCGCCGATGACCAGCGCGATTTCCACGCCTTCCGCAGAAAGGGCGCAGATCTGCCCGGCAACCTTTTCCATGGCTTCCATGTTGAAGCCCTTGCCGCCCTCCGCGCCCAACGCTTCGCCGGAGAGCTTGATGAGAACGCGCTTATAGTTCTTTTCCATAAATCACACCTCGAAAAAAGGGAACGCTTTCGCATTCCCTTTCCTTTTTATGAATATTAGGCCTTCTGGCTCTGCGCGGCGACTTCGGCAGCGAAGTCCTCATGACGCTTTTCCAGACCTTCGCCCATCTCGTAGCGGACGAAACGGCGGATCTTGATGTTCTCGCCGGTCATCTGGATGCGCTCGTTGACATACTGGGTGATGGTCTTGTCGGGATCCTTGACGAAGGGCTGATCCACGAGGCAGTTCTCTTTGTAGAACTTCTCGACGCGGCCTTCCACCATCTTGTCCACGATCTTCTCGGGCTTGCCCTCGTTCAGAGCCTGGGCACGCAGGATTTCCTTTTCCTTGTCGAGAATGCCGGCGGGCACTTCGTCACGGTTCAGGAAAGAGGGATTGGCGGCGGCGATGTGCATGGCGATGTCACGCACGAAAGACTTGAACTCGGGGGTCTTGGCAACGAAGTCGGTCTCGCAGTTGACTTCGATCATAACGCCGATCTTACCGCCCATGTGAATGTAGCTCTCCACGATGCCTTCGGCGGCGACGCGGCCGGCCTTCTTCTCGGCGGAGGCGATGCCCTTCTTGCGGAGCCATTCCATGGCTTCTTCCATATTGCCGTTGGTCTCGACCAGAGCCTTCTTGCACTCCATCATGCCAACGCCGGTGATCTCACGCAGTTCCTTGACCTGTGCAGCAGTGATTGCCATTGTAGTTTTCCTCCTGTTGTCTTGATAAAAGGGAGGGTTTTGCGCCTCCCTTATGATGATTTACGGATTATTCGGCGTCAGCGGCGGGAGCGGCTTCCTCAGCGGGAGCTTCCTCGATCTGCTCGCCCTGATGGCCTTCTAAGATGGCATCGGCCATCTTGCCGGCGATCAGCTTGACGGCGCGGATGGCGTCATCGTTGCCGGGGATCACATAGTCGATTTCGTCAGGATCGCAGTTGGTGTCCACGATGGCGACGATGGGGATGTTCAGGGCGCGGGCTTCTGCCACGGCGATGCGCTCCTTGCGGGGGTCAACGACGAACAGTGCGCCGGGCAGACCCTTCATTTCGCGGATGCCGCCCAAGTTGGCTTCCAGCTTTTCGCGTTCCAGAGAGAGCTTGGCAACTTCCTTCTTGGGGAGCAGCTCGAACTGGCCGTCGGCTTCCATCTTGTCGATGGCATTCAGACGGGCGATACGGGTCTTGATGGTGCGGAAGTTGGTCAGCATACCGCCCAGCCAGCGGTTGTTGACGAAGTACATCCCGCAGCGCTTGGCTTCCTGCTCAACGGATTCCTGAGCCTGCTTCTTGGTGCCGACGAACAGCACGGTCTTGCCTTCCAGAGCCAGGTCACGGATGAACATATACGCATCATCGATCTTGCGGACGGTCTTCTGCAGGTCGATGATGTAGATGCCGTTGCGCTCGGTGAAGATGTAGGGCGCCATTTTGGGGTTCCAGCGGCGGGTCTGGTGACCGAAGTGCACGCCGGCTTCCAGCAACTGTTTCATAGAAATAACAGCCATGAGTAAATCCTCCTTGTTACTACCTCCTCCGTCCGCTATATTTGGGGCGGCAAGCAGAATGTTCTGCCACAAGCATCCCCACGGAAACGGAGTGTGTCGCTTAACACGCAGAAAAGATTATAGCATGGGAAAACCGATTTGGCAACGGTTTTTTGCGGAGTTTATCTATTTTTTACGGGGAAAATACGCCAATTTCGTCCGCCGGGGTTTTCAGAAGAATCAAGCTGTGCTATACTATGTCCCATATTAGCACGGCGGTTCACTAAAGTGTCGAAAGAGAGAGAAATGTATGGCCAAGTTTCCCTGTAATAATATAGAAGAAAGAGACGGCGATCTGTACTTTGCCGGGCAGAGCGTGGAAAAGCTGGCAAAGCAGTACGGCACGCCTTTATATCTCATGGATGAAGACCGAATCCGGCACAACTGCCGGGTTTACACAGAAGCCTTTGCCAAGCATTTTGTAAAAGGCTCCCGCCCCTATTTTGCCTCCAAAGCCTGCTGCTTCAAGGCAATTTATCCCATTATTGAAAGCGAAGACATGGGCGCGGATGTGGTGTCCTTAGGCGAACTGCTCACCGCCAAGGCCGCGCATTTCCCCATGGAGCGCGTGTGCTTTCACGGCAATTCCAAGACCGATGAGGACATCACCATCGCCCTCGACCTTGCCGTCGGCTGCATCGTTGTGGACAACGCAGAAGAGCTTTATGTCATTGACCGCGAGGCAAAAAAGCGCGGCATCAAGCAAAAAATTCTGCTGCGCTTAACCCCCGGCATCGACCCGCACACCTACGCCGCCGTCGCCACGGGGCTGGTGGATTCCAAGTTCGGCTCCGCCATCGAGACTGGGCAGGCGGAGGAACTGACCAAGGTGGCGCTGACGCTGCCACACATTGACCTGCACGGCTTCCACTGTCATGTGGGTTCGCAGGTCTTTGCAGAGGACGTTTTCGAGCGTGCCGCCGTGGTCATGCTGACCTTCTGCGCCGAGATGCAGAAAAAGACCGGCTTCGTGACCCGCGAGGTGGACTTGGGCGGCGGCTACGGCGTGCGCTATGTGGAGAGTGACCCTTCTGTGGACATTGCCTCCCGCATCGGCGAGGTCGCGGCGGTCATTCACAAGACCTGCAAAGAGCTGGGTATTGCAGAGCCCATCATCGGCATGGAACCCGGACGCTCCATCGTGGCAGACGCGGGCATGACCGTCTACACCGTGCAGACGGTTAAGAAGATTCCCGGCTACAAGAACTATGTGGCCATGGACGGCGGTATGGCGGACAATCCCCGCTTCGCCCTCTACGGCTCCAAATACACCTGTCTGCCCGTAAAAAACCTCGACAAGCCCCTGCCCTTCATTGCCGCGCTGGTCGGGCGCTGCTGTGAGTCCGGCGATATGATTCAGCCGGACATCGCCTTCCCGGAGGGCATCAAACGCGGCGATCTGGTAGCGACCTGCACCACCGGCGCGTATAACTTTTCCATGTCTTCCAATTATAACCGCCTGTATCGCCCCGCCGTGGTGATGCTGAAAGACGGTGCTTCCCGAATCGTTGTGCGCAGACAGACCGCAGAAGACCTGCTTTCTTTGGACGAATAACTGTCCCTTTCGCTTTTTCATTCGTATAAAGAGACGGAAAGACCGAAAACGGAGGCGATCATCATGACGGAAATCAGAACGCTCACTTTGGAGGATCTGGAAAAAGTGGCAGGAGGGGAACTGCCGGGAGGCATCAAGCCCGGCTACACCGCCATGGTCTACCGCAGCGGAAACCTGAGCTACTTTGCGGAGTTTGACCGAAACACCGTGGACAACGTGACAGCTGCCATACAGCTCGGGGAGAACGCCTGTGCCATGTTTCCCGATCACACGGGACTGACCATGCTTGGCTATCGGGTCATGCAGATTTTCGCAAACGGCACCCACGCCTTCATCGGGGATTATGTGGACAAGCTGTAATCAAGCAATCCGACAAATCGGCAGGGAGCGTGAATTTCGCGTTTCCTGCTTCTTTATTTGACAAAAAACACCAAATATGGTAAATTATTTACGGTGCTTGTAGCACCCAGAAAGGCAGCTATATACGGTAGGCGGTCAGCCCTCTATTCGGAGGGTGATCTTTTCGCCCTCCATGAAAGGAGGGCGGTAATATGGTTACATACGAAAGTTTGTTTCTTATCGGAACATTCATCGTTGCGGTCATATCACTTGTTATCGAAATAACAAAAAAGAAATAACCGCCCCAGCCAAGGTAACGGTTATTTCTAAATCGTAAACCAAGGGCTAACCGTCTATCGGCTGCCTTTCTGTCTATTATAATACCCGAAAAAGCGGAAATTGTCAACTTTGTTTTGCAAAAGATGGTTCATTGCTTTTATACAAAAAGAGTGCTATACTTTCAGACGACAGATTAAAAAGGAGGAGCAAATCCATGATCACTTCCCGTTCTTACCGCTATCTGACGGATTTCCCCATGATCCGGCAGTTTTTCACTGAAATCTACGAAAAGGACTGGCGCAACGGCGTGCCCGCGCCTTTTGTGGAATACGCCTTCTGCGCCACCTGGATGGATCACAACTATCTGCACCGCAACACCGTCTGGTTTGACGGCGAAAAGGTGGTGGCCTTCGCCTTTGCCGAGGGCGAAGTCACGGAAGCCTTCTTTGCCCTGCGCCCGGGGTATGATTTCCTCGCTGCGGAAATGATTGAAAAGTGCGAAAGCTACATGGTGCACAAGGATAATAAGGTGAAGCTCACCCTGTTCGGCGGGCAGACAGCCTTAATCGAGGCCGCCAAGGAAAAAGGCTACACCATGTTCAACACATGGGAAGAGCTCCTTTGGGACTTTGAAAAGGAGCCTGAACTGAATTTCACCCTGCCCGAAGGCTACCGTTTTGAAGAACGCGGCCGAATTGACCCTAAGAAGCGGCTCATCTGCTACTGGAAGGGCTTCGACCATGAGAAAGAGGAAGGCTCCTGGCCGGAGGAGAACATCAACGACGAATATCTGCTGGCCACCGCGCCCCACTATTCCAACGAATACACCGTGGCCGTGGTCGCGCCGGACGGCTCCTATGCCTGCTGTGCGGGAATGTGGTGGACGCCGGAAAACAAGCTGGCCTACATGGAGCCGCTGGCCACCGTGCCCGAGCATCGGCGCAAAGGCCTTGCCGCCGCGGCGCTGACCGAGCTTTCCCGCAGAATGAAGCCCTTGGGCGCCACCCACATGACCGGCGGCGGGGATGTTTTCTACCGCAAGTTAGGCGTGTTCAAACCCATGATCGCCTGGACACAATGGGAAAAGAGCATCAAAGCAAAATAAAAGCAACAACCGTTTCCTTTATCCGTGGGAAGGTGCTTTCCTTCCTACGGATTTTTTGCCCTCTTAACCTAAATAAACTTGACAATTCAAAGCAAAATGCCCATGATAGATGCAAAACCTTTTTGCGAAAGCAGGTATTTTCCCATGAGCCAGTACAACGAGCGCAACTTAACCATGGTCACGGACTTTTATGAGATGACCATGAGCAACGGATATTTCAAGGCGGGACTGAAGGACAAAATCGCCGTGTTCGACGTGTTTTTCCGCAGCAATCCCGATGGCGGAGGCTTCTCCGTCTTTGCGGGGCTGCAGCAGATTATCGAATACATAAAGGAGCTGCACTTCTCCCCCGAGGACATTGAATACTACCGCTCCCTCCATCAGTTTTCCGAGGAATTTCTGCAATATTTGGCCGACTATCATTTCACCGGCGACATTTACGCCATGGAGGAAGGCACCATCGTCTATCCCGGCGAGCCGCTCATCACCGTGGTCGCGCCGCTGATTGACGCGCAGCTCATCGAGACCGCGGTGCTGCTGCAGGTCAACCACCAGACGCTAATCGCCACCAAGACCAACCGCATCGTCCGCGCCGCAGATGGCCGGGCGGTGTCCGACTTCGGTGCACGCAGGGCACATAACGTGGATGCTGCGGTCTACGGCGCAAGAGCGGCCTACATCGGTGGGGCGGTGGGCACGGCAACGGTGCTGGCGGGGCAGCTTTTCGGCATCCCCATCTCCGGCACCATGGCGCATTCCTGGGTCATGATGTTCGACAGCGAATATGAGGCCTTCCGTCAGTACGCGGAAACCTATCCTGACGGCACGGTGCTGCTGGTGGACACCTACAATGTGCTAAGATCCGGCGTACCCAACGCCATCCGCTGCGCCAAAGAAATATTGGAACCAATGGGCAAACGCCTTCGCGGCATCCGCATCGACTCGGGCGACCTTGCCTATCTTTCCAAGGAAGTACGCAAAATGCTGGACGCAGCGGGGCTAAACGATTGCATCATCGTGGCCTCCAACGCGCTGGACGAGTTCACCATCCGCTCTCTGCAGCAGCAGGGTGCCCGCATCGACTCCTACGGCGTGGGCGAACGCCTCATCACCTCCTATTCCAACCCGGTCTTCGGCGCGGTCTACAAGCTGGCCGCCATCGGGGACGGTGAACAGTTCACGCCCAAGATCAAGGTCTCCGAGACCATGGAGAAAGTCACCAATCCAGGACTGAAAAAAATCTATCGCGTTTATAATGAAAACGGCTCCGCCATCGCGGAATATCTGGCCACGGCGGAGGAAGAAATCGACTTTTCCAAACCTGTGCGCTACGTTGACCCCCGCTTCTACTGGAAGAACCGCTTCTTTGAAAACTGCACCTTCAAGGAGCTGCAAAAGCCCATCTTCATAAAGGGCAAACTGGTCTACAAGCTGCCGACCCTCAAAGAGATCCGGGATTATGTAAAGCTCCAGCTCGACCACGAAATCTGGACGGAGGAGCAGCGCTTCGACAATCCTCACCTCCATTATTTCGATTATTCGCCGGAGTTCTTCCAGCTCAAAATGGATCTACTGGAAGAGAACAAAAACCGCGGCTGATGCCGTGATTTGCGGGTTTTTCAACCGCCACTTCAAAGCCGAAGGCCTTGCGCTTTCGGCTTTTTCCCGTTTTCCGAACAGATAACATCATTTCCGATACCCTGACATAAGCAGATTATTTTTTATATTTTCCAACTAATTAAGTCGATAATTGCTTGTACTTTCTATCTTTTTCTGCTATACTTCAAAATGGATGACCAAAAGAAGGAGGATCCTACCATGAGAAAGGCAGTTGCACTCATCCTTGTCTCCCTGTTGGTGATATTGGCTCTCGTTCCTGTCACCCTGGCGGAATCCAAGAATTCCGGCAACGGCAAGAACGGAAACGGTACAAGCATCACAAACAACAACGGGAGCAACTCCGGCTCTAAAAACAACAACGCCGGGGACAATTCCAACAGCAACAACGGAAACAACAGCAATTTCAAGAACAACAGCGGTAATAACTCCAACAACGGCAATCACTCCGGCTCCAAAAACAACAATGCCGGGGACAATTCCAACAGCAACAACGGAAACAACAGCAATTCCAAGAACAATAGCGGTAATAACTCCAACAACGGCAATCACAATGGCAAGGACAAGAAGGAAACGCAGACCTGCAAGCCCACGCAGACAACCACCTGCAAACCTACACAGACAACTACCTGTAAGCCGACAAAAACCCCGACTTGCAAGCCTACACAGACAACCACCTGCAAACCCACAGCAACACCGACCTGCAAGCCTACCCAGACAACCACCTGCAAACCCACAGCAACACCGACCTGTAAACCTACACAGACAACTACCTGCAAACCCACAGTAACACCGA
>DCHO01000022.1 GCA_002315655.1 Christensenella sp. UBA1750
AGGGCAACAAGCTCCTTCTGCCCGCCGATGCGCTGAAGGAGGTCGGTGACGGAGGCGGAGAGCTGGGCAACTTCAGTCTCATAGTCCATGAACTGCATTTTGCAGCCGCCGCAGGTGGAAAAGTGCGGACAGGGCGGGGTGACGCGGTGGGGCGAAGGGATTTTTATGGAAATCACCCTGCCGAAAGCAAAACGGGGCTGGGCTTTGGTGATTTCGATTTCCACGATTTCACCGGGGAGAGTGCCCGGGACGAAAACGGTCAGACCGTCAACGTTGGCTACGCCATCGCCGGGGCTGCCGGAGCGTGAGACTGTGACTTCGTATGTTTCACCTAATTTTACGGGATAATCCATGGGAGCTTACTCCTTTACATTTGGAGGATTTGGCGGTAAAATTCTATTTGGACGGGGTGAAGGGCGGGTCGCCTAAAAGCGCGACGGTGTCGTCGTCCCGGAGAAGGACGGCGGAAACGCCGGGATAGTTTGTCAGAATTTGGGTGGCTTTTTCCTCGCCCGCCACGAAAAGGGCGGTGGAGAGGGCATCGGCGGTGAGACCGTCCGGGGCTAAGACCGTCACGGAGGAAAGGCCGGAGCGGGCGGGATAGCCGGTTTCGGGGTTTAAAATGTGGTGATAAGCGATGCCGTCCTTGACGAAATACCGCTGGCTGCCGGAGGAGGTAGCCACGGCCATGCTGCCCGAAAAGGTGAGCTTGCCGATGGTTCCGTCGCCGCCGGGGTCGTCAATGGCAATGACCCAGGGGGATTTGTCCGGCTTTTCGCCCAAGGTTATTATGTTGCCGCCCAAGTTCAGCAGGGCGGAGGATATGCCCGCATCGGATAAGGTCTGCCGGGCTTCGTCACCGATGGCACCCTTGGCGACTGCGCCTAAGTCGATCTGTGCACCGCCGGAAATGACCGAATTTCCCGAAATCACGATGTTTTCCATGCCTTTGTGCGACAGGGCTTCGGTAACGGACTCCTCGGAGGGAACGGTGGGGTCTGCGCTTTTGTAGTCCCAGAGAGAGGAAACGGGCAGCAGAGTTATGTCCAGCGCGCCGTCGGAGGCAATGCCTACGGAAAGCGCGGAAGCAAGCACCTTTGCGGTCAGGGGGTCAACCGTAACGGCCGTTTTGCCGTCGGAAGCATTGAGCCGCCCCACGTCGGAGGACTCGATGTGCGCCGACAGGATGCGCTCACAGGCGTCAATGCGGGACAGTGCGGCCTCGGCGGCGGAGGAATCGCCGGAATAGACCGTTACGGTGATATAAGTGTCCAGTGCGTAGCTTTCTTTTGTCACGGGCTGCGGGGTGCAGCCGGACAGGAGCATGAGACACAAAAGAAGCAGAAAAAATCGTTTCATGTGTATTCCTTTTTGCCCCATGTTCCGGGGCGAAAATTTCCACTTTGAGAATAGCCGTTTTTGCGGATTCTGTCAACAGAAAGGGACCCTATGAAGAAGGGAGATTTTGTGATCCTTGCCCTGTGCGCGATCTTGGGGCTTCTGCCGCTTACGATGCTGATTCCGGGCAAAGCGGCGGGACAAACGGCAGTGGTGAAGGCTGCGGGGAAGGTTGTGGCGACACTGCCGCTGAATCAGGACGGGGAATTTGTTTTTGACGAGAACGGAACCAATGTTGTAATCGTGCGGGACGGAAAGGTTTGTATAACCGAGGCGGACTGCCCGGATGAGACCTGCGTGAAGATGGGCTGGGTGAGCAAAGCGGGGGACACCATCGTGTGTCTCCCCCACCGGCTGACCGTAACCATCGAGGGCGGGGAAGCGGATTCTGATGCGGTGACGAGGTGATGAGCATGGGAAAAACGAGAAAAACCGTGCTGCTGGCGTTGCTGGCTGCCGCCGCGCTGTGCCTGTCCTATGCGGAGAGCCTGTTTCCGCTGCCCCTGCCGATTCCCGGGGCGAAGCTGGGGCTTTCCAATGTGATGGTGCTGCTGGCTTTGCTGTTGTTCGGGTGGAAAGAGGCATTAGGGGTGCTGGTCGTGAAGGTTTTGTTGTCCTCGCTGCTGTTCGGGTCGCCGGTTTCGGGATTATATGGAATATGCGGCGGGGCGCTGGCGCTGTGCGGTATGACATTTGCGGGAAGGTTCAAAAGCGTATCGACCATCGGAAGGTCGATGCTCGGGGCGGTGCTGCACAATTTGGGGCAGGTGCTTGTGGCTTCCGCACTGACCGCCACCCCGAAGCTGCTGGTGTACTTTACGCCGCTGTGCTTCCTTGCGCTGCTGACCGGGTCACTGTCCGGGGTGCTGACAAAGGAAGCGGAAAAGCGGCTTCAAAAAATGCTGAAAACAGGAGAAAAAAGATGAATTGTGTGGTAAGAAAAGCCGTCATCGGGGATTACGATGCGGTGCTGGAAATCATGAACGAGATACAGGATTTGCACATTGCGTGGAGACCAGACATTTACCGCGAGAACCCCGACTTTTTCGGGAAGGACTATTATCTGTCCTTTGTCGGGGAGGATGCCGCTTATGTGGCGGAGGTCGAGGGAAGGGTCGTGGGTGTGCTGCTGCTTGTGTTCCGTCATGTGGAGAATCCGGCGCAGGTGACACGGAATGTGGTCTACATCGAGTGCATGGCGGTGAAGGAGGAATATCGCGGACAGGGCATCGGGCACAGATTCTTTGAAAAGGTGAAGGAAATAAAGAAAGATTTGGGCTTTGACGTCATCGAATTGCAGGTCAACGCGAAAAACGAAGCCGCCATGGAAATGTATCGCAAATACGGGTTTACGGAGAAATCCATCAACATGGAGCTGCTGCAAAAGGAGTGAGAATACGGCGACAAAGGAAGAAATTCGGGCGAAAATAAAGGAACCGGGCTGTGACCTGGTGGGCTTTGCGGATGTGTCGCGGTTTTCCGACGCGCCCGGAGGCATTACGATGGATGTGTGCCCTTATTGCGAGTGTGGGATATTGCCATTTTAAGAAACAGAGGATGAAGGAGTGAATTTTATGGAATTTTTTGCAAAAGCCCAGCCGGTGTGGGTGCGGGGCAAGCGGTTTGAGAAGAATGTGACCGCCGGGTTTACGGCGAAGGTGAACGCGGAAAAGGGGCAGAGGGTGGAAGTGAAGATCACCTGCTCGGCGTACTATCACCTGTATGTGAACGGGGTTCATGCTGCCTACGGCCCGGCGCGGTGCGCCCACGGCTTCTACCGCGTGGATGTGCTTGACCTGACGGAATTTGTCGTGCCCGGTGAAAACGTCATTGCGGCGGAGGTCAACTGCCCCAATGTCAATTCCTTCTTCTGGCTCAATCAGCCCGGGTTTGTGCAGATGGAGGTTTCCGTGGGCGGGGAGATTGCCGCGTTCACCGAAAAAACGGGGGAAACGGTTCTCTGCTGTCTGTCGCAGCATCGGGTGCAGAAGTGCGAGCGGTATTCCTTCCAGCGGCCGTTCTGCGAGAGCTACGTTCTGACTCCCGGTTGGGAGGACTGGAAGCTGGGGAAGAACACGGAAATTATGCCCCAGCAGCCCACACCCTGCGTGCCGCTTCTGGAAAGAGACTTCCCGGCGTTCCGCTTCCCCTTTATCGCGCCGGAAAAGAAGGTGGCAGAGGGCGAGGTTTTCTTCGATAAAAACAGCACATGGCATTATGCGGAGCGTCATGTGCAGGAGGAAATCTTGGCGTGCATCGGGGGCTATCAACGCAAGGAGCTTACCGAGAGCCTGTCGGACGAGCTGGGCGCCATCAAGACCGTGAAGAATGTGCCCTGCGAGGAGTTTTTCTGCGGAAAACTCAATCTGAAAGACGGGCAGGCGGTCATTCTCAAATTTGCGGGCGAAAACTGCGGATTCCTGACCGCGAAGCTGAATTGCAGGGAAGATGCCACGGTGTATCTCTGCTATGACGAAATCTTAGACGAAAACGGGGATGTGAATCCCCTGCGCTTCTCCATCCATGCCGCCGTGAAGCTTAAAATGGAGAAGGGGCAGTACGATTTTCTCGGCGCAGACCCGGTGGGCGTGCACTATCTCAAGGTCGTGTGCATCGGCGGGGAATGTGAAATCGAGAATCTGGGGCTGCTGGAAACCGCGTCGCCCGTGCCGATTACGGCTAAATTTGAAGGAAAAGATGCGGAACTTATGAAAATCTACGCAGCTGCGGTGGCGAACTTCCGGCAGAATGCCTTTGACGTGCTGACCGACTGCCCCACAAGAGAACGCGCCGGGTGGACGTGCGACAGCTTCTTCACGGGACGCGCCGAATACGCCATGACGGGGAAGAACGAATCGGAAAAATTATTATTACAGAACTATTTCCTGCCGGAGAGCTACCCCTATCTGGAAAAGGGGCAGATGCCCATGTGCTATCCCGCCGACCACGCCGACCACAATTTCATCCCCAACTGGATGCTGTGGCTGGTGCTGGAGCTGGAGGAATATGTGGGCAGATGCGGCGATAAACAGATGCTTGCCCTTGCCAAGCCCCATGTAGAGGAAGCACTGGAATACTTCGGAAGGTTCGAGAACGAGAACGGCTTGCTGGAAAAGCTGCCGGGCTGGGTGTTCGTGGAATGGAGCAAGTGCAACGACTTAACGCAGGATGTAAACTATCCTTCCTCCGCGCTCTACGCCGGGGCACTGGAAGCCGTGGCGCGGCTGTACGACAGGCCGGAGCTGTTTGAAAAGGCAAGGAAAATCCGGGAGGAGATCCGCAAAGAAGCGTTGATTGACGGACACTTCCATGACCGGGCGCTGCGGGGCGAGGACGGGAAACTTCGTGTGACCGAGGAAGTGACGGAAACGGCGCAGTATTATATGTTCTTCTTTGACGTGGCGGACTTGGAGCGTGATGGTGCTCTTTGGGACGAGCTGGTTAAGGAATACGCCGGGTTTGAGAAGGAACGCATCAGTGAGGATAAAATGTACCCCGCCAACGCCTTTATCGGAAAAGCGCTGCGGATGCTGCTGTTTGACCGCTTCGGGCAGAAGGAGGAACTGCTCTCGCAGATTCGCACGGTGTATCTTCCCATGGCGGAAAAGACCGGGACGCTGTGGGAGAATCTGACCACCCACGCCTCCTGCAACCACGGCTTTGCCTCCGTCATCGGGGCATTGCTGCTCAAAAACGCTTAGATTTTGCGTGAAATACCCCCTCAACAGGATCACCGGGGGGGTATTTTTTCGTTTTTGCGAAAAATATGCACGAAAAATTGCAAAAAACTGTATGCAGGAACGGGATGATGTGCTATAATGGAAAGCGGTAAAACTATGATTATATATGATTTTCAGGAGGAGAATATGGGACTGATTGAGAACAGAATGAAGCGATTTGTGCGGCTGGGTGATGAGGTCGATCTGACGCTGATCGGCGGCAAGGAGCTGCGCGGCAAGGTTGTGGATTATCTGGAAGACGGCCTGCTGGTCAATGAGAACGGTTTTGATCGCCCTGTTGTGTTTGCGGGTATTGCGACCTATGTACCGACGGCAGTTGTGCGCCGCGAGATCGAGAGAAAAGAAAAAGAGATCGTCAAAAAGGCTGAAACGGAGCCGGCGGCGGAAAAGCCTGCCGTTACTGAAAATGCGGCGGCAGAGGCCGTGAAGGCGCCCGCTGCGGAGGAAAAGACCGAGGAAGCCCCTGCGCAGAAGGCTGTCGAGGCTGTAGCTGTTGAAGCGAAGAAGACCGAAGAACCTGAAATCGAGACGGTGGAGGAGGCGGACGGGTGGATCACCCGCTATGATACCGTCGCGTCTGTCGGCGCGATTCTCTCCGGCGAGCATGAAATTCTCTTTGGCGTTGCCGATGTGATGGATCAGGCGCTGGTGGACACGCTTTCCGCATGGATGAGCAAGCCTCAGCCGGTGCGCTTTTCCTGCCACAAAAACGGCAATTTGATGACCGCGAAGATGATCACCGGGCGCATCCCGGAGGATGCCGAAGGCACGCCCGCGAAAAACGAGGTCAAGGACGACGATTCCCGCTACGGCTTTGGCGAGATTCTGTATTATGACAAGAAGGAAGGCTACGGCAAGGCCAAGGACGGCGAGAAGAAGTTCATCTTCAAGCGCGACGATGTTTCCTCGGACAAGCTGTGGCAGGAGATCGTGCGGGCGGGGAACACCTGCGGCATCAAGATCGCCTTCACCGTGAAGGACGGAAAATATAAGGAGATCCGCGAGATCGAGGCGGCTGTCACCCCCGATCAGGTCGTGACCCCCGACTTTACCGCGCCCATTCTCCCCGCATCCCCCGAGGAGGATGTGAACCCCAATGCGAAGGACGTCTTTACCGACGGCACCGTGATGGAGGACGGAATCCGCAAGGGTCGCGTCATGTTCTACAATGTGGATAAGTTCTTCGGACGCATTGCGGAGGAGGGCAGCATTGAGAAATACTATTTCCGCGCAAACGATGTGATGCAGAAGAGTCTGCTGGACTATTTATCCAAGCAGGCGGTTGTGACCAATGTGGAAGTGACCTTCTCGGTCAAGACCCTGACCACCGGCAAGACCGCCGCCGGCCGTGTGCGCTGGAACGGCGCACCCAAAAAGCCGGAGGAAACAAAAAAAGCGGAAGAAAAGCCTGCCCCTGCGAAGGTTCAGCCAACCGGTGAACCCCCAAGGCCTGCCGCGCCGACGGCAAAGCCGCTGGATAATGTGTATCTTGTAAATCTGATGAAGCTCTGGGGCGTGAACGAGGAAGAACTCAAGCACCGTCTGCTGGTGCAGGCGCAGAGAAGCACCGGCAGCCTTAAGGACGAGATTCTGATGGAGCTTTCGGCACTGGCGGAATACACCCGTTCCGGGCGCGACGAAGCCATTTTATCCGTGTTGCAGAACCATGCCGGCGGCGGGGTTGACCGTCTGCCCGGGTTTTTGAGCACCGCCGGATATGATGCGGCGGAAATGTTTGACACCTTGACTTCCCTGTTCGCCATCTCGCCCAACGCCTGCGGCCGGGTGTGCGGCCTCATTGCCGCCGATGCGGACGCGGTGACGCTGCGCGGAGAGATTCTGAAACGCTTAGGCTCCGTGCCGGAAAACGCGGCGGGGCTGCAGGCCATCTGGATGCCCGCTGTGGAGGCGGAAAAGGCGAAACACGATTATGCCAACATTCCCTACACGGCAGAGAATCTGGAAAAGCTGGATGTCAACCACGCCTATGCGAACTTTTTAAAGTGGGTGGAGTTTGATCCCAACGGCGAGCGGAGCGACGAGGAAAAAATCGCATTGCGCAATGAGATCCATGAAATCGTGGAGGAGATTCGCAAAAAGCCCGAGCGCATGGCGGTGGAATGGATCATTCCGAAGCTGAATAACCTTGTGGCGGTACTCAGTGATCAGGCACCCGGGATGCGCGCACTGTGCGCGGTGGAATCCGACGGGAAGCGCTACGTCTGCGGCGAGATCGAAGGAAATCTGACAAACGCAAAGGTGACTCTGATGGACATGGAGCTTGCCTTGGGCGAAATCAAGGAGCGGAGGAAGTTCATCTTCCCCTGCGAGGAAAAGGACTGTGAGCTTACCGTGTCTTATTCGGGCGGCAGCTTCACCAAGACCCTCTCTTTTGAGGATAATTTCTCCGCACAGGAAATGGACACGCAGAAGACGCTGAACGCTCTGAGTGAGGCAAGCAATGTGGTGATGTGCGGCGGAGAAAATATTCCCGGCTTTTTGCTGGAAACCTTTGAAGCGGATGACAGCATCATTTCCGTGCCGCTGGGGCAGGTAAATTCCGTGAGGGAAGTATCACTGCGGGCAGTACAGGAGACCCCAAAGGTGTTTGGAAAGACATTCGGACAGTCTGTGAGTCTGATTATGGGTTTCAAGAATATGGACTATGAGAGCATGACAGATCGGCAGCTTGATGAAAATGCTGTGGAAGCGGCACGCTTCTTTGACGACATGAAGACCGTGCATGAGGAGATGCGCGACAAGACTGTTGTCTACTCTGCAACGATTGTGGGCTCTCTGCAGGATTTCATTGCGCGACTGCCCCTAATCGAGACCGATGCGGTCAAGCGTGTGCTCATTGTAAAGAACGCATCCCTTGATCTTGGAATGGCAAAGCTGGTGGAGCGCGTGGACGCCACGCCGGTTTCCGCCTTAAAGTGCGCCGGGTACAACGTTTCCAACGTTGCCGTGTTTGAAAAACAGGAGTAAAATTAACCATGAGACTGGATAAATATCTGAAGGTCTCCCGCATCATAAAGCGGCGCACCGTGGCCAACGATGCCGCCGATGCGGGGCGTGTGACCGTGAACGGCAAGCCCGCCAAGGCTTCCTACGAGGTCAAGGTGGGGGACGTCATCGAGATTCGGTTCGGGGAGAAGCTGTCGAAGTATGAAGTGCTGAATGTGCAGGACAACGTGGGCAAGGCGGCAGCAAATGACCTGTACCGCGCAATACCATGAGCAAAAATATAGCCGTCCTTGTGGCGGCAGGAAAAGGAACACGCATGGGGGCAGAGATCAACAAGGTCTTTCTGCCCCTTTGCGGTAAGCCCGTGCTTTGGCACACCGTTGCCGCCTTTGAGAATGCGAAATCCATAGACGGCATTGTTCTTGTGTGCGCACAAAACGAAACAGAGACCGTGAAGGGCATCATGGAGGGCTTTTCCAAGGTGCTGTGCGTCGTCCCCGGCGGGGCAACCCGGCAGGAGAGTGTGGAAAACGGGCTTTCCGCGCTGCCGGAGGATGCCGGCATTGTGCTGGTGCAGGACGGGGCAAGGCCGCTGACCACGGCTTTATTGATTGAAAAATGCGTGCAGGCTGTGCAAGAGCATGGGTCTGCGGTGGCCTGCGGACGGGTCGTTGACACCATAAAAACCGAACAAAACGGGCTTGTGGAAAGCACGCTTGACCGAAACACCCTGCGGGCTGTGCAGACGCCGCAGGGCTTTGCCGTAGATGCGCTGAAAAAGGCCTATGCGCAGGCAAGACTTCGCGGTTTGCAGGTAACGGACGATGCAGGCGTTATGGAAGCGGCAGGATTTTCCGTGCATCTTGTCGAAAATACGGAGAACAATCTGAAGATCACCACGCCGGAGGATCTGGTTCTGGCGGAGGCGATTTTAAGGGAGCGGAACGGAAACATGGGAATGCCGAGCGTTGGAAGCGGCTACGATGTGCACAGGCTCAAGGAGGGGCGCAAGCTCATCCTCTGCGGGGTTTCTGTGCCCTTTGAAAAGGGGCTGGACGGGCACTCCGACGCGGATGTGGCGGTGCACGCGCTGATGGATGCGCTGCTGGGCGCGGCGGGGCTGGGCGACATCGGGCGGCTTTTCCCGGACAACGACCCGAAATATGAGGGCATTGATTCAATGCTTCTGCTGGAAACTGTAATTAAGAAGCTTTCCGGGCGTAAAATCGTTAATGCGGATGTGACCATTATCGCCCAGAGGCCGAAGCTCATGCCCTACATTCCGCAGATGGTGAAGCGGCTTTCCGAGGCCATGCCGGGAACGCTGATCAACGTGAAAGCGACCACGACGGAGCATTTGGGCTTTGAGGGGCGCGGCGAGGGCATTGCGGCACAGGCGGTCGTGATGCTATGGTAATCATGGAAAAGCTGCTGCCCTGGTTCTATGCGAACAAGCGTGACCTGCCCTGGCGGCACACAAACGACCCGTACCGAATCTGGGTGTCGGAAATTATGCTGCAACAGACGCGAGTGGAGGCGGTGATTCCCTATTATCATCGCTTCTTGGAGGCGCTGCCGGACGTTTCCGCGCTGGCGGAGGCGGAGGAAGAAGTCCTTCTCAAATTGTGGGAAGGACTTGGGTATTATTCACGGGTGCGCAATATGCAGAAGGCCGCAAAGCTGGTTGCGGAGCGGGGCGGCTTCCCGAAAACGGCGGAGGAACTGAAAGCATTGCCGGGGTTCGGGGACTATACCTCCGGGTCGGTGTCCTCCATTGCCTTTGGGTACAGGACACCTGCGGTGGACGGGAATGTGCTGCGGGTGTTTGCGCGGCTGAACTGCGAGGAAAACGACATAGGAAGTCCTATGGTGAAGAAAAAGTGCGCCGCGTGGGTGACGGACAATATGCCGGAAAACGCGCACCCCGGGGACTGCAATCAGGCCTTGATGGAGCTGGGGGCGTGCGTTTGCACCCCGAAAAGTCCGAAGTGCGAAGGATGCCCCTTGCAGAAGGACTGCGGGGCGTATCAGGAGGACGCAGTGCAGGATTTCCCCGTGAAGGCACCCAAAGGGCAGAAGGCTGTGGAGGAATTTGCCGTATATTTATTGATTCAGAACGGAAAAATACTGGTGCGCAAGCGTCCCGAAAAGGGGCTGCTGGCGGGACTGTACGAGTTCCCGCACCACATTGATGCAAAAAATGTGAAAATAACGGAAAAGGTGTGCGAGGTTAAGCACGTTTTCACCCATAAAATCTGGCTGATGCACGGCGTTTTTGCCGAAAGCAAGGGAAATATCGAAGGAATCTGGGTGGACGCGGAGGAGCTGAACCGCCTGCCGATGGCGTCCGCGATGGAACGGTTCCGGGGGCTTGTATTGGAAAAGGGGTAATAAAATATGAATGAGGTTATGGAGCTGTTGGAGAAGTTCCAGCACGGGTATTCCGAGCGGAATCTGTCCAAGGCAGAGGAATTTATCCAAGAAGTTTTTGTGAAGGACGAGCCGGTATACTACGGGCCGTCCCCTGCGGAGCAGTGCGTGGGCGCGGGGCGCATCATGCGGCTCATCGGCTACGATTGGACGGTGTGGGGCGACCTTAAATTGGACTTTGACTCGCTGGTGTGCCACGAATACGGCGATGCGGCGGACTTTGTGATGACGGGCTGCGTGGATTGGGTCATTGACAAGGATACCTTTTTGAACCGCGCCATGATGGATGTGAAGGACTTGGTGCTGCGGGGCGGAAACCCGGAGCAGCTGCTTAACACGCTTTCCGACCTATCCTCAAAAATGCTGATGGAGGCCGGGCGCGGGGAGGAGCACATTCTCCCCATTCGCTTGTCCGGCATGGCGGTGCGCGAGGACGGGAAGATGAGAATCTCCCACCTGCATCTGTCCTATCCCACGCAGAATTATCCTGATTGCAGGATTTATCGGGATTCCGTGTAAATGATGCTTTTGATCCGCCGGATTTTCTGATTTGGTGGATTTTTGATTACAGGAGGAAGGATCGGGAAGCCTGTTGAGCGGAAAGTCTCGGGAAGGATTTGCGTGCCGGGAATCGTCTTTTTGCAGCCGCACGATCTGTCTAAAACAGCAACAGAGATAAAAAGTTGTCTCTGTGCTGTTTTTTCTTTTCACGGGCGGATTTCTGTGATATACTATACATGGATAATTTCGGCTTTTGCGGGAGGAAATTCATGACAAAGCAGCAGATTCTGGCACTCAACGGCGTGCAGCTCGCCTTCATCGGGGACACAGTTTATGACCTGTATGTCCGGGAAGATGTGCTGATGAGCGGAGAAGCCGTCAAATTCCTGCAAAAGAAGGCCTCCTCCCGGGTCAACGCCGGGGCGCAGGCGATTGCCTTTGACAAGATATTGCCGTATCTTTCCGAGGAGGAGAGCAACGTGGCGCGGCGCGGCCGGAACGCACACTCCCGCCCGCCGAAAAACCAGAACCCCGGGGATTATTCCAAAGCCACCGCCTTGGAGGCGCTGTTTGGCTACCTGTATTTGACCGACAACAAAGCGCGGCTGGATGAGCTAGTCGCACTGATTCGCAGGGAGGACTGAAAAACCATGGCAGAACAACATCTGAACGTGAAATTGCTGGCACACACCCCCGACACGGAAAAGGTCATTTCCATGGCGTCCCGCACCTGCTATTCGCCGCTGGACTTGGAAGGGCTGGAAGACAAGGTGGATGCCGCGGACAACGCCGCCTACATCCGCCGGGTGGTGGCCTCCGGGCACACCTCCGTCATCGAGCACGCCTCCTTCACCTTCGGCATCGAGGGCGTATCCAGAACGCTGCTGGCGCAGATCACCCGGCACCGTATGGCCTCCTTCTCGGTGCAGAGCCAGCGGTATGTGTCTGTGGAGGGCGCGGAGGTCTTTGACTACATCGTGCCGCCGCGCATCGCCGCTTTGGGCGAGGAAGCGCAGGAAAAGTTCCTCTCCCAGATGAAGACCATGCAGAGCTGGTATGA
This sequence comes from Christensenella sp. UBA1750, assembly GCA_002315655.1. Lineage (GTDB taxonomy): Bacteria > Bacillota > Clostridia > Christensenellales > UBA1750 > Spyradocola. Next base: position 12,097 of record DCHO01000022.1, read on the forward strand.
CGGCTGGATGGAAGCCCTTGGCGCGGATGCCGCCGAGGATGCCCGGTTCGTGCTTCCCGGTGCCGCCGCCACCAGAATTGTGATGACGATGAACGCCCGGGAGCTATTGCATTTCTTCTCCCTGCGGATGTGCACCCGCGCCCAGTGGGAGATCCGCGAACTGGCGTGGCAGATGTATCAACTGGTCTATCCCCTTGCGCCGTCCGTGTTCGGCTACGGCGGGCCCGGCTGCTGTTTGAAGGGCTGCCCCGAGGGCAAGCGTACCTGCGGAAAAGCAGCGGAAGTCAAGGCACGCATCGAGAACATCCGAAACCCGAAAGGATGATTTATAAATGGTTAATAATGACAGATATTGCGAGGACAAGCCTCGCTATCCTAAGAAGGATGGCGAGAAAAGAAGCTTTGCCCCGCGCAGACCGATAGAGAGAACCGAGAAAACCGAAAGATCCGACAGACCCGCACGGATCGAAGAACAAAAGGAAGCCCCCGAGAATTTGGTCGTGGGGCGCAATGCGGTGCGCGAGGTTCTGCGGGCGGGCAGGGACATCGAAAAGCTCATGGTCGCCAAGGGCGACGTGTCCGGCTCCATGCGCGAATTGGTGAGTTTGGCGAAGGACAAGGGCGTGCTGGTGCACGAGGTTGACCGGCGGAAGCTGGACGAGCTGGCGCCCAACCATCAGGGCATCGCGGCCTTTGTGTCCATGTACCAGTATGCGGAAATTGCCGATATTTTCGCGTTGGCGGAGGAGAAGAATGAAGCACCCTTCATCATCGTGCTGGACGGCATCACCGATCCGCACAATCTGGGCGCCATCGTCCGCTCTGCGGAGTGCCTAGGGGCTCACGGGGTCATCATCCCGGAGCGCCGCGCCGTGGGGCTCACCCCTGCCGCCATGAAGGCTGCAGCAGGCGCGCTGGAATGGGTGAAGGTCGTGCGCGTTACCAACATCACAAGAACGCTGGAAGACCTAAAAAAGCGCAATGTCTGGGCTTATGCCACCGACATGAACGGAGAAAACTACCATAAGGTGAACTTTTCCGGCGGGGTCGCGCTGGTCATCGGCGCGGAGGGCGAGGGCGTGTCGCGGCTGGTCAAGGAGACCTGCGACGCTACTGTGTCCATCCCCATGTCCGGGCATTTGGATTCCTTAAACGCCTCCGTCGCCGCCGGCATCTTAATGGCAGAGGTGGCGCACCAGAGGGCAAGGTAATATGCTGTATCTGGTAGACGGTTACAATATGATCGGCGCATGGCCGGAATTTCAGCACATCGAGGACATTTCCCGCTCCCGGGAGCTGCTGATCTTAATGCTCTCCGACTTTGCGGGCTTTACGGGCGATGAAATCATGCTGGTCTTTGACGGCTACAAGGGCGACAAGCTCAAAACCTCCGAGGAAATCGTTTCCGGCATCAAGGTGATCTACACCAAGAGGTCAGAGACCGCCGATCACTTCATCGAGCGCACGGTGGACGAGCGCATGGCGAACCTGCCGCGCTTTTCCAGAGCCGCCATCCGCGTGGCGACCTCCGATGCCACCGAGCAGAACGTCATTTTCACAAGGGGTGCGGTGCGCATTCCGGCTAAGGAGATGCGTTCCATCGTCCGCTCCGAAAAGGGCGTCCAGCGCGGGCACCATCAGCCCAAATATTCCTCCTCCACGGTTTTTGCGGAGGAGGAATATTTGGGCTGATGG
>DCHO01000066.1 GCA_002315655.1 Christensenella sp. UBA1750
GACACCTTGATTAAAAGTCAAGTGCTCTGCCAACTGAGCTAATGGATCATGATTGGCTGGGGTGGCAGGAATCGAACCTACGAATGCGGGAGTCAAAGTCCCGTGCCTTACCGCTTGGCGACACCCCAATGATCGGCTCCTGTCGTGCCTGGGAGTGAAGAATACGGGAATGGGGTGAATGGTGGGATTCGAACCCACGACCCCTAGGGCCACAACCTAGTACTCTAACCAACTGAGCTACATCCACCATACCGTACATCGCCTTGGGCGTTTCCGTCAAGGAAAATGGCGCGCCTGAAGGGACTCGAACCCCTGACCCACTGCTTAGAAGGCAGTTGCTCTATCCAGCTGAGCTACAGGCGCAGAATTCCTTGGGCGGCACTCCCGCTGACAATCAAAGATTATACGCTAACGGCGCCTGTTTGTCAAGCATTTTTTCCAAACCTGTCCAAGTAAATTTTCAGGCGAATTCCCAAAGGAGCTTCCGCAGGGACACGCCATTCCGTTATTCGGTCAGCAGCTTGTTTTCGCGCAGAATATCCACAACCTTGCGGACGCTGTGGCGGAGCTGTTCCTCTGTGGCATCGTATTCCTGCTGCAGGGACGCGACGATCTCCTCCTCGGTCACATCGCTTTCAAGGCATTTGAGAATATCCTGCGTGGTGCCGTTCATGTGCAGCACGCCGCGGAACTCGTCGCCGCAGTCCACGGGAACCGCAATAGGAAAGTCGTCAATGTTCATGACTTCCATTTGATATTTCAGTTTCATGTTTGTTCTCCATTATTCAGATTTGCAGCCGACGGGAACCGCTGACCGCGTGCATACAGAAAAAGGGGATGGAACTAATTATTAATAATACTCAGTAGGATGGGTATCCGAGCTTGAGTCATAATTATCAGCCCCTCCGCCTCCTTCTTTACAATCTACCTTATTTTTACCAGTACACCCGCTGGTGGAGATGACGCTGTTCTCCAACAGGATGACCTTCAACTCCGCTTCTTCATACTTCTTCATTCCGTTTCCCTCCTTTCGTCCATTCCGCTTTGGGAACTTGGTTTTTTATCTTCACGAAGACAGGCTTCGTAAAAATACTTCATATTGTGGCCGGCACACAGACCTTCACATTTGCGGCTGGCGGAAACCGACGACCGCGTGCGTGCACACAGGTTTCAGGGTAAAGAATCAATTATTAATCAGCACCCTTATGAAAATCGTTTCTACTCTGGTCGTAGGTTCCACCTACACGGGGATCATGACACTTCTGATACTCCTCAGTTGTGGATGCACACCCAGTGCTGGTGGAGATGACGCTGTTCTCCAATAGGATGACCTTCAACTCCGCTTCTTCAAACTTCTTCATATCGTTTCCCTCCTTTTGTCCATTCCGCTTTGGGAACTTGGATTTTTTTTTCTTCACGAAGATAGGCTTCGTAAAAATACTTCATATTGCTTCTGACTGTTTGGGTCAGGGTCTCCGAGCGCAGGGGGATGCACTCCCGCTGGCTGGCGCACATTTTCAGCCGCACACAGGACGGGAAAAGAACGCATTTGCCGCAGCGGGGAGTAAGCGTTCTCTCTGCGTAGTATCTGAACTCCGCCTTATTGGTGATGCCGTTTTCGATGTCGCCGACAAAATGGTCGTTGACGTGGTGTTCGCATTTCCCGATTTTTCCGGATGGGGTAATCAGCACACAGTCGTCCCCGTCCGCCATGCACTGCACAGAAATGAGGTGCGGCAAAGCCACCTTGAAATGCTTGACCCCGAGAACAGACAGGGTTTGTGCCAGCGGCTTCCACTTTTCGTGCAGTCTCTCTTCATCCCCTTCGCTGAAATGGAAGGGGTCGCTGCCGCAGTCGTCATAGAGCATGGCGGGGTAGGCATAGAGATTGTCTCTGTCTTTGAACTTTTCAACCAGCTCCTGCGCCAAGGTCATCAGGTCGTCGGCGTTGTGGAAGCCCAGATTCAAACGGACGTTGACCTTAATGCCGTTGTCAATCAGGTGCTCGATATTCTGCATCACCCGCTGAAAAGGGCTTTCGCAGGGGTTTACATAGGCTTTGATCTCGTTGTAGACCTTCTCCGTGCCATCCAGCGTAATCTGCACATCGGTAAAATTCCAGTCCTCTTTAATGCGCTTGGCAATGCTCTCGTCAAACAGGTAGCCGTTGGAAATCATGCGGGATTTGAAGGGAATGTTCCTGTCCTTCAACCCCTTGCATATACGGTCAATCTGCCGAATGCCCACCATCGGCTCCCCGCCGAACCATGTGATAGCGACTTCCTTGCTGCCGTGATGGGTGTCAATGAACTCCACCAGCTTGTCGGCGGTTTCGTCGGTCATATTCTCGTGCTTTGTGCCGTACTGATAGCAATAAAAGCATCTTGCGTTGCAGTTGGTCGTGGGCGCGATCACATAGGCGTTGATTTCCTTGGAACCGCCGATGGTGCGTAAAATCGTGCGGAGCGTGTCCGCCGTTTTCATATCGTCCGATTCCGCACGGACAAGGAAGTGCTTTTTGATGAGTTCATCCATCCACGGGGCATAGTCGCAAGGAAGCGCGGAAATTTTTTGCATTTCCTCGCCGTCCAGCAAAACCATCTCACCCGTGACGGTGTTGGCAAGCAGCGTGCCGCCCTCCACGGCTTCCAACAGGGTATAGGTCAGAAGCCGGTAGGTCGCGGATCTGATTTTTCCTTCGTCCCACAAGCCCGATATGTCTTCGTTCGCTTTGTAAATAATCTGCATATCAAGTTCCTCTGAATAACACAAAAACGCATCTTACCCATGCCGGATAGACATGGGCAAAATGCGTCCTTTACTTGCAAATATTCTGTTTTCGGGGTTGGCAAAAGAGCAGAGCGATGCTACGCTTTGCTTGCTTGCTTGCTTGCTTGCTTGCTTGCTTGCTTGCTTGCTTGCTTGAAGATTATCGTGCAGCTTTGCATATCCTGTCAACCTTTTTCGTCAAATTACAACACGGTTAGTCGTACTTTTATTATACAGCTTGTTTTGCGTTTGTAAATACGGAATTTTACTTCTTTACAGAACCTTGCTGCCATTTACAAACTTGCCGACGATGCCGTTTATGTCGGTGGAGAGATAGACGGCGCGCTCGATGCGCTGCTTTATGGTCATGTCGATGGGAGAAGGGTAGATGGAATCGTCGATGACGACGGCGTCCATGGCATAGCCTTCCTTAAAGGAGCCGACCTTGCCGAAGAACTGTCCGCCGCCCAAGGTGGCCAGGTAGAAGGCCTCGTCAAAGGTCAAGGGCTTCTTGGTTTCGTCGATGTAGCGCCAGTACATTTTGCTGACCTGGATGGTCTGAACGATGGCGCGGAACATGGATTCGGACTCGCCGCCCGCCACATCGGAGCCGATGCCGACGTTCATGTTTTCATCCAGATAGCGGCGGATGGGCGCGATGCCGGAGGACAGGTTCATGTTGGAGGCGGGGCAATGGGCGACAAACACGCCGTTTTTCTTCATCAGGGCGATCTCGTCCTCGCCGGAGAAGATGCAATGCGCCATAACGGTCTTGCCTTCGCTTCCGAACAGGCCGAAGTGGTCGTAAGCATCGCCGTAGAACTTCGACCAGGGGCACAGCTCGCTGACCCATGCCACCTCGCCGGGGTTCTCGGACAGATGGGACTGAACGGGAATGTGGTAGGTGCGCTGAATCTCATTGAGCTCGTTCATCAGCGCGTCCGAGCAGGAGGGGATGAAGCGGGGGGTCAAAATGGGCTTGGAGAGCTTGAAGCGCTTCATGGCCTCGTTAATCCAGCCGAAGGTGGAATAGGCGGAATCCAAGGGGCCTTTGTCCATGAGCTCGGGGATGGATTCTCTGTCCATGTTGATCTTGCCGATAAAGGTGTCAAGGCCGGTCTGCTCCATTAAGTCCATGAGCAGCAACGTGGCTTCCCTGTGGCGGGTGGCAAAAATGACCGCACGGGTGGTTGCGCTCTTTTTCATCCGGTCGGCAAAATAGCCGTAGGCCTTTTTCGCATAGTCCAGATTCTCAAACTTGGCTTCCTCGGGGAAGGTGTAGGTGTTGAGCCAGGGCAGCAGCTCCAAATCCATGCCGTTGCCGCGGAAGGAGAACTGGGGCGCGTGGATGTGCATATCCACCATGCCGGGGAGAATGAGCTTGTCGCCGTAATCGGTGACGGGGCAGGCGGCATATTCTGCGGGCAATTTCTCAAACACGCCCGCGACCACGCCGTCCTTGGAGACCAGATAGCTGTTTGCCTTGCATACGATTGTGTCTTTGTTCTCGGAATACAGAATGTTTCCTTTCAGAATCAGCACGTTTTCCATGTTTTTTCTCCGTTCTCTTTTTTAGTGAATGAGGGCGGCGATTCTTTCGATGCCTTCGCCGTTAAAGGGATTCTGAAGACCTGCGGCGTACCCATTTGCTATGGGGTTGCCGACGTTGTAGACGGACAGGGTATCATGAAGCACGGCGTTTGCCGTGGTTTCATCGGTCTGATAGAGGGCGTAAAGCTGCAAGCCGTATAGGTCGCCAAGCAGTTCGCCCACGCAGGACAGGGTGCCCATATAAATGTCGCTCTCGGCAAAGAAGTCATAGTCCTCCACGCTGTACTCGGCACACAGGGAAGCAAAGAGGGCGTTGCGCTCGTCCTGCGACAGTTCGGGCTGGGCATATAACGCGGTGAGCAGTTCCAGCTCCATGGCGGCCTTGCAGGCATCGGAAGCCATGCAGTTCACAAGGCTCTGCTGCGCGTTGTCAAAGAGCACATCGGACTTGTAGATGGCGGCAGCGGCAAAGGTGCGCTCCTGCACGGCGTCATAGAAGGAAAGGCCGGAGATGCTCCACTCGGATTCGGGCAGAGCCATGTTGCGGGCGGCCAGTCCTAAACCGCAGAACACCTGCAGGGCATCGTCCTTCTGCCCGGAGATGATCGCCTTGCCCGCGCTGAAATCGTACTGGTAGAGCATATAGCCAAAGTGAGAGGAAGTCTCGCCCTCCTCCACCTTATATGCCTTGCCGGTAAGGACGTAAGAAAGGTCGTCGGCATATTCAGGGAAACAGGCGGCAAGGGCGGGGAGCTTTTCATTCCACTCCTCGGCGGAAAGAGCGGGAACGGAGGATTCTGCCGCGCTCTGCACGGCGGGAACGAGGGTTTCCTTCACAAGAGAACAGAGCTTGCAGATGTCGGAAAGCGCATAGGGCAGCTTGCTCTGCTCAGTGGCGTAATATTCCAGAAAGTCCGCATATTCCGATTTTTCGGCCACGGCGTTGGAGGCAGAGAGCAGGTCGGACAAAAGCTGTCCCTGATCGCCGTCGGGGAAACCGTCAGCCAAAGCGGATGCGTAATCGCTCCTTGCGGTGTACATATTCTGCACAAGCGTCTGGGTGTCGCTGTCGGAGAGGTTGTAGGAGTTGCGGATGGAATAAGGCGTGCACTTGCCCACCTGATATTTTTCCTTCAGCACATTGCTCCAATCCTTGCCCTGCAAAGCGTTCCATGCGGCGGGCTCATAGTCGGAAAGATAGGTGGAAATGTGTCCCACCATATTGTCGTAATAGACCGTCATGTCGGTGCCGGAGGATGTTATATAGCTCACGAAATTGTAGGGGCCGACCACATAAATGTAGCCCTCGTGCAGGAACTGTTCGTACAGGGTCTCCTGCCGCTCCTCAGTCATCGCCACGCTTATGTCGGTGGCAAGCGTCATCATTTCATTTTTCAGGGAATTGTCCGAGGGAAATTCCGGAGACAGGGTATCCATGTCCAGCTCATCGGGTCTTTCTCCCTGCGGGACTTTTTTCAGCCCTTCTGTGGTGCCGCAGGCGGAAAGCGACAGCAGCGCAAGCACCAGCGCCAACAGCAGCGCGAGTTTTTTCTTCATCTATATCAACCCCATTTCATAGATTATTCATTTTTGCCCCATACAAGGGAAATGCGCCGCATCGCTACGGCGCATTTCTATTATACAGTTCATTTCAGGATTTCGTCAAGGGCAGAAAGCACGGTTTTCATCTGTTCCTGCGTGCCAATGGTCATACGCATATATTCCCTGATCGCGGGCTTGTCGAAGCGGCGGACGAGTATGTTCCGCTTGCGCAGTTCATCAAAGATGAACTTGCCGGAAACGCTTTCGTGGCGGCAGAAGACGAAGTTCGTGTTGGAATCGGGCAGGACAAAGCCCCGGGCGCGGAGGCCTTCGGTGAAATAGGCGCGGGTCGCCTTGATGCTGCTCATGCAATCATTGAAATAAGCCACATCCTCGATGGCGGCGGTGGCGCCCACGATAGCCAAACGATCCAGCGGATAGGAATTGAAGGAATCCTTGATGCGGATGAGGCCGGAGAGCAAGGAGGCCTGTCCCAGCGCATAGCCCACGCGCAGTCCCGCCATGGAGTGATCCTTGGACATGGTGCGGGTGACGCAGAGGTTGGGGTATTTGGAGATTAAGGTGGCGGCGGAGGGCTGGTCGGTGAAGGCTGCGTAGGCTTCATCCACCACAAGCACCTTGCCCTTTTCGAGCTGCTTTAGCGCCATTTTTTCGATGGTTTCCAGCGGCAGCACCTTGGAGGTGGGAGCGTTGGGATTGGCTAAGATCACGCCGCCGGAGCCGGAGAGCAATTTATCCACATCCACATCCAGCGTGTCGATCATGGGAATCTTGCGGAAGGCATTGCCGAACAGGGTCGCATAGACCTCATAGAAGGTGTAGGTGATTTCCGGCATGAAGATTTCTTCGTCCGCGTTGAAGAACGCCGGGAAGCAGAAGGCCAGCACCTCGTCCGAGCCATTGCCCACGAAAACCTCATCGGGCTGCAAGCCCTCGTTTTTCGCAATGGCACATCTGAGGGTCTCGCCGTCGATTTCGGGATAAAGGCGCAGCTTTTCCACCTGACCCGAAATCGCTTCCAGCACCTTCGGGGAGGGCGGGAAGGGGTTTTCGTTGGTGTTCAGCTTGATGATGTCGGCGGTTTTCGGCTGTTCGCCCGGAACATAAGGCTCGATGGCCTGTGCCTTGCGGCTTAAGAAGCTCTGCATCAGGAGATTCCTCCTTCGGAAATGATGGGGTTATTTTAGCACGTTACCGCGTTAAAGTCAAGAAGTGATTTGTCAATCCGCAAGGGGAAGATTTCCGACAGAAATCAAATCGTTGTTTTCGACACGATAGACGGCGGCTTTAGAGATCAGATAGAGGTTGTCGCCAAAGGCATAGAGCTCAAAGATGGAAAACTCATCCTCAAAGCGGCTGACGGTGGCAAAGGTATAAAGCTTGTTCTCGATGTCATCATCCCCCACCTCGGAGCTGTAAATGTAGGGTTCTGTCAGATATTCCATGCCGTACACGCCGTCTTCGTCCACATCGCTGGAAATGCCGCTGTCGCAGAAGAAGCCGATGAGCCGCCCTTCATCGTTTACGATGGTGGGAACGTAGAAGTATTCTTCGCGGAGAAGCCTGTAGCCATCGTCGTCCAGCACCATCAGGCGGTCTTTTGCAAAATCGCCCTCGGAATCGGCGCAGAGAACGTAGAGCTCATCCTCCACTCTAAACAAGCCTTCCACGATTTCGTTAAGCTGTCCCAAAGAAGAATCGAACGCATTGTCGGGATTTTCATAGATGGCAGAGGCAAGACGCATGGGCTTGCTGCCGTCCAGACCGCAGGAGAAGAAATTCACAAAGGGATAGGAGAAATAGGGGTTGTCCACGGAATAGGTATAGGTGATGCTGTCTCCCGCAATGGTGAAGTGCCCGGAGGTCTGCCCTAAGTCGGCAATCTCAGTCACATTGGTGCCGTCCAGCTCACAGCGGTAGAGGGACTGCCCGGATTCCCAGTTCTGGGTCTCCTCGGTATTGAAATCGTCCCAATGGGCATTGAGGAAGCTGGCCTTCATGGTGCCGGGGCGGCCGTTGTTTGCGACATAGTAAAGCTGACCCTTGTAAAGCATCAGATCGCGGTAGCCGATATACTGCGTAGTGCTAATGCTGCCGCCGTCATCATTATAGGAATAGATATAGGAAATTTTCTCCTCGGGCAGCACCATGGTGCGGTTCGTGCCGTCGGGATTGATGCGCATTAAGGTCGCACCCGTCTGATCAATGCAGCCGTATTCATCCTCCCCGTAAATGACGCCGATATAGTAAATGCAGCCGTCCCAGTAGTTGAGAGACTTGGCAA
>DCHO01000073.1:0-38400 GCA_002315655.1 Christensenella sp. UBA1750
GGCGTGGTGGAGGACTGCGTCAACGCCGTGGGCGTGGATGTGAACACCGCCTCGCCCTCGCTGCTCACCTACGTTTCCGGCCTCAACAAGACCACGGCGGGGAACATCGTCAAATTCCGCGAGGAAAACGGCGCGTTTGCATCCCGCACGGCACTCAAAAAAGTGCCCAAGATCGGCCCTAAGGCGTTTGAACAGTGCGCAGGCTTCCTGCGGGTGCCCGAGGCGAAAAACGTGCTGGACAACACCGGCGTACACCCCGAAAGCTATGACGCGGCAAAGGAGCTGCTGGAAGCCTGCGGGTACACCCTAAACGATGTGAAAAACGGCAAGGTGGAGGGGCTGAAAGCCAAGGCTGAGGAAATCACCCTTGCCAAGCTCTCCGAAATGACCGGCGCGGGGGAATTGACCCTGCAGGACATTGTAAACGAATTGCAGAAGCCCGGACGCGACCCGAGAGACGAGCTGCCCGCGCCCATGCTGCGGACGGACATTCTCTCCATGAACGACTTAAAACCCGGCATGGAGATCACGGGCACGGTGCGCAATGTCACGGATTTCGGCGCGTTTGTGGACATCGGCGTGCATCAGGACGGGCTGGTGCACATTTCCCAGCTTGCCGACCGTTTCATCCGCCGGGCTGCCGAGGTGGTCAAGGTGGGCGACATTGTGAAGGTCACGGTGCTGTCGGTGGATGTGAAAACGGGAAGAATCTCCCTGACCATGCGGAAAAACAAGTAAATTTGGGGATTTTGACGAAGGAGCAAGAGTATGCAGGAAGAAACTATCGTTCTTCGGGACGGAAAAAGGGTCTTTGCCCGCTATTTATTGGGCGGTTTTGAAAACACGCTGCTGCTCATTCACGGCGGTCCCGGCAACGGAATCTGGGACTTGATGCCGCTGATGGAGGAAGCGGGGCAATTCTTCAATGTGATCGCCTTTGACGAGCGCGGTGTGAACAAATCCGATGCGATTGCCGAGGATTTCACCTCCGAAATGCTCATTGACGATATTGAGGATGTAAAGCAGCATTTCGGGCTGAACAAGGTTTACCTCATGGGGCACTCCTACGGCGGGCATCTGCTGCTGCGGTATTGCCTCAAATACCCCGAAAGCGTTTGCAAGGCGTTCTTCCTCTGTCCGTCCTTTGATTTCCTGGATTCCTTAAAAACGGTGCTGAAAGAGGCGAAAACCCTGCTGGACAACACCGACTTTGATAAGACGGATGTGCTGAACGGCGCACTTGAAGCCACGGATTTCCCCGGCGTTTTCGCGGGGCTTATGGTGCTGCCGGAAAATGTGCAGAACGAGGTCTACGGCTACACACTGGTGCCGGAGCACATCATGGAACGGGTGATGCCAAACGCGCCCACGGAAAGCGAGCTGGAAAAATCGGGGCAGCACCAACAGGCGGTGTTCACCGAAGGCGCACTGTGTCAGGACATGACCGGGAGGCTGAATGACCTCTCCGTGCCCTCGGTGCTCATCGTGGGGGAGAAAGACCCGGTGTGCTCCCTGCGGCAGCGGGAAAAGTACAATAAATTCGCAAAATCGGGAAAAACCGTGACGGTGAAGGACAGCGGGCATTTCCCGTACATGGACAGCAAAAGTGTGCTGTGCGGCATTTTGAAGGAGAACATGGACTGATGCCGGACGAAGGCAATGCTCTGCGGACGGCAGCCCTGCGGACATTTTCCGTTTTGAGAATTGAGACGGAAAAATCCCCGGAAAACGCGAATTTTCCGGGGATTTTGCTATGCGCCGAAGCGGGATATGCGGTAACTATGCAGCAGAGCCGGCCAGTCGGTTTGCAGAATGTCGATGTGCTTGTCCATGAGCTTGCCCCAACCCAAGGCGGGGTCGGAGAGCACGGAAATGTCGTCATCCAATCCGGCGTAGAGCGGACGGGGCGGGTTGTCCCAGAGCGTGATGGCATTGACCCACACAAAGAGGTTTTTCTGATGGAGGGCTTCGATGAGGGAATCCTGAAACAGCGGGTCATTCTCGCCTCTTGCTGTCACTTCCACGCCCACGATGTTTATATTCTCATAAGATAAAGCTTCTTCCAGCTCCTCCAAGGTGTCGCAGATGGGCATGAAGGGGTATTTTGTGGGATAGGCGTTCAAAAATTCGTAGGCGGCCTTGGCCTTCGGCGGGGCTTTGAGCAGAACGTGATTTCTTGCCTTTTCGTAAGTGTCCAAAAAGGGCAGAAGATGGGGGAAAATGTCCCACGCACGGTCAATGTTGAGCAGAATATTCTCCGGCAGAAAATCGAGGACTTCCGACAGGCGCGAGGTGGTTGCGAGCGTCCGCGCCTTGACCGCGTTCAGCGGGTGCACCGCGTCGATTTCCGCAGAGGACATTTTCTTGATGGAGCTCTCCACGCCCCAGAGGTTCGGTTCGTTGCCGTCGTGGAAGGAGTAGAAAACGCCGTCGGTGGAGCGGTTCACGTCGCTCTCCACCATGTCCGCGCCCATCTTAATTGCGGCGATGTAGGCAGAAACCGTGTTCTGAATGATGTTGCCGCCCCAAGAACCGCGGTGGACGGCGATTAAGTGCTTCTTTTCTTCCAGCTTGGAGGACAAAAGGGCGTTATATTGCGTAAATCTTTCCTGTCCGAGCATGAGCTTTCTCCTAATCCAAGGGCTTTAAGTGCTTTTCGGGAAGCTGCGGAACGGCGGGGAACTTTTTCTTCCAGTCCTCCTGAATGGCGGTTGCGGCGGCGTGGTAGTCGTGATAATTGACTAAGCCAAATTCCTTTTTGATGCGCTCCATTGGCCAGTCGTCGTCGTTGGACTCGATGGTAAAATAGTTTTCCTGCGAATAGGTTTTGATCGTCACCTTGTCGCCCAGCGCGGCGCGAACGGCGTCGATCTTCTGGAACTGGTAATCGGTGTGGAACAGCTCAGTGGAAAGGTCAACGGTGGCAAGCGCGAGTCCGTTCCAGGTGGAGCCCAAGGCGAGGTTGCGCCCGGTCATGTCGCAGATGCGGGCATGGTCGGCGCGGACGGAGGTGCAGACGAAGTAGTTATGCACCTGCGCATAGGCGTTGAGCAGGTCGCCGCCGTCGTAGGCGGAGAGCCACACCACCATCTGTGCGCCGTCGTCCTCCATTTTCTGCCACGCCTGCCGCCAGCCGATGTCAAAGCAGATGAGCACGCCCACCTTGCCGAAATCGGTGTCAAAGACGAAGGAATTGTCCACGGGGATCACGTTGTCTTCCAGCGATTCGGAATCCACGGTATGCTGCTTGCGGTAGGTGCCCTGAATGTTGCCTTCCCGGTCAATGACCACGCCGCAGTTGTACTTCTTGCCTTCGTAAACGGAGGGGTGGTAGTAGGACGTGATGATGTAGCAGTGAAATTCCTTGGCGCGCTTGCGGCACTCGTAGAGGTATTCGTCGTAAAGCTCCGCCCAGTCAGGGTCGGGGTTTGCGGCGTCGCCGCCCCAGCGCAGGCAGCCCTCCGGCATACAGATGAGGTCGGGGTGGTAGCCCTTCACGCTGTCGATCTTGTCAAGAACGGTGCGCAGATTGGTGCGCATATCGTCCACCAAGAATCTTCTTTCGTTGAGGCCGAAGGTTGCGATAACGGCTTTCTTTCCCATGGTTCTTATCTCCTTTGCGGTGTTTATTTTGCGTAAATTATAACACGCTTTGCCTTTGCGGGCAAGGCTGCAATATGATATACTGAAAAAGAAAAGAGGTGGTCTTGCATGGAAAAATGGGATTTGCTGGACGAAAACCGGAACTTGACGGGGGAGACCCTGACCCGCGGCAGCGTGATGCCCAAGGGGCGGTATCATCTGGTGGTGCATTGCGTGCTGTTCAATTCCAAAGGGGAGATGCTGATTCAGAAGCGGCAGCCCTTTAAGGACGGCTGGCCGGGAATGTGGGATGTGACCGTGGGCGGCTCTGCCGTGATGGGCGAGGACAGCAAAACTGCCGTGACCCGCGAGGTGTGGGAGGAAATCGGCCTGTGGCACGAGTTTTCCGGCGTGCCCTCCATGACCGTGACCTTTGATACGGGCTTTGACGATATATGGGTCATCACCCGGGACGACATTGACATAAACACATTGCATTTGCAGGAATCCGAGGTGGAGCAGGTGCGCTGGGCAACGGTGGAGGAAATCAAGCAGATGATTGCGGAGAAGACCTTCATCGAGTATGAACCCGCGCTCATGGACGTGTTCTTCCACCTGAAAGACCACCACGGACTGCACACACACGAATAAATGAAAGGACATTGTGATATGAAGAAAATATATGATGTTAAGCCCTTTGAGGAGGAGTTTGAGCTGCTGGAAATGGACGCCGTGCGCATCATCGGGCTGGAAATTGCTTGCAGCGACCCCAAGGGACAGGAAGCCGCCCTCATCTGGAACGACCTGCTGGGCACAAAAGCCCATGAGCAGCTCGTCGCCCTGCCCGATGTGCTGAACGGGGAAGCCCTGTTCGGCTTCATGGTGAACCCCAAGGCGGACGGCTCCTTCACCTATCTGCTGGGCGCGATGACTCCCGCCGGAACGGCAGTCCCCGAGGGCTTTGCCTACATGGATTTGCCCGGCGGAACCGTGGCGAAGGGCTGCTTTGGCGACAGCCTGACCAAGACCATAGAGCGCATCAAAGAAAAAGGCTTTGCCCCCAACTGGACGCCCTTTACCTGGAACGCGGAAATGTTCTTTCAGGCGGAGGACGAGCAGTACGGCGACACGAACCTGATGCCGAGAAGATGGATCATCCCGGTGAAATAAAGAAAACGATATAGAAAACCCCATTGGAGAAGAAGAAATTCCTTTTCCAATGGGGTTTTTCTATGCTTTATTATTTTTTCATCAGCAATTCTTCGCCCAGCGCGTTTTTCTTATAGCGGATAATGAAGATGAGCATGGAGGTGCTGCGCCCGAGAAGCACGATGATGTTGAAGAAGATGAAGGCGCCAAAGTCACCGCCCATTGCGTTGTAAAGCTGCACGCCCAAGAAGGGCATGACGCCGTTGGACAGGGTGACAAAGAGCATATTTAAGGAGACGATGAGGGAGCGGTTCTTTTCCGGCACGACCTTGAGCAGCATCTGCACGGTGCACAGCGCGGCGCAGGCCTGCCCGATCATCACGGGACCGCCGGCGATGATGAAGAACGCGGGGCGCAGGTTCACGGGGAAGCAGACGGAAACCAGCATGAGCACGGGGCAGAAGACTAAGGAGAGAATGGTAAAGAGGAAGGTGAACTGCAAGCCCTTCTTTTCCACCATTTTGCCGAAAAAGCCGATGAAAAAGAGCTGCAAAATCGCCTGACAGGCGGTGAAGATGGAGAGCTGCACCTCGGTCAGTCCCACATAATTGATCTGGCTGATGTACCACATCGACCAGTCAACGTGCCAGGTCACATAGAAGAACATGATGCAGATAAAATACCGCACAAAGCGTTTGTCATGCACCAGCGTGGAAAGGATTTCTTTGAGCACCGGGAGAGACAGCTTGGGCTGGGAGGCGATAAGCTCCGGGGAACGCTGCCCGCCGGGAATGCGGGAGAGCACAAAGGCGTTTGCGAAGCACGCCGCAGAGCAGATGTAATAGAAAATGCGCAGGATGAACAGCTTGTGGTCGGCATCCGGCTGGGCGGTGAGCAGGGCGCCGCAGAGCAGGGGAATGGCCGTGGCAAAGAGGAAGCAGAAGCGGCTGCGGAAGGTGTAGACCGAGTTGCGCTCCTGCTCCGGGGTAATGTCCCCGAAGAAGGCCTGCCAGATGACGTTGTATTCCGCGACAATGCCGGCGGTGAGCGCCAAAAAGAGGAAGAAGAACACGATGCGGTTCTGCCCCATGTTGGGCACCGTGCCGTAGAGAATGAAGGTCACGCCCATGAACAGCATGAGGCTGATGGGCACGGTTTTTGCGTTCTTCATGCGGTCGGAAAGGATGCCGATGGGCAGCATGAGCAGCACTGCCGTGCAGTTGGTGATGAGCTGGTTCATGCCGATCTGGGTGTCCGTCGCGCCTAAGTTTGTGGCGTAAAGATTGGTGCCGAAGCCGCCGCTGCCGCCCATGGAGACCGTGAACTGATACAGAAGGCCTTCAATGGAAAAGAGCAGCAGAAGCTTGCCCCGGGTGCCGGAAAAGAAGTCCCGGAGCTTTTTTATGGGTTGGTTGAGTTCACTCATGTTCTGCGGTGTCCTTTGTATATGTTTTGTTTACGCCTGATTTGCGGCTTTCATGCCGCTGCGGTTGATGGCGGAGACCAGCGCGTTGACCGAGGCAGCCATCACGTCGTCATGGGTGCCCGCGCCCCAGGAAACATTACCGTCGGGCAATTTGATGCCGATGTAGGCGATGGCCTTGGAGGCGGAGCCCTGCTCGATGGCGTGCTCCTGATATTTGATGATGGAATAGCGATAGCCTAAATGTTGCTTTAAGGCGTTGGAAACCGCATCCAAGCGGCCGTTGCCGGAGGCGGAGAAGACCTTCTCCACGCCCGAGCCGTCGTAGACCGTGATGGTGGCGATGATGCCGTTCTCCTGCTTGAAGTGCGCTTCCACCACGTCCAGCGGGTCGAAGTTGTTGACGTAGTTTTCCATGAAGACAGAGAGCACGTCCTCTGCGGTAAGCTCCCTATGCTGCACATCGGAAACCCTTTTCACGGTGTAGCCGAAATCCTCCCGCATGGCCATGGGCAGGTCGAAGCCGTAATGGTTTTCCAGAACATAGGAGATGCCGCCCTTGCCGGACTGGGAATTGATGCGGATGACGTCCTCCTGATACTCTCTGCCGATGTCGTTTGGGTCGATGGGCAGATAGGGCACTGTCCAGCGGGAAAGGCCGTTGTCCTCCCGGTAGCGCATCCCTTTTGTGATGGCATCCTGATGCCCGCCGGAGAAGGCCGCAAAGACCAATTCTCCCGCGTAAGGGGCGCGGGGCGGCACTTCCATGCCGGTTAAGGCTTCATACTCGTGCCGCAGCTTCGGCACGTCGGAAAAGTCCAAATTGGGCTCCACACCCTGGGCATAAAGGTTCAGGGCGAGGGTCAGAATATCCACATTGCCGGTGCGCTCGCCGTTGCCGAAGAGCGTGCCTTCCACACGCTGCCCGCCCGCAAGCAATCCCAGTTCGGTGTCCGCGATGGCGCAGCCCCTGTCGTTGTGGGGATGGAGGGACACAATGACATTATCCCGATGCTCCAGATGGTCGCAGATGTATTCCACCTGATTGGCATAGACATGGGGCATGGAGAGGGACACCGTGACGGGCAGATTGAGAATGACGGGCTTCTTCCGCTCGGGCTCCAGCGCGTGTATCACCGCGTTTGCAACCTCTGCGGCGTAGTCCGGCTCGGTTCCCGTGAAGGATTCCTCCCCGTAGGCAAAGCGGACGGTTTCTTCCATATTATATTGTGCGCGCAGAGCATAACACAGCTTCGCGCTGCGCACGGCCATTTCCTTGATCTCCTCGCGGGAGGATTTGAACACCTGCTCGCGCTGCGCTTTGGAAACGGGATTGTATAAATGGAAAATAACGTGCTTTGCACCCTTTATGGATTCAAAGGTTTTTTCGATGATATGCTCCCGCGCCTGAGAGAGCACCTGAATGGTCACGTCGTCGGGAATCAGGTTCTGCTCGATCAGGGCGCGGGTGAACTGATATTCCGTGTCCGACGCGGCGGGAAAGCCCACCTCGATCTCCTTGAAGCCCACTTGGGTCAGCATGGCAAAAAAGTCCAGCTTCTGCGCCAGACTCATGGGCGTCACAAGCGCCTGATTGCCGTCCCGCAAATCGACGGACGCCCAGATCGGAGCCGTTTCGATGTGATCGCGCAGACGCCAGCGCATCGGCGGGTCTTTCGGGGCGAAGTACTGGATTCCGTACTTTTCAGCGTGCTTCATGCAAATTCGTGCCTCCCGGGGGCAGATCGGACTGCTTCCCTATTATATAGGTTCATTATACAATTTCGATACATCTGTTGTCAATAAGCACCAAAACTGTTACAAGTTAGAAACGTTAGACTGACAAATTAGCCTGTAAAAATTTTTTGGAAACAAGTTGGAAATAGGCTTGAAATAACTCCGTTAACATGGTACAATGAACACATCCTATTTTAGGATACTATTCATGGAGGTGTAGAACAAGATGAAAATGTCTCGTAAACCCCTGAGCCTCTTCGTAGCGATTATGTTGATGCTCACGACCCTGCTGGGACTGATGCCGACTACGTTTGCGGCAGCGGCATCCGGCTTCAAGATTTCGGCAGATATTGCTGAAAACAGCACCATCGAGGCTGGCACCAAGATCAATATTAATTGGTCTAAAGAAAAAAGCCAGTCTTTCTCCTGGGCTTATAAGAATCCCCAGGACGGTATCCGCACCGAGTATAAGGACAGCGTGACCGAGAAGACGACCCGCGTTGAGATGAAGGAAGGCACGAACTATACCAAGACCTTTGACAAATATATCAGCAGTCTTGGCGACGTGACCTACACTAAGCTGAACTGCGCGTTCACCATCGACACTACCGGTCAGGAAGCCGGTGAGCATACCGTGACGATTTACTTCTGCCACGGCGAGCAGGACGTTACGGTCGGCACTTACTCTTACGTCATCAAGGGTAAGGGCGACTCCTTCAAGGTGACTGTGGACTCCAAGGAGATCCAGAGCGGCGCTACCATTAAGAGCGGCGACAAGCTCGTCATTGACTGGGCTTATGCTTCTTCCCAGATTAGCTTCAACAACAATGCGACCAGAAAACCCTTAGAGCCCTACGTCGTCTATAAGATTACCGGGACTAAGACTGCCGAATATGAGCATACCCCGAAGTACACTGCTCAAAAGAGCAACAACAGTAGGGATGTTTATTCTAATCTGTCCGACTCCTATACCATCGACACCTCCAAACTGAGCGCCGGTACCTATACCTTAACGGTGCGCTTCGTGCACGGTGAGGATTGCGACAATCAGAGTACCCACAACAAGGCTCTCTTTGGCAAGTTCACCTTCATCATCGAAGGCGAAGTGACCAGCGAGGATATTTCCTTCAAGGCCTCCGTTGACAGCAAGGAGATCAAGAGCGGCGCCGAGGTTACGCAGGGCGACACGATCAAGATTGATTGGCTGTATGACAGAAATGTCGACTTCGAGGATACCTATGATTCTATCCTCCGTGATCCGTATGTGACTTATACGGTTACCGGTCCCTCTAATTATAGCAAGTCCGATAAACAGTATCAGAAGAACTATGACGCTGAAAAGATTCACGAAAGCGGTTTCTTTGGTACTTCTTACGACAGATACAGCAATTTCTCCAATACCTATGACATCGACACCACGAATCTGGCACCCGGCACCTATACTTTAGCCATGGTTCTGACGCACGGCGATAGTTGCGGCAACAAGAATTCCCATAAGCTTGTCCTTACCGATGCCAGCATCTATGGCCCCTTCCAGTTCGTGATCGTCCCGAAGGCTCCCGACACCGTGACCGTTACCTATAAGGCGAACGAGCATGGCGCTTTCGGTCAGGCTAATACCACCCAGAATGTCATCAACAAGGGCGACAAGTTCACTGAACCCACTGCTACACTGACCGTCAATGATGGTTATGTCTTCACCGGCTGGAACACCGATGCCGCCGGTACCGGCACCACCTATGTGGCCGGTACGACGGTTGTGAATGAGAGCATCACCGTTTACGCACAGTACAGACTTAAGAAGTTCACTGTGAAGCTCCATTCCAACGCTGCTGACGCTTCCTTCCCCGGAACCACCGATGATCCGATGACCTTCACAAATGTGGAGTACGGAACGACGGTTACCGCCATTTCCAGCTACAAGGCTCCTGTCAGAGCGAATTATACTCCTGACGGCTGGATGACCTCGGCTGCTGCCGGCAGCACCAAGGTGACCACGATCACGGGCACCGATGAGACCGAAGAAATTCACCTCTATTCGGATTGGGACGAGAACGCTTTCGTCATCTTTGACGCCGGCGACTACGGCTATCTGAACGGCGACTCCGCCAAGACCGGCGTTAAGGTCTACCTGAACGCGAACAACAAGGTTGACGCGGTTCCCACAGTGACCGTCAAGGACTCTTACGCCACCAGCAAGGCCTTTGCCGAAACCTGGACGGGCAACAGCGTAGATTCCACCTTTGGCACCAAGGCGATCACCGCCAATGAAACCGTGCTCAAGAGCGGCGCGACCTACAAAGCGAACTACAACAACAAGTACACCGTTAACTTCTACAAGCCCGAACAGAGCACCCCTGTTGATACCAAGTACTTCGAGGCCGGGAAAAATCTCGAGCTTGCGAATACTCCTCAGTATAACAGTCTGACCTTCCTCAAGTGGGTGGATTCTCAGGGTACGGAATACACCGCCCAGAGCATTGTCAACAGCAATCTTGACCTGTATGCGGTTTATAAGGTTACTCTGACCTTCCATGCGGATTCCGAGGACGAAACCGTTAACGGTTCCTTCACCGGTGATAAGGAAACCATTGAGGTTGAAACCGACACCAATACCAAGATTGCAAAGATTGATGATGTTCCTACCGCTGCTGCCAAGGTCTTCAGCTATTGGAACAAGAAGAATGCGTCTTCCGAGTTCGCCTTTGGCGTAACCAAGCCCACGGACAACATGGACTTCTACGCCAACTACAACGTGAAGAAGATCAAAGTGACGCTGGTACCCGATGGCGGCACCTTCGAGAAGAACAACAACACCTCCACGACTGATAACCTGGTATTTGAAAATACCAATAAGGTTGCTGTGGGTACTGCTCTTACCTCGCTCTACAAGAAGATCACCAAAGAGAATTACGAATTCATCGGCTGGGAAAATACCAGCAATGCTATCGTTGAGAACGTTGAGGATGAAGCGACTCAGGATGCGGGCGTGACCTACACCGCGAAGTGGAGACCCATCGTGACCTTCAACACTCTGACTGACGGTCAGTTTGGTCAGACTACTCCCGCTGTCAAGACCAAGAAGATTCCCGTCACCACTGAGGCGGAAGCTCCCTACGTTTATGTGACGAACGATACCAAGAAGTTCGTGCAGTGGGTCAATGTTAACGATCCTACTGATACGCTGGATGAAGGCGATTCTCTGGCCGGGATCACTGCACCGAAGACCTACAAGGCCGAATACACCGCAAAGACTTACAAGGTCATCCTGTACGAAAACAAGAGTTCCTCCGATACTGCCAAGCAGGTGTTTGAGGATGTTCCCTACGGTACCAAGATTGTAGAAATCACCGGCTATGATGAACCCTCCTTTGCCGGACACAGCTTCTCTGCCTGGATGGATGCGCAGTCTTCCGGCAATACCGTGACCGCTATCGAAGGGAATCTCGTTTCCGGCAAGCCCGACGGCGCTACCATCAAGCTGTGGGCCGATTGGGACACCGTGCAGTACACCATCACCTACAATCCTCTGTCCAACGGCACTCTGCCCAACAAGGATAAGGGCGCTACCAACGAGGAAATCGTGAATGCCGGTAACAAGGCAACCTACACCGATGAACCCACTCCCGATGATCCCGGCTATGTGTTCGATTGCTGGAAGAACGGCGAGACCAGAATCGAAGACATCACGAACTTCGAGCCCACCGAAGATGTTGAACTGAAGGCTTGCTACAAGCTGAAGAAGTTTACTGTAATCCTGTACGCCAACGGCGGACAGTACAGCAGTGCTACCGAGACTTCCAAGACCTATAACAACGTTGAATACGGCACGACGATCAATGCGATCACCGGCTATGCTGAACCTACCTATGCCGGACATTCCTTCTCTTCCTGGAAGAATGCCGCGACTTCCGGTACTACTGTGACCGCCATCACAGGCGACCTCGTTTCCGAAAAGAACGACAGTGATACCGTTGAGCTGTGGGCGGATTGGGACACCGTGCAGTACACCATCACTTACCTGCCCGGCGACGGCACCTTCAACAAGGAGCCCGACAAGGAAGAAGAAATCGTTGACGCCGGCGATCCGGCACAGGGCGTTGAGCCGCCCACTCCCGATGATGAGGATTCCGTCTTCGATTGCTGGAATGACGGCGAGGAGGACATCCCCGACATCACGGAGTATGTTCCCGAAGGCGATGTGACGCTGACTGCAAAGTACAGAAAGAAGCTCTATACGGTCAACCTCTATGCCAACGGCGGTAAGTATGAAAACGCGCTTGTCATTGTAACAACCTACAACGATGTCAAGGCCGGCACTGATGTGGTCGATATTGAGAACTACGTTGAGCCCACCTACGACAAGCATTCTCTGGTCGGCTGGATGGATCAGGCTACCGACGGTGAAGCCGTTTTGACCCTGACCGGTTATGATGATCAGTCCACAATCAATCTGTATGCGGATTGGCTTGAGGATGAGGATGAAAAGGTTCAGATCACTCTGGACGCCAACGGCGGCTGCTATGACCTGAATCCCGAAAAGACCACCGTGTCTGCGGAAGCCTACGAAGGAATGTCCGCTGCTCGCCTCAAGAAGCCCGATGCCCGCTGCGGTTACGTCTTCAAGGGTTACTCCTACACCAAGGACGGCACCGAGCCCATCGACACCATCTCTCTGGAGAAGCTGGAAGAATCGGATAACATCCTGTACGCCATCTGGGAAAAGAAGGATGTGCCTTGCTGCAAGCTCCTCACCCTCCATGGCAATGGCGGCTTCTTCGAGCTCGGTCTGTGCGTGAAGATCGTTGAGCTCAAGCCCGGCGAGAATCCCGCTGCCGTTTACGCAGCTCCCACCCGTCCCGGCTTCCGGTTCGTCGGCTGGTACGATAAGAACGGTCAGCTCGTCGAGATCCTTGACGAGGACACCACCGAACTCTTCGCTCACTGGGAAGCGATCGAGGAAGAAGAGCATGTGGATCCCGAAGAAAAGCAGCCCGAAGGCTGGCAGGGCTTCCATGAGGATGAGCCCGAAGCTGTTGAGCCTGCTGCGGAACCCGTTGCCGAAGTTCCCGCGCTGTCTCCCCAGACCGATGACTCCATGAACATCGCCCTCTACCTGGCTCTGGCTCTGATGGCCGTTGCCGCCGGCGTGTTCGCCGCTAAAAAGCTGCGTAAGCAGAACTAATCTTTAGCAGACCTGCGGCTCCCTTTTGTAAAACCTGCAAGAGGGAGCCGCTTTCTGTCTGCCGAAAGGAGACAAAATGATCGACATCGGGAAAAATCGTGAGTTTTTCTGGGATGAAATGCTGATTGACACCGAAATGACCACCGCGGAGAAGGTGATGGGACAGTTCACCAAGCGGGAACGGGTCATGGTGCATGATAAGCCCTGGGAGGGCGACGGCTGCAATTTCCACAGCATTCTGCCTGTGGACGGGAAATATCGGATGTACTACAATGCGTGGCGAATGATCGACAAAAACCCCGAGACCGGGGAGATGGAGCACAGCACCACGGATGTGAAGATCGCCGTGCTGGAAAGCGCAGACGGCATTTGCTGGGAGCGCCCGAAACTGGGATTGATCGAGTTTGAAGGTTCCAAGGACAACAACCTGTTGCTGACAAAGGAATCGCTGGGCTGGGAAAAGAATCTGGACAATTTCTATGCCTTTATCGACGAGAACCCCAACCGGGTGATCCCGGAGCGGTTCAAGGCTGTGATGGCACACTATGTCCCGCTGGAAAACGGAAAGCACAAAAATTTGCTGGACCTTTTTGTCAGCGATGACGGGTATCGGTGGAAATTCCACCATGTTCTGACCGAAAAGGGCGCATTTGATTCGCTGAACACGATCCACTGGAACAGGAGCCTGAACAAATACCTGTGCTTCTTCCGGGATTTCCACAGCCCTGACCCGAACTTATCCGATGAGGAAGCAAAAAAGGTCATGGATATGAACGACCTGGTGCGCGATCTGCGCGTCATTGAGTCGGAGGACTGCATTTCCTGGTCGGAACCCAAGCGGCTGGATTACATGGGCGCGGAGGATGTGCCGCTTTACACCAACGGCATCACGGTCTATCCCCGTGCGACGCAGATGCTGGTGGGCTTCCCTGTCCGCTATGTGGAGCGGAAGGCATGGACGGAAACCTATGACCGCCTGTGCGGGCGCGAAATGCGGCAGATGCGCACGAAATTGCACCCGAGGTACGGGCTGGCCATCACCGACGGGCTGTTCATGTGCTCCCGCGACGGGAAGCAATGGTTCCGCACGGACGAGGCCTTCCTCCGCCCCGGCGCGGAGAACGGGCGCAACTGGGTCTATGGGGATGCGTACCTTGCGGTGGGTCTGATTGAGACCCCCAGCGAGACGGATGGCGCGGAGAGCGAGCTTTCCGTATATATTCCCGAAAATCACTGGCTGGGGATTCCCGCGGAGCTTTTCCGCTGGACGATCCGCAAGGACGGGTTCTTCTCCCGTCACGCCGGAAGCCGCGAAAAACTGCTTGTGACCAAGCCCTTCTGCTTTGACGGGGAAAAAATGCTGCTGAACCTGTCCACCTCCGCAAGAGGCTATGTTTATGTAACCATAAAGGATGCTTCCTCCGGGAAGGAGCTGCACTCCTGCGAGCTTTTCGGCGACAGCTGCGACCGCGTTGTGGACTTTGACGGGGAAGTCAAGGCGTTTGCGGGGAAGGAAGTCGTGATGGAAATGCGGATGCGGGAAGCAGATGTGTATGCCTTCAAATTTGAATAAGAAGAACCGCTTTATTTTGTGAAAAAATCTTCTTGTGCGATTGCTTTCCCTGTGTTAAAATGATAATGGTAAATAAATACATATAGGGGGAAAAGACTATGTTTTTCTACACTCCTGAAGAAGTCATCAAACTGACGCCCCAGTGGACCGGCGAGCGCATGGCGGACGGCCGTCCCAAGGTTCCCGCTTCCGTTCTGGAAAGAATGCGCAAGCTGACCCTCGAGGAAGTCTGGGGTCTGTCCTACCGCAACGGCTACGAATTCCAGGCCGAAGGACATTTCTATACCACCCATCCTACCGACAACGGCACCCGTCTGGTCGGACGCGCCGTGACCTGCGTGTGCGTGCCGCTGCGTGCTGACCTGCACGAGGTTGCCACCGCCGAGTCCCGCGAGTTCGGCTTCAAGGGCGGCTACAACAAGTCCGCCGTTGACCGTCTGGAAGAGGACGACGTGATGGTCGTTGACCTGTTTGACAAGGTGAAATACGGCACCTTCTTCGGCGGCAACCTCTCCACCATGATGAAGAACAAGACCAAGCGCGGCGGCGCCGTCGTTTGGGGCGGCATCCGTGATGTGGACCAGATCAAGGAGATTGAAGGTCTGCAGATTTACTACCGCGGCACCCATCCCACGCCCATCCGTGACTATGTGATGACCGGCTACAACGCGCCCTGCCGCATCGGCGAGGCGACTGCCATGCCCGGCGACGTTGTGTTCGGCTCCAACGAAGGCATCGTGTTCATCCCCGCCTATCTCGCCGAGGAGACCGTTGACCACGCCGAGAAGTCTCACATCCGCGATGATTTCGGCTTCCTGCGTCTGCGTCAGGGCGTTTATACCGCCACCGAGATCGACGCCCAGTGGACCGATCCCATGTGGGAGGACTTCCTCAACTGGTTCAAGACCGATGAGTCCATGAAGGACTTCCAGTATCTCGACTTCACCGAGGATGTGGAGCGCGCCAAGTTCATGCGCGACCATCCCGAAGAGGCCAGAGCCCAGTATCGCGGCCCCCGCACCGACAACCCCGCCGTCGGCAAGCCCGCGAACCGCTCCACGATCTAATTTCGCACCGGAACAGGCTGAAAGCCTGTTCCGGTGTTTCGCATGGCTTATTTTCCGAAACACCCCACTGGGGTGTTTCGTTCAAAACGCTCATGCTTCAGGTGCCCTAAGGGCAACCTCCATATACCGCACATGGACAGGTTTTCAGCCTTTTTCAGTGTTTCGCTCGCTTCAGAAATAAAAGCGCATCCGATGCAAGTCGGGTGCGCTTTTTGCAGGATGATTCGTGGAGCTTGCATATTATATATGAATTTTCTATCAATATTTGAAAATATGACAGAAAGCATTGACACGTCATGCAAAACAGGATATAATACAGAAGAACGTTAAAGATTTGTCAATCTTGGCGTGAATGGGACTTGTGCGCGTGGGAAGGGGTAGCCTGTGCGCCTTAGTCCTTTTTCTTTTGCGCAAATTGACAGGGAAATGCCGGTGTGCTATATTGACGGTAAGAGGAATAATTAAAAAGGAGGGATTGTTTTGAGAAGCATCAAGAGCGTTTACAAGGTGGGCAACGGCCCGTCCAGCTCCCATACGGTCGGCCCCTATTCTGCAGCCAAGCTCTTATCCAAGCGATACCCGGACGCGTTTTCCGTCAAAGTGATGCTGCAGGGCTCGCTGGCCTTCACCGGCGCGGGACATTCCACAGGAAAAGCGGTGCAGGAGGGCTGGCCGCTGGCTTGTGTTGTCTATGACTTTGAAACGCCCATGGACACCCTGCCCTTCCCCAACACTATGGTTTTTGAGATCACAAGGAAGGATCAATCTACCGAAACCGTCCGTGTTTTTTCGGTGGGTGGCGGCTCCATTCGCATCGAAGGCGAACCATCGGAGGACGATATTGAGGTCTATCCGCAGAAGAATTTTTCCGAAATGCTGGATGAGTGCCGGAGATGCGGGATAACGCTTACGGAGTTTATCTATCGGCAGGAAGGGGAGAGCATCCGGCAGTATTTAGAGGGCATCTGGTATGCCATGGCGGAGGCTGTGGAGCGCGGATTGAAGACCGAAGGGATTTTGCCCGGCGGACTGAACATCACCCGCAAGGCAAAAATGCTGCATGAAAAGCGGGTCTATAACGAGAACACCGACATCACCATGAACCGGGTGATTGCGTCCTACGCCTACGCCGTCAGCGAGGAGAATGCCTGTGAGCACATCGTGGTCACGGCACCCACCTGCGGCTCCTGCGGCGTTATTCCTTCCGTGTTTTACTATATGTGGAAGGAGCGCGGCTTCCCGGAGGATGAGATCATTGACGCGCTTGCGGTGGCAGGGCTGGTGGGCAACGTCATCCGCACCAACGCCTCCATTTCCGGGGCGGAATGCGGCTGTCAGGCGGAGATCGGATCGGCCTGTTCCATGGCGGCAGGCGGGCTCGCGGCGCTGCAGAAAATGACGCTGGAAGAGATCGAGTATGCCGCGGAGAACGCCATGGAGCACAACTTAGGACTCACCTGCGACCCGGTCATGGGGCTTGTGCAGATTCCCTGCATCGAGCGAAATGCCGTGGCGGCCATGCGGGCGGTGTCCTCGGTGAATTTGGCGCACTTTCTTTCCCAGACCCGGCAGATCTCCTTTGACGAGGTGATTGCAACCATGTATCAGACCGGGAAGGATCTGAACGAAAAATACCGCGAATCCAGCCACGGCGGGTTGGCGGTGATGTATGCGGATCGGGAAAAAGCCCTGAAGGAGTGGAAAAATGGAGCTTAAAGCGCAGATCATGGACGCCAACCAGATGCAGAGAAGTCTGGCGCGCATGACCCATGAAATCATTGAAAAGAACGGCGGCGCGGAGAACGTGTGCCTGGTCGGCATTCGTCGCCGCGGTATCACGCTGGCCAAGACGCTGGCGGAAAATATTGAAAAGTTTGAGGGGATTTCCGTGCCGGTTGGTCATGTGGACATCACCCTGTATCGGGATGACCTGACCGAAAATGCGGAATTGCCCACCTCTTACGCCAGCGTTGTCCCCTGCGATGTGCGGCAGTATAACGTCATCATTGTGGACGATGTGCTGTTCACGGGACGCACCGTGCGCGCCGCCATTGAGGCGGTGTTCGGCTTCGGCAGACCCAAATCCATCCAGCTCGCCTCACTCATTGACCGCGGACACCGGGAGCTGCCCATCCGTGCGGACTATGTGGGCAAAAACATTCCCACCTCGAAAAACGAGGTGGTGAAGGTTATGGTGGACGAATACGACGGCACGATGGGCGTTATGCTGTATAGTCTGT
Organism: Christensenella sp. UBA1750; assembly: GCA_002315655.1. GTDB lineage: Bacteria > Bacillota > Clostridia > Christensenellales > UBA1750 > Spyradocola. The sequence continues at coordinate 17,957 of DCHO01000073.1, forward strand.
AAGGCGCAAATCCCGTTCTATATAACGGGATTTGCCAAATGAATATTGAAGACTGAAAACTGAAGACTGAAAAATAAGGAACATTGTGGAGAATTGTTTATGAAAGAGAATATTTTGATTGATAAATCGGTGGATTTTGCTGCACGAATAATCAAGTTGCGCAAATTTCTTGAAGAATCGCAGCACGAACATATTCTTTCCAGGCAAATATTACGCAGCGGAACATCAATCGGGGCGAATATCAATGAAGCACAGTACGGACAAAGTAAGGCGGATTTCATCTCAAAACTGCATATTGCACTAAAGGAAACAGCGGAAACGGAATATTGGCTGCGGTTGCTGGTCAAGTCCGAATATATCAATGAGAAGATCTTTCAGTCCTTGATAGCAGATTGCATGGAGCTGAAAAAGATATTGATTGCCTCTCTCAATACCGCAAAAAGCACAATGTAATAATCAATCTCCTGTCACGAGAGTGGCAGGAGATTTCGTATTTCATTATTCATTATTCAGTTTTCAGTATTCATTATTCATTAGAGTTTCAGATCGCCTTCCTTGATCCAGCCGATGTTTTTAAGGAGGGTGCAGAGGATTGGGCAGAGGACGGCGGGAATGAGGAAGGAAATGATGATGAGCCCAGCCCAGTCGGCGGCGGTGATGGCAGATTTGGTGCCGGCCTGCACGGCGTCCACCCAGCCGGTGTAAACGCCGATCTGCCCGCAGAAGCCGCAGGTGCCCATGCCCGCGTTGACCGCTGCGCCGTCCATGCGAAGATGGAACAGGCAAGTGGCAATGGGGCCGGAGACGGCGGAGGTGAGGATGGGGGGAATCCAGATCTTCGGGTTTTTCACGATATTGCCCATTTGCAGCATGGAGGTGCCGATGCCCTGGGAGACAAGGCCGCCCAGGCCGTTCTCATGGAGGGACATGACGGCAAAGCCCACCATCTGCGCACAGCACCCGGCCACCGCCGCGCCGCCCGCCAGCCCGGTCAGCCCCAGCGTCATACAGATGGCGGCGGAGGAAATGGGCAGGGTCAGGGCGATGCCCACGGTGACGGAAATCAGAATGCCCATGATGAAGGGACGCTGCTCGGTTGCCCAGCGCAGGAAGGTGCCCACCGCGTCTGCCGCCTTGCCCAAGGCCGGGGCGATGAGAACAGAAAGGCCTAAGCCCACCAGAATGGTCACAATGGGGGTGACTAAAATGTCCACCTTGGTTTCCTTGGAAACCAGTTTGCCGAACTCGGCAGCGAGGATGGCAATCACCAGCACCGCCAAGGGGCCGCCCGCGCCGCCCAAGGCATTGGCACCGTAGCCGATGGGGATGAGGGAAAAGAGCACCAAAGGCGGGGCTTGCAGTGCCGAACCGATGGCCACGGCCATGGCGGGCCCTACCATGAGCGAGGCCAAACCGCCTATTGTATAGGCTTTTTCGCCGATGGTGAGCACCGTGGCGGTTAAAAAGCCGATGTGGAGCTGGGTGCCCAAGGTATTTAGGATCGTGCCCACCAGCAGGGTGCAGAAAAGACCCTGCGCCATGGCGCTCATGGCCTCCACGCCGTAGCGTTTTGCGGAAAAGACGATATTTTTCTTTTTGAGAAAGGCTTTGAATTTCATAGTATCGTTCTCCAAAGTGTGTGTTTTCTCTTATTATAGTGAGTTATTTTGATTCGTCAACAATTTTAACCGATTCTACCAAGCGCAGGTTGCAAAAAGTAACAATCCCTGATACGATGAAGAAAATTGAAGGAGGAATGATGTATGAATCCGTATGTGACCGGGGAAATGATCAAAAATCTGCGGGAGAAAAAGGGACTGACGCAAGCACAGCTGGGAGATATGCTGTCTGTCTCGGACAAAACGGTGTCCAAGTGGGAGACCCACAGGGGTTATCCCGACATTACCCTGCTGGAACCGCTGGCAGGGGCGCTGTCTGTGTCCGTGGGAGAGCTGCTGTCCGGGGAAAATGTGACCAATGAGAACCGAAACGGGAACATGAAGAAAATGAAGCTGTATGTGTGCCCCATTTGCGGAAATGTGCTGACGGCGGTGGGCGAAGCGGCAATTTCCTGCTGCGGAATCGCGCTGCCCGCGCCGGATGCGGAAAAGGCGGACGAGGCGCATAAGATCGGCGTGGAGATCGTGGAGGATGAGCTGTATGTGACGGTGGCGCACCCGATGGAGAAGGCGCACTATCTGTCGTTTTTGTGCGCGGTGACGGATGAGGGCTTCACGCTGCACAAGCTCTATCCCGAAGGAAATGCGGAGGCGCGGTTCAAGATGAGCCGGGTGAGCAGGATTTATGCCTACTGCAATAAGGACGGGCTGTTTTATGTGAATGTGATGAGAGGGAAAGTGATGGGGTGACGGGGATGCCCAGTGGGAGGTGCCCCGCAAGGGGGCACCTCCCACTGGGCCGGGCTCCTCGACGGAGCCCGGGGACTCCCTCAGACAAAAATTCGGCAAGCCTGATTTTTGCCAGCTCCCCCATAAATGGAGGAGCCGGGAACGCCGCCTGTGGGCGGGAGAGAGGGCGGGGAGACCCTGCCCCTACGATACCGCGAGGCTAAATTCATGCCGTGCGTTGCTTTGCAACCCCGCAAACGGAGGACTCCCTCAGCCAAAAATCAGTCAAGCCTGATTTTTGCCAGCTCCCCCATAAATGGAGGAGCCGGGAACGCCGCCTGTGGGCGGAGAGAGGCCGGGGAGACCCCGCCCCTACGGAACACTGGGGGGGTCACTACGGAGCACTGGTTTATAGCCTCGTAAGCGGAGGAGCCGGGGGAAGGAACGCCCCTTCAGTCACCTTCGGTGACAGCTTCCCCATTACATGGGGACGCCTTGCGCCTGCGGCGCGGGAAGAAACGCCGTTTGTGGGTGGGAAAAAGAAACTGTGCTATCGGAGAGAGTGGCGATAGCACAGTTGTTTTTTTATTCAGAGGGTGGGGCGGTGAGGATGATTTTACCGTCCTCTAAGGAGAGGTGGACTTTGTTGTCGGCAACGCCTATGGCGTTCAGCATTTCGCGGGGAATCTGCAGCCGCCCGGCACGGTCCAGAATAGCGAACTCGTCGTGGGTTTCCTCGGAGGAAAGGGTGCCGATCTTGCCTAATTGGTCGCGGTAGTCCACTTTCATCAACCGCTCGGCGGAGGTTTTGCCGTCGCGGATGGCAACCACGCGGTTGACCTTGCGGGCAAGGTTCGGGTCGTGGGTGACAATGACGATGGTTAAGCCCAGTTCCTCGTTGAGGCGGCGGAACACATCCAAGATGTATGCGCCGGTCTTGGCATCCACTGCGCCGGTAGGCTCGTCGGCCAGCAGCAGTTTGGGATTGTTGGCCAGCGCCAGCGCGATGGCGACGCGCTGCTGTTCGCCGCCGGATAATTGATTGAGCCTGCTGTTCTTGCGGTGGCTCATGCCCACCAGCTCCAGAAGCTCCTCGGCACGCTTCCTTTTCTGTTTGGTGTCGGAGGAAAAGAGCATGGGGGTCTGCACGTTTTCAAGGGCGGTGAGGTAGGGAAGCAGGTTTCTTGCGTTGTTCTGCCACACAAAGCCCACGGTGGAGCGCTTGTACTGCACCAGCTCCGCATCCGACAGCTTGAACAGGTCTTTGCCGTCCACGATGAGCCGCCCGGCGGAGGGTCTGTCCAACCCGCCGATCATGTTTAAGAAGGTGGACTTGCCGCTGCCGGAATTGCCGATGATGGCCATAAGCTCGCCTTCGTTTACGGTCAATTCCAGCCCTTGCAGGGCAAGCACTTCGGTTTCCTTGGTTTTGTAGATTTTGACCAAGTTTTCGCACTCGATCATGGGACGGACACTATTGGGCATGGATCACTTCACCGTCCTCTAATTCATAAACTCTGTCGCCGATGGACATTAAGCCGGTATCGTGGGTGGTCATCACGATGGTGATGCCCTGGGAGGCGCACAGGTCTTTGAAGATTTTGACCACCTGCAGCCCTGTGTTGGTGTCCAGCGCGCCTGTGGGCTCGTCCGCAAAGAGCACCTTGGGATTGTGGGCGATGGCGCGGGCGATGGCGACGCGCTGCTGTTCGCCGCCGGACATTTCCTGCGGCATATGCCCCGCACGCTTTTCCAGACCGACCAGACGCAGACATTCCAGTGCCCGCTGCCTGCGGTTTCCCTTATAGCGGTTGAGGCGCAGGGTGAATTCCACGTTTTCCTGCGCGGTCATCATGGGGATCAAGGCGACGGACTGGAACACATAGCCGATCTCGGAGCGGCGCACAAGGGCGCGGGAATGTTCGGAGAGACGGGTCAGCTCCTTGTCGCCCAGGAAGACCTGCCCTTCCGTCGGCATATCCAGCGCGGAGAGGATGTTGAGCAGGGTGGTTTTGCCCGAGCCGGAGCGGCCTTTGAGCAGGGTCAGTTTGCCGGAGGGGGCGTAGAGAGACACGTTTTTCAGCGCATAGAAGGGTTCGCGCCCCGCCATGGGAAAGGCACGCACGATGTTTTCCGCTTTGAGCATGATTTCGTCCATGTTAGTCCTCCCCCAGCTTCAAGGCTGTTGCGATCTTCATGCGGGAAATGAGAAGCCCCAAAATGACCAGGCAGAGCACCATGACTGCGCCCACAATGGCCAGCAGCCGCAGGTTGTCGGTCATGGACATGACGACTTTGAGCGGCACGACCTGATCGGTGGTGGAGTAGGCGATCTGAATGAGCGGCACAAAGAGGAAGGAGGCCGCCGCGCCGATGCCGAAGCCGGAGACGATGGACAGGCCGGAGATGAACACCTGCTCATTGATGAGCATTCCGATGATCTCCCGCATACTCATGCCCATGGCGCGGAAAATGCCCATTTGCAGCTCTCTTTGCCGGATGGAAAGGATCCAGTAGATGAGGAAGCCCACGGAGCACAGAATCAGCGTGACGATGAAGCCCACGGTCAGGATGCCGTTGGTGCCCTGATAGACCGGCTCATTTTTGATGGTGATGAGCTGTGCCTTTGCGTCGGTGAAGTGGTGCAGTTTTTTGCCGGATGTACTGATGTAATCGTAGATGAACTGCGTGGAATTGTCGCCGGTCTTCATCCAGATTTCATAGGGCGTGACGCCGAAGGTGGACTGTACCTGCGATAAGTGCGCCACGATCAAGTAGGAATCGGTGTCGCGGTAGATGCCGTCGGAGCCCTTGGTGGTGACGACGGAAGCGTAGGTGGGGAAATAGGGGACAAAGCCGTAAATAACACCGCGGATGGTGTCGCCGTCGGCATTGCGGAAGGAAATGATGTCGCCCAGATCGTAGCCGTAATCGCTCTCGAAGTTCTCCGAAACCAGCACCGCCTTTGCGTTTGAGGAGATGGCGTTTAAGTAATTGTACCAGTGGACGGGCAGCAGGTCGTTGTCAAACCAGGCGGTCTCGCCAAACTCATTCGTGTTGATGCCAAGGAGCCGCACGGATTTTAAGAACCCGGTGGAGGGCAGATTTACCGTGACGGTGGTGTTCAGTACCTTGGTGATGCTCTGCACCTCGGGCAGCAGGGTGTAGTTGTCATAGTCCGGCTCGGTGTAGGCGATCTCCGCATCGGTCTCACCCGTGGCGGCGAGGTGTGCGGAATTGTCTGCCCAGGCCTCCTGGAAGACGATGTCCGCCCCTGCACTGTAGCGAGTACTCCGCTCCGCGTTGTCCCCGATGGTGCGGGCGGCGGTGGCGTTGAACAGCCCCAGCGCGATGGTGAACATGAGGAAGATCATGATGAAGCCCTGTGAGCCCTTGGTGCGGATGACCTGCAGAAAAGAGGCAAAGAGGGCGGGCGACCAGAAACGCTTGCCGATGAGGTAAATGAGGTGGGTCAGATACGGCAGCAGACGCACCATGAGCAGCCCTGCGCCGATGATGAACAGCGTGGCGGAGAGATAGAGCAGGGGGTCTAACTGCTGGCCTTCCAGCACCTGCTGATAGAGCAGCTCTTTCTGCCGGTTAAAGGAATAATAGCCGTAGACCGAAACGCCCAGCAGCAGCACGTCCAGCCCCATTTTCTGCCACCAGGGCATTTTTCTGCTGCCGCGCTTACTGCGTTTCTGCGCCACAATGGTAGTCTTGGAGACGGAAATGACGGGCAGCACCATGGTGAGGATGGAAATGACGGCCGCGACAACGCCGTACAGAATCACTTCAAGGTCGATTTTCGCGGGCAGCGCGGTGCGGGAGACAAATTCGAGGAAGGCGTTGGCACTCCCTATCATCTGGCACAGGAACAGAGACAACGGAATGCCGCCCGCAAGGGAGAGTACGGCGATCACAAGGCTTTGCACAAGATAGATGAGGATAATCTGCCCGCGCCCCGCGCCGCGGGATTTGAGAACTGCAATCTCGCTTTCCTCCATTTCGATGAGCTGGCGGGAGACCATGAAAATGAACACGATGAGCAGCGCAAAAATGGGGATCTCCAGCACCGTGATGGTGACGCGCACCCGCTTTTCGGAGACCAGGAAGGCGGTAAGCGGCTTTTCAAAGGCGGTCTGGGCGTTGCACTCCTTGTTGGCGGAGAAGGTTTCGGAGAGGGACTGCGCAAGCTCGATATAATGCGGTGCATCGACGACCTTCATCTGGGTGTAGTCCAGCAGCGCATACCAGGTGCTTTTCAGGGGAAATTCCTGCTGCGCAATATCGTCCGCCACAAAGAGGGACTTGAACAGTTCTTCATCCATCAGCATGGACGCGGAGTAGCCCGAGGGGCTCTGCACCCAGTAGGCATCGTTCTGCTCCTTTTCGGAGAAAACGCCCGCGATGCGCACGTTGAGGCTTTTGCCGTCCTTGTCGGTATAATCCTTGAGCGTCAGGGTCTCGCCAATCAGCAGATCCATGTTGAGCAGACCTTTTTCGCTGACAATCACGTCGATGGTGTGATCGTGGATTTCGGAGGAATACAGATCGCCCGAAACGATCACGGAATGATCTTTCAGGTCTGACAGGTAGCCTAAATTGATGTGTTTTTCCTGCGCCGCTTCTTCCCGCTGTTCGTTGGAGACCATCTTGACATTGGGAATCATCACCCTGTCGATCATCATATACAGAGGAACCGAGGAGGCTTCATCCAGGCTGTGCGCCGCTTTCTCGGCTGCGGCGTAGTTCTCCTGATTGATGACGACGTTTCGGGTCTTGTTCATGGTGGCGGATAGGGTCACGGTACCGGGATAGATGTTGTCCTCCGTCATGACAGAGGACAGCGTGGAAAGCATCGACTTTTGCAGTACAGCCTTGACATACATCGGCCCCACGCAGGCGATGGCAATCATCAGGATATTGCCGATGAGCAGGGAGAGCATCATCCATTTTTTAGCGCGAATCTTGCGCAGCACAAAGCGCAGCATTGTTTATGCCCTCCTTCCTTAATTTAAGGTCACGGTGTCGCCGTCGGATAAGCCGGATAAGATCATCACGTTCTTGCCGTTGGATAAGCCCGTCTGCACATAGGTAAAGTGCGGGACGCCGTTTTGCATCACATAAACATAGGACACGTTGTTGCGGTAGGCCAGTGCCTCCTTCGGGATGCTGAGTACATCGGGAACGGAAATATCCGTGGCGGTCATGGGGATGGACTTGCCGCGCACCGACTCGGTGATGCCCTGCAGCATGGCAATGTTCTGTGTATCCAAAGGGGCGATCAGTGCGCCGCCGAAATCGTACTTGTCAGGCAGCAGCGCATCGCAGGAGACCACAACGCCGGAAACCTCCGCCTTCTGCGGGCCGTAGGAGAAGGTGCCTGTCAGTGTCTGTCCGTAGCGCAGGGTGCCGGAGAAGGTGTCCACGGCGTACAGCAGCACCTGGGTGGGGTCATAAAGGCTCACGATATGCTGTCCCCTGTAACACAGGGTTCCGGGGGAAATGTAATCCACGGAGGAAATAACGCCGTCCTTGGGGCTGACGACAATCAGCTCCTCCTCGGCTTCCTCAATGTCTTCCAGCTCGCTTTTCAGGTCGCGCATCTGCTTGTCCGCGCGGAAAGCGGCCTGTTCCTTCTGCAGCAGGAGCTTGTCGATCTTCATTTGCAGGATGGTCTCGTTTATCACGGTGCGGTTGTACTGAAATTCTTCGGCCAGCAGCTCGTCCAGCTGCTCCTGCAATTCCGCGATGCTCTTGTCGTAAGCGGCCAAGGTGTCGGACAGCTCTGTCTGAATCTGCTTGACGGACAGCTCGATCTCGGTTCTGCGGACGTTGGTGCCGCTGCCGGAGAAGACCGCCAGCACATCACCCTTTTGAACCTTCTGCCCGATGGTGACTTTGCTTTCCACAAAGGTTGCGCTGTCGGCTTCCAGATAGACCTCCTTTGTGGAGAGGAAAACGATCTGTGCCGAGGCGGTGAAGCTGTGCTCCAGATCCGAGACCGTGGCCTTGGCGGTGGCAGTGGAGGAAACGGGGGCGGTCGCTTCGCCGGTATAGATCTTTGCCTCCGAGGAGGAAGCGGTTGTGCAGCCCGAAAGCAGGCACACGCAAAGCATCAGCGCGAGGAAGGCAGTGTCTTTACGGAACATACACGACATCTCCTTCCTGCAGGCCGGATGTGATCTCCACGGCGGTGGAGAGCTTTTTCCCGAGGGTCACTGTGACCTTTTCCTTGCCGGAATCGGTCTTTTTGTAGACGAAGGATTCCGTCGCGTCGTGATAGATGGCGTTGGGCGGCAGCCACAGCACGTTTTTGTGCAGGTTGGTGGTGACCATCAGATAAACGTAATCGCCGACAGCCGTTCCGGCAGGCAATTCACCGTTTACGGTAAACTCGGTAAAGACCTCGCTGCCGGCGGAGCGCTTGGCGATGACCTCACTTTCGTCCTGGGGAACGGGGGTGACGGAGACGACCTGGGTTCCGATGCGCGCCTGAATCTGCGCGGCGTATTCCAGCAAGGAGGGGGTCAAGTATTCGCCCCGCAGCACAAGGTTGTCATCCTCCGCGATGATGCAGGCAATCTCGCCCGCATAGAGGTTTTCCTCCGTGACGGTATATACGACCGTGCCCGCAACCGGCGCGTAAATGACGGATTTATCCATGATTTCTTCCAGCTCGGCGATCTGCTGATCGAGCGCGCTCATTTGCAGATTCTGGGTGGCAACGGTCTGTGCGTAGGCCGATTGCAGGGAGGCAAGCTCGTTCTGCTTTTTCTCTTCCTTTTCGCCGCCGGATTTGTAGTCGCGGTTTTCCATTTCGTATTTGCACAGGTCAATGTCCATCTGCATGAGTGCTAAGGTATATTCGTTGTCGGTTTGGTTGTAATCCCGCTCTTTTTTCAGGGAAGCCAACTGTTTTTCGGTGTTTTCCACATCGTAGGTCAGAAGCACATCCCCGATTTCGACCTTTGTGCCGATGGGAATGACGGTTTCGCCCACCGTGCCGGAGACTTCCAGCGTTATCTCATGCACCTGCGGGGCAACGGAATAATCGTAACCCGCGATCTCGCAGATGTCGCCGCGGGTAACTGTGGCGGTGTCCTGCTGGGCGCCCACCGGGACAAGCAGCTCGGGAACCTCCGCATTTTCTGCGCAGCCGGAGAGCACGCAGAGGAGAACGATGAGCAAAAGGCAGATGATCTTTCTCATGATTTCCCCTCCTTACTGCAAAATGACGGGCTGCCCTTCGGTGAGCCCGGATACGATCTCGATATCGGAGCCGTTTGTGTAGCCGGTTACGACCTCCTGCAGGGTGCGGATGCCGTTTTCGTTTTCCACAAAGACATAGGACTTGCCGTTCATGATGGAAACGGCGCTTTTTTTGACGTAAAGAACGTCATCCTTGCGGGAGAGCTCTAAGGTCAGCGAGCCGGAATCGCCGTTGGAAAGCTCGGTCACTTCTTCCGTGCAGCGCAGGAAGACTTTCTTTTTGACATCATCTTCCGCAACGCCCGCTTCCCTGGCGGAAATGATCACGCAGGGATAGTCGATGCCGTTGATCGTGACGGACAATTCACGGCCCTCTGGGAACTGCTCCGCTGTTCCGGATTCCAGCACCAGCATGGCGGAGTCCGTGTCGGAGACGGTGGCGACGATCTCGGTTAAGGAGCTGACGTCGCCGGACTTTATGGTTTTCAGCTGAATGACCGTGCCGGAAATGCCGGCGATGAGCTGCCGCTTTTTCAGTTCCTCCCGTGCGGAAGCGAGGACTTCCCGCTGGACGGTGATGGCGTCCTGCTTTTTCTCGATGGCGCGGGTGTAGGAGAGAAGATGCTCCTCCATGGTGTCCATCTTTTCCAGCTCTTCTTCCTCTAAATTGCGGGTCTGCAATTCGTAATCCCGCCGCGCTTCCTCTTTCTGTTCCAGCAGGCGGCTGTATTCCAGTTCAAGCAAAGAGAGCTTACTTTCGGCGGACCGCACGGCCTTTTCCTGGCTTTCGCATTCCAGCGTCATGAGAACATCCCCGCGCTTTACGGTGTCGCCCAGCGCGATCTTCACCTCGTCAATGCGGACGCCGGCCAGCGTGAACCTGAGCATCTCGGTTTTGACGGACTTGTAGGTCACGTCGTAGGTTTGTTTCTTATAAAGGTCGCCGCGCTGCACATAGGTGTAGGTGAACTCGCTCTTTTCGCTGCTCACCGTAGGCATGGTGGGCAGCTCCGCTTCCTTTGGCAGCAGCGCGCAGCCCGAAAGCATCAGGGTCAAAGACAGGACGCATAAGGTGATTCTGAAAAATCTCATGTGTTTTTGCCTTCCGGTCAAATTAAATATTGAGCTTATTATAACATAAACTAAATGAAATAGCGAGAAATTTTATCGTCTTTTTTACCTCTTGCGAAAAATGGATTCCTTTTCTATAATAGAGGAAAGAAAACCGATTATGAAAAAGGAGCGGAATTTATGAAAACATACATTCATCAGGCGGAATTTATCGCCGCGCCTAAGGCCATCGGCACCACCGTGCCCTGCTTTTCCAGAAAGCTGACCGTAAAGGACGATCAGGAGATCGCAAAGGCGACGCTGCAGATCTCCGCGCTGGGCGTTTATGAGGCCGAAATCGACGGCAACCGGGTGGGGCAGTTCCGTTTCGCCCCCGGCTGGACGGAGTACGGCAAACGGGTGCAGTACCAGACCTACGATGTGACGGGGCTGGTGCATCAGGAAAGCGTGCTTTCCGTGCTGCTGGGCGACGGCTGGTACGCCGGGCGCATCGGGCGGGACGGCGAGAGGGACCCCGAAAAGATTCCCTGCATCATCGCCGCGCTCATCGTGGAATACGCCGACGGCACCACCCAGACCGTGCTTACCGATTCCTCCTGGCAGGTGCTCACTACGCCCATCCTGTTCTCCTGTATGTTCGACGGCGAGACCGTGGACTTTACACGCGAATTGGAAAACTTAGGCAACGCCGTGGTGCTGGAACGCGATCACGACCTGCTCATCCCGCAGGAGGGCGAGGAGATCCGGGAAATCATGACATTGTCCCCCGTGGAGGAGATCATCACCCCCAAGGGCGAAAGGGTGCTGGATTTCGGGCAGAACTTGACCGGCACGATCTCTGTGTGCTTATCCGGCAAGCGCGGGGAAATGCTGGAGGTTTCCTTCGCCGAGGTGCTGGACAAGGACGGCAACTTCTATAACGACAACTACCGTTCCGCAAAGAACAAGATTTTCGTCACCTGCCCCGGCGAGACGGTGAACTATTCCCCCGTTTTCGCCTTCCAGGGCTTCCGCTATATCCGCTTGGATCAGTGCCCCGCCGAAACCGCTGCGCAGGACTTTGCCGCCGTGGTCATCCATTCCGACATGGAGCGCACGGGCGATTTTGCCTGCGGCGTGGAACCGGTCAACAAACTGTATTCCAACATTGTGTGGGGGCAGCGGGACAATTTCCTGGATGTGCCCACCGACTGCCCCCAGCGCGACGAGCGCAAGGGTTGGCTGGGGGATGCGCAGGTCTTTTGCCGCACCGCGAGCTACAATTTCAAGGTGGACAAATTCTTCCGCAAATGGCTGCACGATCTGGCACTGGCGCAGGATGCGCAGGGCAGAATGCCGCACATCGTTCCCAACGCCTTCTCCGGCGAATTGAACCCCTCCGCCGCCTGGGCGGACGCCGCCACCATCATTCCTTTGCAGATGTATATGACCTACGGCGATCCGCAGTTCCTCATCGACCAATACGACTGCGCCAAGGCGTTTGTGGATTATGTCCATAAGGCGGGGCATGAGGAGTATCTCTGGCTGGACGGCACGCATTTCGGGGACTGGCTGGGGCTGGACGCGCCCTACGGCAGCTACAAGGGCAGCACCGATGAAGGGCTCATCGCCAGCGCATATTTTGCCTTATCCACCATGAATCTGGTGAAGATCGGCAGTGCCATGGGCAAGGATATGTCCGTCTATCGGAATCTTTATGAAAATATCATTGAAAAGTGGAATGAGACCTATGTGACGGGTGAAGGGTGTTTGCTGGGCGACACCCAAACCGCCTATGCGCTGGCGCTGGTGTTCGAGCTTGTCGAAAATAAGCAGCCCTTTGCCGACCGGCTTGCCGCGCTGGTCAAAGAGAACGGAAACAAATTAAAGACTGGCTTTGTGGGCACGCCGTATCTGCTCAAAGCCTTGTCCGACAACGGCTACACCGATGTGGCCTATTCCCTGCTGCTGCAAACCGAGTTCCCCTCGTGGCTCTACCCCGTGACCAAGGGCGCGACCACCATCTGGGAGCACTGGGACGGCATCCGCCCCGACGGCTCCATGTGGTCTACCGACATGAACTCCTACAACCACTACGCCTACGGCGCGGTGTATGACTGGATTTTCGGCGAGGCACTGGGCATCGCGCCGGACTATGAGAACCCGGGCTTTAAGCACGTTTTCTTTACGCCTCATCCCGACAAGCGGCTGGGTTTTGCAAGGGCTTCCCTGAAAACCAAGTACGGTCTTGTCGCCGCCGCGTGGCATTACGAGGGCGATGTTGTCCGCTACGAGTTCACCGTGCCCGCCTCCTGCACCGCCACCGTGACTATTGACGGGAAATCCTTCCCCTTGGGTGCGGGAACCCACAGACTGTAAGACACGTTACGACAGAAAGGACGTTTTTATGCAGATTTTTTCGGGCGCAGAGGAATGTGTCACCCTGAAAGCTCCGGGGAGACATTCTCTGCTTCGGCAGGTGCTGCTGCACCCCGCCAGCGATATGCACAATAACCCGGTGCAGGAGCTGGTCTTTGTTCCCTGCCGGGACGGCATGGAGCCGCTTTCCGGCAAGCTGTTCTATGTGGAAAGCCCCATCGACCGGGTCACGATGGTCATTTTGAGCCAGTCCCCGGACTATGTTTCCGCGAAAGTCAAGCTGGATGACGGGGGAAATGTGACAGTCTTTCCATGCGGCTATCCCGTGACGGTGGAGACCTGCCCGTCAGATGAGGCCGAACAGGTGACGAGACAGGCTTTTGCAAAGATATGTCCCCTGCCGCTGTTTTCGCTGCTCAACAACTGGGGCGACCAGCGCAAGGGCGAGAATCTGAGCGAGGATTTTGTCCGCCGGGAGATTGACGCGGCGCAGGACATGGGAATTGATGTGGTGCAGATCGATGACGGCTGGCAAAGGGGCAGCACCAAGGACAGCCGGATCTATGCCCCGGATGGCGAATACACCTTCTATCATCGGTTTGACGGGGATTTCTGGGAGATCGACGGGAACAAATTCCCCGACGGCTTAAAGCCGCTTGTGGATTATGCGGCGGAAAAGGGCGTTAAGATGGGGCTGTGGTTTGCCCCGGATTCCAGAGAACATTTCGGCAACGCGGAGCGCGACCTTGAGGTGCTGCGTAAGGCGTATGTGGCGGGCTTCCGCTACTTCAAGCTGGACATGGTGCGCGTGTCCGACCGGGAGGACAGGGACGGCTTTGTCCGGCTGCTTGATGCCATTCACGGGCTTGGAGAGGATGTGTATCTCCAGATGGACGTGACGGGGCAGCCGCCGCGGCTGGGCTATGCCGACGGGTGCGGTTTCGGGAAGCTCTTTGTGGAAAACCGTTATGCCGCCAAGAAAAACGACTATTTCCCCTATCTTACGTTCCGAAACCTGTGGCTTTTGAGCCGCTATATGCCGGCACAGCGTCTGCAGATGGAATTTCCGAATCCGTATCTGTTTAAGGACAATTACGACTCCGCCGACCCGCTGGCCGCGACCCATTATTCCCCAGACTGGATTTTTGCTTCCCTCCTTGTGTCCAGCCCGCTCATCTGGATGGAGGCGCAGAATTACGCACAGGCGAACCGAGAAATACTGAAACCCCTTGTGGAAACGTGGAAGGCGCACAGGGACGCGCTTGCAAAGGCGGACGTCATGCCCGTGGGCGGCTGCCCGGACGGCACTGTGATTTCCGGCTTCCATGCAAAAGGGGACGGGTACGGCTATTTCGTGCTGCTGCGGGACGTGTCGCGGGAGGATGCCTTTACCTTAAAGCTGCCTGCCCAAAATGGGAAGATTGAGACCCTGCTGGCCTCTCCCGGCGTTACCGTGGAGAACAAGGACGGCTGTGCGGAGATTCGCTTCCCGCAGCAGCGGCAGTATGCCTTCTGCCGATATTCTGTGTAGAAAATTGCAAACAGATATATGGAAATGTCATCGTGTGCTTACATACGATGACATTTCTGCGCTATACTATGAACAGAAAGGATGGTGGAAGGATATGTCTACTTCGTTAATTCAGTTCCGCGCGGAGGAAGCGCTGAAAGCCAGATCGATGGAAATCTGTGAAAAGCTGGGAATCGACCTGCAAACCTATATGAGAATGTGCCTGGTCAGGCTGTGCCGGGAGGATGGGATTCCGTTCAGCATGAGGCTGGACAAAGGGAAAAATGATCTGATGCAGTCCATTCATGCGCTGAACCGGCAAGCGGAAGCGGCAGGGGTCTGTGATATGACGCTGGATGAAATCAATGCGGAAATCGCCGCTGTCAGAAAGAAGAATCCTTTTTGAAATTATATAATGTTATAGACGCGAATGGTTTGCCCGTTGCGATTCTGGAAATGTGATAGAAATTAAGAGAGAAAAGCCGCATCAACCCTTTTTGAGGAATGATGCGGCTTGCTTTATCCGTGATTTACAGCACTGTGTTGATCTGATTTCCGGCCATGAACTTGTCGAGGGAATCAAACACGATCTCGGCGCGGAGCACCATGGCCTCCTTGGATGCGAAGGCGACGTGGGGGGTGACGATGGTGTTGGGGGTGTGGAGCAGGGGATGGTCGGTGGGAACGGGCGGCTCCATCTCAAACACGTCGATGCCGGCGCCGGCGATGCGGCCTTCGTTCAGAGCATCCGCGAGAGCCTGGGAATCCACCACGGGGCCGCGGGCGACGTTGATGAGCAGTGCGGTCTTCTTCATCATGGCGATGCGCTCTTTGCCGAACATTCCGCGGGTGGAATCGTTGAGCGGGCAGTTGAGCGAGATGATGTCGGCTTCTTTTGTCAGCGTGTCGAGATCGACAAACTCCATAAGCCCTTCTTCCGCTTCCTTGGGGCGGGGATTGTAGGCGATGATCCTGCA
This sequence comes from Christensenella sp. UBA1750, assembly GCA_002315655.1. Taxonomy (GTDB): domain Bacteria; phylum Bacillota; class Clostridia; order Christensenellales; family UBA1750; genus Spyradocola. The sequence continues at coordinate 33,436 of DCHO01000073.1, forward strand.
GCCGAAGGCTTTGCAGATGCGGGCGGTGTTCTGCCCGATTTTGCCGGCACCCACGATGCCCACGGTCTTGCCGCGAAGCTCGGTGCCGACCAGCCCGTCCTTGGTCTGTCCGGCGCGGGCGCGGGCGTCCACCTGGGGCACGTTGCGCAGCAGAGAGAGCATCATGCCGATGGCAAGCTCGGCCACGGACTGGGTGGAATAGCCGGAGGCGTTGGAGACCTTGACCCCGCACTCCTTGGCGGCGGCAAGATCAACATGATCCACGCCGGTGAAGGCCACATCGATGAATTTCAGATTCTTGCAGGCGCGGATGACCTCGCCCGAGAGGGGCATATTGGCGATCATGATGACATCGGCGTCTTTGGCGCGCTCGATCTGCACGGAAATGTCGGTGTCCTTGGGATAAGCCTTGAACTCATGTCCCTTTTCCGCCAGCTTTTCGGCGTACTCGGAGAGCAGCGCATCGGAAATGCCCAAGGATTCCAGTAAAACGATCTTCATAACGATTACCTACCTTTATATTTATTGTGCCAATGCGATTGCTCTGCACACCAGCAGATAACGCGCATTGTCGTATTCGTATGAGCAGGTGGAGAGGATGACATAGCGATCCTTCTCGGAATAGGAGATGCCGGAGTCGAAGGTAGACTTTTCAAAGCCTTTTTGCAGGGAAGCGAATTGGTGTTCCGTGCCGTTGGCAAAGATCGCGTCTGTGGCATCCACCACAAAGCCCGCAGCGGCTTCCAGCTTATAGCCGCCGTTTGCGGTCATGTACCAGAGAACGGGGTGCTTTTCGTAGTAGTCCTGCTCCTTGTACTTGTCCACCGTACCGAACATGATGCCGGTTTTCATGTTGTGCCCGTAGATCATGGCGATGGGATGTTCGCCTGCTATATCGTCGCGGAAGTCCATAAAAAGTGTGCCGCAGGTGTTTTCGGTGCCGTCGATCATGCGGTAGAGGTAATAGTCGTTATCGGTGGTTTGCACCACGGGATAATTGATGACGGTGCCCTCCTGATAGAGCCAGCCAACGATGTCGGGATGCTGGGCGGTCAAGGTGTTAAAATCCACGGAAATGGGGGCCTGCTCGGTGGAAATAAAAGGTGTAGCCTCTGCCAACTGCGTGGCGATGGGCTCATCCACTGCGGGAGCTTCGGTGGGGGTCGGCGTGGGAGTCGGTTCGGCGGTCTCCACCACGGTCACAGCTTCATTGCTCAGGTCTTTTACGGAAGATGAGATCAGTATGGTGGATAAGGCGTAGGAGAGCAGCTTCCAGGCGGCAAAACAGAAAACGGCGGCGGAAAGAACCATGCCGATGATGCGGACGATTTTCTTGGATTTCATGCAGCAACAACTCCTTAGGTCAATACGGTTTACCAAGTATAGTATAACGCAATCCGGCCTTGTTTGTCCATAAATTTTGCGTAAGGTCTGCAAGCAGGGACAGATTGACGCCGGAACCCGAAGAAAAGAAAAAAGTTGAAAAAAAGGGTTGACAAACGTTTTCCGGTTTGCTATACTTTCCACTGTTGACGCGAAAGTGTCTTTTGTAGCGGAATGGTGTAACGGTAGCACCTACGACTCTGACTCGTATTGCCTAGGTTCGAATCCTAGTTCCGCTGCCAATGCCTCCCTGGTCTAGTGGCCTAGGACACCGCCCTCTCACGGCGGCAACAGGGGTTCGAATCCCCTGGGAGGTGCCACAAAAACTCGCATTGCCATGGGCAATGCGAGTTTTTGTAATGAAGTCGCCCCTTGCGGGGCTAATGAAGAAATGAAGTCGCTGCGCTAATGAAGGAAATGAGAACGAGGGGACGAGAGGAACGGGGGCGGCTTCGCTTCATTAACGAGCGCAGCGCGTGTCTTCGTTTTGCTTCATTTCTTCATTTCGTACCTGTTGCGGTTGCCGCCAAATAATCAAAAGGGATAAGAAAACTTAGGGTTATACAAAAACGTTCTATTAGCGAAGGAATTAAGAACGAGGGAACGGGAGCGGTAGTGTCTCATTTCTTCATTTCGTACCAGTTGCGGTTGTCACATCAATAATTGGAATGGGAGGACTTACTTTTATGAGAAACGATCCATTATCGAATCAGTCCATGGATTTTGCGGTTTCAATTATCAGACTGGTCAAAAAGCTCAAAGAGAAGCATGAAACGATCATTTCCAACCAAGTTGGCCGCAGCGGGACTTCCATTGGGGCAAATATACGCGAGGCGCAATATGCGCACGGGACAGCGGATTTCAGCGCAAAGCTCCGAATTGCGCTCATGGAGGCTAATGAAACGGGATATTGGCTGGAACTGCTGCTTCGGTCAGACTACATATCGTTGCAGGAATACAAGGAATTGGACGCAGCGTGCACGAGCATTCGGGTGATGCTGATTTCTTCACTTAACACGGTAAACGGTAAAACGGGGCAGTAATCCCTGCATACAATTTCTTCCATCCGGGCACCCTATTTCTGCGGAAATGGGGTGTCTTTTTTGCTGATTTTAGGGGAATTACGCGGGGGCGAGGTGCTGCTTTGCGTGCGGTTGCTGGGGGTGGTGCGGGTTCGGGTGACGGTATCGGGGATGGGCGTTGTCTGGCGGGTATTTGGGCGGGAGGTGCCGCTGGAATTGCCGAAAAAGAGGAAAATGCCGAAGGCTGTCAAGTGGCTGATGGGGAAATTGAAGGTGAAAAAAGCGGAGATTTACGGAAAAATCGGCATTGAAGGGGATGCGGCAAGGACGGCGATGGCGGCGGGCGGTTTGGAAGCGGCATTGTGTGCGGGTGCGGCGGTGATGCAGGCAGAGAATGTGAAAGCGGATATTATGCCTGTGTATGGGAAGAATGCTTTGGAAGGAAAATGGCGGGTTAAAATCGGAATCTGAAAGGAGAATTTTATGCAGAAAATGGATGAGATCTTAGCGGTGACGATGGAGAAGCTCAAAGGGATGCTGGATGTGAGCACTGTGGTGGGTGCACCGATCTTCACGCCGGAGGGCTGGTCGGTAATCCCGGTGACGGAGGTGGCCTACGGCTTTGCCACGGGCGGGGGAGAGATTCCCGCAAAAAAGCAGAAGACGCTGGAGGAAAACGAGTATCCATTTGCGGGCGGCTGCGGCGCGGGGGTGACGGTGAAGCCTGTGGCATTCCTGATTCTGAATGGCGAAGGGGTGCGGCTGATGCCCGCCAAGACCGATTCGGCGGCAGAGCGGCTGATCGAGATGCTGCCGCAGACCATGAAGGGGCTGAAAGAGGTGCTGGCGGGGAGGGGGAAGGAATGAATAATGAAGACTGAAAATTGAAGAATGAAGAATAAGGAACGAGGGGATGCCCTCTCAGTCACCTGCGGTGACAGCGGGCGAGCCTTGTGCACTGCGGCGCGGGAAGAACGAGCATTTGGTCGGAGTACGCATTATTTCCTGTTTGGTGAAGCATCACTTTTGTGAAGAAGCGGAAAATGTGCGGGCAGGGATTGCGAATTGTCGGAATTTGGGGTATTCTAAGGAGGAAAATACAGGCAGGAGAGAAATGTATGAGATTGCAGAAATACATGGCGGAATGCGGGGTTGCCTCCCGCAGAAAAAGCGAGGAACTGATAAGTCAGGGGCACGTCATTGTCAACGGGAAGATCGTGACCGAGATGGGCGTGCAGTTGGAAGAGAATGACGAGGTGCTGGTGGACGGAAAGCCCATCGCGCCGGAGAAAAAGAAGCAGTACATTCTGCTCAACAAGCCCCAGGGCGTTGTGACGACGCTTTCCGACCCGCAGGGCAGAAAGACCGTGCGGGAGCTGATCCCGGACATCAAGGAGCGCATTTTCCCGGTGGGGCGGCTGGACTACGACACCGAAGGGCTGCTGATCTTAACCAACGACGGTGATTTGATGCAGAGCATCACGCACCCCTCCAACGAGGTGGAAAAGCTCTATGTGGTGCGGGTGCGCGGGGAGATCACCGAACAGGCGTTAGGACGGCTGGAAAACGGCGTGACGCTGGATGACGGGCACCACACCGCGCCGGCGAAGGTGACGCTGCTGCCCGACGATGCGGCGCATCAGGGGCAGAAGAACCTGACCATCGCGGTGCACGAGGGGCATAATCGCCTTGTCAGAAGGATGTTTGAGGCGGTGGGCGCGCAGGTGGTGTATCTCAGGCGCGAAAAGATCGGGCAGCTGTCGCTGGGGCACCTAAAACCCGGTGCATGGCGGCATTTATCCGAAAAAGAAGTGGAATATCTGAAAGAACTGGGAGGCGGCTATGAAGCTTAGGAATGCGCGGTGGCTCTCCCGGGACATTGTGGATGAGCTGATTGAAAAGGGCGATACCGTTGTGGATGCCACGGCGGGAAACGGGTATGACACGCTGTATCTGGCACAGAAGGTCGGGGAGACCGGGCACGTTTACGCCTTTGACATTCAGCAGGCGGCGCTGGATTCCACAAAGCAGAAGCTTGCGGAAAACGGCTGCGAGGAATGGGTGACGCTGGTTAAGGACAGCCACGCGAACATGGCAAAGTATGTGCAAAATGCGCCGAAAGCGGTGCTGTTCAACTTAGGGTGGTTCCCGACGGGGGATCACAACGTGACCACGATGACGGAAAGCACGCTGGCGGCGGTGAAGGCGGCGATGGAGATCGTATCGCCGGGCGGCATGGTCAGCGTGTGTATGTATCCCGGACACGAGGAGGGCACGAAGGAGAAAAATGCGCTGCTTGCCGAAATGGAAAAGGCGGATATTCGGAAGTTCAATGTGCTGCACGGGCATTTTCTGAATCAGAAGGAAAATGCGGTGCAGGTGATCCTCATTCAGAAGGAGAATGGGGAGGATTAAGGTAAGAGAACAGGAAAGGCCTCTCGGGGAACCGGGGGGTTTTTTGCGTGGGTAAGGGATGCCATCCTGCCGGATACCCCCGCGAGGGGGGTATCCGGCAGGATGGCCGGGCGCGGCGTGACCGCGCCCGGGGACTCCCTCAGTC
>DCHO01000073.1:38426-43669 GCA_002315655.1 Christensenella sp. UBA1750
GCCTCGACGGCTGACAGCTCCCCCATAAATGGAGGAGCCAACCTTCTCAGTCACCTGCGGTTACGGCTTTCTCGGCTGCGGCCTCGGTCAGCCCGGTGAAGGGCGGGGCAACCCCGCCCCTACAGTCCACTGGGGTGTCATTCACTACCGCGCTCTGCTTTGCAGCCCCATAAATGGGGACGCCTGCGGGCGGAAGGAAGAGCGGGGCAAAAATGGGGGGATTTTTATGGAAAGAGAAGAAAAAGTGGGGTTTGTTAAAAGATGATTGAATTGAAAATAAGGGAAGGAATGGGAAGTATAGGCGTGGAATAGAGAAATAGGGTTAAGTTGGGTTAGCTCGACAAAAATTTGTCAATGAAGCATTTTCGCGCATTTTCCGAGAAAATGAAGATTTGTAGATTAGGATTTGGAGGTTGGCGCAATGAGTGTTGATGTGTTGCAGCGCAGACAGCAGTTGCTTGCCGGGGATGAAAATCGCATGGCCAAGCAGCATGATGCCGGCAAAATGACCGCTCGCGAGCGCATCTCCAAGCTGTTTGACGAGAACAGCTTCGTGGAGATCGGCGTTTTTGCGGGCTCGAAGAAGGATGCAAGCTCCGTTGTGACGGGCTATGGCACCGTGGAAGATCGTCCCGTGTACGTTTACGCCCAGGATTTCACCGTGAAGTCCGGCGCGATGAACGAGGAATGTGCCAAGAAGATCGTGAGACTGATGGAGCTGGCCGCAAAGACCGGTGCGCCTGTCGTCTCTCTGTGTGATTCCAACGGCGCGTCTCTTGAGGAAGGCGTGGCGGCGCTCAATGCCTACGCTTCCGTGATGAAGGAGACTGCCGCGCTCTCCGGCGTTGTGCCGCAGGTCGCGCTGGTGCTGGGTCCCTGCGCGGGCGCAGCTTCCTTCGTGCCCGAGATGGGCGATATTGTGATCGTGTCCGAGAAGAACGGCTCCATGTTCGTCACCGGTCCGCAGATCGTGGCGGCCAAGGCGGGCAAGGACATTTCTGCCGTGGATTTCTCCGCCGGGAAACTGGCGAAGGGCGGCGCGGCTGCCATCATAGCCAAGGACGAGGACGAGGCCATTGCCTACGCCCGCAAGGTGCTGTCTTATCTGCCCTCCAACAATATGGAGGATGCGCCCCTGTTCTCCGCAGACGATCTGAACCGCCAGTTGGACATTGACGCCTTTGCGGATGCTCACGACGCGGTTGTCCGCATTGCCGATTTCAACGACTATGTGGAGCTGAACAAGGATTACGCCGGAAACATCGTCACCGCTTTTGCCCGCATCGGCGGACGTGCGGTGGGCATTGTGGCGAACAACCCCGCGGTCAGCGAAGGCAAGCTGTGCGGCGGCGCGTGCAAGAAGGCCGCCCGCTTCATCCGCCTGTGCGACTGCTTCAACCTGCCCGTGGTGACGCTGGTGAACACGATCGGCGTTGCGAGCGCGGACGAAAACAATAACGCCGCGCTTATGCAGGAAGTGGCCAAGCTCATCTTTGCTTACGGCGAATCCGTGTCCCCAAAGATTTCCGTGCTGTGCGGTGACGCCATCGGCGCGGCCTATGCCGCCATGGGCTCCAAGGCCAACGGCGCGGACGTGGTTTTCGCCTGGCCCTCCGCCTTTGTCGCTCCTATGGACGCCGAAGCCGCCGTGCGCGTGCTCAAAGCGCAGGAGATCAAGGACGGTGCGGACGTAAACGAGCTGATTGACGCTTACAAGGCCGAAAACGGTGCGCTCAACGCCTGTGAATGCGGTGTGTGCGACGATGTGATCGAGCCTGCCGCCACCCGTCAGATGATCGCTTCCGCTCTGGAAATGCTCCTGGGCAAGCGCGAAGTCGCCTATCCCCGCAAGCACGGCAATCTGCCGCTGTAAGCGATTGGAACCGTACAGAAGCTAAAGAAGGAGGTTCCGATTTATGGATTACAGTCTGGGTCAGATCTACGGCGGCGCAAGCATCGTGTTCGTCGTGGGTATGCTGATTGTTTTTATCGCTCTGGTCGCCATCATCTGCATTCTGGTCATCATGGCGAACATCTTTAAGGCTGCCGACAGGAAGAAGGCCGAAAAAGCCGCCTCTGCCGCACCCGCCGCCCCTGCTCCCGCCGCCGCGCCCGCTCCCGTTGTGGAGATTGCCAAGGAGGACGATGAGGAGGAGATTGCCGCCGTCATCGCCGCCGTGGTTGCGATGATGAGCGAGAACGGCAACGGGCTTGTGGTGCGTTCCGTCCGCCGCGTGGGCAAGAACACCCCCGCATGGAGCGCTTCCGGCCGTCAGGAATACATCGACACCCGCTACTAAGTGAAATATTGACGTTGAGTCAATGTGAAATATCCTGCGGATGTGAAATCGGATACTTTGCATCCGGTGAAAAGTTCTTCTCACGCGCCGCAGCGCATTTCACATGAAGCGAAAGCTTCCTATTTCACACGCGATAAGCGTATTTCACAGATTCCGCAGGAATCTATTTCACTACAATAACAGGAGGAAATCATCTTATGCGTAAGTTTATGATCACCGTCAACGGAAAGTCTTACGAAGTCTGCGCCGAGGAAATCAAGGACGGCTCCGCCATGCCCGTGATGCCCGTTGCGCCCGTCGCCGCTCCCGCTCCCGTGGCCGCCGCTCCCGCCGCGCCCGCTGCTGCTCCCAAGGCTGCCGCCACTCCCGCCGGTGCCGAGGTCGTTTCCGCTCCCATGCCCGGCACCATCCTGCAGGTGAAGGTTGCCGCAGGTCAGGCCGTTAAGGAAGGCGACATTCTGTTCATTCTTGAAGCCATGAAGATGGAAAACGAGATTCTGGCTCCCAAGGACGGTACCGTTGCCACCGTTTCCGCTACCAAGGGCGCTTCCGTCAAGGCCGGCGACACCCTCTGCGCGATCCAGTAAGGAGCTTCACGCAAAACACAGAAAAATTGCGTGATTCGCGCGGAAAGGAAGACATCAATCCATGGATATTTTAGTGAATCTGGATATCGGCAGTACGATTCAGAAATTCCTTTCTGAAATGATGTTCGCGGAAGTGATCACCAGCGGCAAATGGATCATGATATTGGCGGCCTGTGTGTTCCTGTATCTGGCCATTGCCAAGGGCTTTGAGCCCCTGCTGCTGCTCCCCATCGCGTTCGGTATGCTGATTACCAACCTGCCCGGTGCGGAAATGTACCACTCTTCCCTCTTTGAGGGCGGTCACGTCCACTGGGAGGAATTTTCCTCCACGGCAGGACTTGTGGACTATTTGTACTTAGGCGTTAAATTAGGCATTTATCCGCCGCTCATCTTCATGGGCGTCGGTGCCATGACCGATTTCGGCCCCCTGATTGCCAACCCCAAGTCCCTGCTGCTGGGTGCTGCCGCGCAGCTGGGCATCTTCGTGGCCTTCTTCCTGGCGCTGGGCTTCGGCTTCCAGCCCAATGAGGCCGCTTCCATCGGCATCATCGGCGGCGCGGACGGCCCCACCGCCATCTTAGTCACCTCCAAGCTGGCTCCTGACCTCTTAGGGCCTATCGCCGTTGCGGCGTACTCCTACATGGCGCTGGTTCCCGTCATTCAGCCGCCCATTATGAAGCTGCTGACAACCAAGAAGGAACGGCAGATCGTCATGGAGCAGCTCCGCCCCGTCTCCAAGACCGAAAAGGTCATCTTCCCCATCGTCGTGACCATCTTCGTCTCCCTGCTTCTGCCCGATGCGGCTGTGCTCATCTCCTGCCTGATGCTGGGTAACTTAATGAAGGAATCCGGCGTGACCGAGAGACTGGAAAAGACCGCCAGCAACGAGCTTTCCAACATTGTTGTTATCTTCCTGGGCGTTTCCGTCGGTGCCACCGCGACTGCCGAGATTTTCCTGCAGTTGAAAACGCTGGGCATCGTCGCCATGGGTCTTACCGCCTTCGCCTTCGGCACCGCCGGCGGCGTGCTGCTGGGCAAGCTCATGTGCTGGATCACCAAGGGCAAGGTCAACCCCTTGATCGGCTCTGCCGGTGTTTCCGCGGTGCCTATGGCTGCGCGTGTTTCCCAGAAGGTCGGCCAGAAGGAGAACCCCAAGAACTTCCTGCTGATGCACGCCATGGGTCCCAACGTGGCCGGCGTCATCGGTTCCGCAGTTGCTGCGGGCGTGTTCCTGTCCATGTTCATGAAATAAGTAGATAAGGAGGACAATCACCGTTATGGGAAAGGTTTTGATTACAGAAACCATCTTGCGTGACGCGCATCAGAGCCAGTCTGCCACCCGCATGAAGCTGGAAGAAATGCTGCCCGTTGCCGAGAAATTGGATAAAGTCGGTTATTATTCTCTGGAAGCCTGGGGCGGCGCGACCTTCGACAGCTGCCTGCGCTTCCTCAATGAGGATCCGTGGTACAGACTTCGTGCCCTGCACGAGGCCATGCCTAACACCAAGCTGCAGATGCTGCTGCGTGGTCAGAACATCTTAGGCTACAAGCACTATGCAGACGACGTTGTGGAAAAGTTCGTCCAGAAGTCCATCGAGAACGGCATTTCCATCATCCGTATCTTCGACGCGCTGAACGACACCCGCAACTTGAAGACCGCCATTGATGCCACCAACAAGTACGGCGGCATCCCCGAGATCGCCATTTCCTACACCAAGTCTCCCGTCCACACCCACGAATATTTCGTGAAGCTGGCGAAAGAGCTGGAAAAGATGGGCGCACAGACCATCTGCATCAAGGACATGGCCAACCTGATCCTGCCCTATGAGGCTTACGATCTGGTCAAGGCGTTAAAGGCCGAGGTCAAGGTGCCCATCCACCTGCACACCCACAACACCTCCGGCACCGGCGACATGGTGTATCTGAAGGCCATCGAAGCGGGCGTGGACATCATCGACACCGCCCTGTCTCCCTTGGGCAACGGCACCTCCCAGCCCGCTACCGAGCCGCTGGTTGCCACCTTAGCCGGCACGCCCTATGACACCGGCTTAGACCTCAACCTGCTCACCGAAATCTCCAAGCACTTTAAGAACGTTGCCGCCAGACTCAAGGCCGACGGCTTCCTCGATCCCAAGGTGCTCTCCGTGGACATCAACACGCTGCTCTATCAGGTGCCCGGCGGAATGCTCTCCAACCTGATGAACCAGCTCAAGCAGATGAATGCCTCCGACAAGCTCATGGAAGTGCTGGAAGAAGTGCCGCGTGTCCGTCTGGACTACGGCTATCCGCCCCTTGTCACCCCCACCTCCCAGATCGTCGGCACCCAGGCGGTGCTCAACGTGGTTTCCGGCAAGCG
>DCHO01000073.1:43738-65246 GCA_002315655.1 Christensenella sp. UBA1750
CGTCTGCCCGCGCCCGTGAACGAGGAAGTGCGCAAGATGGCCATTGGCGACGAGAAGGTTATCGAATGCCGTCCCGCCGACCTGATCGGCCCCGAGGAATCCTTCGAGTCCTACAAGGCACAGTGCCGCCAGTATGCCAAGTGCGATGAGGATGTGCTCTCCTACGCCCTGTTCCCGCAGGTCGCAGAGAAGTTCTTCCAGTATCGTCAGGCCAAGGAGAACGGCATTGACTCCACCTTACTTGACGGCACCACCCATCCCGTTTAGTCGCACCGTAATTCCCCTTCGGGAACTTTCGGTGTTCCGCATGGCTTATTCATGCAAAAAACACCCCGCTGGGGTGTTTTTTGCATGAAACGCTCATGCTTCTCTCGCTTCGTTCACTCCTTGATTGAGGGGGGGGCTTGCGCCCCCCTCAAACTCCCCCTTCCAAGGCATCGTTGCCTTCGGCTCCGATGCGATTGCCCTCGCCTGCGGGCTCGGGGTACTGCTGCTGTTTTGCATTTTTGCAGGGTGAAGTTGCGACAGGTTGTGCGAAAAGCGGAAAACTCCCGCCAAAATGAAGGAATTGTGGAATTTGCTTGCAAATTTTGCAGGATGTGATACAATATTGCGTATATGGATTCCGGGAGGATTTTGGAATGGAACAAAGACAGGAGCTGCTCTGCCGCATCAACCAGACCGGGCGCAGACTTTCCAAGGGGCAGAAACGCATTGCCGAATATATTGTTAATCATTATGACAAGGCGGCCTTTATGACGGCCTCCAAGCTGGGCGACAAGGTGGAGGTCTCCGAATCCACCGTGGTGCGCTTTGCGTTGGCCTTGGGTTATGACGGCTACCCCGAATTGCAGAAGGCGCTGCAGGAGATGATCCGCAACCGTTTGACCGCCGTGCAGCGCGTGGAAATGACCGGGGACATGAACGAAGCCACGGTGCTCTCCACGGTACTGAAGGCCGATATGCAGAACATCCGCCAGACCTTGGAGGATGTGGACGAAGTGACCTTTTCCAAGGTGATTGATGAGCTGGCTGCCGCCAAGCGCGTGTATGTGGTGGGCGTGCGCTCCTCCGCACCGCTGGCGCAGTTTTTGGGCTATTATATGAGCTTTATCCGCGACAACGTAAAGACCGTCACGGCGGGCATTTCCGATGTGCAGGAGCAGGTTGTCCGCGTGGGAGAGAATGACGTGGTTTTAGGTGTTTCCTTCCCGCGCTATTCCAGAAGAACCATCGAAGCCATGCACTACGCCAAGGAGCACGGTGCAACGGTTATTTCCATCACCGACACGCCGCTGTCTCCCTTGGGACAGGCCTCCGACCTGTGCCTGACCGCAAGGAGCGATATGGCCTCCTTTGTGGATTCGTTGGTCGCGCCCATGAGTTTGATTAACGCGCTGATCGTGGCGTTGTCCCTGCGCTACCGCACCGAGGTCGCCCAGCACTTTGAGCGGCTGGAGGATCTGTGGGAGCACAACAACGTCTATATCGGAAAGGAAAATGAAAACGTATGAGCACGTCTGTCGCAGTCATCGGCGGCGGGCCTGCGGGCATGATGGCGGCCATCGCCGCAGGAGAGGTGGGCGCGGAGGTCGTTCTCTTTGACGGAAACGAGAAGCTCGGAAAAAAGCTCTTCATCACGGGAAAGGGTCGCTGCAACGTGACCAACAGTGCCCAAGGGAGAGAATTTCTGAACAACATCGTCCACAATTCGCGGTTTCTGTATTCCACCTTTGCCGCCTTTGACAACAACGCGCTGATGAGCAAGATTGAGGAAAACGGCACGCCGCTCAAAGAGGAGCGCGGGGGACGCATCTTTCCTGCATCCGATAAGGCCTCCGACATCACAAAAGCGCTGGAAAAAATGCTGGCGAAAAACAGGGTGCGCGTGACGCTGCGGGCAAAGGTCAGAGAGATCATTCCGTCGGATGGCGGGTATGATCTGGATTTCGGCACCGAAACCCGGCACTTTGACAGGGTGATCGTTGCCACCGGCGGGGTTTCCTATCCCACCACCGGCTCCGATGGCAGCGGGTATCAACTGCTCAAAAAATTGGGGCATACCGTGACGGAGATCAAGCCGTCACTCATTGCCGTGCTGACGAAAGAGGACTGGTGCAAAGAATTGCAGGGCTTGTCGCTCAAAAACGTGACCCTCACCGCAAAGCTGGGCAAAAAGGTACTCTATACGGAATTGGGCGAAATGCTGTTCACCCATTTCGGCATTTCGGGTCCGCTGGTGCTCTCCATGAGCTGCCTCATCAACGATGTGGATCTGAACGCGCTGTCCGTTACCATCGACTTAAAGCCGGGCTTGACGCGGGAGCAACTGGAAAAGCGGATTCTGCGGGACTTTGAGGAAAAGAACCGCGGGCAGATTTCCACCGTGATCGACGGGCTGCTCCCCCGGAGCATGACCCCCATCGTGGCGAGTCTGTGCGGCATCCCCGAAAACACGCCCATTTCGCAGGTGACACGGCAGCAGCGGGAAAAGCTCATTGACACCCTGAAGGCTCTGCCCGTTACGCCCTGCGGATTCAGACCGATTGCGGAGGCAATCGTCACGCGGGGCGGCATCAGCACAAAGGAAATCGACCCAAAGACCATGGAAAGCAAGCTGCATCCCGGCCTTTTTGTGGCGGGTGAGCTGCTGGATGTGGATGGATTTACCGGCGGGTTCAATTTACAGATTGCTTTTTCAACAGGCCATGCGGCGGGACAGCACGCGGGCGAGCCATAGAAATAGATAAGAGGTATATACAATGCACATTGCGATTGATGGTCCTTCCGGTGCGGGCAAGAGCACCGTTGCCAAGGCGCTGGCCAGAGAAATGAACTGCATCTATCTGGACACCGGCGCGATGTATCGCACCGTGGGTCTGCTGGCCACAAGGCTTGGCGTGGACACCCATGATGACAAGGCGCTTGCAAAAATGCTGAAAAATGCGAAGATCGAAGTGAAACTGCTGCCTGAAGGCCAGCATATGCTGCTCAACGGAGAGGACGTGGAAGGCCTCATCCGCAATGAGACCATTGCCATGGCGGCCTCCGATGTGGCGGTGTGCCCCTCCGTGCGCAAAATTTTAGTGGACATTCAGCGCGCCATCGCCGAGGAAAACGATGTGGTGATGGACGGGCGAGACATCGGCACCCATGTGCTGCCCAACGCCGAATACAAGTTCTTTGTCACCGCATCCCCCGAGGTGCGCGCAAAGCGCCGGTACGACCAGCTCATCAAGAATGGGCAGGAAGCGGACTATGAGCAGGTGCTAACGGATGTGAAGAACCGCGACTATCAGGACACGCACCGTGCGGAATCGCCCTTGCAGGTGGCGGAGGACGCGGTGGAGGTCAACACGGACGGGCTGACCATTGAGGAGGAAGTTTCCCTGCTCATGGCGATGACGGGACAGCTTTTAGGGTAAAACACGAAATGTATCGGATTTTACGTTTTATCAGTTGGGTAATTTGCTTTGTTTGGTGCCGCTTTAAGCCCATCGGGAAGGAAAATATCCCGGATAATGGGCCGGTGCTCTTGGTGTGCAACCACACGCACGCGCTGGATGCGGCCTGCATCCTCATGATGACGAAGCGGCAGGTGCACTTCATGTGCAAACAGGAGCTGTTTGGGAATAAGCTCATCGGCTGGGCGCTCACCAAAGCCGGATCCTTCCCGGTGGATCGGGACGGCGGCGGCGCGGCAGGTGTGATGAAGGCCATGCGGGTGCTGAAAAACAACGAGGTGCTGTGCATTTTCCCGGAAGGGACGCGGAACAGGGAGAAAAAGGTGCCGCTGCTGCCGCTGCACAAGGGCGTTGCCATGCTGGAGATTATGAGCCATGCGCCCATCGTGCCCTGCTGGGTCAACGGGCATTTCAGCCCCGTCAAAAGAAGCGTGATGCTGGCGGGAAAGCCCATGGATTTATCGGAGTATGCGTCTTTGCGCAAGCCGGATGAGGGAAGCATCGGGAAGCTCACCGGGGAAATTGAAAAAGCCCTGCTGCTGAACGCAAAAAACATGGAAACCCTTTGATTTTCCCTACAAATAATGTTATATCTTCGTAAACTTACGCAAATCCTTCGGAGGAAAAGAAGGAATTTTAGCGGGGGTATAGAATCAGTATAAAGTATTGGGCTAAAAGGATGGTGGCGCAGGAGTGAAAATCGAGATCGCGCCTCATGCGGGCTTCTGCTTCGGCGTTCGCCGCTCGGTTGATACCGTGGAGGACTTATTGAAGCGACAAATCCCCATCACCACCTTAGGGCCTGTGATCCACAATCCCACCGTTGTCTCCTCCATGGTAAATAGGGGCGTGACCGTCACCGAGAACCGGGAAGAGGTGAGGACCGAAACCGTGGTTATCCGTGCTCACGGCAGCCCGAAGGAAGATCATGATTTCTTCCGCAGCAAGGGCATGAAGGTTGTGGACACCACCTGTCCCTTTGTCGCCCGCATCCACAAAAAGGTCGCGGACGAATCGGAAAAGGGAATCCCCATCATCATTGTGGGAGAAAGGGAGCACGCCGAGGTCGTGGGCATCCGCGGCTGGGTGAGAAGTGCCCCCTGTTATGTCGTTTATTCGACAGAGGATATTCTGGCTTTGCCGCAGATGGAAAAAGCGTGCGTGGTTGCCCAGACCACCACACCGAAAAACCATTACAAAGCGCTGTGTCAGGAGCTCACAAAACGCATTCCGGGTTGCGAGTGCATGGAGAGCATCTGCGAGACCACTTCCGTTCGGCAGCGCGAGGCCGCGTCCATGGCTGAAAGATGCGATGTGATGCTGGTCATCGGCAGCAAGACCAGTTCCAATACGCGCAAGCTGCAAAGGCTCTGCGCACAGATCTGCTCCCGTACCTTTTTGCTCGAGGGTGCGGCAGAGGTCGCAAATGTCCCCCTGCAGGCGCAGGATTTTATCGGAATCACAGCCGGCGCATCCACGCCGGATGAGATCATCAAGGAGGTTGTAACCAGAATGAGCGAACTTGACAAGACCATCACCACCCAGACCGAAGCTCCCGTTGAAGCACAGGAAGCCTCTGCCGATCTCGAATTCGCTGCCGAATTTGAGAAGACTCTCGTTTCCATCCACACCGGCCAGACCGTCACCGGCACCATCGTGCAGGTCACGGATTCCGAAGTGTGCGTCAACATCGGCTATAAGTCTGATGGACTGATCCCCGTTGCCGAGCTTACCACCCGTGAAAACCACCGCGAAGCCTATAAAGTCGGCGATGAGATCGAGGCTGAGGTTGTCAAGGTGAATGACGGTGAAGGCAACGTCCTGCTTTCTCAGAAGAACATCGTGAACCGTAAGGTTTGGGATGAGCTGATTGAAAAGTATGAAAACAACGAGTACGTTGAAGGCGTCGGCAAGGACGTCGTCAAGGGCGGCCTGATCGTGGACGTTCAGGGCATCCGTACTTTCGTTCCCGCTTCCCAGCTCTCCGAGCGCTATGTCGAGAAGATCGACCAGTTCATCGGAAAGAACGTGAAGGTCAAGATCATCGAGGCCGACAAGCAGAAGCGTCGTCTTGTGGCGTCCCGCAAGGTCGTGCTGCAGGAGGAATCCGCTACCGTGAAGGCTGCCGCTTGGGAAAAGCTCGAAGTCGGCGCCAAGATCAAGGGCACTGTCCGTCGCCTCACCGATTTCGGTGCCTTCGTGGACGTTGGCGGCGTGGACGGTCTGGTGCACATCACCGATCTCTCCTGGGGTCGCGTGAAGCATCCCTCCGAGGTCGTCAAGCCCGGTGATGAGGTGGAAGTCCTCGTTCTGGCTCTCGACCGTGACCGTGAGCGCATCTCCCTTGGCCTCAAGCAGAACAAGCCCAAGCCCTGGGAAACCGCCCAGATCAATTACCCCGTCGGTTCCATCACCGAGGGCAAGGTCGTCCGCATCGTGACCTTCGGCGCTTTCGTGGAGCTGGAGCCCGGCCTTGACGGTCTGGTTCACATCTCTCAGATCTCCGCCAGCCGCATCGGCAAGGTCGAAGACGTTCTGACCGTGGGCGACATCGTCCGCGTTCGCGTTCTCGATGTCAACACCGAGAACAAGCGCATCTCCCTGTCCATCCGCGACGCTGCCGACAACGCAGAAGCCGCCGAGGTTGAGGGCATGGATCTGGAAGAGCTCCCCGCTGACGAGGAGATCTAATCCGCAAATCAATCAGATACAGGTGAAAGATTTTTCACCTGTATCTTTTTTTCGGAAGGAAACGCGGAAATGAGCATTCAGATTATCCCGTGGAATCGGGAAGCCTGTGTTCTGCCGAAACTGCGCGGGACGGGGCTGCAAACCCCAACACCGTGGGCTTCCGGAATAAATACTTTGACCCCTATGAGGTCGAAATGGTCAGAAGCATCCGTATTATATAGAAAAACGCTCCGGGACAAAGCCGTCTCGGAGCGATTGCGGTTGTTGGGAATCAGATTTCGTAGTCAATGACGATCTGCTTGCCGCACGCCGGGCAGATGCCGCCCTGCGGGAACTGCGCATCGGTCGTTTTGCCATTGTAGCTCCATTTGCATTTGCTGTTGGAGCAGATGAAGTGATATTTCTTGTTTTCAGAGCCTTCTTCCCAAGGTATGGTGCCGCCGATCACGCTATTGAGTTCTTCGTCATTGAGTTTATATTTTGCCATTGTTTTCTCTCCTTATCTGAATTTGTTTACACCTGATTATACGAACAGGATTGGGGAATGGACACTGATTTCTGAAAATATTTTAGCATCCCCATCAGTTTCCGTCAACAAAAACCCAACATTTTCCGTCAACAAAAAATGTTGGACAAATTGTGCGGCAAATGGTATGATGAAGGCACTAAAAGAAAGGAGTGTTCTTTGATGAAACGATTTTTTGTTCGGTTTATTCTGCCGCTGATTGTGATTGCGGCGGCGGTCATGTGCCTGATGCTGGGGGTTAAGACCATGCAGAGACACAAGACCTTCCCCAAGACTGACGCCGTGATCGCGGAGATACAAAAAGAGTATGATTCCGCACGGAAGGAAAACGATTATCATGTCTTTGTGACCTACACTGTGGATGGGCAGGAGTACACCGAGGAGCTGGGACAGTATGTGGCCGGCTACAAGGTTGGGAAAGAGCTGGAAATCAGCTACAACCCCGAAAACCCTGCGGACATTCAGGCCGGCGGCGCGGGCAGCGGTCTCATTATGATCGGGCTTGGTGTTGTCGCTGCGCTTGCGGGAATTGTGTCGTTTGTCAAGAGTTTGCTGGGCAGAAGATAAAATAAGAGAAAGGAGAAATACGTCATGAAAAGAATCATCGCTTTGCTGCTTGCTGTGCTGATGGTGCTGACGCTGTGCGCCTGCGCAAAGAAGGAAAAATCCGCCGCCGGTGGCTGGACGGAAAAGAGCGAAACCAACCTTTCCGATGAACAGAAAGCGGTTTTTGAAAAGGCCGTTGCCGGAACCGAGTATGAGGGCTACGAGCTTGTGGCACTCGTCGGCACCCAGGTCGTTGCCGGAACCAACTATAAGTTCAAGTGCAAGGACGCGGACGGGAACGAGAAGATCGTGTTGGTTTATGAAGACTTGGACGGAAACGCTTCCGTGACCAGTGTAGAATAAGAGACAACAAAATAGCGGTTCGAGGGAAATTTTCCTTCGAGCCGCTTTTCTTATATGCGCTTTTTGCGGATGAGGCGGGTTAAGACGGT
Organism: Christensenella sp. UBA1750; assembly: GCA_002315655.1. Lineage (GTDB taxonomy): Bacteria > Bacillota > Clostridia > Christensenellales > UBA1750 > Spyradocola. The sequence continues at coordinate 51,418 of DCHO01000073.1, forward strand.
GGAAAAGCCCAGGGACAGGGCAAGGGCACCGGCGATGAGCAGGGTCTCCATGCAGGCGGCAAGCCCGCCCGCGGAATCGCCCTGCACAAAGAGCTCCATGGTCTGAAAGAGGTTGTAGCCCGGCACCAGCGGAATCAGCCCCATGGTGGCAAAGACCACAGACGGTGTGCGAAAGAGCCGGGCTGTCACATCGGACAGGATGCCGATGACCAGCCCGCCCGCAAAGGCACCCAGCACCGGGGAATAGCCCGAAAGCACCAGCAAATCATAGGCCAGGAAGGAGCAGCCGCCGATGAGCGCACCGGGGGGCAGGGTGCGCTTTTCTACCTTGAAGAGCAGACCGAAGCCTGCGGAACCGACGCAGGAGGCAAGGAAGCAGATGAGCAGCTTTGGAATGTTCATGAGTTCCTCCTTAATGCCACAGGGCAAGCACGACGGCCACGCCCGCAGCCAAGGCGACGGCTTGCAGCAGTGCGTCGGCCAGCCGCGCCATGCCGGAGACCAGATCGCCGGTCACGGTGTCGCGGATGGCGTTGGTGATGGCCAGCCCCGGCAGCAGCGGCATGATCGCGCCGACAATGATGGGTGTGCGGTTGAAAAGCGGGGACAGGAACACAAGCAGCGATGCGATAACAGCGCACAGTGCGCCGGAAACCATCAGGTAGATGGATTTGGAAACATTGTCCCGCCCGAAAAGCAGCCCTAACGCACTTTCCGTCACGCCGCAGAGGAACGCGCCCAGAAAGTCAAAAACATTGGCGCCGAACAGCACGGAAAGCCCGGACGCGGAGATGGCGCTGGCAAGCAGATCCATATAGACCGGGCGGGCAGGGCGTTTCTTCTCCTGCTCCAGCAGAGGCAGGGCATCCTCCGCCGTGATGGCGCCGGTTGTGATGTCCCGGGAGATGGCATTGACCCGGGAGACGCGCCCCAAGTCTGTGGTGCGCACCTTTGTGCGGACGACCTCGCCGATGGGGGCGTCGTTCTCGTCCCGGAAGGAATAGAAAAAGCCGGTGGGGAAGGCCAGCACCGAAACGTCGGTGAGTTGGTTGGAGGACAGAATGAGAGTCACGGTTTCCTCCACACGGTAAATTTCCGCGCCGCTTTCCAGCAGGAGCTGTCCGCAGAAGGTGGCGGCCTTCTGTGCGGCAAAGGATTGTTCTGTCACGGTGGCACCGCCCTTTCGATTTCTTTTGTTCTCATTATAGCGCAAAATGTGGAAAGTGTGTATAAAGATTTTCTGAGGTCTGTTTTCTTAAAGAAAAGTGGCTTGTTTTCTTAATCCGATAGAGATAAAATACAAAAGATTGGTTTTGCAACAAATCGAAAAAACACAAAAAAGATAAGGATGTGGGGGTACTTTGGCTTCTAAACGACTGATGAAGGACATGACCGTGGGCAAGCCCTTGGGTCTGATTCTGAGCTTTGCGATTCCGCTGATCGGCGGGAACTTATTCCAGCAGTTTTATTCCATGGTGGACACCATCATCGTGGGCAAGACCTTGGGCGTGGGGGCGCTGGCGGCGGTTGGCTCGGCGGGCTCCATGCACTTTCTGGTGTTCGGCTTCGTGCTGGGCACCTGCGCAGGCATGGCGATTCCCATTTCCCAGTGCTTCGGCGCAAAGGATGAGGTCTCCCTGCGCAAATATTTAGCCAACGCCATCTGGATCGCCATTGTGCTGACCGTCACCGTCACCACTGCGGTGTGTCTGCTGACGCGGAACATCTTAGTTTGGATGCAGACCCCAGAGGACATTTTCGAGGATGCCTATGATTATATGTTTGTCATGATGCTGGGCATTCCCGCCACGGTGCTGTATAACTTCTCCGCATCCGTCATGCGTGCCCTGGGCGATTCCAAGCGTCCACTGTACTTCCTCATTTTTTCCTCGTTCCTAAATGTCGGTCTTGACCTCATCTTCATTCTGGTGTTCCGTTGGGGCTGCGCGGGCGCGGCTTGGGCAACCGTCTTTGCACAGGCGATTTCAGGCTTTTTGTGCTTGGGCTTCATTATCAAAAACTTCACCATTCTGCGCTTCCAAAAGGGCGAAATGGCCGTCTCCGGCGAGCACATTCGCAAGCTGCTTGGCATGGGGCTGCCTTTCGGGTTGCAGACCTCCATCACCGCCGTGGGCAACGTGGTGCTGCAAAGCGCGGTCAATTCCTTGGGCTCCGTTGCCGTGGCTTCCATGACGGCGGCGGGCAAGGTCAATATGCTCCTTTCCTGCGCCTACGATGCCATGGGCAACGCAATGGCGACCTACGCCGGACAGAATTTGGGTGCCAGAAAGCTTTCCCGTGTCAAGAAGGGCATCAAGCTGTCGCTGATTACCATGATCTCCTATTCCGTCGTGGCGTTCTGCATCCTCATGGTCGCGGGACAGTACATTGCCCTGCTCTTCGTGGATGCTTCCGAAACGGCAATTTTGGCCAACGTCAAGACCTTCCTCATCATCAACGCGGGCTCCTGCTTCATGCTGGCTTCCCTCATCATCCACCGCTATGTGATTCAGGGCTTGGGCTTCTCCCATTACGCCCTGTTCGCGGGTATCTTTGAAATGTTTGCAAGAGCCGCCGTGGCGTTCCTGCTTGTGCCCGTCTGGGGCTTCACCGGCGCGTGCTTCGCCTCCCCCGCCGCGTGGGTCGCCGCCAACGCCTTCCTCATCCCCTGCTACCTGTATGTGATGAAGAAATTGAAGAACACCATCGAGGTCGTACCCGACGAAGATTGATTCGACATAAAATATTCCCCGCAGAATCGCTTCTGCGGGGATTTTTGCGCTTATGCAAGCTCGGTTAAGAGGATTCTGCGGATTTCCTGCGTACCGTCTGCCGGGATGAAATAGGTCTCCATTTGGAAGGGTGTAAGGGTGACAGAAAATTGTCTTCCGCAGAGCGGGAGGGAAATATTTGCGGTGGTTTTCTTGCCTGCGGTTTCATAGAGGCGAAGCACAAGCCCGCTATTATCCTCGGCGGGCTTTAGGGCGGAAAGCGCGATGTTTTCTGCGTCAATCGTCAGCCCGGAGAAGGTTCCGGGGAGCTTGCCTTCGTGGTAGGTTTCCATGAGGGCACAGAGCTTTCGGTTGAGAAGGTCGGCACGGCGGTGCAGGGACGCATCCTGCCAGCTTCCTTCATAGGGCACAACGGAATAGGCAAAGGTCTGCACGCCCTCGTCCAGCATCAGGCAGGTGTCGTCGCGGAAGTCCTGCCCGTAGTGGTCGGCGTAAAGGGAGGTGTTGGCGACGGTCAGGCGCAGTTCGCCGCGATCGCAGGAATAGGAATATTTGCCGTCGTTGAGCAGGGCAAGACCGTGGTTTTCGCCCTGCACCGCCGCCCAGCGCTGGCAGTGCTCCTCGTTGCCGCAGCCCGTGCGCACAAGGGAGCCGAAGGGGATTTCCGCCACATCGAATTTTCCGTCCGTGGGGAAGCAGAATTTGACCATGCGGTGCTTCTGCTCTATGTTCATGTTGAGGCGCACTTCGACCCTGAGTGTGTCAGAGTTTTCATACAGGGAGAATTTCTGCTCCAAGGCAGAAAGACCGAAGGCATTTCTGACCCTTAATGTGGCGCGGAGGGGGCCTTCCTCCAAGATACTGAACTCCGGCGCGGCAAATGCGCCCGCTTCTTGGTCGAACCTGAAAACGCCGTGCGCCCAGGTGTCGCAATGGGTGATGTCAAACAGGCGTGCGGAGGCGGGGGCGGTGAGGAACTCGGTGCCTGTGTCCTTGCGCAGGATGGATTTGGGCATTCCTGTGGTTGTGTCAAAAATGACCCGCAGCTTGTCGTTTTCAAGGCTGGTTTCGGTGATTTGAAGTGTATTTTCGACCTGTTCTTCCTCCTTGAACACCCAAATCACCGTGTAGCCGAAGGCGGGGACGGTGGGGCGAAGCAGGGTGTCGAAACGGTCTTTGTTGTTGGTTCTGGTGGCGCGGACGCGCTGGACGGGGAGGGGCTTGCCGTCGTCGGTGCGGGCGGAGTAAATGTCGTAGACCAGCCGAATGTCGTCGGTGACGGGATAGGGGTGCGGGTTGAACACCACAACGGGCGTGCCCTGCCCGCGTATGCCCCACAGCGCCCAGTCCTCCTCCTTGGAGCGGACGCGGAGAGGATGCCCCTTCATCGTGTCGATGCGCCACGAAATGCGCTGGAGGGCTTTGTTTTCCTCCCGGTCGCACAGCGCAAGCACGGATTTCAGTTGTGTTACGACATCCTCCATGCCCTCATACAGGCAGCAGCCGCCCATCACATCGTGAAACTCGTTGAACAGCAGAGTTTTCCAGCCGGAAAGAAGCGCGTTTGTGTCGGCTTTCATGCCCGTGAGCCACTCGGAGAGCAGCAGGAAGCTTTCGGCGCGGAGCAGGGCGTTTTCCGCCTGCCGGTGGAGCTTTTTGGAGAGCGAATGTGTGGAATAGCAGCCCGAGGCGTGGTGCTGCATCTCGTTTTCCCACTTGGGCAAGGCGATGCCCTCGTTTTTCAGCTCCGCAAAGTAGGTAAGCGGCGAGGAATACTTTGCGTCTTTCCCGTATTTGCTTTCGGAGAGGAATCGGTCAATGGTTTTGAGGTTTTCGATGGTGGGGCCGCCGCCGTGGTTGCCCACGCCGTAAAAGCACATGACGGGAAGGTTCATGCAAAGCGCGGCTTCCTCCTGCGCGGGTAGCTTGTCCGCAAGGCCTTCGCGCACGCAGTATTCCCCGAAAATGTGATAAGTGGGAAGAACCGTGCCGTCTAATGACTGCCAGTTGAGTGCCCCCAAGGGCAAATCAGGGTTTTCGTGGTCGCCGGGGCGCATCATCACATAGCCTTCCATGCCGGCCTTGGCCAGAATCTGCGGCACCTGCGCGTTGTGCCCGAAGGAGTCCACATTGTAGCCAAAATGGGCGGTTTTGCCGAACTTTTCCATGAAATACCGCTGGGAATAGAGAAGCTGCCGCGCCAACGATTCGCCGGAGGGGGTGTTCATGTCCGGCTGAATGAACATTCCGCCCGCCAGCACCCAACGTCCTTCCTGCACCCTTTTGCGGATTTTTTCAAACAGCTCCGGGTCACATTCCTCGACCCACTGATAATACGCCGCACAGGCGCAGGTGAACACGAAATCGGGGGTCTCGTCCATGCGATCCAAGGCGGATAAAAAGGTCGCCTTGACCTCGGAATAGCCGTCCCGCCACTGCCACAGCCACACGGGGTCTAAGTGCGCGTTGCCGATTAAGTGAAGATTTTTCATAAATAGGAACTCCTTCGTTTTTTTTCAGTATAGCACACAAGTCCAATGGATTCCATAAAAAACGGACAGGCAGGAGAGATTTCCTGCCTGTCCGTAAATGGTTTTTGGGGGGATTAGGCTTCCTCCAGGAAGCGGTACTGGGCTTCGCAGAGGGCGGCGTACTGGCCGCCTTTTGCGATGAGCTCATCGTGGGTGCCGCGCTCTGCGATCTTGCCGCCCTGCACGACCATGATGCAGTCGGCCTTGCGGATGGTGGAGAGGCGGTGGGCGATGACGAAGGAGGTGCGGCCTTTGAGCAGCACTTCCAGCGCCTGCTGGATGAGCAGCTCGGTGCGGGTGTCGATGGAGGAGGTGGCCTCGTCGAGAATGAGAATCTTCGGGTCATTGAGCAGGGCGCGGGCGAAGGAGATGAGCTGCTTCTGTCCGGTGGAGAGGCGGGAACCGCGCTCGTTGACCTCGGTATAGTAGCCCTTTTCCATTTCCATGATGGAATCGTGAATGCGCACGGCCTTGGCGGCGGCAATGACCTCTTCCTCGGTGGCGTCCAATTTGCCGTAGCGGATGTTGTCCATGATGGTGCCGGAGAAGATGAAGGAATCCTGCATCATAACCGACATCTGCTTGCGCAAGCTGTGAAGTTCCACGTCCTTGACCGGGTAGCCGTCCAATTTTACGTCGCCGGAATCGGTGTCGTAGAAGCGGGAGATCAGGTTGACCACGGTGGACTTGCCCGCGCCGGTGGGGCCGACCAGAGCGATGGTCTGACCGGGATCGACGTGGAAGGAAACGTCCTTCAAAACGACCTTTTCGGGGTCGTAGGAGAAGGTAACGTGGTCGAAGTCCACGGTGCCCACGATGGGCGGCAGCTCCTTTGCGCCTTCCTTGGAGGCGATCTGCACGGGAGTGTCCAGGATTTCAAAGATGCGCTCGCAGGAGGCCATGGCAACCAGCACGTTGTTGTAAACGTTGGCCAAGTTGTTCAGCGGTTCCCAGACGCGCCCTAAGTACCACAGGATGAGCAGCAGGGTGCCCACGGTGATGCCGCCCTGCCCCACCTGCTTGCCCAGCATGGCCACACCGAAGATGTAGACCAGACAGGTGCCGATGGTGGAGACGGTATCAAGGGACGGCCAGAACACGTTGTTGAGCTTGATGGCGCGCATCCAGCTTCTTTTGATGTCCTGATTGGTGTCGTTGAAGATGTCGGCATTCTCCTTCTCGCGGGTGAAGGCCTCGGTGATGCGCATACCCGACAGGGATTCGTGGAGGTAGCCGTTCATGTTGGAAATCTTGTTGCGGACGACCTGCCAGTTCTTGCGCATCTTGCGCTTCAAACCAAAGAGGATGAGCAGCAGGAAGGGGAGAATGGACAGGGAAATGAGGGTGAGCTTCCAGTTGACCGCCAGCATGAGCACCAGCAGAAGTACGATGGTCACGCAGTCGATGAACACGTTGACGATGCCGTTGGTGAGCAGGTCGTTTAGCGAGTTTACGTCGTTGATGACGCGCACCATGATCTTACCTGCGGAGCGGGTGTCAAAGAAGTTGAAGGACAAGTCCTGAATGTGGTTAAAGAGGTACTGGCGCAGGTCGGCGATGGCGGAGCGTCCGGCGGTGTCCATGACCCGGGCGCGGTAGCGCATACAGACGGCGCCGATCAGGGCACAGGCGACCATGCCGATTAGGTAATAGGGGAAATTGGAGGTGTTGCTCTCGTTGATGCCGTCGATGGCGTTGGACATGAGCATGGGCTGCGCCAGGGAACAGACGGAGGTGATCACCATGAGGAAACAGGCCAAAATGACGCGCTTTTTGTAGGGCTTTAAGAAGGACATGACGCGCAGGAACTGCTTCATGTTAAATGGGCGTTCGATGACCTCATCGTCAATGACTCTGAGCTTTGGCATTTAACCCACCTCCTTTACGGCTTCTGTGGCAATGCCCTTGCGGGCGGTGATGTTCGCAAAATCCTTGTACTGATCCTGATACATATTGTAGTAAAGCCCCTTCTTCGCCAGCAGCTCTTCGTGGGTGCCGCGCTCGGCCACGGTGCCGTCGGCCAGCACGATGATCTGATCGGCGCTTCTGACGGAGGAGATGCGGTGGGCGATGATGAAGGTGGTGCGGTCTTTCATGATGTTCTTCAAGTGCCCCTGAATCTCGTGCTCGGTCTCCATGTCCACGGCGGAGGTGGAATCGTCAAAGACGAGGATGGCGGGATCATAGCAAATGGCTCTTGCAATGGCGATGCGCTGCTTCTGACCGCCGGAGAGACCGACACCGCGCTCGCCCACGATGGTGTCATATTGCTGAGGCATATCGAGGATAAATTCCTCGGCCTCGGCGGCACGGGCGGCCGCTTGCACCTTTTCAAAGTCGGCATTGGGACGACCGAACCGAATGTTGTTTTCGATGGATTCGGAGAATAAGAAGGTCTCCTGATTGACATAGCCGATGCGGTCACGGAGTTTGAGCAGCGGCATTTCCTTGACGTCCACGCCGTCGATGAGTACCTGACCCTTGCGGCACTCATAGAAGCGTCCCAGCATATTGGTGATGGTGGTCTTGCCCTTGCCGGTTGCGCCCATGATGGCGCAGGTGGTTCCGGCGGGCACGTCGATGTTCAGATCGTGCAGCACCGTCTCGTCACCGTAGCCGAAGGTCACGTCCTTAAACTGCACATGGCCGGTGAAGCTCTCGGGGAACTTGGTGACTTCCGCGTCGTGAATCTCCTCGCCCAGATCGGTGTAGAAGAAGAGCTTTTCGGCGGAGGTGATGGCCTGAGAGAGCATATTGATGATGTTGCCCAGCATTCTCATGGGGCCGGTGATCATCCAGATGTAGCCTGTGAAGGAGACAAGGGAACCCAAGGTCATATTCCCGCGCATGACCATCACGCCGCCCACGCCCAGCAGCATGGGGGTGCAGATGGCACCCAGGAAGTCCAAAATCGGCACAAAGTCCGACCAGATGTAGGCGGTCTTGATGAGCAGGTCGCGCTGCTTGTCGCACTCCACCTTGAAGGAGGATTTTTCGTATTCCTCCTGCGCGAAGGCCTTGACCACGCGCACGCCGGAGATGTTCTCCTGGGTCTTGGTGGAAAGCACGGCGTTCTGTTCACGCACGTCGCGGAAGGCTTTGTGGATCTTCTTGCGGAACTTGAAAGCCACAACGCCGACGATGGGCGCGACGATGACCATAAGCAGTGCCAGCTTCCAGTTTAAGAAGAACAGCACGAACAGGGAGCCGAAGAACCAGAAGGCGTTCTCCACCACCTGCACGATGCCGCCGCACAGAAGGTTTCTAAGGCCTTCGATATCGCCGGTCATTCTCGACATGATCTCGCCGATGTAGTTCGTGTCGTAGAAATGATAGCTCATGTGGGATAAGTGCCAGTAGAGCGAGGTACGCAGGTCGTAGACGAAGTTCTGGGAGAGCTGTTCCAGATTGATGCCGCGGCAGTAGGTGCAGCCCGCGCGCAGCACGGTGAGCCCCAAGAGCGCACCGCATAAGGGCAGCAGCTTTTCCGTCATGCCGCCGTTGATGACATCATCGACGATCCAGCCGGAGAACAGCGGGATGATGAGGCGGGTCACGTCTGCAATGATGAGGCAGAGCAGGCCGATGATCGCGTATTTTCGGTGGGGTTTGCACAGCTTGGCAATTCTTTTGATAACGTCCATTTTCTGTGAATGTGCCTCCGTTCACGGGCAGGATTGCTGATTTCTGATACGCCCGCAATATTTTTCCAAAATACTACACTAATCATAATCCTTTTGGCGTGTGCAGTCAAACGTTTTCCCTATTGTTTTACTTATTTTTATTATAGAAATTTCCTATATATATCGCAGCCGATTTGATTCCTGCGTCAAGTCGTGCTATACTGATAGACAATAATGGCTTTTCTTGCGTACCTCACCAAAATACACAGAAAGAGCGCGGGAAAACAGATCGTGAAAGGACAAAAACGAACATGAGAAAGTATGATTTAGTGGTGTGCGGCGGTGGCTTATCCGGCATAGCGGCGGCAGTTCAGGCCAAGCGCTCGGGCGTAAAGAATGTGCTGCTCATCGAGCGGTACGGATTCTTAGGCGGCATGGCGACCAACGGGCTCATCAACCCCTTTATGCCCTACTGGAAGAGCAACGAGCCGAAAAATGTGCTGATTCACGGCATTTTTGCCGAAATTATGGAGGAAATGCGGCTGTTCGGCGGCATGAAGGAAGGCTCTGATTCCTTTGATGCCGAGTGCATGAAGATTGTGCTGCAAAGAATGGTATTGAAAGCCGGTGTGGAAATCCTACTGCACACCTTTGTGGAGCAGGTGCACATCAAAAATGACCGCCTTGTCGCGGTGCGCGTGGCCTCCAAGTCCGGCATCGAGTTCATGGCGGCGGATGCCTTCATCGACTGCACGGGCGATGCGGATGTGGCGCACTTGGCGGGCACGCCGTGGGAGATCGGCCGGGACGAAGACCACCAGTGCCAGCCCATGACCCTCTCCTTCCGCATGGCGAATGTGGACAGGAGCAAAATGCCCTCCAACAAAGAAATCGACCGTCTCTATGACGAGGCCAAGGCGCGGGGCGAGATCACCAATCCCCGCGAGGATGTGCTGCACTTTTCCACCATGCAGGACGATGTGGTGCACTTCAACACCACAAGAGTCGTCATGCACAACCCCATTTCCGCACGTTCGCTGACCGATGCCGAGTGCATTGCAAGAGAGCAGGTCTGGGAGATGGCGCGGTTCTTAATCGGCCACGTTCCCGGCTTTGAAAATGCCTATGTGCAGGTGACGGGCACCCAGATCGGCGTGCGCGAGAGCAGAAGAATCGTGGGGCAGTATGTGCTCACCAAGGACGATGTGATGAATCAGGCGCGGTTCGAGGATTGCGTGTGCCGCTTTGCCTATCAGATCGACATTCACAACCCCACGGGCACCGGCACCGAGCGCTGGCAGCTGCCCACGGGCGGATATTATGAGATTCCCTTCCGGGTCATGGTGCCCAAGCACATCGTCAATCTGCTGGTGGCAGGCCGTCCCGTTTCCGCCGACCACGCGGCACATTCCTCCCTGCGTGTGATGCCCGCCTGTGTTGCACTGGGACAGGCCGCCGGGGTTGCGGCAGCCATGAAGCTTAAGAAGGGAAGCGTTGCCTTTAAGGACTTGGACGGCGCGGCGATCCATGCCGAGCTGGAAAAGGCGGGAGCTTTCTAAATGACTGAACAACCAAATCCTTCCCGCGCCGGATTCCCCTTTGGCGTGATTCCCTATTATGTTTTTTACTATTTTCAGAATGCAGTCTACAACGGGTATTTCAGCCTGTTCTTAGTCTCTGCGGGCGTATTGGAGCAGAACATCGGCTATATCATGGCCTTTGCGCCGGTCATCGGCATGGGAATGCAGGCAGTGTGGGGCGCGGTGGGCGACAGAATGAAGTACAAAAACATCCTGCTGTCCCTGCTGACCTTTGCGTCCTCTGCAGTGCTGCTCCTCGGCGGGTTTGTCAACAATACTCTGTGGGGCTTTGGCATTGTCTCTGCGTTTATGTTCTTCCAGTCCGCCGTGATGCCGCTCATGGATGCCATTACCTTGGAAGCACTGGACAGGGGCAAATACGCCTATGGCCCGGTGCGCACCGTGGGCACGGTCTCCTACATGGCGGCTTCTTATCTCATCGGACTTGTTTTGAAGGACAATTACGCCCTTGTGCCCTACATCATCGCGCTGTTCTTGGCGTTGGGTCTGCTTGCGTCCTTCTTTATGCCCAAGGTGGAAGGCCACCAGCACGGCAGGGGGAAGAAGATGTCCATGACCGCGCTGTTTAAGAACAAAACGCTGATGATTCTAATCGGCTTTACCATGTTCAACATCATGGGCTTTACCCACTGCTCCACCTATTTCTCTCTGTACTTTAAGGAACTGGGCGCGACCTCCTCGCTCATCGGGCTTGCGTCCTTCTTAGGTCCCATCGGGGAGATTATCTTCCTGCCGTTGGGCGACAGAATCTTCAAAAAGACCGGCGCGGCGACCTTAACCATCATTGCCACGGTCTGCATGGCCATCCGCGCCTTCATCATCGGCGCGACCGCGAACCTCTATGTGGTGATGCTCTCCAATGCCCTGTTCGGCTGGTGCTCCATGATGATGAATTTCGGCATGATCAAGTTCATCAACAAGGCCATCCCGGACGAACTCAAGGCCTCCGGGCAGATGCTTTACAACATGGCGGGCTTCGGCGTGGCAAAAATCGTGGGTTCTCTTTTGTCCTCCGTGCTCGTCAGCTTCTTCGGGATGCGGATTCCCTTCTTCTTCTCCTGCGGCATCTGTGTACTGGGACTGTGCATCTTCGTACCCGTCATTCTGAAGAACAAAGACCTGCGGGATGCGGGCAAGGACATTGAACCCGTTATGCAATAAGAACCTTTATATGGGAGGTTTTTCGATGGACAGAATTGATTTTGTGGGAAAAATCGGCTCCATGGCGCTCATTCGCCGGGAGGAAATGGACATTGACTACAACATTTTTTCGCGCCTCGGTGCGGAGCTCAAGCCAGGTATGATCTGGGTGTCCTCCGGCGCGGTGGAAATCGGGCGGCTGGACTACATCAAGCGGCACGGACATGAGCTGGAAGGCGACAAGGACAACGTAAAGACCGACTATGCTGCCCAGGGTCAGGCCATTCTGATGGAGAATTACAGACGGTTCATTTCCCCGGAATATTCCGTCCGTCAGTTCCTGGTCGAGCACACCCACTTTAATTCCCGCAAGACCCGGGAGTTCATCAAAAATGCCCTGATTCGCTGTGCCGAGCAGGGCGCGGTGCCCATCGTCAATTACAATGACCCGGTTTCCTTTGAGGAGCACCGCAAGATGGAACTGATGCGCCTGCAGGACATGATGGAGGGCAATGTGGTGCAGTGCCTCGATAATGACGAGACCGCCTCCGTTATTGCCGAGGCAGTCAACGCCAAGACCCTGCTCATCTTAACCTCCACCGACGGCATCTATGCCGACCCCTACGACCCTTCCACCCTCATCAAGACCGTGGAGGCCAAGGACGGCGAGGAAATGGAGCGCAAGATTCGGGAATTGCAGACCTACTGCGAAGGCACCTCCCGCGCCGGTTCCAACGGCGCAAAGGCCAAGCTGGAATACATTCTGCCCTGTGCCAAGGCGGGCACCACCGTGCTCATCGGCTCGGCGAAATACCGCATTTCCCAGTTGGTGAACGGCGATGTGCCCTGCACCCGGTTCAGTCTGAAATAACGGGGGTGCACCAAAAGGCTCGCCCGCGTGCGGGAGAGCTGTCAAAATTCAACTTGTTGGATTTTGACTGAGAGGGCGCCCATGAATGAACCAATCATTTGGAGGAAAATGATGCTGAAAACGGAACGTCTCATTTTGCGTCCCTTTGAGGAAGGGGACGGGCAGGATTTATACGAATATCTCTCCGACCCGGAGGTCGTAAAGTTTGAGCCCTACAAGCCCTACACCAAGGAGGAAGCCTATAAGGAGGCCGTCAACCGCTCCGCGATGGACTGCTTCTTGGCTGTGGAGCTGAACGGCAAGGTCATCGGGAACATCTACTTCGGCAAAGAGGATGAGTACCGCGCCGAGATCGGCTGGGTGTTCAACCGCGCCTTCTGGGGGCACGGCTACGCCACCGAGGCCGCCAAGGCCGTCATTGATGACGCCTTTGAAAACTCTAAAATCTGCCGCATCGTTGCCATGCTTGACCCGCAGAACCCCGCTTCCTGGAAGCTCTGCGAACGCCTTGGCATGACCCGCGAGGGGCACTTTATCCGCAACGTTTACTTCTTCAAGGATGCAAGCGGCGAGCCCATCTGGAAGGACACCTACCAGTACGCCATCCTCAAATAAACTTCGCGTTTAAGAACAAAATTAACCTGTTTGTTTTGCCCGTCGGAATGACCCTCCGGCGGGCTTTTTGCTGCCTTTGAAACAGCCCGGAAATAACTGAATAGATTGTGTTAAGTGTTGAAATATTATGGTTTTACCATACAGAATATGTTATAATATATAAGAAAAAATTTTGATTTCAGGAACCCTTGAAAAGATGGATTTCCCCGGAAATGAAAAGCGCGTTTTGCGGATGTGAGGGAGAAGTATGACGGAACAAATCAATCAGTATGACGAGAGCAGCATTCAGGTGCTGGAAGGCTTGGAGGCCGTGCGGAGAAGACCCGGTATGTATATCGGCTCCACCGACGAGCGCGGGCTGCACCACCTCGTTTATGAGATCGTGGACAACGCCATTGACGAGGCCATGGCGGGCGTCTGCGACACCATCAAAGTCACCATCGAGAAGGACAACACCGTGACCGTTGTGGATAACGGGCGCGGCATTCCCACGGGTATGCACCCCAAGATGCACAAGCCCGCGGTGGAGGTCTGCCTGACCGTTCTGCACGCCGGCGGCAAGTTCGGCGGCGGAGGATACAAGGTCTCCGGCGGCTTGCACGGGGTCGGTATGTCTGCGGTCAACGCGCTGTCCTCCTGGCTGGAAATCACCATCTGTCAGAACGGGCACATTTATAAGCAGGAGTACTCCCGGGGCAAGCCGCTTTATGATTTGA
>DCHO01000077.1:0-473 GCA_002315655.1 Christensenella sp. UBA1750
GGGAAGGTCTCAAACTTGGCATAGCCTGCGGAAATGCCGCGCTTGTTTTCGTGATAGAGCTGGGATAAGCAGATGGCCAGCTTGCCGGAGCCGGGGCCGGGAGCAGTCACCACGACCAGCGGGCGCGTAGTCTCCACATAATCATTTTTTCCGTAGCCCTCATCGGACACGATGGTGTCGATGCACATGGGATAACCCTCGATGGGGTAATGGTAATACACCTTTTCGCCGCGCATTTCCAGCATTTTGCGGAAGGCCTCGGCGGCGGGCTGCCCGCGGAACTGGGTAATCACGACGGAGGACACATACAGCCCTCTGCCGCGCATTCTGTCCATGAGGCGCAGCAAATCCATGTCGTAGGTGATGCCTAAGTCGGCGCGGAACTTGCTGTTTCCGATGTCGGCGGCGTTGATGCAGATGATGACCTCCGCATCGTCGGCAAACTCCTGCAGCATCCGAATCTTGGAGTCCGG
>DCHO01000077.1:594-1871 GCA_002315655.1 Christensenella sp. UBA1750
TCGGACTGCTTGCGGATATACAAATCGTTGTCAAAACCGATCTTTTTCATACTCTTACCCCTTTTGTCCCTTGCGCCTTACATCTTTTCGGGTGCTTCCACACCGATCAGCGACAGACCTAATTTGATGCAGGAAGCGGTCGCTTTTGTCAGGTTGATGAGTGCCTGAGAAGCCGCCTGATTCTCCGTCAGAATGTGGTTCTCATAATAGAAGCGGTTGAAGTTGGAAGCCAGCTCCACGCAGAAGCGCGTCACCAAAGAAGGCTCGTTGCGGTGGCAGGCCTCGGAGACCACCTCGGGGAACTTTTCCAGCGTGCGCACCACGTCCTGCGCGGTGGCGTTGTCAAGCGCGGCATAATCCGGCTCGGCGCAGACCCCCGCAGCTTTGGCCTTCGCCAGCACGGAGCAGCATCTTGCGTGGGTGTACTGCACATAGGGGCCGGTCTCGCCGTCAAAGTTAAGTGCTCTGTCCCATCTGAAATCAATGTCCTTGATGCGGTTGTTGAACAGATCGAAGAACACAACCGCGCCGATGCCGACCTGGCGGGCGACTTCATCTTTATTTTCAAGATTCGGGGATTTTTCGTTGATAATATCCTTGGCCTTCTCCACGGCGCGCTCCAGCAGCTCGTCCAAGTAGACCACATAGCCCTCGCGGGTGGACAGGGCTTTGCCCTCATAGGAGACCATGCCGAAGGCAACGTGCTCCAAGTCCTTTGCCCAAGGATAGCCCATCTTTTCCACGACCTTGAAGACCTGCTGGAAGTGCAGGTTCTGCTGATAGGCCACGACATAGAGCACCTTCGCAAAATCGTAAGCCTTTTTGCGGTAGAAGATGGCCGCTAGGTCGCGGGTGGCATAGAGCGTTGCGCCGTCCTTTTTGAGCACCAGGCAGGGCGGCATTTTGTCCTCTTCCAGATCGACCACATACGCGCCCTGGGATTCTTTCAGCAGCTCTTTTTCCCTCAATTCGTCAATGACGGGCTGCATTTTATCGTTATAGAAGCTCTCGCCGGCGTAGGAATCGAAGGTCACGCCCAGCATATCGTAGACACGGGCGACGTCCTTCATGGTGACGTCCTTAAACCATGTGAAAATTTCAGTGGCCTCGGGGTCTTTGTCCTCGATCTTCTTAAACCATGCGCGGCCTTCGTCCTCCAATTCGGGATGAAGCTCGGCCTCCTTGTGGAAGCGGACATACAGCTCCACCAGCGCGTTCACGCCGCGGGCTTCCACGTCCTCCTTGTTGCCCCATTTGAGGTACGCGCACACCATTTT
>DCHO01000077.1:1954-12591 GCA_002315655.1 Christensenella sp. UBA1750
TCATAGATTTTATACAGGGAATTGCCGATCATCGTGGTGGAGAGATGCCCGATGTGGAACCGCTTGGCGATGTTGATGGAAGAATAGTCGATGCAGACGGTCTTCCCCGCGCCTTCCGCAGAGGAACCGTACTTTTCGCCCATATCCAGCACCTTTTCCACAATGGTCTGCGCATAGCCGCTCTTTTTCAGGAAGAAATTGAGGTAGCCGCTCACGCACTCCACCCGTTCAATGTTCTCATCGGCTGAAATCGCCTCGGAGAGCTTGCCTGCGATGGCCGGAGGCGCCATACGCAAGCTACGGGACAGCTTGAAGCACGGAAACGCGAAATCGCCCATTTCCGGGTTCGGCGGCACTTCGATAAAGGACTCCACGCCCTCCACGGTCTGCCCGAACACGATCTCCATGGTTTCGTTGATCTTTTCCGCAATATACTGTTTGTATTCCATGTCTTCGTCCTCCCGCAAAAATAAACATACAGCATATTTTACCACAGTTCACAGCTGATTCATAGTCTGCTTTCGATATTTTACAAACCGATTCGTCAGGATAACCTTTTTAGCAGAAGACACGTCATAAACCGGCTTCGTTCCCTGCACGCAAAAAACTCCCGCAGGATTTCTCCTGCGGGAGCCTTGATTCAAGCTACATTCCGTTTAGAGCGGATGCTTGGGGTTTTTCTCTTAGTTCAGAGAGATGCCCTTCGCAGCGCACCAATCGGCGTACTGACGCTCGATGTCAGCCTTGACATCGTCAACACCAGCGGCCTTGAGCTGCTCAACGTAATCAGCGATAACGGCAGCGGGCTCGCCTTCGAAGCAACCGGACATGATGGTACGGTTGTAAGCATCGATGATGTTGTTGACAGCGGCAACCTTGTCGGTCACAGTGTCGTTGACATAACGGAAGCCCAGAGCACCGGATTCCTTAGCATCGTTGCCGAACTCCTGGAGGAGCTTGTTCTTCTCGGGGTTCTCAGTAACGGTAACATCCTGATAGGCCAGGTTGCCCATGGTCCAGGCGCCGCCGTGAGTGGAGTACCAAGTGGTGTCGATGACGTTGATACGACCATCTTCAGCCTTGGTCCACTGCTCTTCGGGCACACCAAACAGCATGACGTCGAGGAGCTCGGTGTTGCAGTGCATCTGGTTGATGTACTTCATAGCTTCAACGGGATGCTCAGCAGTGGTGGGGATGGCCAGCATGGAGCCGCCGGAGTGAGTGGTAACGATGTACTTGCCCTGGCCCTGGATCTCGTAGAGGTGCAGATCCTGGTTGCCGGAAGCGGTGACGAGTTCCTGAGCCTTGATGCCGTTGCCCTTGAGCTCACGAGCGATGAAGAGGAACTGGCCGGCAGCGAACTCAGCAGAGTTGTTGACGGAGAAATCCTTCAGGTAGGAGTCGGGATGGATGTAACCGGCCTTGTACCAGTTATTCATGGTGGTAACATGGTTCAGGTTCTCTTCGGTTTCCCAAGTGAGGTACCAGTTACGGTTGGGCTCGGTGTCATATTCCTGATACTGGTTGATGATCTGACCGGTCAGAGCAGAAACAATACCGGGAGTCCAGGGTTCGTCGCCCCAGGCACCGTCAGAGAGCAGAGGATACTGGTCGGGATGGAGTTCCTTCCACTGAGCCATGTAGGGCTCCCAGTCTTCGGTCTTGTTGATCAGAGCGTCGCCGCCTTCGGTATCGGTGGGGAAGCCGATTTCAGCAGCAGCGTCAGCGTTGACGATCCAGCCCATGGGAACGCACAGTTCCTTGTTGGTGGGAACAGCGTAGTTAACGCCGTTGAACTGAGTACCAACCAGGAAGAAGGGGTTGATGGTGTTCAGGATGTCCTGGCCGTAGAGCTCGAGCAGGTTGCCGTTCTCGCCTTCGTCATCGTTGAGGGGAGTGAGCAGACCCTGCTGGATTTCCTGCAGATAGTAGAACCAGTCAGCAGTGAAGAAGATGTCGTAGGATTCGCCGGACTGAAGAGCAACCAGAGCCTTGTCCTTCCAGTCGCCGGAGGCGATGGAGGTGAAGTGGATGTTGGCGCCGATCAGGGGCTCGATGATGGCGTTAATGGCAGCCTCTTCCTTAGAGGTGTCAGTAGCGGCCTGGTTGGAGTACAGGCAGTACTCGATAACGGGGATGTCGCCGGAAGCAGCGGGCTCTTCAGCGGGCTCTTCGTCAGCGGTGTCGTCAGCCTTGGTTTCAGCCTTGGTTTCGGTCTTGGCAGAATCGCTGGCGGCAGGAGTTTCGGTCTTTGCGCAGGCGGTCATCGCGAACACGAGGACGAGAGCCAGAAGCAAAGCAACGATCTTCTTGGTCATGGTGGTTTCCTCCTTATAAGTTCAGCCGTCTCAAATGAACTCCAAAACGGCTGTGTCTTGAAGACAGGTACTATAATAACATCTATTCTTTACAAATGCAATAGGTAAAACAGATTTTTCTTGGTTTTTTTAGTCATTTTTTTTCGTCTTGCATTTTTCTTTCCTATTTAATATATCAATTTTGGCAACATCTTTTTTTTCTAAAGTTTTCCTGCGCATATACATAATGTATGTTTATTTGCGCTTAACAATAGCTTAATCATACATTGTGTATTTCATTTTGCACATCAAAGCAAGGCACGCAGCAGCAGAAAACCCCTTTCAGAATTTTCTGACTCCTGCACACAGAAAACACGACCCCAGGCAAAAGCCTGAGGTCGTGAAAACGAATGTGTTTAGCCCTTGACAGCGCCGATGGTCAAGCCCTTGACGAAATACTTCTGGAAGAAGGGGTAGGCCAGAATGATGGGGCCGACGGTGACGACGGCCATGGCCATACGGAAGGTTTCGTCGGGGAGGTTGGCGATGTTCTGGGAGAGGTTGCCGACCTGCGCCGCCATTTCCTTTAAGAAACGGATGGAGGTCAGGGTCTGGTAGATGGTGTACTGCAGATTGTAGTACTTGGCTTCATCGACCAGCAGCAGGCACTGGAAGAAGTTATTCCAGATGCCGATGGCGGCAAACAGAGAAACGGTGGCCAAACCGGGGATAGCCAGAGGCAGAACAATCTGAATCAGCGTGCGCCACTCGCCTGCGCCGTCAATACGGGCAGATTCGATGATGGCCTCAGGCACGTTGCTCTGATAGAAGGTTCTCATGACGATGACCCAGTAAGCAGAGAAGGAAAGAGGCAGGAACAGGCACCAAATGTTGTTGGACAGGCCGAGAATCTGACGGTTGGTAACATAAGCCGCAACGGTACCGGCGTGGAACAGCATGGTGAAGAAGGAGATGAAGGTGAAGAGCTTACGCCATCTGAAGTCTTTGCGGGACAGAGGATAAGCGTACAGACCGACGGTGGCAAGGCACAGGACGGTGCCGGCGACGGTGGCGATGATGGTGTTCTTGTAGGCGGTTGTGATAACCGAGCCCTTGCGGAACAGGTAATCGTAGGCTTCGATGGAGAACTTGGTGGGCCACAGACGGTAGCCGTACATATTCAGAGCCTGTTCATCGGTGAAGGAAGCGATGATGATGATCCAGATGGGCAGCAGAATCAGCAAGCACCAGATGATGAAGACGATGTTCAGCGTGGTGTTTGCGGCAGTGCTGATCTGGTTCATGTCCTTATTTTTCTTGACAACTTTGATCTTGTTGTCAGCAGCAGTTTTCGCAGTCATGGAATCCGGTTCCTCCTTTCGGTTCGATATTTTTAGAACATAGCCATTTCAGGCTGCACCTTGTTGACGATGGCGTTGGTGGTCAGAACCAGCACAAAGCCGACCACGGACTGGAACAGAGCGGCAGCGGAAGGCATACCGAGCTGAGCGCCGGTCTTGATGGCGTTGTAAACGTAAACGTCCAAGGTAGTGTAAACGTTCCTCAAAACACCGGAGCCGTTAGGCAGGGTATAGAACATATCGAAGTCGCCGTTGAAGATACGGCCGACGGCCAGAATCTGCAAAAGCACGATGGTGGGGAGCAGCTGGGGCAGGGTGATGTGACGGATCTGCTGCCACTTGGTAGCGCCGTCGATGGCAGCCGCTTCATACAGCTCCTGGTCAAAGCCGGACAGGGTGGCCAGGTAGATGATGGAGTTGTTGCCGGTGTATTTCCAGATGTTCGCCCAGATGAAGATGAAGGGCCACACGGCGACCTTCTGGTAGATTTCCACGGTTTCCTTGCCCATGGATTTCAGGATAACGTTAATCAGACCCTTGGAAGAAACGAAGGCGTACACAACGTAAGCCACGATGATCCAGGAGATGAAGTAGGGCATGAAGAGGATGGTGTGATAGAGCTTGGCAGCGAAGCGGTTGCGCAGCTCGTCAACCATGATAGCCAGGGTGACGGCCAGAACCAGACCGATGGACATGAAGATCAGGTTGTAGCCGACGGTGTTGCGGATGACCATCCAAGCATCGGACGTGCCGAAGATGAACTTGAAGTTCTCAAAGCCGGACCACTCGGACTTGATGAAGCAGGAGTAGATGAAGCGGTTCTGAATCCAGAAGGTCTTCGGGGGCTTGTAGAGCTTGTAATTCTTGAAGGCAAGAATCAAAGCGGGCATGGGCAGGTAGTTGAAGCAGGCCATGAAGACCAGGCCGGGAAGCAGCATCGTCATAAAGGCGATATGACGCTGAATCTCGCCGGAGCCCCACTTTTTGCGCTTCAAAGCCTTGTTGGTGGCGGGCGTCAATGCTTGTTTGGCAGCCATGATGGGTTCCTCCTATTCCTTATTGCAAAGATACCAAAGGTCGATGCGTACCGCAAAGAAGCAATCCGCAGGGAAAATACGTCCATTCCCAAGCGGAAACGGCTCACTTTTTGTTAATTGAGAACCGATTCCCGGGCATATTCGTGATTTCTTAACCGAGCCGATACGGCATCCTCACATAACTCTGCACTGATTATAACATTTCAACTTCCGGTTGACAACCCCTTAACATAAGAAAAATCAACCTTTTTCTATAAATTTTGCTCTTTTTTCCAAGGCAAGTTTTGTAAGCACCGCACAAAAGCCCGCGCCTCTCTCCCCATACGGCGTGCGTAAACGTTTTATTTCTCAACCATATCCCACACGCAAATCCCCCGTAATCCTCATTAAAATAAATGTTTTTCTTCGGTAAACTCCCCGAATATTTATTTATTTTATAATAACTATACCCATTTTCCCGCCCGCAGGCGGCGTTCTCTGGCTTCCCCATCCGCAGATGGGGAAGCTGTCGCGTAGCGACTGAAGGGGCGTCCCCTCATTCTTCATTTTTCAGTTTTCAGTCTTCAATATTCATTCCTTCGTTCTTTCCCGCCCGCAGGCGTCAGGCTCCCCCGCGTGCG
This sequence comes from Christensenella sp. UBA1750, assembly GCA_002315655.1. Classification (GTDB taxonomy): domain Bacteria; phylum Bacillota; class Clostridia; order Christensenellales; family UBA1750; genus Spyradocola. The sequence continues at coordinate 7,270 of DCHO01000077.1, forward strand.
GGGCTGCGTAGCAGTGCCCGGTGGTGAATGGCACCCCCCTGTTCCGTAGGGGCGGGGTCTCCCCGCCCGCCACCGCGCTGACCGAGCCCGCATCCGAGACCTCTCGCGTAGCGACTGAAGGGGTCTCCCTGGCTCCTCCGCTTGCGGGGGAGCTGTCAGCCGTCGAGGCTGACTGAGGGAGTCCCCGGGCGCGGTTACGCCGCGCCCGGCCATCCTGCCGGAACCCCCCTCGTGGGGGTTCCGGCAGGATGGCATCCCCCCCTTCATTCGCTTTTCATCAGTGCCTCCGCGCACCGTATCCCGTCCACCGCCGCAGACAGGATACCCCCCGCGTACCCCGCGCCTTCCCCGCAGGGGAACAGCCCGCCAAGGTTCGACTGGCAGTTCTCCCCGCGCACGATCCGCACCGGCGAGGACGACCGCGTCTCCACGCCCGTCAGCAGCGCATTTTCATCCGCATAGCCATGAATCTTCCGGTCAAAAATCGGCAGCGCCTCCCGTATTGCTTCCGCCGCAAACCCCGGCAGACATTTTTTCAGATCGGACAGCACGATTCCCGGGCGATAGGTCGGTTTCACCTTCCCCAAAGAGGTCGATGCGCACCCCTGCATAAAGTCGCCCACGGTCTGCGCCGGAGCCTTGAACGTCCGCCCGCCCAATTCAAACGCGAGCCTTTCGTATTTTCTCTGAAACTCCACGCCGGAGAGCACATCATCCCCGCCGAAATCCTCCGGTTCCACGCTGCACAGCAGCGCCGCGTTGGCGTTTTCCCCGTCCCGGGCAAAAAGCGACATCCCGTTGGTCACAACGCCGCCGATCTCCGACGCCGCCGCCACCACTTGTCCCCCCGGGCACATACAGAAGGTATAAACCGATCTCCCGCTTGCCAGATGGCAGGAGAGCTTGTAATCCGCCGCGGGCAGCTTTGTCCATGCCTTCCCGTACTGGGAAAAGGAAATGTCCTCCTGCTTATGCTCGATGCGCGCCCCGATGGAAAAGGGCTTGCGCACCATCTTGGCCCCGGCATTTTTCAGCATGAGGAAGGTGTCCCGCGCACTGTGCCCGCAGGCCAATATGATCTTTTCCGCAGAAATTTCTTCCTTCTGCCCTTTGGTTTCCACCGTAATGCCGCAAATGCGCCCGTTTTCGGCCTTCACACCAACCATCTGTGCTTCAAACCGCACTTCGCCGCCCAAGGCCACGATCTCGTTTCGGATGTTTTTCACCATTTCCGTTAGATTGTCCGTCCCGATGTGCGGCTTTGCCTGATACAGAATCTCCTTCGGCGCGCCGAAATGTGCCATCGCTTCCAGCACATACCGGCACCAGGGCGAGGAAATCCCCGAATTGAGCTTTCCGTCGGAGAAGGTACCCGCGCCGCCCTCGCCGAACTGCACATTGGAAATCGGGTCAAACGCCCCGCCGTTCCAGAACTTCTCCACATCGTTTCGCCGGGTGCTCACCTCCCGCCCGCGCTCCAGCACCAGCGGACGCATCCCGGCCTTGGCCAGCACCAGCGCCGCAAACAGCCCCGCCGGCCCCAGCCCCACCACCACCGGGCGTACCTTACGCACCCCGATGTGCGGAACGGAAAACACTTCTTCTTCCTTTTCTATGATTGCGTTTTTGTTCTTCGCCGCAGAGATAATCCGCCCCTCGTCCCCCTTCACGGCCACCTTCACCGCGCAGACGAAAAAAATATCGCCCTTGTCCCGGGCGTCCACGGACTTCTTCACCAGCGTAAGCTCCGCAATGTCGCTCTCTTTGACCTTCAAAACCTTCGCCGTCAAAAAGCGCAGCCTTTCCTCCGGCTCTCCCAATCGCAATTTCAGATTATTGACCCGAATCATACAAATTCCTTTCCAATAGTTCCGTGCCGTCTCTTCCCGCGCCGCAGCGCGTAGGCTCCCCCACTTGTGGGGCTGCGTAGCAGTGCCCGGTAGTGAATGACAGTCCGGTGGACTGTCAGAGCCGGGCTGACCGAGGCCGCAGCCGAGAAGCTGTCAGCCGTCGAGGCTGACTGAGGGAGTCCCCGGGCGCGGTCACGCCGCGCCCGGCCCTCCTGCCGGAACCCCCCTTGCGGGGGTTCCGGCAGGAGGGCATCCCCCACCCCGTCTTACTTCCCCTTCTTCTCCGCCACCAGCTCCGCTTTTTCCTTTTCCAGATCCCGAATCACCATCTTGACCGACCGATACTGTTCCCCGGCCACGATAAAATGATCCAGCAGCCGCACCTCGATCAGTTTCAGCGCATTCTCCACAACCTGTGTCGTGTCCATGTCCGCCTGCGAGGGCATCACCGCCCCTCCCGGATGGTTGTGCGTCAGAATCACCGAATGGGCGTTGTGCCGGATGGCACATTCCACCACCTGCCGGGTGTAAAGCTGGGTTTCGTCCAGCGTCCCGTGGGACAGCGTTTCCGTCGCCAGCACATTGAACTGCGCATCCAGACACACCATTTTCAGGCTTTCCTCTCTCTGCCGCCCAAAGAGCGACGTACAATACTTCCCCGCCGCCCCGTAGGTCGGAAGGCAGGGCTTTTCGCCCCAGCGATCCTTCTGATAATAGGCAAAAATGTCCCGAAGCCCCGCAATGTGCTGTGCCGTCGCTTCCCCGATGCCCGGCACCTCCATCAGCTGTTCCTTTTTCGCATCCAGCACGGAGGCAAAGGAGTTCCCGAAATGGGAAAGCAATATGTGTGCCAAAGGATTCACATCCCTGCGCGGAATCGTCTCCATCAAAATGAGTTCCAGCACCTCATGGGGCTGAAACCCGGCAAGGTTCGTCTCCTCCGCCCGCTGCCGCATCCTAATTCGGTGCCCGTCGTGTTCGTTTGTCATGGCAGCGTCTCCCTTCCGATATTCAGCAATCCGCACGCATTTTCTTCCAAAATCATTTCGATTTCATCTTCCCGAAGCCCGATCTCCCGAATCAGCCGCGCTTCCTTTTCGGGGGAAGAATAGGGGCAGTCCGACCCGAACAGCACCCTCTTTACGCCGTGGGTGCGAATCATCGAAACCAATCTTTCCTTAGACCTCTTCCAGCACATCGCCAGCATCGCCGTGTCCAGATACACGTTTTTCATGGCAAGCAGCGTCTTTTCCGCTTCCTCCCAGCGGTGCAGCCCACCCAAGTGCGCCGCAATCACCTGTAAACTGGGATAAGCCTTCGCCACTGCCGCAATTCGTGTCGGGGAGGCAAAATCGCTGTCCGGCGCCGCCGGGTCAAACCCCGCATGGAACGTCACCGGCAGCCCGCTTTTTTCTATCGCTTCATAAATACCGCCCATTTTCGGGTCATCCGCCGCAAAGCCCTGATAGACCGGATGCAGCTTCACCCCATGCAGCCCAAGATTTTTAATCCGGGCTATTTCCTCCACCGCGTCCTTCGCCTCCGGGTGCACCGAGCCAAAACACAGAAGCCCCTTTCCCTGCGTTTCTGAGGCAAAATCATTGACCTTGCGCATGGAATGGGCGGAGGTGGCAATGTTCATCACAACACCCAAGCGCACGCCCCATTGCGCCAGCTTTTCCCGCGTACCCGTTGCCGTCGCATCGGTGTAAACCGGAATCGAGCTCCCGCCCCCCGCCGTCTTCGCCAGCGCTTCCAGCGTCCGCTCCGCCAACGCATCCGGGTATAAATGCACATGAATGTCGATCATTGCCCTCATCTCCTTTAACCCAGTATAAACCCAAAACAAAAAAGGCGCAAGGAAAACCCTCACGCCAAAGCTTCTCAAAATCCTCACGCCAAAAAATCACAATCTTCCCGATATTTACAGAAATTTCTCCAGCAAATCCGGCACTTTTTCGCAGGCAAATTCCCTGCACTCCCCGCACCCGCATCTTGACACTTCCCTTTATCCGCGCTACACTGTCCCCAACAAGCTTCACCGATATAAAGGAGGTTCTTCCCATGTCTGCCATCCTTCCCGGCGTCTCCCCTTCCATGATGTGCGCCGACCCTCTGCACCTGTATGACGATGTTATCGCCCTTGAAAAAGGCGGCGTGCAGTTTTTCCATTACGACATTATGGACGGCGCTTTTGTGCCCAATTTCACCTTGGGCCCCGACCTTATCAAGGCCGTCCGCAAGGTGTCCAAAGTCCCTGCCGACATTCACATGATGGTGCAGTCCCCCGAAAAGCATCTGCATCTCTTTGATTTGCAGAAAGGCGATGTGGTCTCCGTCCATCAGGAATCCACCATCCACCTGCAGCGCACCCTTGCTGCCATCAAAGATACCGGCGCGCTTTCCTGCGTCGCGCTGAACCCCGCGACCCCCTTGTGTATGCTGGAAGACGTGCTGGACGACATTGACATGGTGCTGATTATGACCGTCAACCCCGGCTTTGCGGGGCAAAAGCTCGTCCCTTCCACCTTAAACAAGATTTTCCGCCTGAGAAAATGGCTGGATGAGACCGGGCATGAGAACGTCCGTATCGAGGCCGACGGCAACGTTTCCTTTGAAAACGCCGTCAAAATGCGCGCTGCCGGTGCCGACCTCTTTGTCGCCGGAACCTCCGCCGTCTTCCGCGCCGGCGGCATCGGAGAAAATCTCAAAAAGCTGTCGGTTTGTATTCAATAAACGCATAAAAATCACCTCTGCCGCGCACAATAGGCGCAGAGGTGATTTTTTATGCTGTTATCCGAAAAGGAAACCCTGCTGCTCAAAGACCTGATGGGCGCGGAGAACCTGTGCATCGAAAAGTACGGCCGGGGCGTGGACAGTGCCAAGGACGCTTCCTTATCCCGCCTGTGCAGCGAGATCGAGGCCGCCGAATCCACCCACCTGCAAACCCTGAACGCCATTGCCGAGGGCAACGCCCCGCAAATGAACCCCGGGCAGCCCCAGCCCCCACAAAACGACCCCAAACCCGTTTCCACCGGCAAGGCCGCGCCGTCGGATGCCTTCCTGTGCAGCGACCTGCTGGCCGCCGAAAAGTACGCTTCCTCCCTCTATGACACCTGCATTTTCGAGTTCCGCGACACCGCCACCCGAAACGCCTTAAACCACATCCAAAAGGAAGAACAGGAGCACGGCAAAAAGCTTTACGACTACATGACCGCCCACGCGATCTACGGATGACACACAAGTGGGTTGTAGGGGCGGGGTCTCCCCGCCCTTCACCGCGCCGCAGCGCGTAAGGCTCCCCCACTTGTGGGGGAGCTGTCATAGCAAGGGTTTACCCTTGCTATGACTGAGAGGGCGTACCTTCGTACCTGTCAGCCAACCACGAAATAACGCCCCGGCGCGGCTCGCAAAAGATCAATGCCCGCAAGACTTATTGCCGCGCCGGCCGGAGAGAGCCCCCCAAGGAACC
>DCHO01000077.1:12631-17465 GCA_002315655.1 Christensenella sp. UBA1750
GGTTCCTTGGGGGGCTCTCTCCGGCATCCCTTACGCTTTTCTGTCGTATTTCTTCCTACAGTTTTTGCAGGTGATGGTCACTTTCCCCGTTCCCTTGGGCACGCACGCCAGACGGCTGCACTTAGGACAAAGGAAATACTTATTCTTCTTCCGATACTTAACGGAAAGAAACACCCACGAAAAGAAATTCCCGACGGGCACAAACACCGCCTTCTTCACGGGTGTCCACACCTTCATAAACTTGTAATTCTCACTCGCCCGTTTCACCCGGTTGCGGGAAAAAGACCGCAAAATGTTGAGCGTCAGCAAAACAAGCCCGATGAGCAGCCCCACATAAGACACCTTGGTGAAGGAAAACACAAAGGACGAAAGGCACGCGCAGATCAGCAGGAAAAGATTCAGCTGATCGCTGCCGTAGCGCCCCGCCATAAAGCTCTGTAATTTCTGCTGCCAGTTGCCGTTCATAAAAAGCCTCCGCATACTCGTATATTTCCAAACCATAGTATAGCAAACAAAGCCCGAAAAATCTCCCATTTTCGGGTTAATTCTTTATGGACAAACTCTTACAGGCAATTCTGGATCAGAAGCGCAAGCCCCACCCCCGGCAACCCTAAAAATCCCGTCAGAATCGCGGAAAACGGGTTAATGACCGCCGAAAACCCGTACTTTTCGGTAAAAAAGTCCAAAATCCACAGCACCAGCAGCCCCAGCCCCGAATTGAACAGGAAAAACAGCCCCTTTTTCAGCGGCACCATGAGCAGCCACCCCACCCCGTACAGCAGCACGACCCCCAACAGAAAATACAGAATCACCGGCCACGACACAAAAAGCCCCATGCACATTTCCCTCCGAAAAACTCTTTTCAGGGAAAGTGTATGAGGCTTTCTTCTTCTATATACATTTCATTACCGCATTTTCAGCCGCACGTCGCTCCCCACAAAGGGCAGCACCTGCGTCTCCGTCATGTCGGAAATCCGGGAGAAAATGCGCTCCGCATAGCGTTTTTTCAATTCCTGCATGGATAAATTCGTGGCGATCAGCGTGGGCTTTCCCGATGCCCGACGCTCGTTGAGCAGCGTGAACAGATATTCCAGCGTGATGTTGTCCAGCAGCGGCTCGGTGCCCAAATCGTCGATCACCAGCACATCGCAGGAGAGCATCAGGTCAAAATCGCTGTCATCCTGCCCACGATGGGTGCGGCGCATGGCTTCCAACATTTTGTAGGAAGTGAGCCGGAGCACCGGCACGCCCTTTTCCAGCAGCCCTGCGGAAATGCAGTTGAGCATGAAGCTTTTTCCCAAGCCCGTGCCGCCGTGCAGCAGCAGATTCCGCTTTTTCACATCCGGGAAATCCCGCACATAATTTTCGCAGTAGGTCTTGTAGCTCTCCATGACCTCCCGCTGGCTTTTGCCGCTTTTTTCCTCCGGCACCTCGGTAAAAATGTCCAGCCGGAAATTTGCAAAGGTTTCCTCGCGGATCCCGGCCTGATCGAACAGCCTTGTCATCAGCGCGGTCTTTACGCAGGAGCAGTATTCGTGGATGGGTTCCCCCACAAAGCCCGTGTCCCGGCACTTTTCGCAGACATATTTCGGTTTCAGATCGTTCCTTGTATATCCCGCCGCCGCAAGGGCTTCCTCGGCCTGTTTCTGCAAATCCTTAACCTGCCGCTTGGCGTTTTCGGATATTTCCCCGCCCATTTCCGGGTGTTCCAGCACCTGTCTGTTGGCCTCCATCAGAATCCGCGAGATCGTGCCGGACAGATTGCCGTAAAGGGGCACCTTTTCCGCAATTTCCAGCCGCTTTTCATTGGCAAGCCCTTCGGCGCGCTGTTTCTGCTCGCGCTTTTCCGTCATGATCTGCCGAAGCACTTCCCTGCGCGAAATCACTTCCATTTATTTACCCTCCGGGTCGTTGAGTGTGTCTATATCCACCGCAAACATTTCTTCCATCTGTTCGTCAGTGTATTCTCTCTGCGTAAATTTCTGCCCGCTGACTTCCTTGGTCGGGCGCGTGACGGCGCCGCTGCCGGTTTCTGTCTGCTTCTTTGCGTCAAATTCCTCTTTTTCCCGCCTGGCCGCCTCCACGGTGGAAATGCCCTTTGCCGCCCAGTTTTCAAGGATAGTGTGAATGTAGGACATGGGCTTGCCTTTTCCGCGCTGGGCGGCCTCTAAAATCAGCGCCTTGGAATAGCCCCGCGTCTGCCACGCCGTCACCATCGCCACGTCCTCCCTCGTCGGGGTCTGCCGGGAGGCCGAAGCGCGCAGCACCTCATAGACCAGCTCTTCCTTTTTCACATAATCCTTGAGCTGCTCTCCCGAATAGAGCTGCTGCACGGCAAAATCCTTGAGCTTCATGGAAAGCTCGCCCAAAGAATCCTTCCCGAAGCGGTGGATGTGCCGCGCCGTAGCCAAGATCACCTCATGGGAGAAGCCTGCGCTGCGCCAGCCGGAATAGAGCGCGGCGTCGTCCTCGGTGACGGACACGTTCTTCTGTCCCAGCTTTTCCAGCACCTCGCGCACGGGCCTGAAGGCTTCCTCGCGCATCCTTTCGCCCGCCTCCATCTCCATAGAGGTCATCTGTTGCCTGTTCCGACGGTTTTCCAGCACCTTGTCCACATAGGAAAGGTTCGGTTCCTTGATCTTCGTGGTCTCGCCGCAGGCATAAAGGATGGCCTCATGGGAAAAGCCCCATTCGCTGCGCCACTTGGCATACATCTGTTCCTCCGGCACGGTGGGGCTGCGCTTTTGCCCAAGGAAATTCAGCACGTTCTTCGCGCCCTCATAGTCCTGCGACAGCGTTCTTACATAGTCCTCCGCCGCCTGCAGCGTCACCGCGCCCTTTTTCGCCCAAAGCTTGCCCTGCTTTTCGATGGCAGCAAAGGTCACGGAGGTGCCCTTGCCGCTTGTCTCGATGCAATGCTTAACCAGCATCAGCAGCGCGTCCGCCGAAAAGCCGAAGTCCTCCATGAGCAGATACATTTTTTCGTATTCCGGCGCGTGGAGCAGTCTTGTACCGAACAGATCCTGCAAGCTCCGGTTGAAGGCGCGGTTGCTTTCGCTCACCTCATCCTCGCCGCCGTTGCCCGAGACCATCAGCTCTTTCAGATTGATGAACGCATAGGCCTTCGGCTGATCGGTAATTTTGCGCACCAGCCCCCGGCGCTCCCAATAGGTAAAAGCGTCCTCCACGGTCTTTTCCTCCATAGACAGCGCGGCTGCCATGGCGGGCAGTCCCGCATCGCCTATGGGATGATAGCACAGGTGCAGGCCGTAAAGATAGACCTTCACATAGTCCCCGTTTGCGTGGGGCATAAATTCCTCGATGAACAGGTTCTCCACCGGCGTCACATCGAACATGGAAAAGCGATCCGCGAATATACAAAGTGCCATTTTGAAACTTCCTCTTCTGAATGGTTCCCCTCCCGCATAAAGCTACCAAAAACGGGAGGAAAAAATATGCGTAAGCCAAAGAAACTCTGGCCGATTTTTCTGTGTCTGTTTGTGCTGATTTTGCTGACCGTCTGCCTGTTTGCGCCGCGGCAGAACAAAATAGAAGTGACTGCCGCCTTGGATGCGGAAAAACAGACACTTTCCGTCACCGAGACGCTGCGCATCACCAACCGCACGGGGCGGCGGCAAAAGGAATGGGTCTTTAACCTCTATCCCAACGCCTATCAGTACGAAACCAATGCGCCGGTACCTTCCTCTGAAAAGAGATTCGCCTATCCCGACGGCTTTTCCTCCGGCAGCGCGGAGATTTTTTCCGTGACGGTGGGAAACCGCGCCGCGGACTACGCCCTATCCGGCACGCAGGGCACGCTTCTGCGGGTGCAGCCGCCTCATCCCGTTCCCATCGCCGGCAGCTTTTCCGTGACCGTCACCTATCAGGTGACGTTGCCCGATTCCCGGCTCTCTTTCGGCTATTCGGAGGAGGACGTGCGCCTGTCCTCCGTGTTTCTTCTCCCCGCCGTCTATGACCGGGAAAACGAATGCTTTTTCACCGACAGCGTTTCCCCCGTGGGCGATTCGGTGCTCTCCGAGGCCGCCGCATGGGATGTGACCCTCACTGCGCCGGAAAAATTTGTGGCCTCCGGCTTCGGCTGCACCTCCGAGGGATGCGGCGTGTGGCACTTTTCCGGCGAAAATCTGCGGGATTTTGCCGTCACCCTCTCCCCGGATTATGAGGTTCTGCAAAAGGAGACCGACCATATTCTTCTGCGCGTCTGCGGCAAATCGGAGGCTTCCGCCCGCCAGCTTCTCGCGCTTGCCGAAAAAATCCTGCCGGTCTATGAAAACGCTTTCGGGGAATATCCCTTTCCGGAGCTCGTCATCGGCACGTCCTCCATCTATCAGGGCAGCGATTCCTTCCCCGGCATGGTGCTGCTGGATGACCTTCTGGCAAGCGGCGATGCCGGAATGCTCGAATTTACCCTGGCCAACGAAATTGCGCACCAGTGGTTTTCCGCCTGTGTCGGCAGCGATCCCGTCCGCCATCCCGTCCAGAGCGAGGCCCTGTGCGCGTTCGCCGCGATGTACTGCTTCGGGGAAAATTACGGGCAGGAATCCTTCGATTCCCTCTATGAAGGCCTCATTGCCCCCGCGCTGACCAGCACCCGCTTTGCCGGGGTGAACCCCGACCAGCCACTTTCCGCCTTCACGTCCTCCGCAGCCTATGAAGCCGTCGTTGTCCGCAAGGGTGCCGCCGCCGTCCAGTCCCAGCGCGAGGCCTTGGGCGATACCGCCTTCTTCCAAGCCCTCCGCAAATACATACAGCAAAACGCCTTCCAAATCGCCTTATGGAATCCTCAATAACCCGCGCCGCAGCGCGTAGGCTC
>DCHO01000077.1:17483-20762 GCA_002315655.1 Christensenella sp. UBA1750
GCTCCCCCACTTGTGGGGGAGCTGGATTTGGAAGGGATTTATCCCTTCCAAAGACTGAGAGGGCGTTCCCCCGTCCGTCATTCTTCATTTTTCAGTTTTCAATATTCAGTATTCATTAAATTATACGATCTCTAATGAATATTGAATAACGAATAATCCTATACCTTAATATTCCCTCTCACTCCCAAACGCATCGTCCCAACCGTACTCCTCCACGCCCTCCTCGTGCTTCCACACGCAGGGGCAGGTGGTCTCCGTCCAGTCCAGCGGCTCGGAAGCCTCCCGGTTCTTCGAGGCCACGGCAAACGCCTCTTTCAGCGCCTTCTTGGTTTCTTCATTATACGCATCCGGCGCCAGCGACACGAACAGCGGCGTGCCGGACTTCGCCAGCACTGAAAGCCATTGTCTGTTCAGTTCCCACGGCACCTTGGTCGTCAGCCCCACGCAGTCCGCATCCGACGCGCCGAAAATGTTGTGCTGCAACATTCTGAAAGCCAATGTATTGATGCCCATAAACCGCGTCCGCTCCCACACGCGCCCGGAGGTGTCGTCCCCCGTGCGGCTGGCGTCAAACACCCCCGCCGCCAGATGCAGCACCGTGTTGCAGCCGATTAAAATCGTTTCATCCTTCACCCCGGCGCGCATGGCGTCGTAAGCGTCCTTGATCACCATCGCCGAAGTCTTGCTTCTGTCGTGGAAGCTCCACCCGTCCTCCGTGATCCTGCCGCCCATCTCCTTGCCCCAGTAGCCCAGCAGGTCATAGGTCGAAAAGTCCTGCTTGATGAGCTGATACCCCCAGCCCTCGCAGGTGCGGAAAATCTCCGTGATGTAATCAAGCACCTCCGGCACGGAAGGGTCTAAAATCCTCCCGCCTTTGCCCGCCATCACGTTGGGACGGTTGATAATCAGCCAATCCTCGGACACGGGCAGTCTCGTCAGCAGCGGGCGCACCCACAGCCCGGGCTTGACACCCAAATCCTTGATTCCCTGCGCCAGCGCCGCCATATCGGGATAATCCGCGTTGCTCCTGTCCCACGGCCCGCCGTTGTAGCCGTTCCCGTGCTCGATCTCCCAGCCGTCGTCAATCACCATAAACGGGCGGTTGGACAGCCCCTCGGCGCACTCCGCCATGCGGGCAGCGTCCGATAATATATCCTCCGTGGAGGAATGACCGTAGGCATAATACCAGTTGTTCCCGCCGTAGACCGGCTCTTTGGGAATCCTGCGCAGCTTTTCCGGGCACAGCAGCCCCATGAACCGCCGCCCGAAGGCAAAGGCGTTTTCGTCCTCATTGCTTTTAGCATATTTCACGGTGCAGACGCTGAACGCTTCCTTCGGCTCCACGCCGACGCCGCCGCAGCGCACATCCATAATGAGCGTCACGCCGGAAAAGTCCGCCTGCCAGAAGCACAGAGCGTTGGGGCGCACCTGCACTCCCGCGCCTTCCGTCCTGCCGTCCTTTGCGATCAGGAAATCCCACGGCAGCACCCGTTCCGGCACAATGCCGCGCCATTCCAGATCACCGTACCCGCGCTCCCACGCATCGCCCAGCACGCGGCTGCCGTTCTCCACCTTCATCGCCCACCGCGCCACAATGCGCTTTAACGGCTTTTGAGTGGCTTTCAGCACAAATTCCACACCGTTTTCATCCGTTTTTACGGCAAGCTCCGTCCCACAGGCAGCAAACCCGCCGCGTATTTTATCCGCAACGGCTTTTCCGTCCTCGTATTCAAACCGCACCCGATCCGGCGTGCGCAAAATGTCCAACATGGTTTATTCCTCCTGCAATCCGCCGTTCATTTCATAGACCTGCAATCTCTTGACCCGCACGCCGCCCTCGGCATAGAGCCGCATCCCGGAGGATTCCGCAGAGGTGGGGTAAAGCCTTGTGGTCAGGGTCTCCCGGTCGTTGACAAAGATTTCCAGCCCGGAGCCGTCCAGGAAGATCCGCAGCTTGGTCAGGCCTCTGCCCGCCACATAGCCGCCGCATTTGCCCTTGCCGCCGCACTTTTCGGTGTCGCAGGTGACGGTGTCGGAGAATCCGTCGTAGGAAATGACCGCCTTTTCGCCGGTCGCCTTGTTTTTGTCCAGTTCTAAGATCAGTTCGCCCTGAGAGCCGGTCTCAAATTCAATGAGCAGCTCGCAGTGCTGGGAGGACACGCCTTTGAGCGCATTTTCCCCGGAGCGCAGGGTGAAATCCTTCTTCTCAACCAACTTTTCCTTCCGCAGCAGCCCGATCTCCTTCACCGGCTTTGCGCCCACCGCGCCGTCGCCGTAGCGGACGATCTCTCTGGGGATGGTCATCATCCCCTGCCAGCCATATTGCTCCCTGCCCGGCACGGTCTCCCGCATCCAGCCGAAGTTCACGATGCGCCCGTCTTCCAGCACCAGCGTGTTGGGCGCATAGAAGCTGTCGCCCAAGTCAAAGGGACGGTATTCGCCCGCCGAAAATTTCGCCCCGTCCAGCTTGCCGTCCAGCGCGTGCACCGCGTTGTTCCAACTGACCAGCAGCGTCGCATTTCCGTCCCCGAAGCGGAACAGGTTCGGGCATTCCCACATATCCAAAGTATCGGATTCCTTGGAGCAGAACTCGCCCACGCGGGTAAAGTGCTTTAAGTCTTTACTTTCATAGACGAAGGCAAACCCGCGCTTGCCCTTCTCGCCGGAGCCTACGATCATATAATATTTTTCCCCGTCCTGCCACACAAAGGGGTCGCGGAAGCCGTTGAGCATTTCCCCTTCCTCCCGGACGATCACGGGATTTCCCTCATATTTGGTGAATTTTTCGCCCTTTTCGTCCCCGATGGCGAGGCACTGCACCTCCGGGCTTACCCCGGTATAAAGGATGTGCGGCAGCCCGTCCTTCATCACGCAGCAGCCGGAGAACACCCCGTCCTTGTCATAGGGCATATCGGGGTTTAGCGCAAAGGGCAGGTGCTTCCACTGCACCAGATCGGTAAACACCGCATGCCCCCAGGTCATGTTGCCCCACACCGCGCCAAACGGATTGTGCTGATAAAACAGGTGCAGCTTCCCGTCAATGACCACCGGCCCGTTGGGGTCGTTCATCCAGTTCTTTTCCGGCTGAAAATGGTAGATTCCTCTCTGATGCTCCATCCTTTTTTCCCTCGTTTTCTGTCTATTTTGTCAGTTTCCAGTATAGCACAAACCCCATCCTTCGTGCAACCGCTTCTCCCGTTCTTTCCCGCGCCGCAGCGCGTAGGCTCGCCCGTGTGCGGGCTGCGAACCGGTGGCCGATAGTGAGCTTGGCCCCGGCAT
>DCHO01000077.1:20789-49520 GCA_002315655.1 Christensenella sp. UBA1750
GTAGGGGCGGGGTCTCCCCGCCCTCTTCCCACCCGCAGGCGGCGTTCCCTCGTCCCTAATTCTTCATTTTTCAGTCTTCAGTTTTCAGTATTCATTTCCTCGTTCCATCCCGCGCCGCAGCGAAAGGCATCCCCACTTGCGGGCTGCGTACCGGTGCCCGATAGTGAGCTTGGCCCCGGCATNNGCATCCCGTAGGGGCGGGGTCTCCCTGCCCTCTTCCCGCCCGCAGGCGGCGTTCCTTCGTCCCTGATTCTTCATTTTTCAGTCTTCAGTTTTCAGTATTCATTCCCTCGTTCCATCCCGCGCCGCAGCGCGATACCCCTGGCTCCTCCGCTTGCGGGGGAGCTGTCAGCCGTCGAGGCTGACTGAAGGAGTCCCCGGGCGCGGTCACGCCGCGCCCGGCCAAATCACCCCCGGAGGGTCTGTGACCCTCCGGGGGTGATTTGGCATCTCCCAACCGATGCTTCTCTATTCATCCAGCCTGAACGCAAACATTTCCTCCAGCTGCACGGCGTTCCCGTTTTCCGGGTCGAACTCCATCACCATGACGTCCTTCATGTATTCGTTCCACCGCGCCACAACCGGGCTTTCCCCCTGCACCTTTTCGGCATAAGTCTTGCCCTTTTCGCACTCATAGTACCCGAACAGCTCATCGCCGTTGCGCCAGATCGTATAATTGCAGATTCCCGCCTCGGTCAGCGTTTCCTTCATTTCCGGCCAGATCTCGTCATGTCTGCGCTTATATTCCGCAGCCATGCCGGGCAGAATCCGCGCCCGCCACGTCTTTCTTTCTCTCATTTTCGTAAATCTCCTTCTTATTTCACGGTCAGCGTCACGTCAAACTCGACCTTCTCCGGCACACGATACTTTTTAAGCAGAGCCGGGCCGCAGGAGTTGGAGCCCACGCCCGCCATGGCAAAGTCGATGCACAGAATCGTCCGCTTGTCCGCAACCAGCTCCCAGCTGTGCTTTTTGTTCGTCAGCTCCTCCTGCGTGTAGTGGGAGGCATTGAAGGAGAACGCCTTGCCGGACACATTCAGCGCCGCGTGCGCATCCTTGATCGTCACCTCGCGGGTACCGTAGTGGCTGTGATTCTCCTGCGGTTTCAGATAATCCTCAAACAGCTCGGAAACCTTCGCGTCATATCTGCCCAGTCTGCAGGCACGGTGCTTGTCGATGTAGCTTTCCGTGGGGCCGTAACCGAAATAGGACACCTGCTCCATACCCTCCCGCAGGAAGAACCGAAGCCCGATCCTCTGCACATCGGGCAGACGGGAATCGCCCTTCACGGCGCTGCCCGCAATGTTCAAATCGCCCTTGCCGTCCACGGTGTAGGTCACATGAACCCGCTCGATGGTCGCCACGGCGTCCGCCGCCAGCGCCACATCCGCCACTACCTTCGCCACGCCGTCCTTTACGGCAGCGGCAATAGCGTGCACCTTCACGGTCATGCGGTCGTAGCCCATAGCACGCATCTGCACCGCAATGCCCATGTCGTTGTCGATGGGCGCACGCCAGATGTTCCATTGTGCCGGCTCGGTGAGCAGCACTTCGCCGTTCTTTACGATGGATTCCACCGCGCCAGTGCGCTTGGAGAAGCGATAGGCAAAGTATCCGCCCTTTACGGTAATGTCCTTCGCGGTCTCCTCCACGGCCACTTCGCCCTTTTCGGGAACGAAGTCCTTTGCGCCCGCATCTACAATGGTGATCTCGTCAAAGCCCAGATCGTGTCCGACTGGGTAGCAGGCGGTATTTACCTTGGAGGTATAGGCCAGGCACACCTGCACCAGCTTCCCTTCGGGAACTTCCCCGGGCAGAGCCACCCACTTTTCCTCATAAGGCTTTATGGACAAGTCCTTGATCTCCACCGTGGAGGTCACTTCTCCGTCCGCGAAATACACGCAGCTCACGTTGGCAAACTCGTCCGACTTCTGGAAGGCCTTCTGGTTGCGCAGCAGCACGGCGTTCTTTTCCCGGTCGTATTCCGCAACGCGCAGGGGACGGATGACGTTTTTGTATTCCTTTAATCCCGTGTGCGGTCTTCTGTCGGGGTAGTTCAGGCCGTCCATGCAGAAGTTGCCATCGTCCACGCTCTCATGAAAGTCGCCGCCGTAGTTGTAAATGGGCTTTCCGTCAATCGTCTTGCCCATGTAAATGGCGTGGTCGCACCATTCCCACACAAAGCCGCCGCAGAAGGTGTCGTATTTGTCAATAAAGCCCTGATAATCCTCCGCGTCTCCGGGGCCGTTGCCCATGGCGTGAATGTATTCGCACAGGATGAAAGGCACTTTTCTGTCCTTGTCCTCGCAGACCTGCTTCACATAGTCCACATGGGGATACATCTTCGACCAGAAATCGAGGTCGGAAGCGTCCTTGTCCCAGTCGCGGCAGGCACCTTCGTAGTGGAGCAAGCGCGTTTTGTCGGTCTTTTTGATCCACTTGGCCGCCTCGATGAAGTTGTGCCCGTAGCCGCTCTCGTTGCCCATCGACCAGATGAGGACGCAGGGGCGGTTCTTGTCACGCATCACGTTTCTCTGCTGGCGATCCAGCACGATCTTTTCAAACATCGGGTCTTCCGCCAAAATGGAAGCCTCGTTGTCGTTGTACGCGCCGTAGGCGGACACCGTGCCGTGAATTTCCAGATCGCTCTCGTCAATGACATAGAAGCCCAAAATGTCCATCATTTCATAGAAAATCGGGCTGTTGGGATAGTGCGAGGTTCGCACGGCGTTGATGTTGTGCCGCTTCATGATGGTCAGATCGCGCAGCATTTCCTCCTGCGTCACCGCAAAGCCGTTCACGGGGGAGGAATCGTGCCGGTTCACGCCGCGGAACTTGATCTTCTGCCCGTTTAATTTCACCACGTTGTTTTCCACATGAATCTCGCGCAGACCTACGTTGGTGCTGATCTTTTCGTTGTCCGTCACCAGCGTCAGTTCGTAAAGCTCCGGGGTCTCGGCGTTCCACAGATGGGGATTGTCAATCTGAATAAAAATCCTGCCGAACTCCGCCTCGCCCATGGAAACGGGCTGCCCGCGATAAGTGAGCGCATAGCGCACCTTCGGCATTCCTGTGGTTTTCAGCTCCACGGAAACTGCCCATCTGCCGTTCTCCGCCACCGGCGTGCGCACGGTGAAGTCCACCACGCGGGAAACCGGGCGTTTCAGCAGATACACATCGCGGAAAATGCCGCTCATGCGGAACTTGTCCTGATCCTCGGCGTAGGTGCCAACCGACCACTTGAACACCAGCACCCGCACTTCGTTTCTGCCGTCTGTCAGATACTTGGTCACATCAAACTCGGAGGTGGAGTGCGGCACGGTGGAAAAGCCCGCATACTGCCCGTTCACATACAGGAAATACGCCGAGTCCACGCCCTCAAAGTTGAGGAAATACTTGAATCCCGCGTCGATCTTGCAGTCGAACACCTTGACATACAGCCCGCAGGGGTTCTCGTCCGGGACGTAGGGCGGGTCGTAGGGGATGGGGAAGCGGTAGTTGGTGTACTGGTGCTTGTCGTACCCCTTCATCTGCCAGCAGGAGGGCACCTCCATGGGCACCAGCCCGTCCTTGATGTCGGGCACTTCGCCCTCCATCTCGTCCGCAGATGTATAATACTTGAAGCCCCACAGCCCGGAGAGCATCATCAGCCTGTCCGAGTGCGCCCGCTGCAGCGGCCCTTCGGGCTTTGCCTCGTTGTAGGGCACATAGTACGCACGGTTTTCCTCCACGTTCTCGTGCAACAGATTCGGGTCTTCCAAATACGCCTTGTAATTCATGGTATCGACTCCTTCATATTATAGTTTTTAATATTCATCCAATTATCCACTTTATCAAATGTCTTTTCAAACCTGCTGAATAAGTATTTGGTACAAGGTTTATGAAATACATAATATCTCACCTTTTCAACAGCAATCCCGACAGTGAACACACAAAGCACTATCAATAGATACTGTATCGGAAAGAAAACACCTTGAGCAAGTAAACCATATTGAATACATTTTCCATTTATATAATTAAGAACATTTGGTAATCCAAAGTAACTGTTTTCATGAAACAAATAAACGCCCAATGTGCTTTCTGCTATCTTATTCACAAACTTGTTGTTTTTCGGTTTTGTTTTGATTACAGTAAAAAAGATAAGCAGAGAATCAATTAGAATGATAAATGAGTGCCGACCCGTACTTCCCAAAAATTTATTCGTCCACATTCTTCCATAGGATAAAACCCCATGTAAAGAAGGAACTAAAGCTAATAATTTGCTAAGAATAATAACTCCCGTGACAACTACGATTGACTTCCAATTTGCAATTCTTACAATTTTTGATCCATGTTTCTTTGCATAGCCAATAAAATAATAGAGATAAATAAAATACATAATATCAGCAACAGGAGAAGATGAAAAATGAGAATATATTGGGATAAAAGAAAATATGATTAGTGATTTTCTGTATATATCTTTAGATATAGATTCTATCAATAGATTTACTATCGGAAAAGACAGATACATAAAAAAATAGGAAGTTACAAACCAATAATAATTGCTCCATAAGGGAAGAAAAAAATCATTTGTCTCAGTGAGAATTACAGACTTAATTATCTCATATATGCTCTCTCCATTTTTGATAAGAACAAACAAATAAACAAGAAAGAAAACAAGAACATAAGAGAAAACCTGAAAAACAATGTTAATGAGTCTTCTTGATTTGAATTTCTGGTCTACGAGAAACCACGCACTTATCATTACAAACAAGTCAACACCAATAAGTCCCCATGATCCAAATAGGATATTGGACACAGAAACAATCGTCGAAGCTTCTCCAGAATAGTTTGACCGCGTAGCATGGAAGGCAATAATCAACAGCATTGAGACAATTCGCAATAACTCAATATTTGAGTTCCTTTCTCGCTGTACCCCCCCCCACATTCGTTTTATTGCTAATTTTATTGTTCATCATCTAACTTCTCCTTAGTTACTTTTGATCAGGCTTGCCTGTATTTTGACTAAAGGGGCGTTTCTTGGCTCCTTCGCGTGCGAGGGAGCTGGCAAAAATCAGGCTTGCCTGATTTTTGTCTGAGGGAGTCCCCGGAGCCCGTCGAGGGCTCCCGCGGCCGGTTGCCCACCCCCTTGCGGGGTGGGCAACCGGTTAGCGCCCGTACCTGTTCCGCCTAATACTTCATCTCCCGGTTCACCGCCCCGGGCAGCTCTTTCCCTTCCAGATACGCATGGAAATTCTCCGCAAACCATTGGGCGTGCTTCATTTTGCTGGCGCCCAGCCCGGATATGTGCGGTGTAATGAGCAGGTTCGGGCAATCCCACAGAGGATGATTCTCCGGCAGCGGCTCCGGGTCGGTCACATCCAGCCCCGCAGCCGCAATGTGCCCGTTTTTCAGTCCTTCCATGAGCGCCTCGGTATTCACAATCGACCCGCGCCCGATGTTGACAAGCACCACGCCGTCCTTCATCCTTGCAATTTTTTTCGCATTAAGCAAATCCTTCGTAAACGGCGACCCCGGCAGACAAACCAGCACAAAATCCGCCTGCGGCAATAGCTCGTTCAGCCCGTTCTCGCCGGTATAAATCGCATCGTAGGGTTCAAACGCCTCGCAGGGGTGCAGCTTGTAGCCCAGCACCTTTGCGCCCATGGCTTTTAAGATGCGCCCGGCGTTGTTGCCGATGTCCCCGGTGCCCAGCACCGCCGCCGTCTTGCCGTAGACGTTCCCCAGCATGGGAACCCCCGGCCACTGCTTCTTTTCCATATTCTTCACCGACGGCACGATTCCGTGCAGCACCGCCATGAGCAGCGCGATGACGTGCTCGCCCACCGCGTCAAAGTACACCCCCGCGCCGTTGGACACGGGCAGTTTTTCCCCGTGGCAGCGGTTCACCTCGTCGATGTACCCGTCCACGCCCGCCGATACCGTGTGGATGAACTTCACATTCTTCGCCGGGGCGATCTGGCTTTTATCGCCGTAGTTCATCAGCACCTCGGCCTTTTCCAGAATATCGTCCGGCACCTTCTCAAACCGCTTGTAGGAAAGGAAGGAAAACTCGGGAAACTCCTTCCGCAAAAACGCCATGGGTTCTTCGCCCAAATCGTACCCGACCACGCAAAGTCTCTCTGTCATGTGATTTTCCCCCATATTTCTCTGTTTTTCTATTCATGTGGTACACGCATTTTTTACGCCTGTCATTTCTTACTCATGTTTTTCCTCATGCTCTAAGAACGCATCCACGGAGTCCGTCAGCGCAATCCACGCCGCCTGCAAAATGGACGGATCGACCCCCACGGTGCCGAAATCGCGCTTCCCGTCGGTGGAACGGATGAACACGCGCACGGAGGAGGCCGTGCCGGACAGGTTCACCACGCGCACCTTAAAGTCGGTAAGCTTCAGTTTATTGAGCTGCGGATAGAACACCGTCAGCGCTTTTCTCAGGGCGCAGTCCAGCGCGTTCACGGGGCCGTCGCCCTCGGCGGCGGTGATCTCCACCTTTTCTCCGACCTTCACCTTGATGGTCGCCATGGTGTAGGTCACATCCTCCGGCCGCTGGCAGAGCACCTGAAAATCCAGCGCCTCATAAAAGGGCTTGTATTTCCCCAGCGCCTTTTTCACCATCAGCAGGAAGGAATCCTCCGCGTCCTCGAACTGGTAGCCCAGATATTCCATTTTTTTGAGCCGCTTGTAGAGCATTTCCAATTCCGGCGATTCCCGCGTCAGGGTCGGCTCCACCTTCTGCAATTTCGGCAGCAGCAGTGCGCGCCCGGATAAGTCCGACAGCGCAAAGGCGCGGGCGTTGCCCACCTCCTCCGGCAGAACGTGCTCAAAGGAGCGCGGATTCTTCATCACCCCGTCAATGTGCATCCCGCCCTTGTGGGTGAAGGCCGCCTCGCCGACGTAGGGCATCCGAATGTCGTGGGTGAGGTTCGCCACCGACGACACAAATTCCGAAATCTCCGTGATCCTGTTCACCTGCGGAAAGCAGGAAATCCCCATTTTCAGCACTAAATTCGGAATCACACAGGTCAGGTCGGCGTTTCCGCACCTCTCGCCCAGCCCGTTTACAGTCCCCTGCACAACGGACACGCCCCGGCGCACCGCCGTCAGCGAGCAGGCTACCGCCGTGCCGCAGTCGTTGTGCGCGTGAATGCCCAGTTTTCCCGGATAAAGCGGCGCAACCGCGTCCACCACGTTGCGCACATCCTCCGGCAGCGTTCCGCCGTTTGTGTCGCACAAAATAAGATAATCCGCGCCCGCATCCATGGCCGCTTTCAGCGTGGAAAGCGCATAATCGGCATCGTCCGTATACCCGTCAAAAAAGTGCTCCGCGTCAAAAAACACCGTTTTTCCCGCTTTTTTGAGCACACAAACGGAATCTGTAATCATCCGCAGATTTTCTTCCAAAGTGGTTTTGAGCACCTCGCGCACATGAAACGCCGAGGACTTGCCGACAATCGAGACGCACGGGCAGGAAAGAGCGCACAGCAAATTAAGCCCCTCATCCTCGCTTGCCTTTGCGCCCACCCGGCAGGTGGAGCCGAAGGCGACCAGAGAAGCGTTTTTCAGCGGCTCTTTTCTGAGCACTTCAAAAAGCTCGGCGTCCCTGGGATTGCTCTGCGGATTTCCGCCCTCAATGAAGTTCATCCCCGCTTCGTCCAGCTTTCGCGCAATCTCCAGCTTGTCCTGCAAGGAGAACGTTACCGCGTGTCCCTGCGCCCCGTCCCGGAGCGTTGTGTCATAAAGAAAAACTTTCCGTTCCATACAATTATCCGTTTCTTTCCGCGCCGCAGCGCGATAGGCTTCCCCACCGCAGTGGGGAAGCTGTCACCGCAGGTGACTGAAGGGGCGTTTTTCCCGCCCGCAGGCGTAAGGCTCCCCCACTTGTGGGGGAGCTGTCAAATCTGCGTTGCAGATTTGACTGAGAGGGTCCCCGGAGCCCGTCGAGGGCTCCCGCGGCCTTCCCACCCACCCCCTTGTGGGGTGGGTGGGAAGGTTAGCGCCCGTACCTGTTATCTGCACAGATTCACAATCGCCTGTGCATACATGGCAATGGTGATCCACAGATTATCCTTGGGCATAAACTCGTTCGCGCCGTGCAAATGCGTCTCGATCCCCGGCATCACGGGGCCGAACGCCACGCCGTTGTCGAAGTGGTGCACATAAGTGCCGCCGCCGATGGCGATGCACTCGCCCTTTGTGCCGGTGTATTCCGTATAAATGTCCAGCAGGTTTCTGACAAGCTCCGTGTCCGCCGGAACATAGTGCGGCTCGGGCTTTTCCCCGCCGTCCATCACAAAGCCGGCATCGGCATACCGCTTTTCCATCACCTTAACCAGATTTTCCTCCGTGGCGCAAATGGGCGCACGGCAGTCCGCCTCGGCGCGGATGCCCTTTTCATTCACAAAGAGCATATCCAGCGTCATGGTCAGCTTGCCGGAAACCTCGTCCTCCATGGCGACCCCGGCTGCCTTGCCGTAGTAATCGCCGTGGGGGAAGATTTCGTACAGGTTTTTAAGAAGTCTGGCCGCCTCGCCCTTCAAAGGCAGGGCACACAGCAGATGATTAAGCGCGGTCAGCGCATTGTTGCCGCCTTCGGGAAGGGAAGCGTGGGCATTGACACCGAAAGAAGTGATGATCACGCCGTCTCCGTCGTTTTCCGCCTTGTAAGTCGCCTTGGTCTCATTTTCCGCCTTGGCAAAATAGCCCTCGACCTCTTCCTTTGTCATTCCCAGCACTTTGGCCTTGCAGGAGGCGGGAATCACATTGATCTTAATCCCCGCATCCACCCAGCCCACTCGGGGCAGCACGGTTTCCACAGGCAGAGAAGCGGAGCCCTTGCAGTGCACGCCGCCCTTTTCGATGTTGATGATGGGATAGTCCGCATCGGGGGAAACCATCATCGGCGGCACGGGATAGTGCGCGAAATAGTGGCGAATGTCGGAAGAACCGCATTCCTCGTCCGCGCCCAAGATGAGCTTTGCGTTTTTCGTCACGGGCAGACCCAGCTCGCGGACACAGCGCATGGCATAAAGTCCCGCCAATGCCGGGCCCTTGTCGTCCGCGGTGCCTCTGCCGTAGAGGTTCTTCTCGTCCTCGGAAAGCTTCAGCGGGTCATAGTCCCAGCCGTCACCCACGGGCACAATGTCCAAATGCGCCAAAATCCCCAGCTCGGTCTCCTGCCCGTTCAGATCGCAGGTCACAACGTAATTGTCGTCGTTCATCGGCGCAAAGCCGTTTTTCTCCATGATGCCCTCCATCACGGACAGCACCTTCGCACAGCCCTCGCCAAAGGGCATATTTTCCTTCGCCGCGCCCTTTGCGGAATCCACCTCGATGAGCTTTGCCAAGTCTTCGATGTATTCTCTCTCGTGCGCCTTTACCCATTCTAAGATTTTTTCCTTTGTATTCATGCCGTTTTCCTCCTTGAAAATCCTATTTTTTCACTGTATATCATACTCTCTTTTCCGTTTTCCCGCAACATAAAAATGAAGAACCAAGAACCTTCTTCGTCCCTGCTTCTTCATTATTCATTATTCATTATTCAGTTTTCAGTCTTCATTATTTTTTTAATCGTACACCGGCAGTTTATTTGTCAGCCGCATCTGATTAAACGGATAGGCCACAAAAATGACCTTGCCGTAAATGTAATCCATCGGGATTGCCCCTACATACCTACTGTCATTGGACACCGGGCGATTGTCCCCCATCACGAAAATCTCATCCTCCCCCACATAATAGGGGCCGAAATCCCGCTCGTCGATGCGGGTCAAGTAGCTCTCGATCATGGGTTCATCGTTGATATACAGCGTACCGCCCTTGAGTTCCACCTTTTCCCCGGGCAGACCGATGACGCGCTTGATGTAGAGCTTGCGTCCCTCGTCATAATGCACCGTGAGCACTTCGCCGCGCTTCGGCTCGCAGTTGAAGCGGTAGAGCCGCGACACGCCCGTTATGTTGTCGCTCTGGAAGGTGTCCAGCATGGAGGTGCCGTCCACCATGGCAAAGGTGAACAGAAAATTGTGAATGAGCAGCGCCAGTACAATAGGCACCACAAAGGTCAGAATCCACTCGATGGTGTCCTGCTTTTTGCTCCTTTTTTTGACCTTGTTTTCCTGATTTTCAATCTGGTTTTCCATAAACAGATAACTTTCTCCTTTTTTCGGGCTATTCTTCATCCTTATGTTCCATCTGCCCGAAATTTTTCTTCATGCGCTTTTCAAACTCGCCGCGTTCCAGCATCACGATGCGCCCGCAGCCCAGGCATTTGATCTTGACGTCCGCGCCGACCCTTGTGACCTCCCATTTGTCGCTGCCGCAGGGATGCTTTTTTCGGGTCTGAATGCAGTCGTGCAGGGAAAGATCAGACATCCTTAAAACCTCCTTGCTTCCCTTCTGCGTAAAATACGCTTGCATTTGGGAATTTGTTCCTGTATTATAGCATACATTCCCGCAATTTCCAAGGAAAACAGGAAAAAATCACATTTCTGTTCCCATTTATGAAAAAAATATCGTATTCATATTTCAAAAGTGTTTCAAATGCGGTCAAATGTTCGCTTTTTGCACAGGTTACGCACAAACTGTGGAAAACTTTTATGAGACAAGCATTATTTTTTTCGCGGTAAGAACCCGTTTTGTCTTGTTTTAGCGTCCGTTTCCGTTTTCCACAAGCTGTGGAAATGGCAGTCATGAATTTTTCCCCATCCCTCATCTTTTGTGGAAAAACATTCTGTCGCTTCTTTCCCTGCGCACGCTTTTCCGCATTTTCATCTTCATTTCTCTAAAATGTCGCATCCATTTCAGCCTTTCCTCTTTCTCCCTCCTCCTTCCCCTGTGGATAACCCTTCCCCCTGTGTGTATATTTTCTCTGCTTCTCCACATTTCCCGCAACACGTTTTTTCTTTGTCTGACGCATTTTTTAACCCTTTCCACAGTTTTCACAGCACTATTACTTCTACGATGACAATATAAATCTTCTTCAACCCTTTATCTGTATGCGTTTTTCCGTAAGCTCTTTTGTCCTTCCCCTTCGCAGACAAATACAAACAAAAAACGGGATCAGGTCAATTTGTTTTCCACACAGGCAAATGATTCTGTCTGCCGATCGGGAAGATATAGAAAATCAGAAGGCTGCCGGACACAAATATGGAGGAAATTCTTTGTAAATACGGCAAAAAAGCCTGTTTCCGATTTTGGAAAACAGACTTTTTTTGTTATTCGGTCAGGATTTGCCCTTTTGTCACCGTGAACTTTTTCGCTTTCGGCCAGGAAAGTCCCTCCTGGGTGGCCGTCACCAGCGTCTGCACGGGAAGAATCCGTTCCAGCAGATACTGCTGCCGCTTTTCGTCAAGCTCACTCATCACATCGTCCAGCATGAGGATCGGCCACTCGTTCGTTTCCCTGCGGATCAGATCCAGTTCGGACAATTTCAGCGCCAGTGCGGCGGTGCGCTGCTGCCCCTGGGAACCGAAGGCGCGGATTTCCTTTCTGTCCAACGTCAGCGCCATTTCGTCGCGGTGGGGGCCGCAGGTGGTTGTATATTTCCGCAGATCCTCGCTCTGCGCCCTTTCGATTTTTTCATAAAGCCCGTTTTCGTCCTGCACATCGCAGTCCGGCGTGTAGGAAACATTCAGCGTTTCCTTACCGCCGGAAATGTCCCGGTGATTTTCCTGCGCCAGATTGGACAAATGCTTGCAGAAGGCCTCCCGGTACTGCATGAGCTTAAAACCGTTGCTTGCAAGCTGCTGATTCCAGATCGGCAGCGTTTGCAGAAGCTCCGGGGAATCTTTTATGGATTTAAGCAGCATATTGCGCTGCCTGAGCACCCGCATATACTGTTGCAGCACGAAAAAATAGGCAGGATAGGTCTGAGATAATTCCATATCCATGAACCTCCTCCGCTCGGCGGGGCCTTCCTTTACGATGGAGAGATGCTCCGGTGCGAACAGCACACAGTTGAGCAGCCCTATCAAATCCCCAATGCGGGATAGGGGCAG
Organism: Christensenella sp. UBA1750; assembly: GCA_002315655.1. Classification (GTDB taxonomy): domain Bacteria; phylum Bacillota; class Clostridia; order Christensenellales; family UBA1750; genus Spyradocola. Next base: position 32,783 of record DCHO01000077.1, read on the forward strand.
ATCGTCGGCGCGGATGGTGCGTCCTTCCTCTTTGGACAGGCGAATCTGCAGTTTGTGCGCTGTATCGGTCTTCACGGAATGGAGCGTGATGCGCGATTCGTCGCTTTCATAGGCGATCATTTCCTTGTCCTTCGCCGTGCGGTGGGAGCGCCCGAAGCAGCAGTAAAAAACCGCTTCCAGCAGGTTCGTCTTCCCTTGGGCGTTTTCCCCGATAATCAGATTGATGCCCGGGTCAGGCGTGAAAAGGCAGGATTCATAGGAGCGGAAATTCTGTAAAGACAGACTTGTGATGAGCATAAATGTTCCTTCTATATGAAAATGTAGGGGAGGGGCGACCCCTCCCCTACGGGAATGGATGAATTACAGGGTTCTCACGGGCAGCACCAGATAGAGGAAATCCTCTCCCTCGGTGGGCACCAGCACGCAGGGGGTGATGTTGGAGTTCAGCTTGATGATGAACTGCTCATCGTCGATGGAGCGCACGGCCTCGGTGATGTAGCGGACATTAAAGGCAATGTCAATGTCCTTGCCGATGGTCTCGCAGTTCATCTGCTCAAACACATCGCCCATCTCGGAATTGGAGGTGATGGTCAAGGTGTCCTGCCCGATGGCAAATTTGAGCAGATTGCTCTTGCCTTCCCGCGCCATTAAGGATGCGCGGTCGATGCAGTCCGCCAACTCGCCACGGGAAAGCCGGGTAGTGATGGCATACACGGCGGGGAGCAGCTGACGATACTTGATAAATTCGCCTTCCAGCAGCCGCAGAATGAGGGTGGCGTTCTTGGTGCGCACCTTCAGATGCGTGTCGGAAAGATACAGGGTGATGTCTTCCTCGTTTTCGCCCAATATTTTGGCAACCTCTAAGAAATACCTGCCGGAGACCACAGCAGAGCAGGTCTTGGTCTCGGCGGTCAAATGCCCGATGCGGCGCGCCAGACGGAAGCCGTCCAAAGCTGTTAGGGTGATGGAATCACCCTCGATCTCCATATTGATGCCCATCAAGATGGGGCGGGTGTCCTCCTGCGCCACGGCAAAGCCGGTCTTTAAGATCATATCGCGCAGCAGTCTTTCGGAAACAAGTATGGGATCGTCGGTGGAAACATAGGGCATCTGGGGAAAATCCACCGGGGACATTCCCTGCAGGGTGGTCTTGGAGCCGCCGGCGGAAATGGTGGCGCGGTTGGCGGCGGAGACGGAGACCGTCACTTCGCCCTCGGGCAGTTTTCTTACGATCTCATAAAAAAGTCTTGCGTTGAGCAGCACTCTGCCTTCCTCGGACACGGTGGCGGGCACATCGGTTTCAATGCCCATCTGCAGATCGGTACACTGCAAATGCAGGCCTGTGGAATTGGCGGTCATGGAAACGCACTCCAACACGGGCTGCGGAGAGCGTGCCGCGGAGGCCTTGGAGGCGATGGATAAGCCGGAGATCAGGTCTTCCTTCTGGCTGATGAATTTCATAAAGGGTTTTCCTCCTCTGATGCAGGGTATATGAAAGTGAAATATTCCTGACGGAATGTGAAATATGAACCTTGCGGTTCATGTGAAATATCCCTTCGGGATGTGAAATTTGACGCTTCAGCGTCAAATGAGATTACCGTGACGGCTTTGCGTTCACTGACGTACCTTTCTTCTCACACGCGCGTCGAGCTTGGCTCATCCGCTTGCGGGGCTGCGTAGCAGTGCCCGGTAGTGAATGACAGTCCAGTGGACTGTCAGAGCCGGGCTGACCGAGGCCGCAGCCGAGAAGCTGTCACCGCAGGTGACTGAGGGAGCCTTCACATGGGAAGCGTAGCGCCCCATATTTCACACGACAGCGCCTTGCGCCTGTTGTATTTCACATTTTCCGCAAGAAAAATATTTCACTTTTTACTGTGCTTCGTTGATGCGCTTTTTGAGCATTTCCACGGTATTGCGGATCATGGGGTCTTTTTTGATGTCGGATTCCATCTTGTCGCAGGAGTGCAGAACGGTAGTGTGGTCGCGGTCGAAAATGCCGCCGATGGAGGGCAGGGACATTCCGTTCATCTCGCGGATCAGGTACATGGCCATCTGCCGGGGTACGGTGATCTCGCGGCTTCTGTTCTTGCTCTTCATGGCGTCCACGGACACCTGATAATAGCCCGAAACCACGCCCATGATGAGATCGGGGGTGATGCGCCGGGGATCGCGGATGGGCAGCACATCCTGCAGCGCTTCCATAGCCAATTCCTGCGTCACGGGCGATTGCACTAAATTGGCGTAAGCCAGCACTCTGGTTAAGCAGCCTTCCAGTTCTCTGATGTTGCTCTCGATCTTGCCCGCGATGTAGATGTTGACCTCATCGGGTACGGACAGATGCTCCAGTTCCGCCTTTTTGCGCAGGATGGCAATCCTCGTTTCCAGATCGGGCTTGGAAATGTCGGCGGTCAGTCCCCACTCAAAACGGGAGCGCAGCCGCTCCTCCAACGTGGGAATGTCCTTGGGATGCTTATCGGAGCAGATGACAATCTGCTTGCGCGCTTCATACAGAGCATTGAAGGTGTGGAAAAATTCCTCCTGGGTCTGCTCCTTGCCCGCGATGAACTGAATGTCGTCCACCATCAGCACATCCACGTTGCGATACCGCTCGCGGAACCGAACCGTCGTGTTGTTGGAGATCGCGGTGATCAGGTCATTGGTGAAGGTTTCGGAGGTGATATACAGAATATTGGCCTCCGGGTTCTTTTCCAGTATAGCGTTTCCGATGGCGTGCATAAGGTGTGTTTTGCCCAGACCAACGCCGGAATAGAGGAACAGCGGGTTATAGGAATTGCCCGGGTTTTCGGAGACCGCCTTGGCCGCGGCGTGGGCAAAGTTGTTGGACTTGCCGATAACATAGTTGGCAAAGGTGTATTTGGGGTTCAGCGTCGCGGAGGTGACGGGCTTTTGCACGGTGGGTGCGGGAGTTGGCGCGGTCTCGGGACGCACGATGGTGAGCTCGAAATTGCCGCTGCCGCCGGTCACGTTTGCGATGGCCGCCCTAATGATGGTGCCGTGCAATGTTAAGATTGTATTTTTCTGAAAATCGTTCCCCACCAGCAAAAGCAGGTTATCCCCACTGTATCCAACAGCCTCGATGCTCTCGAACCAGTTGTGCCAGGACTGCACGGAGACCTGCTTTTTAATAAGAAGAGAAGCCTTCTCCCAAGTTTCTTTTGCTTTGTTTATGACCAGGTTTTCCACAATCTATTCCTCCAAAGAGCGTGTGCAGAAGATCCACGCGCCGTTTTGTATCTGTTCAAATACGCAGTTAAGCGTACAAACGTTTGATAAAGTCCAGGATTTTGTTCGCTTTATCCACAGATTTATCCACAACCTGTGGATAACTTTTTTGGCAAACGCCCCGTTTTTCAGGGGTTCATCGCTCATGATAACAAAAAACCTGCCGCATTGCAACGGTTTTTGAAGAAGTTTTCCACAATCATACACATTGAATGATTTTGAAATAACTTGGAAATAAATTCACTCGTTTAGGCGTTTTTTTCAAAGGGAATGCGGGAAAGATGTAAAAAATTATATGCCGTCTTGACAGCTTGCCTAAGAAGGCTTTATAATACAATAGCTGTTTTGTAGGCAGGACTGAATTCTAAAGGGGTGTGAAAAACAATGTGGATGACCTATCAGCCTAAGAAGTGCCAGAGAGCCAAGGTTCACGGCTTCCGTGCCCGTATGAAGACCAAGAACGGCCGCGCTGTTCTCGCTCGTCGTCGCGCCAAGGGCCGCAAGACCTTAACCGTGTAATCAAACACACATGGATGAAAAAGCGTTCGGGCTGCACAGGGAACGATGAACGTGTCCGTCTTGCAGCCCCGTCTGCTTTTTTTCTGTATATGGCACTATGAAAAGAATCTATTCGCTCAAGAAGCATTCTGCCTTTGGTTACGTCTATCACAAGGGCAAGGGCATTTCCTGTAAGGAATTCCGGCTGCTTTTCGTGCGGCAGGGGAAGCTCAAAATCGGCTTTTCCGTCAGCAAGAAGCTGGGCAACGCCGTGCACCGCAACCACGCCAAGCGCTACCTGCGCGAGGCCGTTCGTCCCTACATCCCGCAGCTCAAGTGCGGTTACTACGTTTTCATCGCCAAGGACGCCATCAACGATTGCCCCTTTTCCGATGTGCAGGCAAGTATGCTCTACGCCCTGCGCAGACAGAACCTATTGAAGGAAGAAAATTAACTGCCACTTATATGAAAAAAGCAATGCTGCATTGCATCCGCTTCTATCAGCGGTTTATTTCCCCGCTAAAGCCCCGTCCCACCTGCCGGTTTTACCCCACCTGCTCCGCCTACGCCTACGAGGCCATTTCCAAGTACGGCGCGGCAAAGGGCGGCTGGCTTGCAATCAAAAGGATTCTCCGCTGTCACCCGTGGAACGACGGCGGATATGACCCGGTGCCATGAGGCGGCACAAGCGCCGCTAATGAATAATGAAGACTGAAAACTTAAAAATGAATAATGAGAAGTTCGTCGGGTATATGTACCGTACCTTCGTTCCTTATTATTCAATATTCAATATTCATTTTTCAGTATTCATTAACTAAACCACGAGGCGGCACAAGTACCGCTAATGAATAATGAAGACTGAAAACTTAAAAATGAATAATGAGAAGTTCGTCGGGTGTATGTATCGTACCTTCGTTCCTAATTATTCATTATTCAATATTCATTATTCAGTATTCATTAACTAAACCACGAGGCGGCACAAGCGCCGCTAATGAATAATGAAGACTGAAAACTTAAAAATGAATAATGAAAAGTTCGTCGGGTGCGCAGCCCGTACCTTCGTTCCTTATTATTCATTATTCAGTATTCATTAACTAACTTTGCAACCAAGGCAACCAAAAACAGGCCTTGAATATATTTGGGAGGAACCACGAAAATTGAACATCATTACCACTCCCCTTCGCTGGATCCTTGATACCATCTATGGGTTTGTGGGCAATTATGGCGTGGCCATCATGCTCTTTACCCTGGTCATCAAGCTCATCCTGCTGCCTCTGGATCTGAAGCAGCGCTCTTCTATGTATAAGACACAGAAGATTCAGCCCATGCTGGAAGAGATCAACAAGAAGTACGAAAAGGATCCCGAGAAGAAGAACCAGAAGACCATGGAGCTCTATAAAAAGGAGCACATCAATCCCATGGCCGGCTGCCTTCCCATCCTCATCCAGATGCCCATTCTCTTTGCCATGTTCGCCGTGATGCGCCACATCGCCGCCGAGCAGGTCGTGGAGATGGTCAACACCGTGGCCGCGGGCAACACCTACATTCCCCAGTCCTTTTTGTGGATCAAGAACATCTGGCAGCCGGATAACATTTCCGCCGCCGTCATTCCCGACCTTTCCACCATCTCCGGCACCATTTCTGCTGTGAAGAACTCTGCCGTGCTCACCTCCGATGTGATTGCCACCGTCAAGGCCAATTACGAAACCGTGATGAAGCCCATGATGGAGCTTTACAACAACGGCGCCGCCAACGGCTGGGCGATCCTGCCGCTGCTGGCCGGCGGTTCCCAGTATTTCACCACCTGGCTCATGAACGGTCAGCAGAAGAACAACCCTTCTTCTCCCGCCTCCCAGCAGGCGCAGCAGCAGAAGCTCATGTCCTATATGTTCCCGCTCATCTCCGTCTTCTTCTGCTGGCAGTATAACGCCGCCTTCTCCGTCTACTGGGTCACCTCCAATATCTACACCATCGTGACCTATGTGATCTTCAACCTGGTTGCGAAGAAGAAGGAAGAAAAGAAAGCTCTGGAAAACAAGTAAACCGTTTCAACAAAATCAACCGCCTGAAAATCGGAGGAAAAAATAGATGAAAACACTGGAAATTACCGGAAAAACCTATGAAGAAGCGCTGATGAACGGCCTTGCCCAGATGGGGCTGCAGTCCTCTCAGGTCGAAGTGCAGACCTTAGAGGAAGGCACCAAGGGCTTCCTTGGTATCGGCGCCAAGCCCTACAAACTGCTGCTCACCGAAAAGGACACCACCGCCTCCCGCGCCGAAGACTTCCTGAAAAACTTAACCGAGCTCATGGGACTTTCCGTCACCTTTGACATTTCCCAGGAAGAGGATTCCATGCTCATCAACATGAACGGCGATTCTCAGGGCATCCTCATCGGCCACCGCGGAGAGACATTGGACGCGCTGCAATACTTAACCTCTCTGCAGGTCAACAAGGATTCCAAGGATTACATCCGCGTGACGCTGGACACCGAAGGCTACCGCGCCAAGCGCGAGCAGACCCTGATCGCCCTGGCCAACCGCATGGCCTCCAAGGTCGCAAAGACCGGCCGCCGCATGGTGCTGGAACCCATGAATCCCTACGAGCGCCGCATTCTCCATTCCGCCCTGCAGGATAACCCCTATGTCACCACCCACTCCGAGGGCGAAGAACCCAACCGCCGCGTGGTCATCACCTTAAAGAAGGACTAACCCCTTGCACATATCTGAAACCGTTTATGACGGTTTCGCCTTACCGAACCTACAAAGAGCGTCTTGACAATCGGACGCTCTTTTTCCAATCAGGTGATCAATTTATGGATACCATTGCATCTGTCGCCACCGCGCTGGGCGCCTCCGGCATTGCTATTATTCGCATTTCCGGGGAAAACGCTAAAAATGTGCTGAACCGGGTTTTTGTGCCAAAATCGGGGAAACCCATGAAAAACCGCTATCTCACCTACGGAAATGCTGTGCTGAACGGAAATCCGCTTGATGAGTGCATGGCGGTCTTCATGCCTGCGCCGCACACCTATACCACCGAGGATGTGGCGGAAATCCAGTGCCACGGCGGCTCCGTCACCGCAAATGCCGTGCTTTCCGCCGTGCTGCAAAGCGGCGCAAGGCTGGCCGAACCGGGGGAGTTTACCAAACGTGCCTTTTTGGGCGGAAGAATTGACCTATCCCAAGCCGAATCGGTGATGGACCTGATCTCCGCAAGAACCCAAGAAGCCGCAAGGTCGGGTCTGCGCCAGATGAAGGGCTTTCTCTCCAAGCGGATTCACGCCCTGCAAAGCCGGTTACTTGATACTATTGCCTATCTGGAAGCCTTTTTGGATTATCCCGATGAGGACATTGAAGACCTCACCGCCGACAAAGCGCGGGCGGAGGTGCTTGCGGTGCAAAGCGAGCTGCAAAGTGCCCTCAAAAACGCCAAGGCCGGGAAAATGCTCAACAACGGCGTGCGCATCGTGCTCTGCGGCAGCCCGAATACCGGGAAATCCTCCCTGCTCAACGCGCTGCTGCGGGAGCAGCGTGCCATCGTCACCGATGTGCCCGGCACCACAAGGGATGTACTGCGGGAACAGCTCAACCTAAACGGTCTGCCCGTGCAGCTCATCGACACGGCGGGTCTGCGTCAGTCGCCCGACACCGTGGAAAGGATCGGGATTGATTTGGCACGGCAGGAAGTGGATTCTGCCGATGTGGTGCTGTTGGTCTTAGACGGCACAAGAGAGCCGGACACGGAGGAAAAATCCCTGATTTTACGGGAAAATCTGCCGCTGGTCATTGCGCTCAACAAGAGCGACTTGAAGACAGTGCTTCATGTGAAACAACTGTCCGAGCTTTACCCCGGCGCACGCATTGTCGTGACCTCCGCCAAGTGCGGCAACGGCGTGGAGGAGCTCCGCGAGACCCTCTATGAAACCGCGCTGCACGGCGCATCCCCGGAGGATGCGTACCTGACCAACGAACGGCACATCGAAGCCGCGAGAAATGCAGTAAAAAGCCTCGATGCCGCGCTTTCCGCCCTGTCAACATTGACCTTGGACTGCGCCGCCTTAGACCTGCGCAACGCATGGGAAACGCTGGGAAGCATCACCGGCGAGAACACGACGGAAGATGTGATCGACCGCATTTTTGCGAAATTCTGTCTCGGAAAATAACCGGAACCGAAATAAATGAACTCTTTTTTCACTGACACTCATCCCGGAGATGAAAACGAATGATTACACCTTTTTCTGAAACTTACGATGTTGTGGTCATCGGCGCGGGTCATGCCGGGTGCGAGGCTGCGCTGGCCTGTGCCCGACTGGGACACAAGACCCTGCTGCTCACGCTGAACATTGACGGCGTGGCCTTAATGCCCTGCAATCCGTCCATCGGCGGCACGGCAAAGGGGCATCTGGTGCGGGAATTGGACGCGCTGGGCGGCGAAATGGGGCGCGCCATCGACGATACCTTCATCCAGTCCCGGATGCTCAACACGGGCAAGGGGCCGGCGGTGCATTCCCTCCGCGCCCAAGCGGACAAGAAGGAATATCAGAAGCGGATGCTGCACGCCATCCAGCATCAGGAAAACCTGACCCTGCGGCAGGGGGAAGCCAAGGAGATCACCGAGGAAAACGGGTGTGTCACATCGGTTTCCACCGTCACAGGCGCGGTCTATCCCTGCAAGGCGGCCATCTTGGCTACCGGTGTCTACCTGAAATCCCGTTGCATCGTGGGGGAGACCCACACCGATTCGGGGCCTTCCGGCTTGGGAAACGCCAAATATCTGTCCGATTCGCTGGAAAAGCTGGGCTTTCCGCTGCGGCGTTTTAAGACCGGCACCCCCGCCCGCGTGGATAAGAACACCATCGACTTTTCCAAATTCGAGGAACAGCCCGGGGACGAAAAAATCGTGCCCTTCTCCTTTCTCTCCGGCGATCTTGAAAAGGAGCAGGTGTCCTGCTTCTTAGGCTACACCACACAAGAGACCCATAAGATCATCCGCGAAAACCTTTCCCGTGCGCCGCTTTATTCCGGCGACATTCACGGCATCGGCCCTCGGTATTGCCCGTCCATCGAGGACAAGGTGGTGCGCTTTGCCGACCGCGACCGGCATCCGCTGTTCTTGGAGCCGGAAGGCCTCGGAACCGAAGAATGGTATGTGCAGGGGATGTCGTCCTCCATGCCGGAGGACGTGCAGTGGCGCATTTACCGCTCCATTCCGGGGTTGGAGAAAGTTGAATTAACGCGGCTCGCCTACGCCATCGAATATGACTGCATCGACCCGACGCAGCTCAAAAACACGCTGGAAGCCAAGCACATTGCGAACCTCTTTTTTGCGGGGCAGATCAACGGTTCCTCCGGCTATGAGGAAGCCGCCGCGCAGGGGCTGTATGCGGGCATCAACTGCGCCTTAAAACTGGAAAACCGGGAACCCATGGTGCTGACCCGCGCCGATGCGTACATCGGCGTGCTGGTGGACGACCTGACGGGCAAGGGCACCAACGAGCCCTACCGCATGATGACCTCCCGCGCCGAATACCGTCTGCTGCTGCGGCAGGACAATGCCGACCTGCGTTTGACCGAGATCGGCTATCAGGTCGGTCTGGCGTCCCGCAAACGCTATGAAAAAATGTTGGCCAAAAAGAAGGACACGGACGAGCTGCTGGCATTGCTGAAAAGCATTCACCTAAACGGTTCTCAGGCGGCAGCCATTCTTCCGGGGGTATCCGTGCCTGCGGGCATCACAGCGGCGGATTTCCTGCGCCGCACGGACGGAAGCTATGAAGCACTGCAAAAGGTCTGTGAAAATGTGCCGGAAGTGCGGGACGAAGTGAAGGAGCAAGTGGAGATTTTCCTTAAATATGAGGGATATTTGACCCGGCAGGAAAAGCAGGTGGAGGAATTCAGAAGGACGGAGAGCCAGAGGATTCCCGCTGATATTGATTATGATTTAATAACAGGAATACGCATTGAAGCGCGGCAGAAGCTGTCGAAGCTCCGCCCGGAGACCATCGGCGCGGCGGGTAGAATTTCCGGCGTTTCGCCCGGGGACATTGCGGTGCTGCTCATCAAATTGGAGCAGTTACGAAGGGAGGGGAAGGCATGATCGCGGAACGTGTGAAGGCCGGAGCCGGGCAGATGGGCGTTGCCCTGGACGATGCTGCCGCGGAACGCTTCGCTCTCTATTATAATCTGCTTAAAATCGGAAACGAGAAAATGAACCTGACCGCCGTGCTGGAACCCGAGGAAGCCGTGGATCGGCACTTTCTGGACTGCATCGCGCCGGTAGGACTTGGACTGCTGCCGGACAAGGCGAAATTGGTGGATGTAGGCACCGGCGCGGGCTTTCCCGGACTGCCGCTTCTCATTGCGCGGCCTGATCTGCGCATCACCTTGGTGGATTCGCTGGAAAAGCGGCTCAATTTCATCCGTGAAACGCTGGAAAAGTTAGGGCTGCAAGCGGAGATCGTCCACGCACGGGCGGAGGATTTCGGGAGAAACCCGGTATATCGGGAAACCTTTGATTTCGCCGTGGCCAGAGCGGTGGCGGGGCTGTCCCCGCTGATGGAATATCTGCTGCCCTGCGTAAAGCGCGGGGGACAGGCGATCTGCTGGAAAGGCCCCGGCGTGGAGGAGGAAGCGCTGGCGGCGAAGAAGGCGATCTTCCTATTGGGAGGAAAGGCAAAGGAGCCGATTGCCTATTCGGTACCGAATCGGGACTGGCAGCACAATCTTTTTGTGGTGGAGAAGGTCAGCGGAACGCCGAAGACTTATCCGCGCAAGGCGGGTACGCCGGCAAAACAACCACTGTAATTTCTTCTATGTATGAAAAAGAAACAGGTACGGGCGCTGACCAGAGACCCCCTGTAAGAAGCGTAGCTTCTTACAGGGGGTCTCTGGTCGCGGGGCGCCTCGACGGCGCCCAAGGAAAGGAACGGCTGCGGAGGTGACTTTTCGTTCCTGTTGGATGAACTGCAAAGCATGGAGGGGCGCGACAACGTGCAGATGGGCTAATGCCATATAAATTGTCGCGCCCGCCACCCCGAAAGGCCGCATGACGCGAAGCGTTATGCGGCCTTTCGGGGTGGCATTTTCGTCTTTACGGGACAAGAAATCGCTATTCATTTTGTGTCAATGATAGACAGAAAGCACTACAATCGCGTACAAAATGTATAGATGCGCGTAGGATATTGTCGAAGAATTGAGAAATAAGGGTGTTTCGGTCGAACGGTTTTTCTTGCTTTTTTCCCTAAGATTATGGATAATTTCAACAGAATCTCCAAGATATTTCGGGAGAAACGGGATTTGTTGCCCGCTCCCAAGACCCGGGGGTAAACCCCGGGTCTTGGGAGCGGGCGGGGTGCGGGGCTGCGCCCCGCACCCCCTGACGGTACCCGTTGTTTCACATGAAACACAAACAAAGAGAGGAAGAGGAATATGCAGGAACAGAACGGCAAGCACAGTCTGAAAATCAAAGAGCGCGAGATCGCCCGCATTCCCATAGAGGCCATTCGCCCGAACCCTTACCAGCCCCGGCGCATTTTCTCCAACGAAGCGCTGGAAGAGCTGTCCGCATCTATCCGGCAATACGGACTTTTGCAGCCCATCAGCGTGCGAAAGGTAGAAAACGGAAAATATGAACTCATCGCAGGGGAACGGCGGCTGCGTGCCAGCAAATTGGCAGGACTTAATGAAATCGATGCGATTGTGTTTTCCTCCTATGAGCAGGACAGCGCGGTGGTGGCGATGATGGAAAATCTGCAAAGAGAGAATTTACATTATTTCGAGGAAGCGGAGGGTTATTTGAATCTCATCCACGACCACGGACTGTCGCAGGACGAGCTGGCACGGCGGCTGGGGAAGAACCAATCCACCATTGCCAACAAAATGCGCATACTCAAGCTCCCGGTGAAGGTGAAACGCCTGCTCATCCAGTACGGCTTGAGCGAACGCCACGCCCGTGCACTGCTCCGTCTGCACGATGAGGAAATGCAGATGAAGGTACTGTCCAGCATCATCCACCAAAGCCTGAACGTGAAAGCCACGGAGGAACTGGTGGAGCGGATTCTGACCCGGATGTACGGCATCGAGGAGGAGGAAAAGCCCGAGGAGGCAAAATGCAAAAACATGGTGCGGGACAACCGCATTTATCTCAACTCCATAAAAAGTGTTATCCGGCAGATGAAGGAAGCGGGGTTGGCGGCGGAAATTTCCACTGTGGAGACCGAAAAAGGCCTGGAAATTCATCTTTCCATCCCAAAAGGCGGTTTCTTAGTTTCCTGAAAACGCACAAATTCAGAAAAAAATTCTTCTCAATCGCGCCAAAATCCGCTATAATAGGAAAGTACACTGCTTTGGAACGGGGGATTGAGGAGTTTGACGAAAGTGATCGCGGTTGCCAACCAGAAGGGCGGCGTGGGCAAGACCACCACAACGGTGAACTTGGCGGCGTATGTGGCGGAGGCCGGGAAACGGGTGCTGTTGGTTGACCTGGACGCGCAGGGCAACGCCACCAGCGGCTTGGGCATCGACCACAATGCGCTGGAACAATCGGTTTACAATGTGTTGACCGATGATAAGGATGTGCAGGACGTTGTGTTGTCCACCGGCGTCAAAAACCTCTATATTATGCCCTCCGTGACGGAATTGGCGGGCGCGGAAATTCAGCTGGTCTCTTTTTTGAGCCGCGAGCATATTCTTTCCAAGGCATTGGAAAGCGTCGCGCCGCTCTATGATTTCATTTTTATCGACTGTCCGCCGTCGCTGGGGCTGCTGACATTAAACGCCCTGACTGCGGCAAACTCGATTCTGGTTCCCATACAGTGCGAATATTACGCATTGGAAGGGCTTTCGCAGCTCATGAACACCGTGCGGCTGGTCAAAAAGCGGCTGAACCCGACCTTAGAGATCGAGGGCATCGTGATGACGATGTTCAACGGGCGCACCAAGCTGGCGGTGCAGGTGGTGGACGAGGTAAAGAAGTATTTCGGCTCCAAGGTGTATGCCACCATCATCCCGCGCAACGTGCGTTTGGGCGAAGCCCCCTCCTACGGGCAGCCCATCAACCTTTATGACGGGCGTTCCGCAGGGGCGCAGGCCTACAAGAGCCTGACAAAAGAATTTCTGAAAGAAAACGGGGTGGACTGAAATGGCAAAAGCAATGGGCGGACTGGGAAAAGGCTTTGACGCGCTCTTTGGCGATGTGCTGCAGGAGGAAGGCAGCGAAAACAAGGTGCAGCTTTTGCCGCTTAGGGATGTGGACCCCAATCCGGGGCAGCCCCGCAAGATTTTTGAGCCGCATGAGCTGGAAGCATTGGCGGAATCCATCAAATCTGTAGGCATCATTCAGCCCATCGTGGTGGTGCCCAACGGAAAACGGTATTCCATTGTCGCGGGCGAACGCCGCTGGCGTGCGGCGCGGCTGGCGGAGCTCAACGAGATTCCCTGCATCGTGCGGGAATTGGAGGACGTGCAGCGCATGGAAATGGCGCTGATCGAGAACATCCAGCGCACTGACCTAAATGCCATCGAGACCGCAAAGGCCATCGAAGGCCTGATGCAGCAATGCGGGCTGACGCAGGAACAGGTCAGCAAACGGCTGGGCAAAAGCCGCCCGGCGGTGGCGAATTTGCTGCGCTTGTTGACGCTGCCCAAGGATGTGTCGGAAATGGTGGAGGTCGGTACCCTTTCTGAAGGTCACGCCCGGGCGATTTTAGCGGCGGGGGACGAGAAACAGATGTCCGCGCTGGCGCAGATGGTCGTGTCGAAGGGCTTGAACGTCCGGCAGACTGAGGCACTGGCAAAGAACATCAAAGAAAAAAAGGATTCCAAGGAACAGGACGCGGAAACGCGCTGTGCCGAATTGGAATTGGTGAAGGAAGCCGCCCGGAAGCGGTTCGGCGTGAAGGTCTCGCTGATCGGCAGCGATAAAAGCGGCAAGCTCATCTTGCATTACAACAAGGCGGAGGAGCTGGAACGCATTTACGATGTTCTTCGTTTGGATTAGGAGTGTTTCACATGAAACAAGGGGAGGAGGATTATTTTGATTAACGGTAGAAAAATTATTGACGGGCATCTGCACACCAAGTATTTCCCGGAGAACTGGTTCATTGAGTGTGCGGATAAGCGCGGGTATGACGGATATGCGGTGCTGTCGCTGTCCTGCATGAAAAGCTGGGGCGGCGCGGTGAACAATGAACAATGTCTGGCGGCAAAGCGCGCCGACCCGAAGCGGTGCTATTTTTTCGCGGGCCTGGTGCATCCCTGTGAGGATTATCAGGCGCACGCTGAAAAGTGGCTGAAGGACGGGGCGGACGGGATCAAGTTCCTGGAGACCAAGCCGACCTGTCAGAAGCAGACGGGCGTGGATTTATCCGATGAACGGTTTGAAAAGATGTTTGCCTATCTGGAAGAAACCGGCACACCGATTCTGTGGCACTGCGGAGACCCGGCGACCTTCTGGGACAAAGAAAAAGTGCCGGATTGGGCGGTGGAAAACGGTTGGTTCTACGGGGACGGCAGCTACAAGAGCTTATCTGAGCTTTACGGCATGGTGGAAAAGGTGCTGGCGAAGCATCCGAAGCTTAAAGCCTGCCTGGCGCACCTGTATTTCTGCGGGGACGATCGCAAGCACGCGGAATGGTTGCTGGATACTTATGAAGATGTGCGGCTGGACATTACGCCCGGTGTGGAGATGTACGATGCCTTCACGGAAGACCATGATGGCTGGCGGGAGTTCTTCATCAAGTATCAGAATCGCATCCAGCTTGGGTCGGACACCGACATGGGGGATGATTTAAGCGCGGAAACCGCCTTCAATCTGGCCTACAAGGCACTGGGGAAAGGCGAATTTGACTGGAATAAAATGCACGTTACAGGGCTTAATCTGCCGGAAGATGTGATTGACAAAATCGTCTGTGAGAATTTCAAGGCTTTTGCGGGCGATGTGCCGAAACAGCTGGGATAATGCCAAATGCGCAGGGAGGGGGATAAACCCCCTCCCTGCGCATTTGGCGGGGCGCGGCGTGAATACAGTGGTCAGGAATCGGTTGCGAGCCGCGCCCCCGGGAGGGATTGCGGACAGGCAACAGGAACGAAAAAGAACGGACGAATGGGGGTCTTGTCGTACCTGTTGCAGTTACAGCAAAAAGATAAGGGGGCGCGGCACACAGGAGATGGATGAATACTGCATTTCCGCCGCGCCCCGCAGCAGAGCGACCCCGGGGTTTATCCCCGGGGTCGTTCTGCTGCATTCCGAAACCGGATGCTATGGAATTATGCCGGATTTACTTGATGATGTCGATGGCAATGGAGAAATTGAAGGTATCCTTGCCATTTAGGGAGACGATTTCCTTCTTCTCGTTGATGTTGCCGGTCTGGTGGTGGTCGTCGTCAATGCCGTACCACGGTTCGACGCAGACGTAGGGGGCGTTGTTCATTGCCCAGAGGCCGAGAACGGGCACGCCGGGATAGGAAACGCGGACAATGCCGTCGTCAATGCCGGTGTGGACGTCCACATAGGAGGACTTGTAGTTTTCGAGGATGAAGGGGCCATGAGCGAAAATGTCCTTGGGCAGATCAAACACCTTGCCACCGTCGAGGAAGGGCACGGTTCTGTCGTCAATGTAGGATTCCCTGTCAAAGACGCGGGCGTTCAGGGTTTCTTCCTTCTCAAATTCCAGATAGCCGCCGTTGCGGTTGATGCCGGGATGTGCACCGAAGGAGAAGAACATGGGCTCCTCATCCAGATTGCGGACGGTGTGGGAGGAGGTAACGCCGGTGTCGGTCAGGGTGTGAGTGACTTCAACCTCATAGCGGAAGGGATAGTCGGCAAAATGCTTCTCCCAATCGGTGAAAAGCAGGGTGATGGAAGTCTCGGACTGCTCTTTCACGGCAAACTCTTCGTTCTTGACAAAGCCGTGCTTGGGCATCTTGTAGGTCTTGCCCTTGTAGGAATACTGGTCGTTCATCAGTCTGCCGACCACGGGGAAGAGCAGAGGGGAATGTTCGTACCAGACCTTGGAATCGCCGTACCACAGGTAGGCCTTTCCGCTGCTCTTTTCATTGAGGGAGCAGAGCTGGGCGCCCTTGGAGGCGACGGTGGCGGTGAAGCGGTCATTCTGCAATAAATAAAGCATGGGAAATGCTCCTTTCTGAATACCATGATATAAAGATAAGTATAAGGGTTTTGGCAAAAGTTGCAAGAGGTTTTGGGGAAAAGATGACATTTTTGTCAGTTTCATTGACGCTCCTGTGGAAAAATGCTATACTTGCAAAGAATTTTCAGGCTTGGAGGGGATCGGATGGAAAAAGAGATCCGTAAAAACGGGAGGATTGCAGGGATCTGCTTTGCGGCGTTTTTGCTGCTCATTTTGCTTGTGAAAACGGTGGATGTGGCAGCCATTGGCCCAAACGAGACCGGAATCGGCCTGTCGCGGCTCAACAGTGCGGTCAAAGGAATGGGAAATGTGCATCTGGTTTGGGCGAAACTCACGGACACGCTGGCCTGGTGCTCCATGGGCGCGGGATTTTTGCTGTGCTGCGGTGCGCCGCTGCAGTTTGTGAAGACCTGGAGCCTCAAAAAGGTGAACAAGGTGCTGCTGGTGCTGATCGCGTTCTATTTTCTGCTGGGCTTGATCTATGTATTTTTTGAGGTCGTGGTCATCAACCTGCGCCCGATTTTGGAAGCGGGCGAAACCATGCCGGAGCCGTCCTTCCCCTCGTCCCACACGGTGCTGTGCTGCTCGGTGTTGGGGAGCTTTTTAGTGGTGCTGGGGCTTTCGGGAGAAAAAAGCCCCGTGAGTACGGCGGTGAAGGTCATGATGTGGGTGTTCATGGTGCTGGCTGTTGTTGGACGGATCATTTCCGGCGTACACTGGGTGACGGATATTATCGGCGGCGTGCTGCTTTCTCTTGCGCTGGTGTTTGGATTGAAGGCGGTGCTAATGGCACTGAAAAAATGGGAAGATGGCAGAAAAAGGAAATAGGTACGGGCGCTAACCAGAGA
>DCHO01000007.1:0-9563 GCA_002315655.1 Christensenella sp. UBA1750
GGATTGAGCAGGTTGGCTAAGGACTGGTCGTGGTTCATTGTGGCGATGATGAGGGCGATGTACTTGGACATATCCACCTCGATGAACCAGGGCTTTTCTTTGAGCTCGGGGCGCAGGTAGGATAAGTTGGTGGCCAGAATGTAATCGAACGCGCCTTCCTCATAGGCCTTGTCAAAGACGGCGGTGCCGTTGGTGAACATGGCGAAGGTGACGGCCATGAACACGCGGCCGCACTTGCGGCGCTTGAGCTCCTTGGCCAGATCAAGCATGGAATCGCCGGTGGCTAAAATGTCGTCCGCGATGAGCACGTCCTTGCCCTCCACGGATTCGCCCATGTATTCGTGAGCAACGATGGGGTTGCGGCCGTTGACCACTACGGAATAGTCGCGGCGCTTGTAGAACAGACCCATGTTGAGCCCCATATTGGTGGCGTAGTAGATGTTGCGGTCGGCAGCGCCCTCGTCAGGGGAGATGCACATCATGTGGTCGCGGTCAATCTTTAAGTCAGGCTCCTTCTTGAGCAGCGCTTTGAGCATCTGATAGGAGGGCTTGACGTTCTCAAAGCCGTAGTGGGGGATGGCGTTCTGTACGCGGGGGTCATGCGCGTCAAAGGTGATGATGTTGTCCACACCCATGGCGACCAGTTCCTGCAGACCCATGGCGCAGTCCAGAGATTCTCTTGCGGTGCGGCGGTGCTGTCTGCCCTCATAGAGGTAGGGCATGATGACGGTCACGCGCTTGGCTCTCTGGCACTCGGCGGCGATGATGCGCTTTAAGTCCTGGAAATAATCATCGGGAGACATGGGAACGTCCATGCCGTACATTCTGTAAGTCTTGGAGTAGTTGGTCACGTCGCAGAGGATGTAAAGGTCATCGCCGCGAACGGACTCGCGCAGGACAGCCTTGCCTTCGCCGGAAGAGAAACGGGGGCAGTCGGCTTCCATGAGGAAGGTGTCGTCCTCGTGACCGGGGTAGGTCAGCAGTGCCTTGTCGCCCTCTTCGGGTTCCTTTTCCCAACGAACGAGGTAGGAATTGACCTTGTCGCCCAAGGCCTTGCAGCCGTTCATGCAAATGATTCCAAGAGGAGCAACGGGGGTCGGCTCCTGACCAAACAGCGTGGTATCGTCCATGATGTTATGTACCTCCCAAATGTAGTACCATTAGTATAGCACGAATCCTGTCGAAATGGGGCATGGTTTTGATATTTTACATAGCGTATGTTTGAAATTACGCAGGGCAATTCTCGCTCGGCCAATTTCCGCGTCAAAAAAGCAGCGCTTCCGAAACCCGGAAACACCGCTGCATATCAAAACTTTTATTCATAAGGCTTTTGTTCAGCGTAAAAGCCGAAGGTCTGTGCTTTGGAGGGGGATCCTGTCTGCTGTCGCTTCCCTCGGTCACACAGCCATCGGGGAGCGCATCAGGAAGTAAGCCGCAACCAAGCCCAGCGCCAACAGGATTGCCATGCAGACGGAGACCATAACGCTCCACCGTTTGCCCTTGCTCATGGTCGCACCTCCTTCGGTGATTTCTGAATTATACCATATTATACAATGCAGAATGGAAAGCGGCTATAAGAAAACGAAGATTTTTCAAAATATGAACCAAAGTTGTGCCAAATATCTGATACAAGTTTTTTTGATGCCGATAAAACCCCTTCCGCACATCTCTTTGCACGGAAGGGGTTTGTGTCAGAATGGGTTTTCAATCAGTCAGGGATGCGCTCCACCTGCTTGGATTTTTCATCCCAGTAGATGTTGTGCGGTGCTGCCTTAGGGACTGTGTTTGTGTTGCCCGTCACTGCTGTTGTACCGCACGGGAACGGAGAATGTCAATGTGTGCTTTTTAGAAAGAAATGGAGGTCTTGACCTTCATGCACTTGCCCTTGTGGTCGGGGCACACCGGCTCGATGGTTGTTTCTGCGGGCGTCCAGATGACGGTGGGGCACTTGGGGCATTCCCACTTGATCCAGCCTTCCGGAATTTCCTCATTGGTAATGCCGTTCTTGGCAATAATATAGGATGAAAGAAGCGTCTTTCTGCGGAAGCCCCATCTTTTTCCGATATTCAGTTTGCCGCCGGAGATCTCGTTTAATTCCTCATCGGAAAGCTCTTTTGTATTCTTAATTTCGTCTGCCATTTTAGTTTCCTCCTTAACTGGGTCTGCTTGATACATCTATTTATACGATTGATTCGGAAAAAAGGCAATAGATTTTTTATGAATTTTTTTAGATTGTTTTTATGCGGATTCCTCTGTTCCGAAAATGATTCCTGTGCTATAATCAATTCAAAGAATGTGTAGGCATACACAAAGAAAGGACGACAATCCCATGAAACACATTGCATACATCGGTACCTATTCCAAGGGCGAAAACGGCGGCATTTTTCAGGTCGAGATCGACGACGAAACGGCGGAGTTGAAGGTGCTTGGCACCACGGATGTGGAGAATCCCTCCCACCTGTGCCTGTCCCACAACGGCAAGTTCCTCTACGCTTCCTCCGAGACGGGGATGTTTAACGGTCAGCGCGGCGGGTCGGGTGCGGCCTGCAAGGTCAACGCGGACGGAAGCCTGACGTATCTGAATTCCGTGGCGACCCAGGGCACCGCGCCCTGCTATGTGGCCACTTCTCCCGATGACAAGTTCGTCTACGCTGCCAACTACGGGCAGGGCACCGCAACCGCCTTTGCCGTGGCAGAGGACGGCTCCTTGAAGGAAGACCCCACAATCGTGGTGCACGAAGGCCACGGCCCCAACGAGAAGCGCCAGCAGAGCCCCCATGTCCACATCACCCGCATCACCCCCGACGGCAAGTATCTCGCCGTGTGTGATCTGGGCATTGACGCTATCGTGCTCTATCCCCTGTGCGGCAAGTGCGGCGTCAATTATAAGGCCGGTTCCTTTGTGCGCACCGAGCCGGGCGACGGCCCCCGCCACATCGAGTTCTCCAAGGACGGCAAATACGCCTACGTCGTCACCGAAATGGGCAACACCGTCCGCGCTTATGAGTACAATGACGGAAAACTGACCTTTATTGCCGCCTACAACACCCTGCCTGCCGATTTTGACGGCTATTCCATCGCGGGCGCCATCCACTTTGCCCCCGACGGCAAGACCCTCTGTGTCACCAACCGCGGGCACGAATCCATGGCGCTGTTCGATGTGGACGGCGGCAAGCTGACCTTAAAGCAGATTGTAAAGATCGGCGGCGTTGTGCCCCGCGAGTTCGCCTATACTTCTAACGGCAAGTTCGTTTTCGTCTGCAATCAGGAATCCGCCAACATCACCGTGCTCAAAGCTGATGAGCAGGGGTTCCTGACTCTGACAGACGTCAAGTACAATCTGCCCAAGCCCGTCTGCCTCATCTGGAAAAACTAACTTGAGCACTTTCACAGAACATCAAAAACGGAGGTAATACACGATGATTACCCTCAACAACGGAACGAAAATAGACGCAATCGGCTTTGGCTCCTACAAGGTGACGGACGATCTGACCGGCGGCAAGTCGGTTCAGGTGGTGCTGGATGCGCTGGAGGTGGGCTATCGCTACATCGATACGGCGGCTTTCTACGGCAACGAGAAGGAGATCGGCGACGCGCTCAAAATGAGCGGCATTGCCCGCAGGGAGATTTTTGTGGCCACCAAGGTCTGGAAGACCGAGCTGGGCTATGAAAAGACCGAAAAAGCAATACAAGCCTCTCTGGAAAAGCTGCAAAGCGAGTATATTGACCTGTTCCTCATCCACTGGCCGAAGGAGACCCCCGACGACCCACAGTGGAAGGAGAAGATTCAGGGCAGCTATGCCGCCATGGAGGATGCCTACGCAAAAGGCCTCATCAAGAACTTAGGTCTGTCTAACTTCCTGCCGCACCACATTCTTGCCCTCAATGAGACCGCAAAGGTCAAGCCCGTGCTGGATCAGTTGGAGCTGCACGTCGGGCACACGCAGGACGCGGCGGTTTCCTATCTGTTGGCGAACGACATTCTGCCGCAGGCGTGGTCGCCCCTTGGCAGAACCCGCGTGTTCAAGCATCCCGCCATTATCGCCATGGAGGAAAAGTACGGTGTTACGGTCTCCGATCTGCTGCTGCGGTTTCTGCTGCAGCAGGGCTTCTCGGTGATTCCAAAGGCCAGCACCAAGGCGCACATGGAAGGCAACCTGCATCCCAAGAACTTCAACATCAGTGAGAGCGATCTGTGGTTCTTAAAATGTATGCCCTCCGTCGGCTGGGCGGGCGAACACCCGGATTTCGAGCGCGAGCCGGTGGATTTCCGCTATCAGGCCGAATAATCTCATAAAAAACGCCCGTGCGGCGCACCCTAATCCCGAATACGGGAGGTGCTACGCATGGGCTTTTTGTTTTCCGCTTTGGCGGGGCTTCTGATGAGCGTGCAGGGCGTGGTCAACACGCGGCTGTCGGAGAAGGTGGGGCTGTATGAGTCCAACGCCTTTGTGCAGGGGACGGCGTTTGCGCTGTCGCTGCTGGCGGTGTGGCTGCTTGGTAAAGGGGATTTGCGGCAGCTGGGGCAAGCTCCGTGGTATGGGTACTTGGGAGGCGTGCTGGGGCTGGGCATCACGGTGTTTGTGATGCTGGGAATTGGGAACCTTTCCCCGGCTCTTGCCACCATGACCATATTGATTGCGCAGATGGCAGCTTCCGCATTGATCGAGGGCTTCGGCTGGCTGGGCACGGAGGCGGCAGGGTTTCAGTGGAAGCAGCTTTTCGCCGTTGGGCTCATGCTCGGCGGCATTGTGTTGTTTCAGTCCGGCAGAAGGTAGGGGCGGGGTTACCCCGCCCTCAATCATTTCAGGTTTTCCACCTTTTCGATGTCCCTGTTTCCGCCGATGACGACAAGCACCTGCCCTTCGGCAAGCACATCCCCCGCCTTGGGGGTCACGGAAATGCCGCCGTTTCCGTCCTTGATGGCAATGATGTTGATGCCGTACTTCGCCGGCACCGCCAGCTCCCGCAGGGCTTTTCCGCGCCAGGAGGCGGGAACGCCCAGTTCCACCAGCGAATAATCCGGGGAAAGCTCGATGAAGTCCATCACGGAGGCGGAAACCAGCGTGCGCGCCACGCGGGTGCCCATCTCGTCTTCGGGCTGAACCACCTTGTCCGCGCCCATTTTCTCGAGGATTTTCGCGTGCAGGTGGGATTTCGCCTTGGAGAGAATGTAGGGAACGCCTGCTTCTTTGAGCAGCATGGTGATGAGGATGCTGGCCTGCAGATCCCCGCCGATGGCGACGATCGCCGCGTCAAAGTTGCTGACCCCGAGAGCGGCAAGCTCGTCCTCTTGGGAGGCATCCGTGCAGACGGCGTGGGTCACGATGTCCGCGACCGCTTCCACATTTTCCATGTGGCGGTCAACGGCTAAAACCTCATGTCCCAGACGGGAAAGCTCTGTGGCGACGGCGGTGCCGAAACGCCCCAAGCCGATGACTAAAAACTGTTTCATAAAAATTCACCTCGTAATGTTGTGGATGAAGGGAGCGAAGCGACTGGAGCATGAGCGTTTTGAACGAAACAGTCCGGTGGACTGTATCGGAAAATAAGCCATGCGGAACACCGGGATTTCCCGAGGGGAAATTACGGTGCGAAATCAACCGATAAGAATTTTTCCTTCCGGATATTCCGCTTTTGTGCTGATGCTTTGCTTGCGGTTGGTCAGTGCCAGCGCCAGCGTGAGCAGTCCGACGCGCCCGGCAAACATCAGCAGACACAGCACGATTTTGCCCGCGTTGGTCGCCTCCGCCGTGACCCCGATGGTCAGCCCCACCGTGCCGAAGGCGGAAATGCACTCATAGAGGATGTGCCCCGGCGTGACGGCCTCCGACGGAGGCAGGATCGTGGTCAAAATGAGGTACGCAAGGAGCACAACGGTGACGGCCAGCGTCAGCAGCACAATGGCGCGGTTGATGAGCGTCTGCTTCACCGTGCGCCCAAAGACCACAATGCTTTCCCGCCCGCGCAGGACGTTTACGATTAGCAGGAAGAAGATGCCGATGGTGGTGGTTTTCAGCCCGCCGCCGGTGGAAGCGGGGGACGCGCCGATGAACATGAGAAGCAGCGCGACAAGGTAGCTGCCCGGGCGCATATCCTGCTGCAAAAAGCTCTGGAAGCCCGCCGTGCGCAGCACCACCGATTCAAACAGCGCGTTGACGGGGCGCATATAGGGGTGCAGACCCGGCTCGGATAGGGTCAGCGGGTTTGTGTACTCAAAAAGGAAGAGGAGCAGGCCGCCGCCGAAGGTCAGAATGGCGGAAAAGATCAGCACCAGTTTGCTGTGCAGCGCCAGCTTTTTGAAGCGGAACCGACATTTTCTGAGGTCAAAGAGCACCGCAAAGCCCAAACCGCCGACGGTGATGAGCGCCATTAGAATAAACAGCACAAAGGCGTCGTTGCGGTAATGCTCGATGCCGCCCGCCAAATCGAAGCCCGCGTTGCAGAAGGCGGAAATCGCGTGGAACACAGAAGCCCATATTCCCTTTTTAACCCCGAAATCGCGGATCATAAAGGGCAAAAGCGCAATCGCGCCGCAGCCCTCGATGAGACAAGTGAGCTTCAGAATCCGCAGGGTCATGCTGACCATCCCCTGCGGGCTGTCCTCGTTTAAGGAATCCGACAGAATGAGCCGCCCGGAAAGCGAGATGCGCTTTTTCAGAAGCACTAAAAAGAAAGTTCCGAAGGCCATAAAGCCCAAGCCGCCCACCTGAATCAGCGTGATCATTACGACCTGCCCGAAAAAGGTCAGGTCAACCCCCGGCTGCACCACGGTCAAGCCTGTGATGCACACGCAGGAGGTGGCGGTGAAGAGCCCGTCAAAGAAGGAAAGCGGTTCGCCCGTGACGGAGACGGGCAGGCACAAAAGCGCGGTGCCCAAGGCAATCAGCAGCAGAAACCCCGCCGCCAGCACCCGCGAGGGCGACAGCAGCCACTTTCTGAGCTGCAAATGGCGAAACGGGTCGTTTTTAGGGGAATCCGAAGTCATATATGGGTTTCCTTTCGGTTATTTTGCGAGAACGAACACACAGGCGACCTGCAAAACGGCAAGCAGCGGGAAGAAAAGCGCAAAATACCAGTGCTTGGTCTTGTGTCGGAAAATGAGCATCCCCAAGGTTCCGCCCACGCCACCAAACAGGATGGCAAAGAGGAACAGCGTTTTTTCGGGGATGCGCCGCCTGCGGGCTTTGGCATAGGACTTGTCCAGCCCCATCAAGATGAAGGCAAGCACGCTCATCAGAACGAGAACCGCTATAAGTATTTTTTCCATGTGCCTCATTTCTCCTTCCCAAAGCGTGAAAAATGGTCTATAATAAGTTTACCACAAATTCTGTGATTTAGGGAGGATTATTTTTATGCTTCGTTTGGGTGCTCAGATGTATACCGTCCGCGAATACACGCAGGACGCAAAGAGCCTGCTTGAAACCCTAAAAAAGCTCAAGGCCATCGGTTATGACGCCGTGCAGGTCTCCGGCATCGGCGCGGACATTCCCGTGGACGTGGTGGCGGAAGGCTTAAAGGAAAACGATCTCGTCTGCGGCGCGACCCACATTTCCTTTGACGACTGCAAGAAGGACTTGGACGCCGTGATCGCCAAGCACAAGGCCTGGGGCTGCGAGTATGTCGGCGTGGGCTCCATGCCCGCCGAATACCGCGAGAACGCCGCTTCCATCGAGCGCTTCGCCAAGGAGTTCACCGCCATCGGCGAGGAGCTGAACAAGGCAGGGCTCAAATTCATCTACCACAACCACAACTTCGAGTTCCAGAAGTACGACGGAAAGCTCGGCATGGACATTCTCTTTGAGAACGCTGGCAACGCCTTCCAGTTCGAGATCGACACCTTCTGGGTGCAGAAGGGCGCGGCAGACGTGTTTAGTTGGATCGACAAAATGGCCGGGCGCATGGACGTGATCCACTTTAAGGATATGCGCCTCAATGAGAAGTCCGAGCAGATCATGTCCGAGATCGGCTATGGCAACCTAAACTGGGACGGCATCATCAAGCGCTGCCATCTGAACGACATCAAGTGGGCGTTCGTTGAGCAGGACAACTGCAACGGCCGCTGCCCGTTTGAGTCCCTGAAAATGAGCGCGGATTTCCTGCATTCCAAGGGCGTTCGCTAAAACACAATCCAAAAAGCCGGGGCTTCCGTTTGGTCGGAAACTCCGGCTTTTTCCGCTATTTTGTAAGCGCATTCACCATTTCCGGGTGGTCTTTCAGAATGGAATCCCACACCCGGGGCAGGGGTTTCAGAGCCTCAAAGGGCACAAGGTCGGCATCCATGATTTCTTCGGGCTGTAAGGTCAGCATAGTCTTTGTTAGCGGAAGCGTGACGGTGTAAATCACCATCAGCCAGCTGCCCGATGAATCGGTGTCCACCACCTTGCCGATTTCCTTCGGAGCAAAGGGCGCAATGTCCACGCCGACTTCCTCCATGACCTCCCGGCACACGGCTTGCAGCGGCGTTTCTCCGGCGCGCACGCCGCCGCCCGTCAGCTCCCATTCCCCGGGGGCGGATTTTTTGCACAGGGCGCGGCGGGTGATAAGGATGCGCCCCTGCTCATCCTGCAAAAACGCGGCGGTGGCCAAGTAGGTTTCGTCGGGGTACGGCACGGTGCAGCGCAGACGGGAATAGCCCGCAAGGTTCCCGGTTTCGTCACACACATCCACTGCCTCCGCGCCGCCTAAAAAGGCCTTTATCAGCGGGCGAATCTCCGCGAGCCGCCTGCAGACCGACGGCGGCAGGTTGGCTTTGCAGAAGGCATCGTCAAAGAGCACCTGCGGGTCATAAAGAAAAGCATCCACCGTCTCATTTTCCTGCAAAACAATGTCGGAGAGTGCAAAATCGAGCCGGACGGCGTAGGTGTCGTAGTGGGTGTAAGGGCCGGAGGAGGAGGAAAGGCGCGTGGGCAGGGTGTCGCCCAAGGAAAGCCCCGTTTCCTCGCGCAGTTCCCGGTGCAAGCCTTCGATGGCACTTTCCCCCGCAAGCACCGCGCCGCCGGTGCATTCCAGCATTCCGCCGAAATGCTTGTCCGGGTGCCGCTTCGTCAGCAGCAGGCGGTTGTCAAGGGTGAACACCCAGATTTCCTCCACCAGATGATAATCGCCCGCATCCAGCGGCGTGTGGCGATTAGTCGTCCGCCCGGTTTTATTTCTGTCTTTATCGTAAATGTCCCATAGTTCAGGCATGAAAAATCCCCCTTTGTGCTTTGATTATAGCATAAAGGGGGAGAAATGTCATCAAAAGAGACCTAACACACGATGCGGACACGCACGATGCCTTCGACAGCTTCCAGAATATCCACGATGTTGGCGGGGAAATCGTCCAGGCAATCGACCACGGTGTAGGCGATGTCCTTGCGGGACTTGTTGACCAAGTGCTCGATGTTGACGTTGGCCTGTGCCAGCGCGGAGGTGATCTGCGAGAGCATATTGGGGATGTTCTTGTGAATCACGGTCAGACGGTGCTTTTCGGCGGGCTCCAGCTCGCAGGCGGGCAGGTTGACGGAGTTCTTGATGGAGCCGTTTTCCAGATAAGCCTTGGTCTGCTGGGCGGCCATGTC
>DCHO01000007.1:9707-15624 GCA_002315655.1 Christensenella sp. UBA1750
TCGATCACGGCGGCGGTGTCGCACAGTTCGGCGCGGGAGAAGTTGAGGAGAGCTGCGGAGGGCTTCATCTTGGCCAGCACCTGCTCATCAATCATATTCTTGGTCTTGTCGGACAGCGGAATGTGAACGGTCACATAGTCGGCCTGCGCCAGCATCTGATCCATGGTGGCGGCGCGCTGCACGGAGCGGGACAGTGCCCAGGCGTTTTCAACGGAGATGAAGGGGTCGTAGCCGATGACGTTCATGCCCAGATGCACGGCGGCATTGGCCACCAGCACGCCGATGGCACCCAAGCCCATGACGGCCAGCGTCTTGCCCGCGATTTCGGGACCCACGAACTGCGCCTTGCCCTTTTCAACCTGCTTGGCCACATTGAGCTCACCGGGGGTCAGCGTCTTTGCCCACTCGGCACCGCCGATGATGTCGCGGGAGGCGAGCAGGAGACCTGCCAAGGTCAGCTCTTTTACGGCGTTGGCGTTGGCACCGGGGGTGTTGAACACGCAGATACCGGCATCGGTGCACTTGTCCACGGGGATGTTGTTGTAGCCGGCACCGGCTCTCGCGATGGATTGCAGGGAGGCGGGCAGTTCCATGTCCAGCATGGAGGCGGAGCGGACGATGACGGCATCGGGTGCGGCTTCGTCCTTGCTGACGGAGAAATTCTCGTGATCGAGATGGTTGTAGATGATGGGCGAAATGGCGTTGAGCGTCAGAATCTTATACATAAAGGTAAAATCTCCTTTTTATAATGCGAAAATGGGGACGGGAAACCCGTCCCCGCTTGTAATTACGGAAGTTTAGGCGTTCTTTGCCTCGAAGTCCTTCATGAAGGCGATGAGCTTTTCAATGCCTTCCACGGGCATGGCGTTGTAGATGGAGGCGCGCATACCGCCGACGGAGCGGTGTCCCTTCAGGTTCACAAAGCCCGCGGCAGTGGCGGCCTTGCAGAAGGCGGAATCCTTGTCCGCGTCGCCGGTGACGAAGGTGACGTTCATCAAAGAACGGTCACAGTGACGGACGGGGTTGCTGAACAGCTTGGATTCATCCAGATAATCATAGAGCAGCTTGGCCTTGTAGACGTTCTTTTCGTACATTGCGGGAACGCCGCCGTTGGCAAGCAGATAATCGAAGGTCAGACCGGCCATGTAGATGCCGTAGGTGGGCGGGGTGTTATACATGGAGCCCTTTTCGGCCATGGTCTGATAGTCCAGCATCACGGGGCAGATGTCCAGGGAGTGTCCCAGCAGGTCGTCGCGGATGATGACGATGGTGACACCGGCGGGGCCAACGTTCTTCTGTGCGCCGGCAAAGATGATGCCGAACTTGGACACATCGTATTCCTGAGACAGGATGCAGGAGGAAAGGTCGGCAACGAGGGGCACCTTGCCGGTTTCGGGCAGCTTGGTGTAGCGGGTGCCGTAGATGGTGTTGTTGCCGCAGATGTAGAAGTAGTCCGCATCCTCACGGAATTCCTTCTCGTCCCAGTCGGGAATCTGGGTGTAGGTCACGTCCTTGGAGGAAGCGACTTCCTTGACGTCGGCATAGCGCTTGGCTTCCTTGATGGCAAGGTTGGCAAAGTTGCCGGAGTTGATGTAGTCGGCCTTGCCGGTCTTATAGGCAGACAGCAGGTTCAGGGGAACCTGTGCGAACTGCATGGACGCGCCGCCCTGCAGGAAAAGCACCTTGTAATTTTCGGGGATGTTCATCAGCTTGCGCAGATCGGCTTCCGCTTTCGCTATGATCTCCTCGTACATGGTAGATCGGTGACTCATCTCCATGACAGACATTCCCGAAGAACCGTAACAGACAAGCTCGGACTGAGCCTTTTCCAGTACGGGCAGGGGCAGCATAGAGGGGCCGGCCGAAAAGTTGTACACGCGATCCATAACGAAACATCCTCCTAAATACACGGTAGTTTCTGCAACTGCATAAAGGTTAATTTGCATTTGCATCGTGTTGCTTATCATTATACACATCTTTTAGAAGCGTGACAAGAGGGAAATTGCATAAACCGTACATTCGTTGTGAATTTATAGGAATCGGTCTTTGAAAACTGCATAAGGGCGTGACGGTAAGTTGCAAAAATGAAAGAGAACTTGCAAAAGACCGGCCTTTGCCGCTTTTACTTTTTTTGATTTTGTGTTATACTGTGTATGGATTTCGCTAAGGAGGGATCACGAATGGCCAATGCTGTGCTGCGGGCGGTTTCCGGGATGCTCAAAATCGACCCGGGACTTGCGCCCTATGAAAAAGAGATCGCGCTGCGCGAAAACCGGCTGCAGGAATTGAAAAAACGCATCTTGGGCAGGAACAGCAGCCTTTCCTCCTTTGCGGACGGGTACTTTTATTTCGGCTTCCACAGAAACGGGAACGGCTGGGTCTTCCGGGAATGGCTGCCCGGCGCGGATGAGGTGAGCCTGTTCGGGGATTTCAACGGCTGGAACCGCGGGAGCCATCCGCTTTATCGCCTGCCGGACGGGGTGTGGGAGATCGCGCTCAACGGGCGGGACGCGCTCCGGCACGGGCAGCACGTCAAACTGCTGGTGCGAAAAGGTTCGCAATGGCTGGAACGCATCCCGGCGTACATCCGCTATTGCGAGATGGACGAAAGCTCCCACAAGCTCTGCGGCATGATCTGGGAATCGGATTCGCCCTATATCTGGGGCGACCGCAACTTTTTCAAGCGGAAAAAGCCCTCATCGCCGCTCATCTATGAGGCGCACATCGGCATGGCGCAGGAGAAGGAAGGCATTGGAACCTACCGTGAGTTTGCGCAGAACGTGCTGCCGCGCATTCATCATCTGGGCTACAACACCCTGCAGCTCATGGCGGTGATGGAGCATCCCTATTACGCCTCCTTCGGCTATCAGGTGACTTCCCTGTTTGCTCCGGCACACTGGTTTGGCAGCCCGGAGGACTTGAAGGAGCTTATCGACCGCGCTCACGGGCTCGGCATCACGGTGCTGTTGGATGTGGTGCATTCCCACGCCTGCCTAAATGAAGGCGAAGGACTGTATAAGCAGGATGGCACGGAGGAGCAGTATTTCCTGCCCGGAGAAAGAGGTCGCCACGAGGCCTGGGGCACGGGCATTTATGATTACGGAAAGACTGAGGTTATGCACCTTTTGCTCTCCAACCTCAAATACTGGGTGGAGGAATTCCACTTCGACGGCTTCCGCTTTGACGGCGTGACCTCGATGATCTTCGAGAATCACGGCCTTGGCACCGCCTTTACCGATTACGGTCAATACTACGGCCTGAACACCAATATTGATGCGCTGAACTACCTGACGTTGGCGAATACCCTTGTGCATGAGCTGAACCCCTACGCAATCACCGTTGCGGAGGACATGAGCGGAACGCCCGGTATGGCGCTGCCCGAAAAAAAGGCGGGCATCGGGTTTGACTATCGGCTGGCCATGGGACTGCCGGATTTCTGGATCAAGACCTTAAAGGAGCGGGAGTACGGACACTTTCCCATGGGCGCGCTGTGGAAGGAGCTGACCGATCACAGACCGCAGGAGAAGGTCATTGCCTACTGCGAGAGCCACGATCAGGCGCTTGTGGGGGATATGACGCTGCTGTTCCGCATGGTGCGGGCGGAGATTTACACGGGCATGGAAAAGAGCTATCATTCGCCTTCCATGGACGCCGCCGTGGATTTCCACAAGCTCATCCGGCTGGTGACGCTGCTTTGCGCCGGGGATGGGTACTTAAACTTTATGGGTAACGAGTTCGGGCACCCGGAGTGGATCGACTTCCCCCGGGAGGGCAACGGATGGAGCCACAAATATGCCCGGAGGCAGTGGTCGCTGGCGGAAAACGGGCTGCTCAAATATGCGTGGCTGGAAGCCTTTGACCGGGAAATGCTGGCGCTTGCGAAAAAGCAGCGCATTCTCAAAAAGGACAGACCTCAAAGCCTTTGGATTGACGAGGAAAAGCAGATGCTCTCCTTTGCCCGGGGCGATATGCTGTTTGTGTTCAATTTCCATCATGAGATTTCGCAGAGCGCATTCTTCGTGCACACCCATTTATCCGGGGACGGCGACTACCGCGTGATCTTCTCAACGGATGAGGAAATTTTCGGCGGTCAGGGGCGTGTTCAGACGGATTATGTCTATTCCTCCGAAAAAAGAGCGGGAAAAGGACAGGGATTCTCAATTTATGTGCCCTGCAGGTGCGCGATTGTGTTAAAGCGTATTGCAAAACTGAAAAAATAATGGTATGATAGATGTGCATTTAGGCAGGAGTTTGCTTCTTCCGTGTTGTATATAATCATTGTATGACTTTATTCTTGCCTCATCATGCTTCTATTTAAGGGGGGTATGAAACGTTTCTATGAAAACAAGACAAAGTGACGGCTGGTTTATTATCAGTCTGGAGGGGCGTGTGGATTCCTCCAATGCAGCCAAGGTGCAGGATGAGCTCCTGGCGCTTCGGGATGCCAATCCGGACGGCGATCTGGCATTGGACGCCGATAATCTGGAATATATTTCCAGTGCGGGTCTGCGTATCCTGCTCCGGCTCAAGAAGGCAAATCCGACGTTCAAGATGATCAATGTGTCCAGTGATGTTTATGAAGTGCTGGATATGACCGGGTTTACCGAAATGATGGAGGTCGAAAAGGCCTACCGCAAGCTGTCGGTGGACGGTTGCGAGGTCATCGGTCAGGGTGCTAACGGCAAGGTTTACCGTCTGGATCCCGACACCATCATCAAGGTTTACATGAACCCCGACTCTCTGCCCGACATTCAGAGAGAACGCGAGCTGGCACGCAGAGCCTTTGTGTTGGGTGTTCCCACCGCCATTCCGTATGATGTGGTGCGCGTGGGCGACGGCTACGGCTCCGTGTTTGAACTGCTCAATGCCAAGTCCCTATGCAAGATTTTGCAGAAGGACGCCTCTCAGCTTGACTATTGCGTCAAGGAATCCGTGGAATTGCTCAAGACCATTCATGGCACCGTCGTCAAGCCCGAGGATATGCCGGACATGAAGGAAGTGGCTCTGAAATGGGCAAGAGACATGAAGGATGAGCTGCCTGCCGAGACCTATGAGAAGGTTTATTCCCTGATCGACGCGATTCCCACCGACCATCACATGATGCACGGCGATTACCACATCAAGAATGTGATGATACAGAACGGCGAATCGCTGCTCATCGACATGGACACGCTCTGCCAGGGCAATCCCGTGTTTGAGTTCGCTTCCGCTTACAATGCCTATGTGGGATACGGCGACACCGATCCCAACATGGTGGCCGATTTCATGGGTATTCCCTATGATCTGGCCGGTAAGTTCTGGAGAAGGTCGCTGGAAGAGTATTTCGGCACCACCGACAAGGATGTGTTGGACACCGTCGAAAAAAAGGCGATGCTCATCGGCTTCCTTCGCATCATGCGCAGAAGCATCCGCAGAGGCGGCAAGGATACCGAATCCGGCAGCAGAGTGATCGCCTCCGCAAAGCAGCACATCATTGACATTGCTGCACAGCTCGATACCTTAATGTTATAAAATATATTACGTTTATCATTGAAAGGAGAAAATCCCATGACCATCAATAAGACTCTCGACAACGATATGCTGACCATTGCTCTGGAAGGCAGACTGGACACCACCACCGCTCCCCAGCTCGAAGGCGAGCTCAAGACCTCTCTGGACGGCGTGAAGAAGCTGGTTTTCGACTTTGCCAAGCTCGACTACATCTCTTCCGCAGGACTCCGCGTGATGCTGGCTACCCAGAAGATCATGAACAAGCAGGGCGATATGGTCATCCATAACGTTTGCGCTGACATTCAGGAAGTCTTCGAGATCACCGGCTTCACCGACATCCTGACCATCGAATAAGCGGAACAAATCCATACCCACGCAGCAGAGACGCCTGAAAAGCTATGCTTTTCAGGCGTCTCTGCTGCGTGGG
>DCHO01000001.1 GCA_002315655.1 Christensenella sp. UBA1750
GACGGGATGCTGAAAGACGAGGAAATCTACAACATTTTCGATACCAAGGCAATCTTAAATCGCCCGGCCACCGTGGCGGTGGACAGCCGCTCCGGGTTGGCGGGCATCGCGCACTGGCTCAACGGATATTTCCATCTGGACGGCGAGGAGGCCATGGACAAGCACCACAGCCTGATCGTGAAAGTCAAGGAAATGGTGGATGCGGAGTATGCCCGCGGGCGGAATACCGTCATGGGCGATGAGGAGCTGGAACAGATGGTGCATGAGGTCGATCCGGACTTCTTTGAGAGACTGATGGTGCACAAGAGAGTGCTGTAATATGCCAAAACGCCCCGGAGGTTCAGGCTTTTGCCTGAACCTCCGGGGCGTTTTGGCGGGCGCGGCGTGTGTTGTTGTGGTTGTTCATCTGCGGTGAGCCGCGCCCGGCGTGATTTGGGGCGTATGGGCAATAGGTACGGGGGAGGGACGAATGAATACTGAAGACTGAAAATTGAATAATGAAGAATAAGGAGACGGGGGGAACGCCCCTTCAGTCATAGCAAGGGTAAACCCTTGCTATGACAGCTCCCCCGCACGCGGGGGAGCCTGACGCCTGCGGGCGGGAATGGGTCTATGGGTTCAGCATTTTGGCGGCACGGTCGGCGGAGGGAGCGTCCATGAGGACAGACAATACAGTGCCCTCGTCGGTGTAGGTTTCGGACTGGACGGTGCCGTACTTGTGGAGGAAGGAGACCACGTCGCCGCGGGTATAGGGGACGGTAAATTCCACGATCTCAAAGCCGGTGCGCAGGCGGTCGCGGATGGCGGCGAGCATTTCGTCCACGCCCTGTCCCGTCTTTGCGGAGATGAGGATGGTGTTGTCCTTGTCCACGGTGAGCTCGGGCACAAGGTCGCACTTGTTGTAAACGTGCAAAAGGGGCTTATCGCCCGCACCCAAATCGGACAGGACGGAAAGGACGACCTCCTGCTGCTCGGCGAAGTTCTCATCGGCCACATCCTGCACCACGCAGAGCAAATCGGCGTGCAGCACCTCTTCCAGCGTGGCGCGGAAGGCGGTGACAAGCTCGTGGGGCAGTTTGGAGATGAAGCCCACGGTGTCCACCAGCAGACAGTCCATGCCGCCGGGGAGGGTGATGCGGCGGGTCACGGGGTCAAGGGTTGCAAAGAGCTTGTCCTCGGAAAGCACGCCCGCGTCGGTTAGCAGATTGAGAATGGTGGACTTGCCCGCGTTGGTGTAGCCCACTAAGGCGACCACCGGGACGGCCTTTCTTTCGCGCTGCTCGCGGTGCAGCAGGCGTTGGCGGCGCACTTCCTCCAATTCCCGCCCGATGTCCACAATGCGGCGGCGGATGCGGCGGCGATCCACCTCCAGCTTGGTTTCGCCGGGGCCTCTTGTTCCGATGCCGCCGCCCAAGCGGGAGAGCACCGCGCCAAGGCCGGTTAAGCGGGGAAGCTGGTATTGCATCTGCGCCAGCTCGACCTGCAATTTGCCCTCGCGTGTGGAGGCGCGTTGGGCGAAAATGTCTAAAATCAAGGCGGTGCGATCCACCACGCGGCAGCCGAAAATTTCTTCTAAGTTCCGTACCTGTGCGCCGGTCAGCTCGTCGTCCATGATGATGATGTCAATGTCCGCGCTCTGGGCAAGCAGGGCGATTTCCCGGGCTTTGCCCGTGCCGATGTAGGTGCCGGGGTCGATTTTGGGGCGATTCTGGGAGAAACGTGCCACGACCTGTGCGCCGGCGGTCTCGGCCAGACGCTGCAATTCCAACAAGGAGGGCGTGTTTTCGTGCTCGGCAACGCCGATTAGGAACGCACGCTCTTTTTCGTGCTGCTCGGGGGGGAGCGCACCGGCAATGCGGCGGTCGGCTTCCGAAATGGTCAAGATCAGGTTTTCCTGCGGAATCTGCGTCACGGGATAGGGCTTGGTGAGCAGAAGCCCGTATTCGCCGCTTTGTCCCGGCTCGTCCAAGAACGCGGCGGAAACCGTGGTGGCGTGGCCTTCTGCCGTGACCCCGATGGCGCACATGGAATCCAGCCGCAGGGTGCGCAGGGATTGCAGGTCAACGGAGGAAAGCGTGCTGTCGCCGCCGGGATGGGTGTGGATGCAGCGCACGCCGCACAGACGGGTCAGCGAGCGTCGGGAGTGGATGCCGGGGAGGGAGACCGTGCTGCTGTCCCCCACGGTGATGTCCAAAATGCTGCCGGCGCGGGTGATGTAGACGGAAATTTCCCTGCCTAAATAACCCGTGAAGGCCGCCATGGCTTCGATGAGCGCAGGAGGAAGAAATTCGTCCCTGCCGCACTCGATTTTGAGCATGGTCTCCATCTGGGTTAAGACGGACTGGCGGATGCCGCTGATGTTGCCCTGTATCATTGCTGTTGTGCCTCCGAACTGATGCGCTTTTGCCTTATTGTAGCAGAAAAACCGTTCGTTTGCAAATACGCACCCCCGGAGCCTCCCCTTTTTGGGGGAGGCTCCGGGGGTGCGGGGCGCGGCGTGTGTTGCGGTGGACATTCGTCTTTTGTGAGCCGCGCCCGGTGGGGCTGTGGTGGGATGGGCAACAGGAACGCGGGATGTGCGCCGCCGTTACGGATCGGGCAGGACGATGGGGGCACCTACGCCGGTGAGATTGCGTTCTAAGTTCGTGTAGCCCCGCAGAAGATGAGGGACGCCGGATAGGCGCGTTTCGCCCTCGGCGCAAAGCCCCGTCAGCAGCAGAGCCGCCCCGGCGCGCAGGTCTGTGGCTTCCACGGAGGCACCGCGAAGCGCGGGAACGCCCGAAACCGCTGCCGTGCCGCCTTCCACAAAGATATTCGCACCCATCTTGCGCAGTTCGGGCAGGTAGCGGAAACGATCCTCGAAAATGCGCTCGGTGACGAAGGATTCTCCGGGAACAGTGGAGAGCAGCGCGACAAGCGGGGGCTGCAAATCGGTGGGGAAGCCGGGGTACGGGGCGGTGAACAGGCTCACAGGATGAAGCTTTGCGCCGCGAATGCGAAGGCCGTCTGTGTCGGGGATGATCTTTGCGCCGATCTGGGAGAGAATATGCAGGACGGAGGACAGGTGGGAAGGGTTCGCGCCGCGAAGGAACACGTCCCCGCCCGTGGCCAAGGTCATCATGGCGTAGGTTCCGGCGGCGATGCGGTCGGAAATGGGGGTGTGAGAAGCGCCGTGGAGAGCGGGCACGCCCTGAATCGTGAGATGTGTGGTGCCCGCGCCCAATATGCGTGCGCCCATGCGGTTCAGAAGGGAAATAAGGTCGGTGATCTCCGGCTCCCGGGCGGCGTTGTCCAGAACGGTTTCGCCCTGCGCCATGACGGAGATGAGCAGCAGATTTTCCGTAGCGCCCACGGAAGGGGAGTCCAAACGGATGTGCGTGCCGCGCAAATTGTCACAGCGGGCGATGAGGGCATCGTCCGCCACGGAAAACCTGACCCCTAAGGCGCAGAAGCCCTTGATGTGCTGATCCAAGGGGCGGGAGCCGATGGCGCAGCCGCCGGGGAGCAGCAGACGTGCCTCGCCGCACCGCGCCAGCAGCGGCCCTATGAGCAGGACGGAGGCACGGAGGCGGTCGGCGTGTTCGGGGGAAAAGGAGGCGGCGGAAATGGTATCGGCGCAAAGTGTGACCGAAGACAATTCGCGGGAGACGGTGACGCCCAAGGAGGAAATGAGGGCAAGCATATTGTCGATGTCGGTCAAGTCGGGGACATTCAGGAGCGTCACGGGATCTTTGGTCAGCAGGGCGGCGGCGAGGGCGGGCAGGGAAGCGTTTTTCGAGCGCTGGACGGGAATTTCGCCGCATAAAGGCGGGCTTTTTTTCAGAATATAGGGTTGCATGGTGCGAGTTCTCCTTCTTTGGTGGGTTTGGGGATAGGATGTGCGGGAGAGGGGAGAATGATGCGCGGGGGAGGACGAAGGAATGAATATTGGAATGAATATTGAAAACTGAAAAATGAAGAATGAAGAATAAGGAACGAGGGGGACGCCCTCTCAGTCAAATTTCAACAAGTTGAAATTTGCCAGCTCTCCCGCACGCGGGCGAGCCTTACGCACAAGGGGAACGAAAGTTATTTCAAAGTCGTTAAAATTGACAGGTATGGTTTTTCGGGATGGGAAGTTGTGGTAAAATATCCCTGTATAAATCCGTTCGATTTCAGGCTTGAAACAGAAAAGGAAAGACGAAATGAAGCGTAAAGCATCGAATATTGTGGTCGCGCTGACGCTGCTGGTGGCGGTCATCGTGATTGCCATAAAGGCTTGGGATAGTCAGTTGGCTCCCGAAATTCAGGTCAGCGACAAATCCGAGGAGCAATCCGCGCAGAATGCGGGCGAAGTGGCTCTGCCCGAGGGTGCGGCGGGGCTGGTGCTCTCCGAATTCATGTGCGAAAACGACGGCGCGGTGCGGGACGAGGACGGCGATTACGGCAAATGGGTGGAGGTTTACAATTCCACTTCCGCCGAGCTTTCCCTCAACGGGTATTCTCTCTCCGACCGCGAGGATGATGCAACCAAGTTTGTGTTCCCGGCGATGAATTTGCAGCCCGGGGAATATAAGGTGATTTTCTTATCCGGCAAAAACCGCAAAAGCGCAGGCAGCGAATTGCACACCGGCTTTAAGGTCAATTCCGAGGAAACGCTGTATCTCTTCTCCGGCTCCAATGTGGTGGACTCCGTTTCC
The DNA here is from genome assembly GCA_002315655.1 of Christensenella sp. UBA1750. Taxonomy (GTDB): domain Bacteria; phylum Bacillota; class Clostridia; order Christensenellales; family UBA1750; genus Spyradocola. The sequence goes on from DCHO01000001.1 coordinate 4,680, forward strand.
GGCACCGAGACCGCGGTGAACGTTTCCAAGATCAAGGTGGGAACAACCTGGAGCGAGACGAAATACTATTCCCCCGGCTTTGCCAATGACGAAAACGGCTACAACAGCTACAAGGCGCAGTTCGACAAGCGCAGCGAAAGCGCGTTGCGCATCAACGAGGTGCAGTCCGCAAACGCCACCTGCCTATCCGACGAGCAGGGGCTATACCCCGACTGGATCGAGATCAAAAATACAGGCTCCAACACGGTGGATCTCACCGGCTACGGGCTTTCCGACGACCCGGCAAAGCCGATGCAGTGGTGCTTCCCTTCCGTAACGCTGGCTCCGGGCGAATACATAGTGGTCTTCTGCGACAAACAGAACCTATTTGACACCGAAATTTTCCACACCAACTTTTCTCTGTCCTCCGGCGGGGAAACCCTCTGCCTGTATTCGGGTGAAGGGTATCTTCTGGACGAGGTGACGGTGCCCGAGCTTCAAAAGGACACCTCCTACGGACGCTCGCCCGACGGAATCGGCGAATTTGCCGTGATGAGCGACCCCACCCCTGACATGGCGAACAACGAGGAGAGCGTGAAAATGCTCTCCGCGGCGTTTTTTGCGGAGCACAACCGCGGCATTTACATTTCCGAGCTGATGACCTCCAACAAGGAAGCACTGAAAATCGGCGAGGAATCCCCCGACTGGGTGGAGATCACCAACCGCGGCGGGGAAACGGTGTCCCTGCTGAACTATTCCCTGACCAACAAGGCCACTGCCACGGCCAAATACATTTTTCCCGATGTGACCCTTGCCCCTGGTGAAAGCACGATTTTGTATCTAACCGGCGGAGATAAGGACTTGGGCGAAGAATATGCCGCCGCGTCGGTGGATTTTAAGGCCTCCTCTGCGGGCGAAAAGCTCTATCTTTATGATGCGAACCGCATTTGTGTGGACAAGGTTTCCGTCCCCTCCCTCATTTCCGATGTTTCCTACGGCCGGGACGAAAGCTGCACCGGCTTTTTTTATTATGCGGAATCCACGCCGGGGGAGCCGAACCGCACGCAGGAATACTTGGGCATCTGTGCAGAGCCCGTGTTTTCCGAGCGGGGCGGCATTAAGCTTTCTGACGTGAACGTGTCCTTAACCGCGCAGGACGGCGCGACGATTTATTACACCACCGACTGCTCCACGCCCACGACAGGTTCCTCTGTGTGGACGGGAGAAATGTTCTTATCGAAAAACACCGTTATCCGCGCCATTGCGGTGAAGGACGGGTATTTGACCTCCTACACCGCGACCCACACCTATCTGCCCGAGGCTTCCCATACCGTGCGGGTGGTGTCACTGGTGACGGACGACAAGTACCTTTTCTCCGACTCCATGGGAATGTACGCCAACGGCCCCAATTATCAGGAGGCCTTCCCCCACGGCAGCCCCGGACGCGGCGCGAACTTCTGGATGAGCTGGGAATACCCCGTGCACATCGAGGTGTGGGAGAACGACGGCACGGAGCTGGTGGAGCAGGACGGGTCGTTTAAGCTGAACGGGCAGTATTCCAGAGCCGCTGACCAGAAATCCTTTGCGGTGTATGCCCGAAGCGACTACGGAGATAATGACCGCTTTTATGCCCCGCTGTTTTCCGACCGGGATTACGACAGCTACAAGGCCTTTGTGCTGCGCTCCACCGGACAGGACAACAACCGCGCCCGGATGCGCGACGCCTTCATCACAGGGCTGATGAAGGGCGAAGATGTGATGTATCAGGAGACCGAGGTGTGCGTGCTGTACCTAAACGGGGAATACTGGGGACAGTACAATATGCGCGAGCGGGTCAACAAGTGGTCGATTGCCCAGTGGGAGGGCATCACGGACGAGGACGTCATTGACAATATCGACCTGTTAAAGGGCAACGGAAACTCCACCGCAAGAACGCTAAACGGCGATTACAAGGAATATCAGGACTTGATTTCCTACTGCAAGTCCCATTCCCTGCGGGACGAGGACAACCTGAAATACGTCACCGACCGGGTGGATGTGCAGAACTATTTCGATTATCAGATTCAGGAAATTTTCTGGGCGAACTCCGACAACGGCAACATCAAGTATTACCGCGTGCCGGGCGGCAAATGGAAGTGGATCCTCTTTGACATGGACTGGGCGATGAACGCTTCCACCTCCCTGCCCGTGTCGTGGGACACCTTCACCTCCGTCTTCAATCCCAACGGCACCGGCGTGTCGGACGCCTTCGACACCACACTGTCCGTGGCGCTGCTTAAAAACGACGACATGAAGGAGCTGTTCTTACAGCGGCTGTCGTACTTTATGAACAATGTCTACACCGAGGGAAAGATGCTGGGCGCGATTGAGGAAATGTACGAAACCATGAAGCCCGAGATGGCGCAGCACTACGAAAAGTGGCCGTCGGACGGCTCTGTGGAAAGCTGGGAGCGCAATGTGGACAGGCTGCGCTCTTGGGTCAAGGAAAGACCCAAGTATGTGAAACAGACCTGTCAGGCGTATTTCGGGCTGTCGGATTCCAAGATGGAAGAATTGTTCGGAGAATAAAGAAAGTGAAATCATGGCATAAATGCCATGGTGAAATATTGACCTTAACGGGTCAATATGAAATATCCCTTCGGGATGTGAAATATTGCCCGGTGGGCAATGTTGAAAGTGTTTGCTTCGCACACGCCGCAAGGCGTATTTCGCATAGAGCCTGCCCT
>DCHO01000016.1:0-22464 GCA_002315655.1 Christensenella sp. UBA1750
GGATCAAACTCTCATATTTGATCTTGCAAGCTCAAGCTTTTTACGCTTTGCGCTTCTTTTAGCTTCTAAGCCCTTTCGGCTTTTCAGCTATCTTGTCCGTATTTTGGAATTAACTTCGCTTCAATTCTTGGTGCATCTCTGCACCCTTCTTCTTTGCCTTGTCTTTTCTCTATGTATCGTTTTCAAGGTTCGCTTCGCCGCCATTTCGTGGCGACAGTCGATATAATAGCAAAGTCCGTGTTGTTTGTCAACACCTTTTTTCACTTTTTTCTGTACTTTTTTCATCTTTTTTGAAATCCCGAACATTTGAATCAACAGTCCTTCAAACGCACTAGATTATACCGAACGATCACGAAATATTCCCTGTAATACTCCGTTTCCGAAGCCTTGATTTTTCCGCTCACATGACCTATACTCAATACAACAAATGCTTTGCGAGGAGTTTTGCCCATGGAAAGAAATCTTCACAAATATGGTGCTGCCATACCGCAGATTCTGCTTCCTGAAACCGACGACGGAAAATGGGGCTGCATTGCCTGTGACCAATACACATCCCAAACAGAAGTCTGGCAGGAAATCGACGAAACCGTTGGGGCTTCCCCTTCCACACTGCGGCTGGTGCTACCGGAATGTTATCTGCATGAGTCCGACGGGAGCATCCCGATCATCCATAATAAAATGAAGGAATATCTGCGCACCGTTCTGACCCGACGCATCGACGGCTTCATCCTCACCGCCCGCCAAACGCAATCCGGCATCCGCAAGGGGCTGATGCTGTGCGTGGATTTGGAGCAGTACGATTATTCCGCGGATTCCGTCTCCCGCATCCGCGCCACGGAAGGCACGATCCTTTCCCGCATTCCGCCGCGCCGGAAGGTGCGCGAGGGCGCGGATTTGGAGATTCCTCATGTGATGCTGCTCATCAACGACAGGGACAAAACGCTCATCGAGCCGCTTTACGCAAAATACGCCGCAAAAGAACCTTTATATAATGTAGATTTGATTCGGGATTTCGGGCACCTGACCGGCTGGGAGATTGCGAAGGAGGATTTCACATCCATTGAAAGCGCCATAGTAAAGCTGGATGAAGCCCGTAAAAACGCGCCGCTCTTTGCCGTGGGCGACGGCAATCACTCTCTGGCCTCCGCAAAATCCGCCTGGGAGATGAAGAAAGCCACCCTGCCGGAGTGCGAATGGGAGAATCATCCCCTGCGCTATGCCCTGTGCGAGGTGGTCAATCTCTATGACGATGCGCTGCTGTTCGCGCCGATTCACCGCGTACTGACCAACGTAAACGCCGATGAATTAAAGAACGTTCTGGAAAATGCCGCCGGGAGCGGCAAAGGTGATGCGGTTTTCGTGACCGAAAGCGAAGGAAGCACCTTAAGCGGGCTTCCCATCGAGGTGCTGCAGCCCGCGCTGGACGAATACTTGAAAGCGCACCCCGATACCGCCATCGACTATGTGCACGGTGACGAGGCCGCCGCAACATTAGGACGCAAAGCCGGCTCCTGTGCCCTGCTGCTGCCCACGCCGGACAAATCCCGCTTCTTTGAGGCCATTGCCAAAGGCCCGCTGCCCCGCAAGGCGTTCTCCATGGGACAGGCCAACGAGAAGCGCTGCTATTACGAATGCCGCAGGATTACATTCTAAGGAAGAAACCACTTTTCAGAGGGGAGCAATCTCATGTTGATTCATACTTTTTCAAACAGGGAGGCTCTGCGCATTGCCGTGGAGATTGAAAAGAAGGGCGAACGGTTCTACCGTATGGCGCAGAAGGTCGTAAGCGGCGAAGCCGCAGACCTGCTGGAAGCCATGGGCAAGCAGGAAAAGCTGCACGCCGCCCGGTTCCAGCAGATGTTGGATGCCGTTTCGGAGGAAGACGAGGAAACCGCACAGGAATTTGACGACGAGACCAACGCCTATCTTTCCATGATCGCCTCGGAGGTGGTCTTCCCCGGTGGTGTGCTGGCCTCCATGATGAATCACAGGCTGGAAACCGCCCGGGATGCCATCCTCATGGCCATCGGGTCGGAAAAGGACAGCATCCTGTTCTATATGCAGATGCTTCTGGAAACAAACGATGCGGAATACAAATCCGTCTTTTCCTCCATCATTGCGGAGGAAAAGCGGCATTTAAGGGAACTTAATGACCTTATGGAAACCGTGCGATAAGTGGGGAGGGTTTTTTACGACTGCGAAGGAAAAATATCTGCTCTGGCTGAAAAATTTTGCCGATGATGAGGAACTGGTCTCGGAGCTTTCCGCCATTTCCGGCAACGAAAAGGAGATCGAAGACCGCTTCTATAAGGGGTTGGAATTCGGCACGGCGGGGATGCGCGGGGTGATCGCCTACGGCACCAACCGCATGAACGTCTACAATATCCGCAGAGCCACACAGGGGCTGGCGGACTTCATCAATAAACAGGGCAAGGCGGAACGGGGCGTGGCCATCGCTTACGATTCCCGCAAATACTCCGACCTGTTCGCAGAAGAAGCCGCGTCGGTGCTCTGCGCAAACGGAATCACCGTTTACCTCTACGAATCCCTGCGCCCGGTGCCGGTGCTGTCCTTCACCGTGCGGCACCTGAACTGCATTTCCGGCATCGTCATCACCGCCTCCCATAATCCCAAGGTCTACAACGGCTACAAGGTCTACTGGGAGGACGGCGGGCAGCTGCCCCCGGAGCGTGCCGACGAGGTGACGGAATGTATCGAAAAGCTGTCCTACACCGACGCGAAGACCATGGATTTGGAGGAGGCCAAGGAAAAAGGGCTTCTGAGCATGATCGGTAAGGACGTAGACGACGTTTACATCGAAAAGGTCAAGTCCCTCTGCGTGCAGCCGGAACTCTGCCGCGAGATGGGCAAAGACCTCAGAATCGTCTATTCGCCCCTCAACGGCTCCGGCAATGTGCCCGTGCGGCGGATTCTGTCCGAAGTGGGGTTTGAGAACGTGACCGTGGTTCCCGAGCAGGAGAACCCCGACCCGAACTTCACCACCGTGGGCGCGGCGCCCAACCCGGAGAACCTTTCCGCCTTTGACTTGGCCAAAGCGTTGGCCGATCAGGTCAATGCGGATGTGATCTTTGCCACCGACCCGGACAGCGACCGACTGGGGTGCTTAGTCAAGAAGAACGACGGCACTTACGCGGTGCTCACGGGCAACCAGATCGGCTGTCTGCTGCTGCACTACGTCCTCTCCGGCAGAAAGGCGGCGGGAACGCTGCCTGACAACGGCGCAATGGTCAAGTCCATTGTCTCCACCGACATGGCTGCGGCTATCGCCTCCGCCTTCGGGGTCACAACCTACAACGTGCTCACCGGCTTTAAGTTCATTGCGGAAAAGATTCAGATGTTCGAGGACACGGGCTGCAACACCTTCCTGTTCGGCTTTGAGGAAAGCTACGGCTTCCTCTCCGGCACCTTTGTCCGGGACAAGGATGCGGTGATCGCCTCCATGCTGCTGGCGGAGACCGCCGCCTTCTACAAAAAGCAGGGCATGACCCTCTATGAAGGACTGCAAAACCTCTACAAAACCTACGGCTATTACAGCGAAAAGGTCACATCCGTGCAATTAGAGGGCATGGACGGGCTGAAAAAGATGCAGGAATTGATGGTGAACCTGCGCAAAAACCTTCCCACAGAAATCGGTGGGAAAAAGATTGCCGCCATCCGGGATTACAAATCCCTCATCCGCACGGAAAGCGCCGGCATTTCCCAGCCGCTTGACACCACGCCATCGGATGTGCTCTATTACGAGCTGGAAGGTACGGGCTGGCTGTGCATCCGCCCCTCCGGCACCGAGCCCAAGGTCAAGGTCTATGTCAACACCGTGTCCGACACCGCCGAAAGCTCCGCCGCGCTTGCCGAAAAGCTGCTCTCCTCCGCTGTTGCCATGATGAATGCCTGTATGTAATCCCCAAGATTCACCCAACCTCCTTTCCGAGCATAAAATGATACGGAAAGGAGGTTTTTTCATGTTCCCTGATTCCTGCAAATGTGACAGCCCCTATCTTCTGCTGCGCATCCTGGACACCGTGCCCATCCGCCTCTGCCGTAGGCGGGAAATTCTGCAAACCTGCCGCCCGCTGCCCGACTGCTTCCGGCTGGATAATGCCTGTCTCTCCGGCAGCGCATACTTGACCGACCGGCGGTTTTCCAACCGATGCGGCAACGTGAACTTCTCCGCAAGCCTGCATCTGCCGCTGTGCGTGACGCTTATAACCTCCTGCGGGCGGCAATGCGTGGAAGGCGAAATCTGTCTCCCCGTCTGCGCGATCCTGCGCTGTTCCGGGCACGGAAACGAGCAGATTCTCCCCGAGGTCAGCATCTATGTCCATGATGCGAGGCGGGACTGCGGCGGGCTTTCCCTGTGTCTGGACATCGACGTGACCCTCTATGTCACCTGCCTGACCCCCGCCGCCCTCTCCTGCACACAGGTTCCCGCCTGTTCTCCCGCGCCGCGTCCCTGTCCGCTGCCGCTCTATCCCGAGCTTCCCTTTCACTAACACCCTTTCTCATCGGAATGCAGCCGCACATTTCGGCGCAAATTTGCCGAAATAACGAATTATGCGTTGACGATTCGATTCTAATGATGATAAACTATTCTGCAAACGAGAAGGAGGGACTTCAAAATGACGCTCAATGAAAAAGAAATGCAAGTTCTGAACCTCATTGCAGAGGACTGCCGCATCGCCCCTGCAAAGGCCGCCATGCTGCTGGGCTGCACCGAGGAATTTGTTACCGAAACCGTGAAAAAGCTGGAAGCGGACAAGGTGATTGTGGGTTATCCCGCGCTTGTCAACTGGGACAAGACCCCAATGGAGCAGGTCAAGGCCATCATCGAAGTGAAGGTCACGCCCCAGAGGGACATGGGCTTTGACGCCATCGCCGAGCGCATCTATAAGTTTGACGAAGTGACCGCCGTGTACTTAATGTCCGGCGCCTACGATCTGCTGCTGGAAGTGCAGGCGGAAACCCTGCGTACCCTTGCCACCTTTGTTTCCCAGAAGCTCTCGACCCTGGACAGCGTGCTTTCCACCGCCACCCATTTCGTGCTCAAAAAGTACAAGGTGGACGGCGTGATTCTGGAAGACAAAAAGGAAGACGACAGACTGGCGGTGACTTAGGTTGAATTACGAAAGCATTGTTTCCCCCGTTGTGCGCGACCTGCCGCCCAGCGGCATCCGCAAATTCTTTGATATTGTGGCCACCATGCCCGATGCGATCTCGCTGGGCGTGGGTGAGCCGGACTTTGTGACCCCGTGGAACATCTGCGAGTCCGCCATCTACTCCATCGAGCAGGGCAAGACCCACTACACCTCCAACTGGGGCACACTGGAATTGCGCCGTGAGATCGCGGAATACTTAAAAATCCGCTGTGGTCTATCTTATGCGCCCGAAAACGAAATCTTAGTCACCGTCGGTGCCTCCGAGGGCATTGATTTGGCTCTGCGCACCCTTGTTTCCCCGGGGGATGAGGTGCTGGTGCCTGACCCGTCCTACGTTTCGTATTCCCCCTGCATCAAGCTTGCGGGCGGCGTTCCCGTGGGCATCCGCACGGACGCTTCGGTTTCCTTCCGCTTAATGCCCGAGCAGCTCAAAGAAGCCATCACCGACAAAACCAAGGTGCTCATTCTGCCCTACCCCAACAACCCCACCGGCGGCATCATGGAAAGACAAGACCTTGAAGCCATCGCGGACGTTCTGCGCGGCACGGACATCATCGTGATCTCCGACGAAATCTATTCCGAGCTGACCTACGGCGGGCGCACCCATGTCTCCTTTGCCGCCATCGAGGGGATGTTCGAGCGCACCATCACGCTGAACGGCTTTTCTAAGGCCTTTGCCATGACGGGCTGGCGCATGGGCTATGCCTGCGCCCCGGCCTACCTTGCCAAGCTCATGTGCAAGATTCACCAGTTTACCATGCTCTGCGCCCCCGTGCAGGGGCAGGCCGCCGCAACCGAAGCGCTCGTCTCCGGCAGAGAATCGAACTACGCCTCCGTCAAGAAGATGCGCGAGACCTACGACAGAAGACGCCGCATGATGGTGGAGGGCTTCCGTGCCATGGGGCTTTCCTGCTTTGAACCGCTGGGCGCGTTCTACGTTTTCCCCTGCATCAAAGCAACCGGCATGACCTCGGAGGAATTCTGCGAAAAGCTGCTCCGGGAGCAGAGGGTGGCCGCCGTTCCCGGCACCGCCTTCGGGGATTCCGGCGAAGGCTTCATCCGCTGTTCCTATGCCACCTCCACCGAAAAGATCGAGGAAGCGCTGCGCCGCATTGCCGCCTTCGTTGTTGCCCACAAGGGGGCCTAAAAGCATGACCCGCATCTATGTCAACCGTGAAAAGCCATACGCAACCTACGCATTTATGGGCATCAACCTTGCGCTGTTCGCGGTGGAATTGTTCATGCAGTACATCCTGGGCAAGGGCGAGAGCCTGACCCTGCTCACCTTGGGCGCGAAGGAAAACACCCTCATCACCTGCGGGGACTACTGGCGACTGCTCACCTGCTGTTTTCTCCATTCGGGCTTTATGCACATTGCCTCCAACATGATCGGGCTTTACTTCTGGGGTCCGCAGGTGGAGACCCTGATGGGGCGCTTCCGCTTTGTGCTCATTTACCTGTTTTCCGGCATTTTCGGCTCGCTGTGCTCCTACGCCTTCTCCGCAAACTGGGCGGTGGGCGCATCGGGCGCACTGTTCGGGCTGTTCGGCGCACTGCTCTATTTCCGCACCCGGCACAAGGACGTGTTCAACACCGTCTTCGGGATGCAGGTGCTCGTCATCATCGGCTTTAACTTGGTCAACGGCTTCATCACCACGGGCGTGGACAACTGGGGGCACATCGGCGGTCTCATCGGGGGCTTCTGCATGAGCTACGTCACCGGCCTCTACCGCGAAAAGCCCAATCTCCTGCGGGCCCTGGCCTTGGTTGGGCTGATGCTCGGCACCGCCGCGCTGTTCCTGTTCGGAATGTGGAAGTATTCCGCGCAGATGGGCATCCCCATGTTCACCATCCATCATTTTGAACTGGCATAAAGAAGGACTGCTATGAAGAAGATCGGTCTGGTGGGCGGCACGGGGCCGGAATCCACCCTGATGTACTATAAGGAACTCAATTCCCGCATCGACGCCCTGACGGACGGCAAAGCCATGCCCGACCTCGCCGTCGAGAGCGTGGATTTCCGTAAGGCTTGGGCGCAGGTGTCGGAAGGACGCTACGCAGAGCTTGCGGACTATCTCTCCGAAAAGGTGAACGCTCTCAAATTGGGCGGCGGGGAGGTCATTGCCCTGACAGCCGCCACCATGCACATCGTCTATGATGAAATCACGGAAAAAACCGGCGTCCCGCTGGTCAGCATCCCTAAGGCGGTGTGTGAGGAAGCGGTTTCCCGCGGTTACAAAACCGTAGGACTGCTGGGCACCGTCTTCACCATGGAGCAGGACTACATGAAAAAAGACCTGACGGCTGCCGGGATCAAAATCGTTGTGCCGGATGAGGAAGATCGTCTCCTTGTCGCCAAGCGCATTTATGAGGAGCTGGAAAATGGCATTGTGAAGGAAAGCACGCTTTGTGAGTTCAACGTGATCCTGTCCAAAATGAAAGCGGAATCCGATATTGAGGCCGTGATTCTGGGCTGCACCGAGCTTCCGCTGCTGCTGACCCCAAAGAACTGCATCCTGCCTGTGCTGGACAGCGTGGACATTCACCTGAACAAGCTTATTCAACTTTCCGTATAAATGAAATGCCCGGTGTTCCGGGTTCTGCGTTCCCTCCATTGTGCCAATTAAAAAGCGATGCGGCTCACGAAAAGCCACATCGCTTTGTTGTATCTTGGGGGCTTATTTGCGCTTGATGTACTCCATGCCGCCCATGTAGGGACGCAGCACCTCGGGAATCCTCACGGAGCCATCGTCCTGCTGGAACTGCTCGACGATGGCGGGAATCAGGCGGGAGGTGGCGAGGCCGGAGCCGTTTAAGGTGTGCAGGTATTCGGTCTTCTTGCTGCCCTCACGGCGGAAGCGGATGGAGCCGCGGCGCGCCTGATAATCGTGGGCGTTGGAGACGGAGGAGCACTCCTTGTATTCGTTCATGGAGGGAATCCACAGCTCAATATCGTAGGTGGTGGCCATGGAGGCGGAGCAGTCGCCCGCAGCCAGCTTGGACAGGCGATAGTGCAGACCTAAGCCTTCCACCAGCGCACAGGCCTTGCCGATGAGCTCTTTGAGCATCGCGTCGGAATCCTCGGGCTTGGTGTAGCCGAACATTTCCACCTTGTTGAACTGGTGGCCGCGGATCATGCCGCGCTCGGAGGCGCGATAGGTGCCGGCCTCGGAGCGGTAGCAGGGGGTGTAGGCGAACATCCGCTTGGGCAGGTCTTTTTCTTCTAAGATTTCGCCGCGATAGAGGTTAATCAGCGCGGTCTCGGCGGTGGGCAGCAGGAAGTGGAAGGAATCGTCGCCGGTAGACACGCGGTAGACGTCCTCCTTGAACTTGGGGAACTGACCGGCGGTGAAGCCGCATTCGTAGGTCAAGATGTGCGGCGGCAGCATCATCTGATAGCCGTCGGCAATGTGGGTGCTGATGAAGTAGTTGAGCAGTGCCCATTCGAGCTGGGCGCCCACGCCGGTGTAGAGCCAGTAACCGTTGCCGGCCAGCTTTACGCCGCGCTCGTAGTCGATGAGCCCCAGATCGGTGCAAAGATCGACGTGGTTCTTGGCCTCGAAGGGGAAGGCGGGCTTTTCGCCGAAGACCTTCACCACCTGGTTGTTCTCCTTGCCGCCGGCCTGCACGTCGTCCGCGGGCAGGTTGGGCAGCGCCGCCACAAAGTCGTTGATCTTGTTCTCGACCTCTTTCAGCTCGTCGTCCAGTGCCTTGACGGTCTCGCCCATTTCCTTCATCTTGGCCATGATGGGAGCCACGTCGCCGCCCTGCTTTTTGATGGCGGGGATTTCCTTGTTGACCTTGTTGCGCTCGGCCTTCAGCGCTTCGCCCTCGGCGATGATCTCCTTGCGGCGGGCATCCCACTTGAGAAGCTCGGTAAAGTCCACTTCGTATTCGCGCTTGGCAAGTCCTGCCTTGACGAACTCGGGATCCTGACGGATCAGATTGATGTCCAGCATGAAAATATCCTCCAAATTGTTTTTCAAAATAAAAAGGCCGTCCCAAGAAAAATCCCGGGACGAGCCTATCATTTGCATATCAGCCCGCGTTGCCACCCGCATTGACGAAAAAATTTCGCCCTGCTTCATTTTACGCGCTTTATCGGGCGCACCCGCGCTGCTCCGGGAGCGGATAGGCCGCGCCAACGCCCGCTTGCACCATGCGCGGGCTCTCTTTAGATGGCATTGCGGCGGGATTTTCCCTTCATCACAACAGGATGTATTATAGCCCGTCTGTTTCCAAAATACAAGAGCGAACCTGTGAATTTACAAGATTTTCGCCCTACAGGCGCAGCACCGCCACGATTTCCTCGCCGTCCGTCTCTCCGTTTTCCGCAAATCCGAAGGAATGGTAGAGCTTCGCCGCGCCCGTGTTTTCAGGTTCGTATGAAAGATACACACATTCCGCTTCTCCGCAGGGAAAGGTCTTCACATAGTCGATGGCAAGGCGCAGCGCCTCTTTTCCGTAGCCCTTGTCCTGATGCGCCTTGTCGATCATGAACCGCCAAATGCAGTAGTTTCCCCGGGCGATTTCGGGCATTCCTTCTTCCCCCGGCACCACATCGTAGCCGAACATCATAAAACCCACGGGAGCATCATCCGCATAAATCCCAAAGGGCAGCGCGACCCCGCCGCTCTCCCGCACAGCAAAGGCCTCCGCAAGACTTTCCATGTTGGAGGCCACAAAGTCCTCCTGCTCCTTTTTCACATGAAGACGGCACACTTCCCACACATTGGTATTGTCGATTTTTCGCAGCGTCACCACAAAAAAACACCTCTCTTTTCGGGCTCAGCTTAACATACCCGGAAATTTCTGTCAATTTCAAAAAAACGCTTGACAAACCTATCAAGATACTGTATGATAAACAGCGTCGTCAATGCGACGGCGCTTATCGCGGGGTAGAGCAGTCCGGTAGCTCGTCGGGCTCATAACCCGGAGGTCGAGTGGTTCAAATCCCTCCCCCGCAACCATCATGGCGGAGTAGCTCAGTTGGCCAGAGCATTCGGTTCATACCCGGAGTGTCAGCGGTTCAAATCCACTCTCCGCTACCACGAAAAAGCACTTGCGTAAAGCAAGTGCTTTTTTCGTGGAATGAAGTCGCCCTGTTGGGCTAATGAAGAAATGAAGTACGAAGGAACGGGAGAAACGGGGGGGACTTTGCTTCATTAGGCGAGGCCGTCTTCATTTTGCTTCATTTCTTCATTATATTCGGTTCAATTTAGCCATTCTTCGTTTAACCATGGCTTTATTGCACAAATAGTGCTATAATACCTTCTCGAAAGCGAAGCCTTCAAGGCTTTATTAAAAGGAGTTAAGATCATGGACAACAGACCTCACGGACGTGAGAAACATATCACAGGCGCAGGGAAAGACATTCAGAAAAAGGGCGGCGGGCTGCATTCGGAGCCGGTGGGGCGCACGGGCGGAATGCCGAACGCTTCCTCCGGCAGAGCCACCGGGCAGACCCGCGCTTCGGGTGGCGGACTCATCAAAATCATCATCATCGCCGCTCTGCTGTTGGGCGGCGGCGGGGCGGGAGTATCCGGCCTCTTAGGCGGCTTTGGCGGCGGAAGTACCGAATCCGCCGTGCCGTCCTACACCCAGCAGCCGCAGGTTCAGCAAACCCAGCAGGTGACGCAGCAGACCGCTTCGTCTTTTGACTTGGGCAGCCTGTTTTCCTCCGGCACCATCACTTCCACCTCCTCCGGCTGGAACCGGTCCTCCAACGTGGGCAAATTAAACACCGAGGTTGCGCAGGAAGCCCGCGAAAAGCGCACCGTGATCTTAGGCAACGGCAGCGACACCGTCACCGTCATGGTCTATATGTGCGGCACGGACTTGGAATCCCGCAGCGGCATGGCTTCCTCCGATTTGCAGGAAATGATCAACGCAACCCTTAGCGGCAACGTCAATGTCATCGTTTACACGGGCGGCTGCTCTCAGTGGAAGAACAGCGTCATCAGCAGCAAGGTCAACCAGATCTACAAGATCGAAGACGGCGGCATCAAGTGTCTGGTCAAGGATGCGGGCGACGCGGCCATGACCAAGCCCGCCACGCTGACGGGCTTTATCGAATACTGCACCAAGAATTACCCAGCCAACCGCAACGAGCTGATCCTCTGGGATCACGGCGGCGGCTCCATCAGCGGCTACGGCTATGACCAGAAATACCAAAGTGCCGGTTCCATGACGCTGAAAGGCATCAGCGAGGCTCTGCAGGCGGCGGAAACTTCGTTTGATTTCATCGGCTTTGACGCCTGCCTCATGGCGACGCTGGAAAACGCGCTGACCGTAGCACCCTACGCCGATTACCTCATCGCCTCCGAGGAAACCGAGCCGGGCGTGGGCTGGTATTACACCAACTGGCTCACCGCGCTGTCGCAGAACCCCTCCATGTCCACTCTTGAAATCGGCAAAAAGATTGCGGACGATTTTGTGAGCGTCTGCGCCAGATCCTGCAGCGGGCAGAAGACCACCCTGTCCGTGGTTGATCTTTCCGAACTGGAAAGCACGGTTCCCGAAGCCTTCAAGGCCTTTGCCTCCGACACCGCAGGCCTTTTGCAGAACGACCAGTATAAGACCGTCTCCGATGCCCGCAGCACCTCCCGCGAATTCGCGGTTTCCAGCAAGGTCGACCAGGTGGATTTGGTTGACTTAGCGTACAATATGGAAACTGAGGAAGGCAAAGCGCTGGCGGAGGCGATACTCGGCGCGGTCAAATACAACAACACCTCCTCCAACATGACCAATGCCTACGGTTTATCCATCTATTTCCCCTATCAGAAGACGGGCAAGGTGGATTCTGCCGTGGCCGCCTACAACGCCATCGGCATCGATAGCGAATATTCCAGATGTATTCAGAAGTTCGCCTCTCTGGAAACCGGCGGTCAGGCCGTCTCCGGCAGCACCGGAACGCCGCTTTCCACCCTGCTGGGCGGCTCGAACAGCAGCTCCGTCGGCTCCGATATGATCTCCTCCATTCTCTCCGGGCTGCTCTCCGGCAATTCCTCGTCCTATCTCGGCAAGAGTCTGGATGTGGAAAGCGATGCGCAGTATCTCACCGCAAACCGCTTTGACGCCTCCGCGCTCATCTGGACAGAAAACAACGGAACCTATGAAATGGTGCTCTCCGAAGACCAGTGGAGCCTCGTGCACGATCTTGAACTCAATGTGTTCTTCGACGACGGCGAGGGCTACATCGACTTGGGGTGCGACAATGTGTTTGACTTCACCGAGTCCGGCGCGCTGAAAGGCAGCTTTGACGGCACCTGGCTGGCCGTGAACGATCAGCCCGTGGCCTACTACTACATCGACACCGTGGAGGACGGCGAGAATTACACCGTCACCGGGCGCATCCCCGTGCTTCTCAACGGCAGCCGCGCCGACCTCATGATCGTGTTCGATAACGCCCACCCCTATGGCACCATTGCCGGTGCCCGCATCGACTACCGCGACAACGAGACCGAGACCGTGGCCAAGAGCATGACCGGGCTTTCCGATGGCGATGAGATCATTTTCCTCTGTGACTACTATTCTTACGACGGGCAGTATCGGGACAGCTATGCTTTGAGCGACCCCTGGGTCTATCAGGATGCGGAGGAAGTCACCATCAGCAACGTTTACATTGACGCTTCCGCCGCCTCCGCCCTGTATAAGTTCACCGATTTATACAATCAGGAATACTGGACGGCACTCATTCCCAAGGAATAACGCATCAATTCTTCCAAAGCCTCTGCAAAACGCAGGGGCTTTTGTGAATTTATCCGAAAAAGGATTTACAAGCCCCGCCGCAGACTTTATACTAAGGAAAAGCAGTTTTTTCGCAAAGGAGAAGCATCTATGGCAATCATCACGATCATCGGCTCCGGCATGATGGGCTCCGCGCTGGCCTTCCCCGCCCGGGAGAACGGGCACGAAGTCCGACTTGTGGGTACCCATCTGGACAGAGACATCATAAACACCTGCATACAGACCAATCAGCACCCCAAATTCACAAAGCAGTTTCCCGAAGGCCTCAAATTCTATCAGGTCGAAGGCATGGAGGAAGCGATTCAGGGCGCCGACCTTATCATCGGCGGCGTGTCCTCCTTCGGCGTGGACTGGTTCGGCGACTTTGTTCTTCCGAAGATCCCCGAGAAAACGCCCATTCTGACCGTCACCAAGGGCTTGCAGGACACCGAGGACGGCAAACTGCTGCCCTATCCCGTGATCTGGGCAGATAAGATGGAGAAGATCGGGCGGCATCCGTGCTTAAACGCCATCGGCGGCCCCTGCACCTCCTATGAGCTGGTCGCCCACGACCAGACCGAGGTGGCCTTCTGCGGACACGATTTGAAGGTGCTGGAAGTCTTGCGTTCCTATATGCAGACCGACTATTACCATATTTCGCTTTCCACTGATGTGACCGGCATCGAGAGCGCGGTTGCCTTGAAGAACGGTTACGCGCTGGGCATCGCGCTGACCATCGGCCTCAATCACCGCAAGTTCGGCAAGGACAGCGAGCTACACTACAATTCCCAGGCCGCCGTGTTCGGACAGGCCGTGCGGGAAATGTCCGGGCTGCTGGCGTTGCAGGGCGCGGGCACACTGGATAACCTCTGCGTCGGCGCGGGCGATCTGTATGTGACGGTCTACGGTGGCAGAACGCGGCTTGTGGGCATCCTGCTCGGCGAAGGCCTCACCATTGAGGAGGCCAAGGAGAAGCTTGCCGGGGTCACGCTGGAATCGCTGGTGGTTGCCGTCCGCGTGGCACGGGCGCTGCGTGTCAAGGCCAATCGCGGCGAAGTGAACCTTGCCGATTATCCCCTGCTGATGCACGTTGACGACATTCTGAACAAGCACAAGGACGCGGAGCTTCCGTGGGACGACTTCCGCTTCACCGCCAAATAAGGAGAACCGCCATGAAAACCTACAATTTTCTGAAAGCACCTCTGAACCCCTCGCGCATTCACGAAGGCAAGGGGCTCTGCCCCCGCGCCAACATCATTCCCGGCGAGGATTTTCAGGTTCCCATCCGCTTTCTCAATTACAGCACCCTGCCATCAGGTGCGTCCATCGGTCTGCATAAGCACGGGGACGACAACGAGCTTTACATTATCTTGGAGGGCGAAGGGCACTACACCATGAACGGTGAGACCGTGCCCGTGTGCGCCGGGTCGGTGTGCAAGTCCGTTCCCTTCTGCACCCACGCGCTGGAAAACGACGGCGAAAACGGCACGCTCATGCGCGTCTTAGTCATTGAAGGCTACAATTCCTAATCTATTATCGGAGGAAAACCCATGAAGCTCTACAACAGCATCACCAAGACCAAGGACGATTTTTATACCCATGAGCCCGGTGTGGTCAAAATGTACACCTGCGGCCCCACCGTTTACCACTTCGCCCACATCGGCAACCTGCGCTCTTATATCATGGAGGACGTGCTGCAAAAGGCGTTGGAGCATGAAGGCTATAACGTGCAGCGCTGCATGAACATCACCGACGTGGGACACCTGACCTCCGATGCCGACACCGGCGAGGACAAAATGCTCAAGGGTGCCCGCCGCGAGCACAAGACCGTCATGGAGATCGCCAAGTTCTATACCGACGCTTTCTTTGCCGACTGCGAAAAATTGAACATCAAGCGCCCCGGCATGATCGAGCCCGCCACCAACTGCATCCCCGAGTTCATCACCATGATCGAAGGCTTGCTGGAAAAAGGCTATGCCTACGAAGCGGGCGGCAACATCTATTTTGACACCTCCAAGCTGAAAAAGTATTACGTTTTCTCCGAGCATGAGGAGGAGGACTTGGAAACCGGCGTCCGCGAGGGCGTGGAGGAGGACACCAACAAGCGCAACAAGGCCGACTTTGTGCTGTGGTTCACCAAGTCCAAATTCGAGGATCAGGAACTCAAGTGGGATTCCCCTTTCGGCGTGGGCTACCCCGGCTGGCACATCGAGTGCTCCTGCATCAGTCTGAAACACTTGGGCGAATACTTAGACCTCCATTGCGGCGGCATTGACAACGCCTTCCCCCACCACACCAACGAGATCGCCCAGTCCGAGTCCTACTTGGGTCACGCATGGTGCCCCCAGTGGTTCCATGTGCACCACTTAAACACCACCTCCGGCAAAATGTCCAAGTCCTCCGGCGAATTCCTCACCGTTTCCCTGCTGGAAGAAAAGGGCTATGATCCCCTCGCCTACCGCTTCTTCTGCTTAGGCTCCCACTATCGCCGCAATCTGGTTTTCTCCTACGAGAATTTGGGCAACGCCCAGTCCGCATATGAAAAGCTCGTCGCCCGCATCGCCGCGCTGAAAAATGAAGGCGAAATCCGCGAGGAAGCCATGCAGCCCTTAAAGGACAAGTTTGCAGAGGCCATCGGCAACGACCTGAACACGTCCCTTGCCACCACCGTGCTTTACGACGTGCTGAAAGCCGACCTTACCGATGCCGAAAAGCTGCATCTGTTGGCCGATTTCGACTCCGTGCTGTCCCTGTCCCTGTTGGAGAAGGCCAAAGCCCTTGCCGAAAAGCAGGCCAAGGAAAAGGCCGCCGAGGATGCCATGCCCGAAGGAATGCAGGAACTCCTTGATGCCCGCGCCGCCGCCCGCAAGGCGAAAAACTGGGCGGAATCCGACCGCATCCGCGACGAAATCGCCGCCATGGGCTATGTCATCGTGGACACCCCTGCCGGTGCGAAGGTCAAAAAGGCATAATTGCACAACCAAAAGAGAAGCCGCCGCGCTTCTCTTTTTTTATTGTATCAAACAGTTGATTTCATAGCAGGATTTAGCTATAATATAGGCAGAATAAGTTCAGGAGGTACTGCCATGAACATCCGTCCGTCCGCTTCCATCCGTCAGAACTACAACGAAATTGCCCTGCTCTGTAAGAACACGAGAGAACCTGTTTACCTGACCAAGAACGGGGAAGGCGATCTGGTCGTCATGGACATTGACGCTTTCCACAGGCGGGAAAAGATGCTTGATCTCCGGGAAAAGCTGTTGAACATCGAGCGGGAGCGTCTGTCCGGGGCGCACTATTCCTCCGTGGACGAGCTGGAACAACGCCTTTCCGACATTCTTGAAAGCGTCGGAGGGCGGAAGTGATGCGCTACACCGTCTCCGTATCCGACGCCGCTTCCTCCATGCTTTCCGAACACCTCCTGTTTCTTGCACAGGCGAACCTTTCAGCCGCCGAAAAGCTGCGAAGGGAGATCATAGACGGCATTCGCAGTCTGGAAGAAATGCCGGAACGCTGCCCCTATCTGGAGCTTGGGAACCATAACTATAAGTACAGAAAGCTGTTGGCTGCCAAACGGTATCTCATTCTATATACCATCGTCGAATATCAGGTCTATGTGGAATACATCGTGGATTGCCGGCAGGATTATCAGTGGCTCATCGGTTCAACAGAGTTATAAGAATCAAAAAGTGCCGTCCGAATCCAATCGGGCGGCACTTTTCCGCTTATCCTGCACACGTCATCTCAACGTGTCTGCAATGTCCTTTTTTATTTTTTATGGGCGTAATGTCACTAATGTCCGAAATACCGTCTTCCATGGCTTAGTCCTCTAAGGACGCAACGTAGTGCGCCAGTTCCAGTGCGATGTCGAAATGTCCCACATCATGCTGGGTTCCCTTATAGCTGCCGTCCTTGGGCTTGCGGTAGTCCCACTTGGGCGCGTCCAGCAAATCGCCGGAGGTGAAGAAGCCATAGAGCTTCTTGCCGCGGAACTGCGCCCAGGCCTGCGCCCCGGCAAACTCCATTTCAACCGAGATGCACCCCTCGGCCTTGTGGCGTTCCACTTCGGCGCGGGTCTCGCGGTAGAAGGCGTCGGTCGTCCATGTCTTGCCCAGCGCATAGGGCAGCCCGGCTTCCTGCATGAAGGCCTCCACGACCTTGCAGTTGTCCGCCTCGATGAAGTCGGAAGCGGGGGCGTAATGGTAAGAGGTGCCCTCGTCGCGGTAAGCGGCGGTGGGAACCATCACCTTGCCGCGGGCAATTTCCTTGTTTAAGCACCCTGCGCCGCCAAAGAGGATGTATTTGCCGGTGTTGAGCTCCACGCGGGAGTCCTCCATCAGCGCAACGTAAGCGGGCGCGCCGATGTAGCTCTTGTAGAAGGCGAAGGTCTTTCCGCCGTAGGTGAACTGCCACACCGGGGTCTTGCCGGTAGCGGCGTAGAAGGTTGCGATCTGCTTGCAGTCAAAATTCTCGCACACATATTTCTCAATCTCGTGCGAGAAGGTAATAATGCAAACATCCACCTTAACTGCATCTTCTTTAATGCTCGGATCGATCAGAGCTTCGGTTCTTGTATCGAATGCTTCAGTAATCATTTTGTCATTTACCTCCTTGCAGACAGATTTTGAGATGATGTGTGCCTGAAAAAGCTGCTTTGAAGTATATCAGCAAGGCACACCTAAAAAAAACTAATTTCTGTAATTTCAAGGCAAATTGTTCGTAAACAAACTCGTTGACAGGTTCTGTTTTTGATGGTAAAATAATCCCATAAATCAGCCACGGAGGTACCCACAACAGGCATGATGAAGTTCTAAGATACGCAGTTGAATTCCACAACCGATCCATAAATCTTTATGGACGGCTTATTCTGTGCGGAACAAACGGCTGCGGGCGAAGAATTTCGGCCTGCTTTTTTTGTGCCCGAAAACCTTTTCCCGCGCCTATTTTCGCAAAAGCGATTCCGTTTGGAGGGATGCCCATGGCACACATCACCGTTTCTCATCTCTCCCTCTCCTTTGGTGAGCGGGAGCTCTTTCACGACATTTCCTTTTCCATTGAGCGCGGGCAAAAGGTGGGGCTGGTTGGCTCCAACGGCGCGGGAAAGTCCACGCTGCTGTCGGTTCTCTTAGGCAATCCCGACGCTCCGCCCCTCGACGGGGGACAGATTCGCATCGACGAAAAGGGCGGCATTGCCTACATGAAGCAGGAATCCGAGGACGAACGCGCCACGACCCTATCCGGCGGCGAGCGCACGAAAAAGGCCTTAAATGAGGTGCTTTCTAAGGACTGCGGGCTGCTCATTTTAGACGAACCCACCAACCACTTAGACGCTCCCTCGGTACAGGCGCTCATCAAAGAATTGGAAAACTATTGGGGCACACTGCTCATGGTCTCCCACGACCGCTACTTTTTAGACCGAACCGTTGACCGCATCATAGAATTGGAAAACGGGCACCTGACCGAGTATGACGGCGGCTACACCGACTACCGGGAACAAAAGGCCTTCAACTACAAGACCGCTCTCAAACGCTATGAGGACGACCGCCAGCGGCAGCAGGCCATAAAGAGCGACATCGCCATGATTCGCGCCCGGGCGGAAAAAGGCTTCCGGGAATCCACCGCCAAGGAAAAGGACGGGCGCAAGTTGGGCATGGGCGTGAAGGAGCACCGCCGCGCCTCCACCATGAAGCTGGACAAAAAGGTCAAGAGTGACGTAAAACGGCTGGAAAAGATGATCTCCGAGGGCGAAAAACGCCCGGAGGAGGAAAAAAGCGTGCGCTTTCAGATCAGCGGCGAGCGCATCCACGGGCGACGCATCGCGGAGGCGAAGAACCTTTCCAAAGCCTTCGGGGAAAAAGTCCTCTTTGAAGGCGCAAATTTCACAGTAAGCGGCGGGGAGCGCATCGCCTTATTCGGCGCAAACGGCAGCGGCAAGACCACCTTCATCAATATGCTGCTGGGCAGCGAACCGTATGACGGCGAACTGTGGCTCTCCCCCACCGCAAAGCCCTATCTCATCGAACAGGATTTCGCGGAGTTCCGCGACAAATCCCTATCCGTACTGCGCTATCTCAACAACGAATTAGGCTCCATTGACGGCGTGATGCGCACGACCCTTTTCAACATGGGGCTGACGGCAGGCAACATGGAGCAGCCCGTCTGCTCCCTCTCCTTCGGCGAGCAAATGAAGCTGAAATTAGCCGTCCCGATATTGCGGCAGGAAAACTTTCTTATTTTGGACGAACCGACCAATCATTTAGACCTGCCCACGCGGGAGCGGCTGGAAGAAACGCTGGCAAGCTACAACGGTACTCTGTTCATCGTCTCTCACGACCTTTACCTGCTCTCCCGGCTCTGCACGCGGGTGCTTATTCTGGAAAACGGCGGCATCACGGTCTTTCCGGGAACCTTTAGGGAATACATGGACAGCGAGCCGGAATTTCTTTCCTGAACGGTTGAATTTTCTCTCCTGCGGGGCTATACTAAGGAAAAAGAAAAGGAGCTGTTTTTATGAAACTGATTATCTGCGGGGACATCGTTCCCACCGCCGCCACCACGCCCGTCTTTGAAGCGGGAGACTGCGAAGCCCTGATGGGTGCCGCCCTGCCGCTGCTGCGGGAGGCGGATTTCACCGTTGCGAATCTGGAATGTGCGCTGTCTGACATCGGCACGCCGATTGAAAAGTGCGGCCCGAACCTGCGGGGCAAGGCGGCCTTTGCCAAGGTGCTTGCCGACTGCGGCTTTACCCATCTCTCCCTTTCCAACAATCACGTCATGGATTTCGGCATCCCCGCCATGCGCGACACCGCGAAGAACATCGAGGAAAACGGCATAATCCCCTTTGGGTTCGGGGAGGACGATCAGGATTCCCGGAAGATCACCTACATCGAAAAGGACGGCAAAAAGGTCGCGCTGCTGGGCGTATGCGAGCATGAATATTCCTACGCCCTGCCCCACCGTTTCGGCGCGAATCCCTTTGACCCCTTCGACACCATGGAGGACATTTCCGTTGCCAAGCAGAACGCCGATTTCGTTGTGGTGATGTACCACGGCGGCAAGGAGCAGTGCGAGGTGCCTTCTCCCCGGCTGCGCAAGGCCTGCCGCGCCATGGTGCGCGCCGGTGCCGACCTCATTCTCTGCCAGCACAGCCATTGCATCGGCTGCATGGAAAACTATCGCGGCGGCGAGATCGTCTACGGCACGGGCAACTTCAATTTCGCCAAATACTCCGACCATCCCCACTGGCATTCCGGCTTAATGACCGTTGTGGATTTTGCCGAGGAAACCGACATTTCCTACCTGCCCGTTGTTGTGAATGACACCGGCATCACCTTAGCTAAGGGCAGCGAAAAGGAGGAAATCCTAAGCGGCTTCTTAAAACGCAGCGAGATGATCGAAGACGAAGCTCTCTGGATGGAAGCGTGGAAAAAATTCTGCCTCTCCGTGGAGGAAAACTACCGCAAGGCCGCTTCCGACAGCGAAAAGCAGGTCTTCCCGCACTATTTGGACTGCGAAGCGCATCTGGATGTCTGGCACACGCTGTTTGAGACCTGGCACAGAACCGGCAAAACTATGGAATAAAGCAACGGCGCACGACCTTGAAAGAAGATCGTGCGCCGTTTTGTGTCAATAAATGCCGTACTTTTCGTCCGCATTCTCCAAAGTCTTCCAGAATTTCCAAAATTCCGCCTTTGTCACGTTCCCGCCCCGGGAAAGGATTTCATAATCAACTCCGCGCCAGCGGTACTTTGTTTCGGTTTCCGCAAAGCCGTTTTTCAGATAGAACGCCTTGCGCCGCAACCGCTCCGGCAGGTTTTCCGCGCCTCTCACAGGCTGTTCAATGTCCACCAAAATCCGCTTCCCCGGGCGCTGCCCGGCAAGACATTCCAGTGCCTTTCTTCCCATGCCCTGGCCGCGCAGATTTTCTTTTACGGCAAAATAAATGATGTGGTAGAGGCCGCCCACCGTCAGGCACGCAAGAAATCCCGCAAATTCGCCGTTTTGGTCAATCGCAAACACCTCACCGTGCCCGCGTTCATCCTCGAGCAAAGGCTCCAACGTGGAAAATTCCTCCGGCGGGAAGACGGTTTTTGACAAGGTCTCACACATTTCCGCTTCTTCCGTATTTCTGCAAACGGCTTTCAGGGTCATCCTCGTTTCTCCTTTCGCACCAACGCCCAAACTTTTGATTTCAAGGTTCATTATACCACAAAAAGACAGCACTTTCGACCATGTAATCGAAAGTGCTGTCTTTGTGCAGGCAATCGCATCTATCGCGAATCCTGATTTCCCGAAGGGGAATTACGGTGCGGAATCTCGATGAAGGGAGCGCAGCGACTGAAGGGCAAGCGTTACGCAGAAAAACAGTCCGGTGGACTGTTTTTCAAGGATAAGCTGCCCGTAACACCGGGATTTCCCGAAGGGGAATTACGGTGCGAAATCAGTTGTTGGGTCTGTGAGACATATTGTAGTCCCAGTGGGTTCTGAGCTCCTGGAAGGTGGCGAAGGTCTTGTGGCAGTGGTTGCAGGTATTGGCCAGCGGTCTGCACCCCATATTGTAATCCCAGTGGAGCTTGAGCTCTTCCCAGCTCTCGAAGTCCTTGCCGCAGCATACACAGTGGTAGGTCTCGCCCTTATCAGCATGTTTGTTCTTGGCAAAGCCAAAGGCCTTGTATCTGCCGAAGATTTTTTTACCGCCGTTGATTTCCTCCAGCTCTTCTTCGCTCAGTTCCTGATTATTCAGTTCCTTATTCTCAGACATGTGTGTTCTCCTTTTCTGATGGTTATTTTGTTTCACCGACTCTTTATACGAACCAGCTATCAAAATGGCCACTCTTTTATGATAAAATTTATCATTTTTATTTTGCTTTGTCAAGGGTTGCGAATCCCGGAAAACCCGTTATCACGAAAGCCTAACAAAGTCTGCTTTCATGCTAAGAAAACGCCCCGTTTTCAGGGGTTCCTCAGTTGCCCCTGCAAAACAGCTGATGGAAGTTGCGCTGATTCTCCGTGGTGAAAGACCGATTGCATTTGCCGCACTTGTAGCCGGCCGTGTTACCAGGAATGTCTTCCTGAACAGGCGAAACGGGTTCCGCTTCCCCACCGTTCACCTGATGCAGTTCTTCATCGTTCAGTTCAAACTTGTCTGCCATGTTGTTTCTCCTTCCCTTTTCTTGATGCTCCTGCATCTTCATGAGTATATACGAATCAAAAAGCCAAGTGGCTACTCAAGATAGAAATAAACTACCATTTACGTCCGGCTTTGTCAAGGTTTCTGCGTGTTTTTCTTGGGCAACACCGCACAAATGAGGTGGTGCAGTTACGAATGAATTTTTCGTCAGATGCGAATGCAGAAAACGAAGGTTTACTGGAGGTAAATCGAGATTTCTGCAAGATGCAGATGGCGGATTTCGCACCGAAATGTGCTTCGCGCATTCCGGTGTTTCGTGCGGCTTATTCTTGCAAACAGTCCTCAGGACTGTTTGCAAGAATCGCTCGCCCTCCAGTCGCTTCGCTTCTCGCCTGCGGGCTCGGTCTGCGCGGCTCTTTCGACCCACTGGGT
>DCHO01000016.1:22472-30258 GCA_002315655.1 Christensenella sp. UBA1750
ATTCACTCCCGCGCTCTGCTTCGCAGCCTACATCCCTGCATCGTCCATGCTGCCGCCGAATTGTGCGGTGTTGCCCTTGACAATTCCCGGAATCATGGTATCATAAAGCAAAAACACAAGGGGGATGTCCAAATGGCATACACAGTCAGACCGATCAATCAGAACACCACTTGCTTTGAGGAGGATGGCGGCGTGCGCTTCTTCCTGCTGGAAGGGCAGGACAAAGCCCTGCTCATCGACAGCGGCATGATGACAAAGGATGCGCTTGAAATCGCGCAAACTGTCACCGACAAGCCCATTGAACTGATCAACACCCACGCCGACCGCGACCATGTTGGCAGCAACCATGAGTTTTCCTGGGTCTATCTGCATCCCTCCGAGGCCGCGAACTACTACGGGAACGCGGGGCAGACAGGTGATTTCGTCCCGGTCTACGACGGAACCGTGCTTAATCTCGGCGGCAGAAAGCTGACTGTGATCGCCCTGCCCGGACACACCGAAGGCAGCATTGCCCTGCTGGATGAGGAAAACCGCTTTCTCATCTCCGGCGACCCGATTCAGGACGGCGCAGTGTTCATGTTCGGGCCGCACCGCGACCTGCACGCCTATGTAAAGTCATTAGAACGCCTCCTCGCCATGACAGATGCTTTTGACACCATTTACCCTTCACACGGCTCTATGACCGTGACGCCGGACATTTTGCCCAAGCTCATTGCAGGGGCAAAGGATGTGCTCTCCGGCAAGGTGGAGGGCACGTCCCGCGAGGTTCACGGCAATTCCATCATGGTCTACGACATCGGCGCAGCAAAGTTCTTAATGGGAAAATAGCAAACGCAAGCCCCATATCGGGCGAAAGCTTCCTCCGATATGGGGCTTGTTTTATCCTTCTTCGGGGATATTCATGGCTAATGCGGCATTTTTGTACCGCTCATCCTCCGTGACCTCGCGGAGCACCTTCACTTCCTTGGGGAAGACGATTTCCTCATCCTCGGTTTTCAGCTCCAGCTCCATGACCGCCTGCTTTTTCCAGAATGGGTACACATCAATCTCGAAATAGTGCCCGTTTTCGGTCAGGCAATAGCGATCCTTGCGGATGGGACGCCGAGAAAGGTCGGCGTTCATAAGCAGCGTCACATATTCCTCCGCCGTGAGCCGCCGCTCGATTTCCACGCGGCCTAAGCCGTTGGTTCTGCGCTTGCGGGTCTCATAATAGAGGAAATGTCCGTCCGAACCGCGCTGGCGGATGCGGACTTCCTCGCCCTCGGGGGCATTTAAGTAGGTCTGAATGATGCCCACCTTTTCGCAGTTGGGCAGCTTTTCCAGCTTTTCAAGGTCGGGGTATTCTATCAGGTACTTTCGCTCGATCTCGTAGGTTTCCGGCTCGCCCAGCAAGTGAGAGATTTCCGCAATCAGGTGCTTCATCTTGCCCTCGAACTCCCGGTCATTCTCGATGACGCGCAGATGCGGGTGCCCCGTCCAGGCGGAAATGATGCGGGTGTCTACCGCGGCGGCCTGCTCAACGGTCTCGGTGCGGGCGGCATTGTTGGCGGTGGTGTAGAACTCCTCCGCGCCCTTGGCCGCCGTGACCAGGTGGAAGATGCCGTCATAGTTGTCCCGCAGCTCCACCTCGTTGAGCTTCTCATTGCGCAGCATCTGTGCATACTCCTCATCGCTCATAAAGGCGCGCATATCCATCACGCCGCGATCACAGACGATGAGGATTTTGTCCTTGTTCATATTCTTTGCAGCAGAAACAAAGATGGATTCCTTGAGCATCTGCAAATGCAGCATATAGGTCTGGAACTCGATCAGACTTCCGCAGCTGCTTCCGTTGAGCCCGCCCAAAATGAGCTCCGTGGCGGTCTCCGGCACAACAAGCACCGTGTAGCCGCGGGCTTCAAAGGCATTCTGAATCCAGCTCATGCCGGTGGTCTTCCCCGCGCAGGGGCCGCCGGTCAGCACGATCTTTGTGATCTTTCCCATATAGTTCCTCCTTTGTCTCGATCAGAGGTGCAATTTCACGCCGTTTTTGACCAGTCTGTCCTGCAACGCGGCAACGGGCAGCGCGGCAAAATCGTCCGTCATGGCCGCCGCCAGCCCTGCCGCCTCACCGGAAACCGCACAGACGGGAATCACTCTTGTCAAGTCCCACATGGCGTCGCTGGCGCAGGTGCAACGTCCCGCCGTGATGAGGTTTTTAATGTTCTTTCCGTATAAAGTGGTGTAGGGCAGCTCATAGACCGGGCCTCTTTTGCGCCAGTTGGAGAACAGCCCAACGGAATCCTCCACCCGTTTGTGGTCTGCCGTTATGTCAACGCAGGACACGCCCTCGATGCAGCGCGTCATACGGAATTGCGGCGTGGTCGCCATGGTGACGGGCAGCAGGTCAGGAGTCTCTTTTCTGCGGTTCAGAATGTGATTGAGCATGGAGGCGTGAGAATCCACCATAAATTCGGTGATTTCCTCGGTGTCCACGCCCGCATAGCGGCGGTTCTGCGGCAGAACCGTTCCGTCCTCGGGCTTGGGCGGGTTGGGCGCAAGGCCGCACATGGTCAGGGCATATTTGCCCTCCGCGAAACCGTAATACCACGCTGCCAGCACATTGCCCTCGCCGTGCAGCCGCGTCTTTTCGCCGGAGAGCACGCAGATGTCCGCATCCCCGGTGCAGTCCACCACGGACTTTCCAACGGAGATGGCTTCTCTGCCGGACTTGCCCTCGATGACAAGCGTTGTGATCTTATCGTTCTCCTTCTGTACCGCCACCGCTGTCACGCCGTAGAGAATCTTCACACCTTCTTTGAGAAGCTGCTGCTCCGCGCTGACGGCAAAGAGCTGGGCGTTGAACTGCACCTCATACCGCTCGGCGTTCTTGCGTTCCTCTTGGGAATAGTCGTCGAACCAGTGCACGGGGTTTCTGTCCTCAATGCCGTGCTCGATGGAAAGTTTAAGCAGTTCTTCCGCCAGCCCGAAGGACACCTGTGTGCCTTCCCCGTCGCACAGCGGCAGATAGATGGTCACAAGCCCCGCCGTTGCCAGCCCGCCCAAGATGAAGCCGCGTTCCAGCAGCAGCACATCCGCGCCGGCGCGTCTTGCGGCCAGCGCCGCGGCAATGCCCGCCACCCCGCCGCCGCACACGCACACATCACAGGCATAGCGCACCGGGGTTTCCAGCGTTTCCTTGATGGTATTCATGGAATTGTCTCCTTATTTTGCCAGAATGCGCTTCACAATGTCCAGTTCCGCATCGTACTTGTTCGCAATCGCCACAAGGTCGGCCACCTGCTTGGCTTCCTCCTCGGGGGTAAAGTTGTTGAAGGGTCTTCTTGCGTAGCCCGCCGGGATGCCCGCCGCACGCAGCCAGACCTTGAGGGTCGCCATGCAGCTGCCCGTGCCAAGACCCGCCATGATGATCTCCAGTGCTTCCTTCTGCAGCTTCTGCGCGGTCATCTGGTCGTTGGCCTTGACCGCCTTCCAGATCTGTGCATACAGGTCGGGGATCACGTTGTAGAAGGAGCCGATGATGCCGTCCACGCCAAGAGAAATGTTGGAGGAGCCCAGCTCGTCACAGCCGCCGTAGATCTGAAAACCGTCCTTGCAGGCGTCCCGATACTGGGTCACCTCATAAAGCGCGGTGCCGGTGTACTTGATGCCCTTCACGTTCTCAATCTCGGAGAGCTTTTTCACCATGTCCACGTTCATCATGCCCGCAAGAGGCACGTTGTAGACGATCATGGGCAGGGAAGTGCTGCCCGCCACGTCGCTGTAATAGCCTAAGACCTGCTTTTCGTTAAACTTGAAGTAGAAGGGCGGCACGGAGGAAATGCCCGTGGCACCAGCCTTCTCGGCATACTTGGCAAGGGCGATGGTCTCCTTTGTTCCGATGGCGCCGACGTGCACCACGACGGGAACCTTGCCGTTCACCTCGTCCAGCACAATGTCCACCTGACGGTTGCGCTCGTCGCTGTTCTGCAAAAAGCCCTCGCCGGTGGAGCCGGTTAAGTACAACCCGCCGATGTCAAAGGACAGAAGATAGCGGATAAAGGCTCTGGTGCCCTGCT
Source organism: Christensenella sp. UBA1750 (assembly GCA_002315655.1). Taxonomy (GTDB): domain Bacteria; phylum Bacillota; class Clostridia; order Christensenellales; family UBA1750; genus Spyradocola. The sequence goes on from DCHO01000016.1 coordinate 26,531, forward strand.
CGTCGAAGTTTTCGTCCTTGTCGAAAACGGAAAGCACGGCGGGAATCACGCCGCGGAAATCTTTGATGGTCATGTTTGTTTCCTCCTGAAAGTGTATTTCTGTGTTATTAGTTTACCATATCCGACGCCAAAAAGAAAGTTGACTTTTTCTGTTTTCGGGGTATAATATAGACAGAAAGGCAACCGATAGACGGTCAGCCCTCAGCAAATGTTTTTAGAAATAACCGTTGCCTTGGCGTGGGGCGGTTATTTCTTTTTTGTCATTTTATAGACAAGTGCAATAATGGAAACGACCAACAATCCGAATTGAATCAATTCAGCATAAGTCACCATAGCACACGCCCCCTTTCACAGAGGGCGAAAAGAATCACCCTCCGAATGAAATCAAGAGGGCTGCCGCCTACCGTTTATAGTTACCTTTCCGGGTGCTATAAGCACCGACATAAAAATAGCACATCTGTCGGTTTTTGTCAAATTCCGCATGGCTGTTCTTTACCTTTCCCCTGCGTTTCTGTATAATAGAAACCAACAAAAATATACAGGAGGCAACCTTATGCGCAAGCTCCCCACAAGGCAGGTTCATCTGGACTTTCACACCTCGCCCTTCATCCCCGATGTGGGCAAACAGTTTGACAAGAAACAATTCCAGCAGGCACTCATCGAGGGCGACCTCAACTCCATCACGGTCTTTGCCAAGTGCCACCACGGCTACTGCTATTTTCCCACCAAGGTGGGGCAGCAGCACCCCACCATGGAGCCGGGCTTTGATTTGACGGGTGCCATGGTGGATGCCGCCCATGAAATCGGTGTGGATGCGCCCATCTACATCACGGCGGGCTGGTCGGTCAAGGATGCCACCAAGCACCCCGAATGGTGTATGTGCAACAAGGACGGCAGCAAGCGCACCAACAACTTTGACCCCAACGCGCTTCCCACTGATCCCCGCCCCATGTGCTCCTGGGATCATCTTTGCTTAACAGGCGATTACGCACGGGAAATCTACGCCTTGACCCGCGAAATCTGCGACCGCTATGAGAAGGTCGATGGGCTGTTCTATGATATTGTGTATCTGAAGGACACCTGCTACTGCCCCTCCTGCGTATCGGGCATGAAGGCCGCAGGGCTTGACCCGGACAATATCGAGGATGCAAGAAGCTGGTACCGCAAGGCCCATCTGGAATTTATGGAGAACTGCACCAAAATTCTCCACGAAAAGCACCCCGATGCCACCATCTTCTTCAATTCCGGCGGCGCGGACATTTACCGCCCCGAATACCACGCGGGACAGACCCATTTCGAGATGGAAGACCTGCCCACCACCTGGGGCGGCTACAACAAAATGCCTCCCCGCGCCTCGGTCATGAGCCGCTACGGCAAGGATTACCTCGGCATGACGGGCAAGTTCCACACCTCCTGGGGCGAGTTCGGCGGCTACAAGAACCCCGATGCGCTCAAATATGAGGTCATTATGATGGCCATGTTCGGCGCGAAATGCTCCGTAGGCGACCAAATGCCTCCGTCGGGCAAGATGGACATGGAAACCTATAAACTCATCGGCAAGGCGTACCGCGCCTTGGAGCGCATCGAGCCTTGGACATACCCCGCCGCCCCCACCGCCGAAGTGGGCGTGTACCTCTCCGGCAATGAGGATTCCGACCAGGGGCTTCACTCCATGCTGCTGGAAAGCCACATCGACTTTGAGATCGTGATGCCCGGGGATGATTTATCCATCTACAAGGCGCTCATCCTCCCCGACTGCGTGACCTTATCCGACACCGAAGCCCAGCGCATTGCCCACTTTGCCGCCCAGAACAAGGCCGTGCTTTTCACCGGCACCAGCGCGGTCAAGGACGGTGCTTTCCAGCTCGACTGCGGCGCGGAATATCTCGGAGCCGCCAATTATCGTCAGGACTATTTCTGCCCCTCCGAGGCTCTGTCTCTGCCCTTTGGCAACGCGCCCTTCCTGTGCTATCAGGCGGCCAGCCGCGTGTCCCCCAAGGATGGGCACATTTTAGCGGAAATTTATGAACCGTGGTTCGACAGAACCTACGAAAAGTATTGCTCCCACCAAAACACGCCTTACCGCGATACGCCCGCCGCGCACCCCGCCGCCATCCGCAAGCACAAGGTCGTGTATCTTGCGCACCCCCTGTGCGCCATGTACAGCATTGACGGTGCGCAGCTCTTCCGCGAGGCATTGATTGCGGCACTTAAAACCGTCTATACGCCGAACTACGCCGTTGCCCTGCCCTCTGCCGGACGCACCCGCTTAACTTATCAGGCCGCAGAAAACCGCTACGTTTTCCATGCCGCCTACGCCTCCCCCATCCAGCGCGGGCGCACGCAGGTCATCGAGGACATCGTACCGCTGTATCAGGTTCCCGTGACCATTCATTTGGACAAGCCTGTGAAATGCGTCCGCCTCGTTCCCGACGGCAGCGAGCTCCCCTTCACTTACGAAAACAGCCTTCTCTCCTTCGTGATTCCCTGCGTCAACCTCCATCAGGCCGTTGAAATCGACCTGTAAACAGCAAAAAAGGATGTGCGGCGAAGCAATCGTCACACATCCTTTTTATGAATGAATTTTTCGTCAGATGCGATTGCAGAAAGCGAAGGGTTACCGAAGGTAAATCGAGATTTCTGCCTTTCCAGTATAGCACAGCCTTTCCGATTGTGCTATACTGATGGAAACGCAATCAGAAAGGATTTCGGAATCATGGGAGAGAAAAGGACAACGCTCATTCTGCTTGCCGTCACTCTTGTGTTCGTGGTGCTGGGTATTCTTCTTCTGCCCGCGCAGGTGGTCATTCAGGTGGGCTCGGACGGGCAGCCCTCCAGCATTGTGCCTAAGGCCGTGGGCATTCTCATCCCGGCGGGCATCTCGGTTTTCGGTGTATGTATGCGTTATTTCGCAGGAGAGGCTTACAAGCGCAAGGGCTTCATCACAACCATAGTCGGCTTCGTGGCCGCCATTTTATGCCTGATCTTCAATTTATAAAAACATAAAGGAGCAACCGTTATGATCTCATTTATGCAAAACGACATTTCCGAAGGCGAGCTGCTGTTTGCGGACGACTTTCCCACAGGCGACATTTCCGACCGCTGGGAAATTTCCGGCGGCGAGTGGGAAGCCAAGGACGGCATCCTCACAGGGCGTTTCCGCGGCAACGGCGGCGGGCTGATCTACTCCCGCGACCAGTTCCCCGGCGACATTATGCTGGATTTCTACGGCACCATGCTTGCCCCCTGCGACAACGACTTAAACTTCACCTTCCGTGCCGACGGCTGGGATTATGCGAAAAACGACGCTTCTATCGGCTACATCGGCGGGCTCAACGGCTGGTGGACGAAGCAGGCGGGCATCGAACGTTATCCCGGCTGCGGGCTCCACGCCATGTCCGGCTTCCGGGGCGTGCCCGGGCGTGAATACCACATTCAGACCGGCATCATCGGGAACCAGTGCTTCCTCGCCGTGGATGATGAAGTGGTGGTGGCACTGGGCGACCCCGACCCGATAAACGACCCCAAGTGCAACCGCGTGGGGCTGGGTACCTATTGCAGTCAAATCGCCTTCCGCGCCTTCCGGGTGTATCGTCCCAAAGTGACCCGCGTGAGCCGCGCCTATATTCCCCAATTCTAAGCAAAAAGCCTTCCGGCAAGTAGGGCTTTCATACTGTCAAAAAAGGTCAATAAATGCATAGCGAGACTTGAGATAATGCACAAAGAAA
>DCHO01000016.1:30360-32885 GCA_002315655.1 Christensenella sp. UBA1750
ATTCCGATTCGCTTGCAAGCCCGGCCGTGAATCGTAGATGAACAGGGCTTGCAATTCTGTGTCAAAGAACGAAGTTCTTTGACACACTGAAAGCCTTCCGGCAAGGAGGGCTTTTTCTATATTCTGTGGGTTTTGCGGTAGGAAAGTGGGCTTTCCCCCGCAAAATCCTTAAAGCACCGGGAGAAATAGAACTGGTTTTTGAAGCCGACGGAAAGGGCGATACGCTCAATGGAATCCTCCGTGGAGAGCAGCATTTCCCGGGCAGAAATCAGGCGGAGGTTTTGCAGATAGGCGTTGGGCGACAGACCCGTAGCTATGCGCAGCCGCCGTTGAAGCTGGGAGGGGGAAAGAAACAGCGCCTTTGCCGCCGCCTCCACCGTAAAGGCGGGGTCGGAAAAGTGTTCCTGAAAAAAGTGCGTCAGCCGGTCGTTGTTCTTTCCCTTGGCACGGGAAGCGGAAATGAGTCCGCCCAACAGGCCATAGAGCATTCCCCGACAGATCAGCTCCGATTCCGGGGTCATTTTCTGCCACTCCCGCAGCAACGCGGAAAAATCCCCGTACCATTTATCAAAATCCAGCCCTTTTGTGACAGACTGCAGCGGAAATTTCTCGTATTCATCGGGCTCCACGGTGGAAAAGTCGATGACGATGAACCCCGGCGGGGCACCCTCCAGCCGCACGCCGTTGTAGGGCACAGTCGAAGTGAGCTTCAAGATGTCGCCCTTCTCCACAAGCACCTCCTGCCCGCCCATGTTGTAGCGAATTCCGCCGGATTTGAAGATCAGCAGCCCCTGAAACGGACGATAATCATAAACCGGTCTGTCCCACCACGGCTGCACGGATTCATAGACCGTTTCGATTTTCGTGATGGTGATGCTCTCCCCCGCCATGTGCGTTTCCTCCGATTTCCGTTTTTCTCTGTTATAGCAGGGAGAAGTCTTCCCTGTCAAGCAAATGACCGAATTTTATATATTTATGCGCGGAATAGCCATGTTCATCATCCGCATCATCGGCTATACTGTGGGTAAATCCTATAAAGAACGGAGTTATGAGTATGTCCTATTCTGAACTGGCAGACAAGGTGAAATCCGGCGTGCAGCACCCGATTTGGGGCGAAGGCGTCTCGGGCGACAAACTGCTGTCCGCACTTTTGCGCATTGAAAAAGAAAACCCCGACGCTTCCCGCGCCATGGTGAAGGCGAAAATGATTGCGTACATTCTGCGTTCCGCGCCTGTTGCCACAACAGAGGGCGACCTTTTTGCCGACCGACTGAACCACGGCGGCGTGATGTTGGACATTCGCGTCCGCTGGATGAAGGACATGGAGCAGCGCGACCCCGACCTTTCCCGCGCCCTTGCGGCAACGAAGGACGCCCGGGACTGCAAGGCCATTGACGGCACGCTGGATGTGAGCCACCTGTGCCCCGACTGGGTGCGGGTGCTGTCCTTGGGCATCCCCGGCATCCTGCAAGCCCTCTATGGCGCGCCGAAAACGCCTGAAAACGAGGACTTTTACGCTGCCTCCATTCTCGTTTGGGAAGCCACGAAGGACTTCTGCCTGCGCCTTTCCGATGCTTGCGGCGACACCGAATGCGGCAAGCGTCTGCGCAAACTCACGGTCTCCGCGCCGGAAACCACCGCAGAGGCTCTGCAGCTCATGCTGATTCTCTATCTCACCCAGAACGAGCTGGACGCTTCCTTCGTCCGCTCCTTGGGTCGCCTTGACCAAATCTTACTGCCCTTTTTCAAAAAGGAATACCCCGCGCAACCGGAAGAATTCAAGGAGACCATTCGCTTCTTCTATGCCCGCATCAGCGCGATGGATCACCCCAACAACCTGCCCATGGTCTTGGGCGGCGAGGGCGGAGAAGGCGTAGGCGGCATCAATCCGCTTTCCTATGTCCTGTGGGAAATCTATGATGAAATGGGCATTTACTGTCCCAAGATGCAGGTGCGCATGACGAAGGATACCCCTGCCGATTTCGTCAAGGGCGTGCTTGCCTCCATCCGCGCCGGGCGTTCCAGTTATGTGTTCGTCAGCGACGACAACGTGATTCCGACCTTGCAGCACATAGGCATTTCCTACGAGGACGCGGTGCAATACGTTCCCGTGGGCTGCTACGAGCCCCACGCCTTCGGGGAGATTCCCTGCACCTGCTCGGGCTATGTGAACCTGCCCAAGGCTATTGAGCTGGTGATGAATCGTGGCAAAGACCAGCAAAGCGGAAAAGCCATCGGGCTTGACCAGGGCGAAACATTTGCGGATTACGCGGCCTTTGAAGCCGCCGTCATCAAACAGATCGACGCCTTCACCGCGCAGGTCATTGACCGCACGGACGCTTATGAGCGGCATTATAAGGAGCTGAACCCCGCGCCCGTGTTCTCCGCGACGTCCTTATCCTGCGTACAGCGCGGCAAGGATGCCTATCAGGGCGGCGCGCTCTACGACAACACTTCCATCAACTACTTCGGCACCGCAGATGTAACCGATGCGCTGTGCGCCGTGCGCTATGCCGTGTTCGACA
>DCHO01000052.1 GCA_002315655.1 Christensenella sp. UBA1750
AGTGCGGAGAAGAAATCCAGACGGCGCATGAGGTCAAAGGTGTGCCCGTGGGTGTCGGAGACGATGAGAAAGCGTGTCATTGCGCATTTTCCTTTCGTGAAAGCCCGGAAAGCTGTTGTTTCAGTAGCTCCAGAGCCTTGGCGCGGTGGGACATTCCGTTTTTCACCTCGGCGGGCAGCTCGGCAAAGGTTTTGTCAAACCCATCCGGGATGAAATAAGGGTCGTAGCCGAAGCCGTTGTGGCCTTTGGGTTCCAGTTGAATGGTGCCGCGGCAGACGCCTTTTGTGATAATGGGCACTTTTCCGGGGAAGATCAGGGCGAGAGCGCAGGCGTACTGCGCGCCCCGGGGATCGGGGAATTTGGACACTTCCTCGATGAGCTTTGCGTTGTTGGCCGCGTCGTCGCCGTGATAGCCGCAGTATCGTGCGGAATACACGCCGGGCGCACCGTGCAGGCAGTCCACCTCCAGCCCGGAATCGTCCGCCAGCGCGGGAAGGCCGGTCAAATCCGCTACGGCCTGCGCTTTGATGACGGCGTTTTCCTCAAAGGTCACGCCGTTTTCCTCCGGGTCGATGTCGTAGCCCGCTTCCCTGAGGGACAGAATTTCGTCAAAACAGCCGCCCAAAATGGCCTTGATCTCGCGGATCTTGTTTGCGTTGTTGCTGGCGATCAGCAGTTTCATTGGGGGAACCTCCGAAAAGTTTTTCTCCATTATACAACAAAAAGTGCCGGGCTTTCAACCGACACTTTTTTGCATATATGTTTTTTCAGTCCATATACACCGATGCGCTGGCCATGAGCGCTTCGGCCTGAGTGTTGACCACGGTAGATGCGGCGAAGGTGGCGCTGTCCATGAGGAAGTCCTTGCCCTCAACCTGCAGTTTGACCTCCTTTACTCCCTCGAACTGGGAACAGGTGAGCACCAAGGCTTTCACCGCCGCAGTGCCGCCGTCGGCCTCGTTCACCACGTTTTCAAACTCCCGGCTCATGTTGATGGTGACGATGCCGTCTTTCTCCGTCACAGCGATAAGCCCCGTGCCCTCCGGCATACAGCCGGATAAGCCGCAGTCTGCCTTGGGACCTTTGAGCAGCTCCAGAACCGCCGTGTCCAAGTCCTCCTTGGAGAAGACCCTGCGGGTGACGGGCACCATGCAGCCCGAGGTGGAGGACTCAAAGAAGACCTGCACACTGCCCGCGTCCTCCCAGTCGTAATCCGCGGAGACCGATTCCAGATTGAGACTGCCGGGGGAGAGCGGGGCGGAAACGTCCGTGCCGTAGGTCAGGGTGTCCAGATGCTCGCCGTTGACCATGATCTGCACGTCGGAGATGGTGTCAAACTCCGTCAGTGCCCCCACAATGGCGCAGACCATCGTGCTTTCTTCCTCCGCGTCCACGCAGGAAAGACATTCTTCGGACAGGTCGAGCTTTGCCGTGCTGCCCACAATGTCCAGGTCAACCGTCAGTCCCTCCGGCAGCGTGGTCAGCAGTCCCAGCCGCGCCGCCTGCAGGTCGGTGTCCTCGGAGGAGATCATCTGCTTTAAGGTCGCCTTGGCGATGCCTTCCTCCCAGGGAATGTCGCAGGTCACGGGCACTAAGTACCCCGATAAATCCTTGTAATACAGGGTTACTTCCCGCGTGGTGAGATTTTCGTCCAGCGCTTCTTCCAGTTCTGCGGCGGTGGGCACCTGCTCCTCCGGCTCCTGTGTCTTGGGCAGCTTGGATGCGGAGCAGCCGCCCGCTGTCAGCAAGGATACGCACAGAATCAGCGCAATGATTGTTTTGATCCCCTTCATGGTTTCGTCCTTCCTTTCCCTTTGCCTTGTGGTGTAATCCTATGAGGAAACCCCAAAGTGCAGAACCGAAAAGAAAGAAAACATCCTGTTCTCTGTTTCTGATCGCGCCGCAGCGCATATCACAGGGCGCAAGCCCTATATCACTCGGCGATAGCCGAATCGAACAAATCCCGCAGGGATTTATATAACTATAAAAAAAGGTCCCTGCCGCTATCTGAATATAGCAGCAGGGGAGTGGGGGGTGGCTCAATAAAGACCGTTTCACAGAACAGATAGATTATACCGCATCGTGGAAAAATGTCAAGGGATTCTTAGCTTGTGATAATAATTTTACAATACTTTATTGCAATTTATTGTTCAGTTTCCTTTATGTTAGGATTTTCCCGCCGCAATGCGGATGCACTTCTGGTGGTCGGGGTCCTTGATGTTGCTGCCGTGGGTGCGGCTGTTTAGAAAGTGGATGCAGACCTGCCCGTCCATATTGTTGTTGTAGATGGTCTGCTGGCCGTGGGGTTCGCCGTAGAGCGAGGCGGCGTACCACTTGCCCTTGATCTTGACCAGCAACGGGCGGCGTTTCCACGTCCACTTGCCGCCCATGGATTTCTTCATGGCGGCGCAGTCGTCCTTGGTGACGGGCTCCACGTCCATGTGCAGATGCCCGCCCATGCGGTAGACCTTGTAGGTGATGCCGGTGTAAAAGTCCTTGACCGTCATGGTGGTGCCCTTGGGTGCCAGCTTGTTCACGGTCGTCCACTCCGCCATGATGCCGTACTTGGAGGAGGAGCTGCCCGTCTTGGGTGTGGGCGTGGGCTTGGGGGTCGGCGTCGGGGTGGGGATTCTTCTGTTGTAGAGGGAGCGGGTCGCTCCGTTGGCGTAGAGCAAAAGCGCGGTATTGCCACCGACCACGCCGTCCTGCTCCAGGCGGTTGTCTTCCTGGAAGTCCCGGACGGCCTGCGCCGTTAAGGACGAGAATACGCCGGTGATCTTGTAGTTATAATAGCCGAGGTCAGACAAACGCATTTGCAGGGAAATCACGCCGTCGCCCGTGTCGCCGTCCTTGAGCAATAAATCCTTATAAGGGTTCTCCGGTTCCGGGGTCTTGGTCAGCGCAACGGTGGGGGTGGGCGTTTCCGTGGCCTCCGCCGAGGCAGAAGGCGCGGGTGTGGTGTCCGCGTTGGCAATGCCCGTAAAGGCAATCACCGCAACCAGGAGAAATACGCACAGCGCAATGCTTCTATATCCGAATCTGAAATTGAGCCGTTTCATAAGTCCCTCCTCACACAAAAGGGGTAAAGATAACCGACTTTATTGTAGCACAAGGCAAGGAGAAGGAACAAGAGAATACGGCAAGGTTAAACAAAACCGAAACAACGCGGGTTTGAAAAACCTGCATTTCAGGGAAAAAAAGAAGGCACACCGAACTTTGGCGTGCCTTTTTATTCAGCAAAAGGGATTACTTCATCAGATTGTAGATGGAAAGGCAGTCTGCTTCGGTCAGCTTGACAAACTGACCCACAGTGCCGTCCGCGCCCTTCTTGACCTTCTTGGCAAGGAGCGCAAGCTCGGTATCCGGCACGCCCAGCTCGGATAAGGTGGTGGGCATTCCGATGGACTTAAAGAAGCTCCGCAGGGCGGCGATGCCCTTTAAGGCGGTCTCTTCGGGATGGAAGTGATCCATCTCCACGCCCATGACCTCGGTAGCGAAGCGGCAGAAGCGCTGCACGTCATGCTTGTAAACGTAGGTCATCCAGGCGGGGAAGGCCACAGCCAGTGCCGCGCCGTGGGTGGAATCGTACTGGGCGGAGAGCTCGTGGGAGAGCTGATGGCTTGCCCAGTCGCCCACGCGGAAGGCGGTGAGGAAGTCGTTGTGCGCCACGGTGGAGGCCCACATCATTTCGGCGCGGGCAACGTAGTCGGTGGGGTCGGCAACCGCCACGGGCGCGTTGCGGATGATGGTGTGCAGGATGCTCTCGCACAGCCGGTCGGTCATGTCCACGTCCTTTTCGTTGGTGAAGTACCGCTCCATGGTGTGCGCCATGATGTCGGAGGCACCGGCGGCGGTTTGGTAGGCGGGCAGGGTGTAGGTGAGCTCGGGATTGTAGATGGCAAAGGCGGGACGGGTCAAATCGCAGGAGAGGCCGCGCTTGATGAGACCGTCCTCGTTGGTGATGACGGAGGAATTGCTGCCCTCGGAGCCGGCTGCGGGGATGGTGAGAATCACGCCCACGGGAAGCGCGGCCTTGGGAGCGGCCTTCCCGGCATAGAAGTCCCACACGTCGCCGTCGTAGGGCACGCCGACGGCTGTGGCCTTGGTGGAGTCGATGGCAGAGCCGCCGCCCACCGCCAGCAGATAGTCGATGTTTTCGCGGCGCACCAGCTCGATGCACTCCTTGACCAGCTTCAGATGCGGGTTGGGCTGCACGCCGCCCACTTCATAAAGCTCAATGCCCTCTGCCTTGATGGCGTTCACAACCGTGTCATACAGTCCCAGACGCTTGATGGAGCCGCCGCCGTACTGCATGAGCACCTTTTTCGCGCCCTTTTCTTTGAGAATCCTGCCGATGTTCTTTTCGGTGTCTTTGCCGAAAATGACCTGCGTGGGAGCGCAATAGGTAAAGTCTTTCATGTTCTGTGTTCCCCTTTCTTATGTTTACAGAATGATTTCGCCGTGGGTCTCGGAGGCCTTGTAAACGGCTTTCAGCACCTTCAAAACGGGAATTGCGGATTCACCGTCGATCCAGAAGGGCTTGTTTTCCTCCACCTGCTTGTAGAAGTCGCGGAACAGCACCTCATGGCCGGTACCCCAATAGGCTTTGGGGCCTGTGGCGTTGGACCGGCAGAGCAGCGTTTCTGTGCCGTCCTTGATCTCGCGCAGGGTCTCTGCGTCGGTTTTCAGGGTGGCCTTTTCAAAGATCAGCTCGATTTCCACCGGGCGGTCGGTGCCGTAAACCGTGGTGCAGTAGAAGTTCGCCATAAGGCCGTTTTCAAAGTGAATAAGGCCGTGGGCGGTGTCTTCCACCTCGATGGTATCATAAAGCACATCGGTGGAAACGCTTCCGCGCACGGAAACCGGCTTGCCCGCGAAATAGAGCAGGAGGTCTAATGTGTGGATGGCCTGATTGATGAGCACGCCGCCGCCCTCGGTGGCGAATTTGCCGCGCCAGCCGGAGGAGGTGTAGTAGTTCGCGTCCCGGTGCCAGTTGACCGCAGCACGAAGGGATAAGAGCTTGCCGTATCTGCCGTCCGCAATGGCCTCTTTAATGATTTGAGAAGCCTGATTGTAGCGGTTCTGGAAGATGACGCCCAATCTGCCGTGTGCGTGGGCGATCATGTCCTCCGCGTCCTTGACCTCCGATGCGATGGGCTTTTCCGTGAGCACGCGCTTTCCCGCGTCCAGCAGGGCAATCGCCATGGGTGCGTGGAGATAGTGGGGCGTGCAGATGTGCACCACGTCAATGTCGTTACGGGTTAAGTAGGTTTTCCAGTCTGTCGTGTATTCGGGGATGCCGAACTGCTCGGCGCGGGCTTTGGCGCGGTCTTCCTTTGCGTCACAGACCGAGATCACTTCCACGTTTTCGAGCTTTTGCAGCGCGGGCAGGTGGGTGCCGGAGATGGCACCGCAGCCGATCAATGCCGTTCTGATTTTTGCCATGTGTGTTGCCTTCTTTTTATTGGTTTTTGCCGGAGAAGCTGAACAGGCCGATGCCCGCCGCCACGGCTAAGTTCAGGGAATCAATGCGGTTGCTGTGCGGGATGATAACGCCACGTCCGAAATCCTCCAGCTCCTTGGGCAGCCCGGAGGCCTCGTTGCCGAAGACCAGCGAAAAGGGCGTGTTGGCAAGCTTTCCTTGGTCAGTTAAGGGTTCTGCGTTGCGCAGACGGAACAGGTAATATTCCCGCTCCCCTGCGTCCTTCAGATAATCCTCAAAGGTGTCGTACCGCACAATATTTTCGTGAAACGCCGCTCCCATGGAGGCGCGGAGCACCCGCGGGTCAAAGGGGTCGATGCCGGGACGGATGATGGCGATATTTGTAAAACCGAAGCCCAGAGAGGCGCGGAGAATGGTGCCCGCGTTGCCCACGTCGGAGGGATTGTGCAGCACCACATGATTCTTATTCGGGTTTAGGTGACATTCGTATTTTTCCAGCACCGTCACTGCCCAGGTGTTTTCCTTGCCGGAGATGCGCTCCACCACGCGGGGCGCTTCCTCGATGGGGATGTTCAGCTCTTTGCACTTCTCCATGAGCTTCTGAACGCCGGTATTCTTGTAGCCGCTGGGGGCAACCAGCAGACACTTGACCGCCTCCGGGCGGGCGGAGAGCAGCTCCATGGAGGGGAACACGCCGGGGGCGTAGGTGTGGGGATCGTTTTTGTCGTAAGGGCCGTATTTGGGCATAATACCCTCCGTAAAGATGAGTGAAATATCCATGCCGGATGTGAAATATTGTCCTAAAAGGACAATGTGAAATTTGACGCTGAAGCGTCAAGTGAATACGGCTTCGCGTTCACTTTCGTCACTTTCCTCTCACACGCGCGTCGAGCTTGGCTCCTCCGCTTGCGGGGGAGCTGTCACCGCAGGTGACTGAGGGAGCCTTCACATGGGAAGCGCAGCGACCCATATTTCACACAACAGCGCATTGCGCCTGTTATATTTCACATTTTCCGCAAGGAAAATATTTCACTTTATTGAACCTCGGCGATGAGGCCTTTTAAGGCGTTGGCGGCGACGGTGAACTTGTCCGCGCCGGTGCCGGGGATGCTTGCGTTGTTGGAAAGGTGAGGTTCGATGGAGGCAAAGCCCTTAAAATCCGCCTTGGCCAGCTCGGAGAGGATGTACTTTACGCACCCGTCGCCCTGCCCTGCGGGGCGGTGCGCATCGGAGACCAGATGGTTGCCGGTGTCCAGCTTCGCCTTCTTTTCGGTGTAGACGGAATCCTTGATGTGCATATATGTGATGTAGTCTTTGAGCATGGCGAAGGCTTCCTTATTGTCCACGCCGCACTGCACGAAGTTGGAGGGGTCGTAAGTACAGAGGATTTCGCCGGGGAAGGCCTTGAGGATTTCCAGACATCTTTGCGGCTCGTCGCCGTAGATGAACTTCTCGTTTTCGTGCAGGAGCTGAACGCCGCTTCCTTTGTTGGCCTCCACAAAGGCGGAAAGGCGGGCAAACACTTCATCCTTGTACTGCGAAGGGTCGTCGCCCTCGGGAATGTAGAAGGAGAACATACGGATGTACTTGGTGTGCATCTCATGTGCCACCTCGATGGAGCGCTTGAACTCGTCCAAGTGCGGGGCAAATTCCTCGCTGATCTTGATCTTGCCAAAGGGAGTGCCCAGTGCGGACACGCCAAAGCCCCGATCGTTCATGCGGGCATAGACTTCCTTGGCTTCTTGGGGGGTGAACTTACTGATGTTCTTATTGTCAATGACGCGGGTTTCGATGTTGAAAATGCCAAGGCCTTCCATGACATCCATCTGCTTGTCCAGCATGGGGTCGATCTCGTCTCCGAAACCTGTCAGTATAAATTCTGCCATGTTATTTGTCCTCCTTCATTTCCATCATGTATTGGAAGGTGATGTCCGAAAGCTGCGGCAGGTGCTCATGCCCGAAATCGGGATAGAGGACGTGCGTGCGCTTGCAGGTCATGTTGTTGTAGGCGGCAAACTGCGTGGAGGGTGGGCAGGTGGTGTCCAGCAGCCCCGTCACCATCTTGATGTCAGCCTTAATCCACGGGGCAAGGTTCACATTGTCAATGTAGCCCAGCTTGTTCCAGATGAAGGCTTCCCGCTCATGCAGGGGATCGTGACGGCGGAAGAAGGCGCGCAGCTCGGCGTAGGCATCCACATCCAGATCCATGTCCCACACGCGCTTGTAGTCGCACAGGAAGGGATAGGTGGGCACGGCGCGGTTCAGGGTCGGTACCAGCGCGGCACAGGCAAGGGTCAGCGCGCCGCCCTGAGAACCGCCGTGAGCGCCCACTTTCGTTTCATCCACATAGGGCAGCTCCATCACGATCTTTGCCATGGCAGCGGTGTCCAGGAAGACATTGCGGAAATAGAGCTTGTCCGGGTCGGGATCGTCCAGACCGCGGATAATATGGCCGTTTAAGGTCGTGCCGCGGTAGGAGGTCGTGTCGTCGGAAAGTCCGCCCTGTCCGCGGCAGTCCAGCGCGGCATAGACAAAGCCCTCGGCGACATAGGCCAGCTTTTCCGTCCAGTCGCCTACGTCCCCGGAATAGCCGTGGAATTGCAGCACCGCCGGGCACTTGCCGGAAATGTTCTTGGGCTTTAGGAACTTGCAGTGGACGCGGGAGCCGCCCACGCCGGTGAAGTACAGATCGTAGCAATCGGCGATGGAGGAGGTGAATGTGGAGGGGATGAACTCGGGGGCTAAATCCTGCTTGGCAAGATCGGCTCTGGCTCTGTCCCAATATTCGTCAAAATCGTTTGGCTTCGGGCTTACACCCTTGTAGGCTTCCAGCTTGGGAAGCGGCATATCGACAACAGGCATGGTTGTATGCTCCTTTTAATCTTTTTTGTTGTGATTTCAGCAGTCAAACGTCCAAGTGCGAGTCCACTCATAGGATTCCATGGGTTTGATGTTCAGTGCCACAAAGACCTCGGTGCAGAAGCAGTGCTCCACGCCCCAGATGACGGCGCGGGAGGGCACAAAGGAGTCCTGCTCGGTGACGGACAGCGTGCTGTCATCGGCATAGAGCTTCCAGGTGTAGGGCGCGTCCCGCTTCACGTCATTCATGAAAATCATGTAGGGTTCGGTGGGATTGCGGCGCAGGGAAACGATGCCGTCCCTGCCGTAAATGTTGTCGCCCTTGACCTCGCCATTTTCCAAATTTTCAAAGTATTTGGCCTCCACATGATAGGCGGGGGTCACGGGCTCGCCGCCCAAAGACAGGAAGTTGTGGTTGTATTCCTCGGCCACAATGTCCTTCTGCCCGTAGTTGGTGAGCTTGGTCGTAATCGTTACGGTGTTTCCGGAGACAGACACGGTCTTTTCCTCGCGTCCCGCGATGCCCTGACACAGCGGCATATCGGTCACAAAGGTGACAGAGCTTGCCGTTGCGGTGCAGACGGTGGGGAAGGGACGGCAGGGCTCGTTCACCATGAAATGAAAGTCCTTGTCGGTCTTCATCAGGTAGCCGTTGCCAAGACGGGGATATTCCTCACCGATTTTTGCCATGTCGCGGGTTTCCTCAAACTTATATTCGGAGTTAAGGCCCCAACCGCCGGAGGTGCCGCGCTTGGGATCGCGCTGCTCGGGCTCGGCAAACTGGTATTTGCCGTCCAGCACGATGGAGTTGACGAAGCAGTTCCAGTTGAAGCGGGTGCGGCGATACAGCTCGGAATAGGGCTTTAACACTTCCAATTCCAAGCGGTCGGACTTGATGGTGATGGTCTCTTTCATCCTGTTTTCTCTCCTTTTGTTTTTCGCAAAGGGCACATTGTCCCTATATTTTCCTATGTTACAGTGTATCACAAACAAGATGGGAAGACAACAAAAACGCCGAAACAAAAATCGTTTCGGCGCAAAAATTATTGCTTGGTGAGTTCCTTTATAAAATAGAAGCGTTTGCCCGTGTAGGGGTACTCGAACAGGTGAAAGACCTCCTGATAGCCGTGCTTTCTGTAAAACTCCGGTGCCTGAAAGGAGAAGGTGTCCAAGAAACAATACTGCGCGCCCCGAAGCAAGGCTTCTTCCTCGGCTTTGTGCAGCAACTGACTGCCGATGCCTTGCCCCCGCAACTCCTCACTGACCCACAGATATTTCACGCACAGCCAGTTGCCGAAGGTCTCCCCGGTGAGCCCGCCCATTTTTACCCCGTTTTCATCCTCATAAAAGATACCGATGGGTACGTCCTGTGACGGCTCCCGGTGTGCGAGGTTGAATTTTTTGAGTTCCCGGTGGATTTCCTCAATATCCTGTTCCGTCACGTTGTCGGTCACTCGAAATTCCATGCGTATCCCTTCCTTCGTTTTTGTCCGTACCATTCTACCACATTTTTCCCGGAGGCGCAAATGAAAACTCTACGCCCTGTGGGCGGATTTGGCAGTAGCTTTCTGTTACACTGAAAATTGAAGGGAGAGGGAAAAAAGCGTTGAGAATCGGGAAAATCTGTGGTATTCTAAGGGCTGGGGGTGATTTTCCGTGTGCGGCAGATACAACCTGTCAGGGCGCATCGAGTTTGAAGAGCTCATCGAGCTGCTGGAAGAAATCCGGGACAGAACTTGGGAATTGCCCGTCAAGACCTACGGCGAGGTGTTTCCGGGGGACTGCGTGCCGGTGCTGGCGAACAATCGCAAAATGGAGCCTTCCGGCTTTGCGATGCACTGGGGCTACACGTTATCCGGAAAATCCGATCTGCTCATCAACGCCCGCAGCGAGACCGCCGCCGAAAAGCCGCTGTTTGCAAGCGGAATGGAGGGCAAAAGGTGCCTGATTCCCGCCTCCGACTATTTTGAGTGGGAAAAGCGCGGGAAAGAAAAGATCAGGTATTCCATCGCGCCCACTCGCCCCGGCGGATTTTATCTCGCGGGCATTTACCGCATGGAGCAGGGGCAGCCCCGGTTCGTGATCCTGACCCGCGAACCTGCGGAGAACATCGCCTTCATTCACAACCGGATGCCCGTGATTCTGCCCGTGGAGGCAAAAGGCGACTGGCTCAATCTCAACTACAAGGCAAACGAGGTGCTGGACAGCGCGACCACTTCCGTGACTTATCGCAAGGTCGCGGGGGATGAGCAGCTCCGGCTGGATTTTTGAATATTGCAGAAATTTCTCAGCAAACCGCGGAACTTTTCGTCCGTGGTTTTCGTCATGTAGGGCATACGGGTACAAAAAAGCGGCTCGGAGTTTCCTCCAAACCGCTGGTGCCGAAAGTGGGGGTCGAACCCACACGGTGTCGCCACCACGGGATTTTGAGTCCCGCACGTCTGCCAATTCCATCATTTCGGCAAATAACAGAATGTAGTATAACATGAATTACACCGTTTGGCAATAGAAAAATCCAAATTTCAGGCAAAGAGGAGAGAAAAACCTTGGAACTGGAAATTATGCGGCTGAAAAAAGCCGGGCGGGGGGATGAAAGAGCCTTTGAAGCGCTGATGACCCCGCACTTGGACACCGTTTATCGGGTGTGTCTGCGCCTCATGGGAAACGAGAAGGACGCGGAGGACTGCGCCCAGGAAACCCTGCTTCGGGTGTGGACGTCGCTGTCCTCCTTCCGCGGGCAGGCGAAGTTTTCCACATGGGTTTATCGCATTGCGGTGAACCTGTGCTTAGACGAGCTGCGCAAGCGCAGACGGCAGCAGGCGGATTCGCTGGAAGAAATGAAGGAGTCGGGCTTTGACGTGCCCGATGGGAGCAGCGACGCGCAGAGCCTTGCGGAGCAGAAGGAGACTCGGCAGGTCATCACCCGGGTACTCAATCGCCTGTCCGACGAGCACCGCACCATGCTTGTGCTTCGGGATGTGCAGGGCTTTTCCTATGAGGAGATCGCGGAAATGCTGTCCCTCCCGCTCAACACCGTGAAATCACGCATTTCCCGCGCCAGATCGAATTTTTGTAAGGAATTTCGCGAGGAAGCGGAACAAAACGGAGATTTGTTCGGTCAAATGAGCAGAAAAAAGGAGGGATAACATGAATTGCGAGAGCATCAGAGCCTATATCGAAAGCTATCTGGACGGCACCTTAACGCCGCTGGAAGCGCAGATCATCGAGGAACACATCAAAGACTGCCCAGAATGTAAGGGCGAGCTTAAGGAGCTTTCCGCCCTCCGGCACGGCCTCAATCACCTAAACGATGACGTGACCGCGCCGGATGACCTCATGGAAAAGGCCATGGAAAAAATCCGCGCAGAGAAAAAGCGGAAGCGCAGAAAGCCGATTTACTGGGTTTCCGGCAGCATCGCCGCCGCCGTGTGCCTCATCATCGCGCTGCCGCTGCTGGCGGGCGGCATGGGAAGGAGCAGTTCCAAGGCCGCAACGCCCATGGCCGCGCCGGATATGTATTCCTATTCCACGACGGAAAGCGCCGCGGCGGGCATTGCCAACGATGACGACTATGACATCAAAGCAGATTACGCCGAGGATGAATGGGTGATGGAGGAGCCGGCACCGGCGGAAGAGGATGACAAAGCGGACGAAGAAACGGCGGATGCCGGCGTTTACGGGCTGAAAATCATCCGCACGGCCTACATTGATCTGAATACCGAGAACTACGACGCCGACATGGAAGCTCTCAAAGCCTTGGTTGCGCAGTTCGGCGGCTACATTACCTCCAATCAGGAGTCCGGCAGCGAAGCGTACAGCAATGCCTACGATTACGCCTCCCGCTGGTGCTCGCTCACCGTCCGCGTGCCCGTGGAAAACCTGGACGCCTTTACGGAACAGGCCAAGCTCGTGGGCATCGTCACCGCCTCCGGCATTGACGAAACCGATGTGACCGCGCAGTATTCTGACACCGCCCGGCAGCTTGCCTCCTATCAGGCGCAGTACGAAAAGGTGCAGGGCTTCATGGAGCGGGCGCAGACGGTCTCCGAGCTGATGGAGATTGAGAGTGAGCTTTCCCGTTTGCAGCGCACCATCGAGGACTTGCAGGGCGACATCAACCGTTGGGACAGCCGCATTAACTATTCCACCGTGAGCATTACGGTCAATGAAGTGAAACGTGCCCTGTCCAATGACCCCACCTTCGGAGAGAGGATGCGCATTTCCCTCCAAAACGGCTGGGACAGTTTCTGTGACGGCGCGAAGAATTTCGCGGTGAACCTCTACGGTGCCATCCCCTTTATCGCGGCGTGGCTCATTGGACTTGGAATTGCGGGGCTTATCGTGTGGCTCATCGTTCGGCGCATCCGCAGAAAAAAGATGCAGTAAATTGTATTTTCCCTATTGACTGTAACGCAACGTCATAGTGTATTCTGAATCTGTCAGAAGGGAGGAAGCAGGATGACGGTGAAGGAGTTAAGCCGGCTTTCCAGCGTGACGGTGCGAACCCTGCACTATTATGACGAGATCGGGCTGCTGAAACCCGAAAGGGTGACGGAGGCGGGCTATCGGCTCTACGGCAGGGAAAGCGCGGCAAGGCTGCAGCTCATTTTGCTGCTGCGGGAGCTGGAATTTCCATTAAAAGACATCAAAATCATGCTGTCTGCGTCCTCTTTCGACATGAAAACCGCGTTGCGCACGCAGATTTCTCTGCTGGAACGCAAAAAAGAGCATCTGGACGGCCTGATCGTCCACGCAAAACAGTTGATGGAGCGTGAAAATGTCATGGATTTTAAGGCATACGACAAACAAAAGCTGAAAGACTACGAACAGCAGGCGAAAAAGAACTGGGGAAACACGGAAGCGTATCGGGAATACGAGTGGAAGACCCACGATCAGGGCGATGCGGCAAAGGAAAACGCCGCCGACGGGCTGATGGCGATTTTCGCGCAAATGGGCGAAATTCGAGACAAATCCCCCGCCTCCCCCGAAGCGCAGGAAAAAGTGAAGACCTTGCAGGACTACATCTCCGCGCACTTTTACACCTGCACCAAGCAGATTCTCTCCGGCCTCGGGCAGATGTACGTTTCCGGCGGCGAAATGACGGAAAACATCGACAAAGCGGGTGGATATGGCACCGCATCCTTTTTCGCAGAAGCCATCAAAATTTATTGCAAATAAGCGCAAAAACAGAGCAGAGAACGAATCCCTGCTCTGTTTTTCTATAATTCGATCTGCCGCCCGATGCAGTCCGCAACGGTCGTACAGACCTTTTCCTCGGTCTCGCCAAAGCGCACGCCGGGTTCCTTGGAGAGCAGCAGCACCGCGCCAACCATTTCCCCGGAGGACAGAATGGGCACAATGAGCTGGGCGGTATAGGGGATGCCGTCTTCCCGCACGACGGGCAGCATTTTCTGCTCCCGGGCATGAAGGGTCAGAGTCTGCCGCTCGGACAGGAGCTCATACAGCTCCTTATGCAGCGGCTTTTCGGCAAGTTCCTTTTTCAGCGCGCCCACGCAGGCGAGCACCTGTTCCTTGTCCGTAATGACAACGGTGTGCCCCAACATTTTCTGCAGGGCTTCGGCGTAGGTCTCCGCGCTGCCGCCGAACATCCCCAGCGGGTAATATTTTTTGAGAATAACCCCGCCGCCCGCGTCCGTGAAAATTTCCAGCGGGTCGCCCTCGTGGATGTGCATGGTGCGGCGTATTTCCTTGGGAATGACCACGCGCCCCAGCTCGTCAATGCGGCGCACGATTCCGGTTGCTTTCATCATTGGCTGATCTCCCTTGTTCTGTGTTCTTGCAAGGGTAGTATTTGCCAAAGCAATGGGGATTTATGCGTTTTCAGCCTTTTTGGTCAGACGCGGGCAGCCCCATTTCCCGCATCAGCGCAACTGCGGCAGCAATCCCCTCCATCGTGGATTTGACGACCGAGAGAGCGTACAATTGACGCATCTCTTTTCCGTTGTTCGCGCCGAGAGTGGCATAGATTTTTCTGTTTTTTTCCTATGGAACCGATGGGAATCTGAAACTGGTTTGCGATAGGGTTAATCCTTCGACTGCCAGAGGTAGCTGTTGCGGTTGAAGGAAACGGTTGTGGTGTTGGTGCGCTCGGGGTTGCGCTCCATGAGCTGCGCCAGAACGTAGCTTCGCAGGTCTTTCACCTTGGCGTTGGCATCGGTGATGTCAAAGATTTTTCCGTTGTCGCGGGTGATGAGGCGCAGGGAGTGATCGGAAACCAAAAGGTTACATTCGGTTATGACCTTTTTTCCGGGGTTGGATTCCAGGATGCAGTTGTAGCTTTCTTCGAGAATCAGCTGCACCTCATTGACCACGGACGACTTGACGTTGCGGGACAGCAGCTCATCCTTCACGGTTTCGCACAGCACGGAGATGTTTTCCTTCGTCAGAACGATTTCGTGGAAAATGGCTTCCTCATCCGTTTCTTCCAGAATCAACGGCACGGCTTTTTTGCCGTATTTGACACGCACAACCAGAGCCGTGATGAGAACGGCCACAACGCAGGTGAGCATGAAGCCGATGGACATTCCGTTGAAGCCAAAGAGGAGACCCAGAGGAACGGCCAGAACTAAGGGGGAGATCAGCATATAGATTGAACTGAGCAGGTGACTTAACATCACATACCCCACAAGCGGATAATAAAGGGTGAACAGATTGTATATCGCCAACGCGGGGAAGGTCAGCGGGATGGTTCTTGCGGCAAAGATGGCGACGGCGCGGACGGTGGGATCCGTTATGCCGTAGAGATCCGAAATAGCCGGCGCGATCAGTTCCAGAACCGCCATGGTCAGAAGAGACAATACGGCAACCCCGCGATAGGAGATTTTCATGGTCTGTCGGATGCTTGCAGGGTTCTTTTCCCCGAAGCCAACCCCGATAAACCCGGAGCAGGCATCATACAGACCGGCGAAAACTGCGCCCATATTCAGAATGAAGTTGATGACAGCGTAAGCGGGCAAATATGCGTCGCCGAACTTGGCGATGACAAAGCGGTTCATCAGAATGTCAATTACGGCAATATACAAAAGGGTTATGGAGGTGGCGGAACCTATTTTAATGACCTCACCGACCTCACGGAAATTGAAATGCAGTTTTAGGTGAACAGAATTGGTTTTGCGCGTAAAATGAATGGAATAGACGGCGATGGCACAAACCACACTGATGACGGAGCCGTAGGCCAGACCCTTTACGCCCGAGGAACCTGCCAACAGATAGGAAGCCACCACATTGACAACCGCACTGGTCAGGGACGCGATGAAACCGCAGGTTTCGTCTCCGTCCATTGCAACGAGCTGATAGATGATGAAGTAAAAGGGATAGACTGCGGCGAAGACAATCTCACAGGAATAGTACCCTTTTGCCAGCGTTGTGATCTCATCCGATGCCTTGTAATACGCAAGATAAGGGTCGCGCAGAAGCAGCATGGCGACCACTAAAAAAACGGAGATGATGGCAGAACAGATGAACCCCTGCCCGACGTACTGAGAGGCTTTGTCTTTTCGGAACGCGCCGGATTCTCTGGAGAACACCGTCACAGTTCCGACCGAAATCAGGTAAGAGAGAAAGCTGATGATGGAGGTGACCGGCTGCACCAGAGCCACGGCGGATACGGCTGTCTCATCCAGCAGGATGCCGGCCAGCAACGAATCGGCACAGCTATCCACAAAGGAGACGAGCCAGGCCAGTGTGGAGGCAACAAGGATTCTATCATACTTCTTTCGGGTGAAGGTTCCTCTTTTCAGGAATGTTGATGTGGCAGTCATGGTTGCATCCTCCCTATGCTGTTGAAAGTGGCAATGGTCAGCACACATAAATCATCAGGAATAACGATAATGACTTATTATAGCACAAATAATAAGAATGTAATATACATAGACGGCAAAAAAACAATATTCATGTTTTATTCATATTTTTACGACGCTTCCTATGAACACTGCAAACACAGATGGGGAGAATCCTTTAAGGGATTAAAGTCTCGCCCCGGGAGACGCGATCATCCTCTGTCTCCCGGGGCAAAAAATTACCTGAGAATGTGAAATTCGGGTGTCAGCCCTTCTGATCGACGGCGGGCAGCCCCATTTCCCGCAGCAGCGAAACCGCATCCGTGATGGCTTCTTTTGTGGGCATGGGATTGTTTTCCAGAGGGTAATTCATGGAAAGCGCGGCGTAGAGCGAGCCGGAGAGGGCATGATAGGGCAGAACCTTGACCTCCCGGATGCTTTTCAGCGGTTTCAGAATCTCCCCGATGGCGGCAATCTCTGTATCGTTCTGCGTGGGAATGTACGGGATGCGGATGTAGAGCGGCGTTCCCGAGGCATCCAGCGCACGCAGGTTTTCGAGAATTGCGCGGTTGCTCTGCCCGGTCAAACGCCTGTGGGTCAGATCATTTGCGGCTTTCAGGTCGAAAAGGACGCAATCGACGAAAGGCAGCAGCTTGGAAAGACTTTCCCATGAGGCAAAACCGCAGGTGTCCAGCGCGGCGGAAATGCCGTGCGCTTTGAGGCTTTGCAGCAAATCCAGCGCGAAATCCGATTGCAGCATGGGTTCGCCGCCGGAGAGGGTCACGCCGCCGCCGGATAAGTCGTAATAGGTCTTGTCCGCCAGCAGCTCCGGCAGAAGGTCGGAAACCGTCACGTCTTTTCCGTAGAGGGTCAGCGCGTTTCCGATGCAGTTTTTTGTGCAGTTTCCGCAGGCGCGGCATCGGTTCGGGTCGAAAACGTGTCTGCCGTCCTCCATGCCATGCGCGGTACAGGCAGTCTGACACGCACCGCAATTTACGCACTTGTCGGCACGAAAAGCGAGCTGCTTTTCCCGGAACATTCCTTCGGGGTTGTGGCACCACTTGCACCGCAGGGGACAGCCCTTGAAGAACACTGTGGTGCGAACCCCGGGGCCGTCGTGAATTTCAAAATGCTTGATTGCAAAAATCGTTCCCATGTGCGCCTCCTTACAGCAGCTCGGCCTGACGGATGAATACATCCTGCTCGTTTCTGTTGAGCCGCGTGAACAGCGCTTTCCAGCCGCAGACGCGCACCTGCAATGTGGAATACGCCGCGGGATCGTTTTGCGCGGCTTTCAGGGTATCCGCATCCATCACATTGAATTGCAGGGACTGTCCGCCCTTCTGCATATAGCCCAGCAGCAGGGCGTAAAGGGCGCAAAGTCCCGCTTCACCCTCCACGGCGGAGGGGTGCAGCATGAGGTCGAGCACCGCGCCGTTGGGAATGTCGCGTCCTATGGCGGCGGCTGCATTGCACAGCGCGGTCACGCCTTTTTTGTCCGAGCCCATGGTGGAACAAAGGTTTTTTGATAACGGGTCGCCGGCAAATCTGCCGTCCGGTGTAGCACCGGTGCCCTTGCCGTAGGCGTACACCCAGTCAATCGAGAACAGCCCGGTGCGATACACGCCGCCTCTGGTGTTGGGGTGGCCGTTTAAGTGCTCCCGAATGTGGGTGATGAGCCGCAGGGCACATTCGTCGGCGGCTGCATCGCCGTTGCCGTAGCGGGGTGCTTCGGTCATGATTCTGTGACGCAGAATGTCCGCATCCTGCCAGTTGCCGCGCAGAATATCGGCAAATTCCGCCAAGGTGAGCCATTTTTTGTCGAACACGGCATAGCGCACGGC
>DCHO01000013.1 GCA_002315655.1 Christensenella sp. UBA1750
GCTCTACCAACTGAGCTAGCGGTCCGATGGTGGAGCTTAGGGGACTTGAACCCCTGACCTCTACACTGCCAGTGTAGCGTACTAGCCAACTGTACTAAAGCCCCGCGAACGAGAATTATAATAGCACATCTTGACAATTTCGTCAATACGAATTTCTGTTAAGATAAATCGACTTGTGAATCCGGTCATTTTATGATATAGTTAAGGAGCAGATGAAGGAGGGAGCTGCTATGTCCAAGAAATTTGTGCTGATCGGCGCGGGATCCTATGTTTTCACCCGCAATCTTGTCCGGGATATTCTCACCTTTCCGGCTTTTCAGGATGCGACCTTTGCCCTTGTGGACATCAACCCGGAGGGGCTGGAATACGCCCGCAAGGCGGTGCAGCACATCATTGATGTGGGAAAATATCCCGCAAAGGTGATCTGCACCACAGACCGCACGGAAGTCCTTTCCGGCGCGGACGGTGTGCTTTCCATGCTCATGTCCCACCCGCTGGAAATCTTCCGCAATGACCTGGAAATCTGCGCCAAATACGGCGTTTCCATCAACGTGGGCGACACGCGCAACCCTGCCGGAATCTTCCGCTTTCTGCGCACCGCGCCTGTGATGCTGGAAATTCTTGAGGACATTAAGCGTTATTGTCCTAATGCTGTGTTCCTCAACTATACCAATCCAATGGCGATGCTGTGCCGCGCCATGCAGGAGAAGGAGCCCGGCATCATCACAACAGGGCTGTGCCATTCCGTGCAGAACGGCATCGAGAAGTTTGCCAAGATACTGAATCTACCGCAGGATGAGATCGAATACACCTGCGCGGGCATCAACCACATGGCGTATTATCTCTCCCTTACTCACAACGGGGAAGACCTCTACCCTGCCCTGCGCAAAGCGACCTTGGAAGACCCCGAAGTCTACAACGCGGACATCGTGCGCAATGAAGTGTTCTTAGCCTTCGGCTACTATGTCACGGAATCCTCCGGCCACTTCTCCGAATATTCTCCCTGGTTCCGCAAAACGCCCGAGAAGCTGCAAAAATACTGCTATCAGGGGACAAGCTGGAACACCGGGCGCGAGAACTTCACCATTGAGGTGCGCGAGGAACGCAAAGCGAACTACTACGACAATCTGAATAAATTCCTGACCGAGCCGCTGTCGCTGGAACGCGGCAACGAGTACGGCTCCCGCATCTTTAATGCCATTTTCGGGGACGGGGAATATTACCGCTTCAACGGCAACGTCCGCAACTGGGGGCTTATTGACAATCTGCCCGAGGGGGCGTGCGTGGAAGTGCCGGTGCTAGCCAGCAAAAACGGTCTGCAGCCCATCCATGTGGGGAAGATTCCCGACGCGGTGCTGCCGCTTATGAGCCTGACAGCCCAGCTTGAGGAAATGGCGGTCAAGGCCTGCTTTGAGGGCGATCCGGAGCTTGTCTATCAGGCAATCTGCTACGATCCGCTGACGGCATCGGTGCTCGACTTGCGCGAAGCAAGGGCAATGACCGACGAGCTGTTCGCCTACTCCAAGCCCTATCTGCCGCAGTTTAAGAACCTGAAATAGAATATCCCTTTCTTTCCCTCCGAATCACATCGGAGGGATTTTTCATGATATGCCAAATCATAACAGAACCGCGCTTGTAAAATTTACCGATATAGATTAGAATTTCAACGATTAAGCGAGTACAAAAGGAGTGTTTCCCATGGGCAAGGCACAGACCAAGGAAGAACGCGACGCACTGTTTGCGGAAGCGCCGGTTCCAAAGGCGCTGGCAAAGCTGGCGGTTCCCACGATTATTTCCCAGCTCATCAATCTGATTTACAACATTGCGGACACCTTTTTCGTAGGCCGCACCGGCAACCCGTACATGATCGCGGCGGTATCGCTGTCCTTCTCCCTGTTCCTGTTCAATCTTCCTCTGTCCGGTTTGTTCGGCGTGGGCGGCGGCAGCTATATTGCGCGGCTTATCGGCTTGCAGGACTATGAGCGGGTCAAGAAGACCTCCGCTTTCAGCTTTTACGGCTCCCTTGCCATCAGCTTCCTCTATTCCCTGACCGTGGCTCTGTTTATGACCCCGATTCTGACCCTGCTGGGCGCGTCGCCGGACACCATGCTCTTTTCCAAACAGTATGTCTGGGTGGTCGTGGTCATCGGCAACTTGCCCACGGTGCTTTCCGCCACGCTGGCACATATGCTGCGCAACGTCGGCTATTCCAAGCAGGCCTCCTTTGGGCTTTCCGCCGGCGGCATCCTCAACATGATCTTAGACCCCTTATTTATGTTCGTGTTCCTGCCGGACGGCTATCAGGTGCTCGGCGCGGCCATCGCCACCACAATTTCCAACTTGGCCGCACTGGTCTACTTTATCGTTATTGTGAAAAAGACCAAGAAGGAGACCGGGCTTTCGCTGGCGCTTTCCGACTGCAAGTTAGAGAAATCGGACTGCGCGGAAGTTTTCAAGATCGGCATTCCCTCCGCGCTTACGACTTTGCTTTTGGACTTCTCCAATATGTTTATGGTGGCTTCCATGGCGGCTTACGGTGATCTGCAGCTTGCGGCCTTGGGCATTGTCACCAAGATCGAACGCCTGTCCAACTCCGTGTGCATCGGCATTGCCTTGGGAATGCTGCCGCTCATCGGCTTTAACTATTCCCGCAAAAACTACAAGCGTCTGCGCGCCTTCATCAATGCTGCGACGATTGCAGGGCTTGTATGGTCTATGGTTTCCATCGTTTTCTATCAGCTCCTTGCGGGCGATTTGGTGGGCGTGTTCATTTCCTCCAAGGGCGACGCGGCGGCTGTGGCAACCACCATCACCTTAGGCATCACCATGCTGCGCATCCGTTGTCTGAACGGCCCGTTTACGCTCATGAACTTTATTTCCACAAACGGCTTTCAGGGCATGGGCGACGGCAGACTGGCGCTGCTGCAAGTCATCATCCGGCAGGTCGTGTTCTTCTTCTCGCTGCTGTGGCTGCTGAACCGGCTGTTCGGCATCTGGGGACTTGTCGCGGCCTACCCCATCTCCGAGCTGTGCTCCGGCGTGACCTCCTACATTCTGCTGCTGTTGAAGCTCAAAAAGGTTAAAGCGCAGTTTGCATTGCCTGATAACAACTAAATAAATCCCCTTGTGCCTTGATGCAACCAAACCTGACAGGCGCAGGGGGATTTTTGTTTGGTTCGGTTGATTGATACTTACGCAACCGTATGTTACAATTATCATACAAATCATTCCAAGGAGGGATGAAGATGAGCATTGTCACGGTCAGTAACTTATGCAAGAGCTATCCGGGCTTTTCACTCTGGGACATTTCCTTTTCACTCGAAAAGGGCGTGATCACTGGCTTTATCGGGCGCAACGGTGCGGGCAAGACCACGACCATCAAATCCATGCTGAACCTTGTGCACCCGGATTCCGGGGAGATCACCTATTTCGGGTTGCCCATGGGCGGCAACGAGGCCGCCGTCAAGGCACGCATCGGCTATTCCACGGGCACGGTCAACTTCTATCCGAAGAAAAAGCTGGGTGAGCTGCTCAAAGTCACTTCGTCCTTTTACCCCAACTGGGACGAAGGTGTCTGCAAGCAATATCTCTCCCTTTTTGCACTGGACACGGAAAAGACCGTGAGCGCGTTATCTGACGGCATGAAAGTCAAGGTCAATCTCCTGCTTGCGCTCTCGCACCATGCGGAGGTGCTGATTTTGGACGAGCCGACCTCCGCGCTTGATCCCTTTTCCCGGGACGAGCTGTTGGACATTTTCCTTCATCTAAAAGAAACCGGCGTGTCCATCCTCTTTTCCACGCACATTATTTCCGATATTGAAAAGTGCGCCGATCAGCTTTTATACATTCAGAACGGCAGTCTTTTAGCCAACGAATCGTTACAAGCCTTCATGCAGAACACGGCACAAAGCGGCGAAACCCTGGAAGAAACGCTGCTACGGCTTGAAAGGAGTGCGCGAAATGGTTAAACTGCTTAAAAAGGAACTGTTCCTGTCCGCCGCACCCATCACCTATGTATTCCTTGAGGCGGCATTTCTTACGCTGGTTCCCGGTTATCCCATCTTGATGAGCGGATTTTTCCTGACCTTGGGGCTGTTTTACTCCTTTCAGGTGATGCGCGAGAACAACGACATTCTCTATTCCGCGCTGCTGCCCATTGCAAAATCCGACATTGTGAAGGGAAAATATCTCTTTTGCGTGGTGCTGGAAGGCATTGTGTGGGTGCTCATGGTGCTGCTGACGCTGCTGCGCATGACCTTCCTTGCTGACAGTATGGCCTACAAAAGCAACGCGCTGATGGCCGCAAATCCCTTCTTCCTTGCCTGTGCGCTTATGCTGTTTGCTGGGTTCAACGGCATTTTCCTCCACGGCTTCTTCAAGACGGGGTATAAGTACGGCAAGCCCTTCTTTGGGTATCTTGCCTATATGCTTGTGCTGGTCGGAATTGCCGAAGCTGCGCACCACATTCCTGGGCTTTCCGCCTTGAATGCCTTCGGGTTTGAAGCCATCGGCTTGCAGCTCATCACACTGCTTGTCGGGCTTATCCTTTATATCATCATTACGGTTTGCTCATACCGCGCATCCGTTCGCAAGTTTGACCGCATCGACCTATAAGGAGGAACTTATGCTGAAAGAAAACCTGTGCAGACTGCGCGCCTATCGCGGCTATTCGCAGGAGGAAATCGCGGAGAAGATCGGCATTTCCCGGCAGGCTTATGCCAAATGGGAGACCGGCGCGACAGTGCCCGACATTGAGAAATGCCAACGGCTGGCGGAGGTTTACGAGGTCGGGCTGGACAATCTGGTCAGCGAGCTTCCCGCCGATGCCCCTTCCGGGATGCTGCCCGGCTCCAAGGGCAAAAATATCTGGGGCGCGGTGACGCTGAGCGACCGCGGGCAGTTGGTCATTCCCAAGGCAGCGCGGGAACACTGGAACTTATCCGGTGGGGCGCGGCTTGTGGTGCTCTCGGACGACAACGAGGGCTTTGCGCTGGTTCCTGCGGAGCTCTTTGAGGAACGGCTGAAAAGCATCGAATCCCTTGCAAGAAAATCTGCCGACTGAAACAAATTCCCCCTCGAAGAAATGAGCTTCGAGGGGGATCGCTTTATTCTTTTGTTACGCCAAGTTTTTCACTGTAATACCCGGCAATGGCACCGATCACGGCAACGGCGAGGCACAGCAGGCCTTCTCCCCAGCTTTTGTATCGGAACGGGATGATTGCCACGGTGGAGGCCACAACGATGCCGAACACCGCATGGAAGGCGATGGGGTAATGCTTCTTGAACAGGAAATTGACGAACCGCGCCAGCAGCACCACCACACCGATAAGCCCGATGAGCCACGGCAGAAGCACGTCCATACGGAAGGCCGTAATGCCCGCCATCATCTTGTCATAAAGCCCCAGCGCCATCAGGATGGACGAAGAACTCATACCCGGAACGATGAGCGACAGCCCCCACAGTGCGCCGCAGAAGGCATAGGCAAGGATTCCTCCCTGCATGGTCGCAAAGGTGCCGTACTGGACATAGAGCAGCAGGGCAAGCATGGCGGCAAAGGCAAGGGCACAGGAAATATAAGAAGCCTTGGTGCGCCCCTCCTTCCCTGCCTCGCGCCACAGGGACGGCAGGGTGCCGAAGATGAGGCCGACAAAAAGCGAAACCGCCACGGTCTCATCCAGTTTGTAGAGCAGCAGGACGAACTTGCCGCCCAGGAGGAAGCCCGCCGCCCAGCCAAGCCCCACGCATAGCAGCATTTTCCAATAGAGTTTGATGCTGTCCTTTGGGTGGGTCAGGGTTTCCATTAAAGGGGCATAGATGCCAAACACCACCGCCAGCACGCCGCCGGAAATGCCGGGCAGAATCGCCCCCGCGCCGATGACCGCGCCCGCGATAATCCACAGCGCAATTCTTTTCCCGGACAACCGGGGTGTAAGTTCCGTTTTGTCTTTATTCACCGTATTTCTCCCTGAACGCATCGCAGATTTTGACGGAGGCTGTGGAGCCGATGCGCGACACCCCCATGTCGATGAGGCGCAGGGCATCTTCCAGCGTGCGGATGCCGCCGGCAGCCTTGACCTTCACCTTCTCGCCGCAGTTGGAAAGCATTAAGGAAACATCTGCAAAGGTCGCGCCGCCGGTGCCAAAGCCCGTGGAGGTTTTGATAAAGTCGGGCTGCACATCGCGGGCGATGGCACAAAGGTTGAGCTTCTCGGCATCGGTCAGATAGCAGTTTTCAAAGATCACCTTGGAAAGAATCCCCTTTTCCCGGCAGACGGACACAATGGCTTCCATCTCCTCCCGAACGAGGTTAAAGTTGCCGGATTTGAGCTGTCCTATGTTGCACACATAGTCAATCTCGTCCGCACCGTTTGCAATCGCATCCTTCGTTTCAAAGACCTTGGAGGCAATCGTGGTCTGCCCCAAAGGGAAGCCGATGGCCGCGCCTACATGGACGGATGTGTTTTTCAGCCGCTCCTTGACATAAGAGACGGGTGCGGAGTTGATGGCCGCCATGGCAAAGGAATACTTCGCGCAGTCGGCGCAGAAGGCGTCAAAATCGCTGTCTGTCGCATAAGCCTTGAGTAGTGTGTGGTCGAAATATTTCGCAAGCGTTTCGCTGTTCATAAGCATCCTCCAATGAAAATATCTGCTTGTATTCTATCATACAAGCCCGCTTGTTATCAACAGAAAGTTATGCAAAAAAGTATTTCGTCAATTCCTCCTTTTGTGGTATAATATAACCAATGATTTCAGAGGAAAAGAGGTTATTTTCATGGCAAACATCACCGTTTCCCGCCCGCGCTATCCTGGAATGTTCGGCGGGCTGGGCTTTCAGAACAACGAAGCCATTCTCTACCCCACCATTGAGAAGGAGCACTTCGACCAGGTGCTCTGCAAGTGCTATCGGGAGATTTCTCCCGGCTTCTGCCGCACCTTTGCGGGTTATGACAACTGGTCGCAGTATTCCATGGACGCTTTTGCCGATTACTATGAGCGGATGCAGAAGGTGACGGACACGCCCATGTATCTGGCCGCCGCCAAGGGCGCACTGCACTTTTCCGACGAGGAAATGTGGCAATACTGCAAGGACATTGCGAAGAACCTTGCGTATCTCATCAATGAAAAGGGCATGAAGCACATCCGCTATTACTGCTTCTCCAACGAGATGAGCCAGTGCGGCTGGGGCGACCTGATGGATGACCTGCCGCTGTTCGGGAAATACCATCAGATGCTCTACCGCGCCTTTCAGAATGAGAAGCTGAACATAGGGCTTCTCGCCACGGACGCTTCGGAATTTTCCAACTGGAACACGATCGACTGGTGCTTGGACAACATCAACCGCATTACAGAGGATTACTGCCTGCACATCTACGAGCGCGAGCACGACATTTACAATTTGGATTACTTCGACTTCTTCTACGACAAGTGCAAGGAAGTGGTCGATAAGGTCTCCTGCCGCGACGGCAAGCGCTTCATCGTCGGGGAATACAGGATTCAGAAGGGCGCGGGACAGTTGCGCTACCGCAAAGGGCTGGTCATTGACGTGAACCGCTACTTTGAGGACGATTTTGAACGCCGCTATTGTGCACTGATGCTCACCGAAATGACCTTTGCCGCAATCAACGCGGGTGTGTATGCCATGGCGCTGTGGAGCTACACCGATTATCCCGACCCCTTCTCCTGCGCCTACTCCAACGACGGCGGCTATGCGGAAGGTTGGAGCAAGGTTGAAAAGTACATCAGCGGGACAACGGATGTCAAGTACAACAAATTCGGGCTCTTCAAATGGGAGGACAACGGCGACCACAGCGCAAAGGAGCCGTACTATTGCTTAGGTTTAGTGTATAAGTATTTTAAGAACCATTCCAAGGTTCTGGACATTGCCTGTGAGGACAAGCTGCTGCGCATCGCATCCGTCCAGAATCGGGATGGCAGCGTGACCGTGGGCGTGGTGAACCGGCACAAGGAACCCACAAAGGTTTCCCTGCGGATTGACACGGAAACGATCGACAAGCCCTTCCGCGTGTACGAATATGACCCCTATCATGTTGTGACCAACCGTTTTGCCGACCTGCCGGATGCGGTTACGGAAATCGAGCTGAAGAACGGTGTGCTGGAAGTCACCTTAAAACCCGAAAGCGTGACAATTTTCACCAACGATTACCTCATCAAAACCACGTCTGTTGAAGCGGAAAACGTGGGCATCGTGGACGGCGTGATCTCATGGGAGCACGTTTCCGATGAGAACCATTGCTATTACCGCGTGTACGCCTCAGATACACCTAATTTTGTGCCATCCAAGGACAATCAGATCGCTTCCACCGTTGCGGAGACCCTCACGATGGAAGGCGGTGCGGACGAATCGCAATTTTACCGCGTACTCAGTGTGGACAAGAGCGGGAATGTGTGAATCCCGAAATTTTTCGGTTGCACAAGCCATTCTCTTGTGATAAAATAAGTTGTTCTTGAAGGAAGGAGGGAATGCCATGATTGCTTGCTACCGTACAGAGGAAGGTCGCCTCAAAGAGACCGCTACCCCGGAAAAGGGCGGATGGATCAACATGGTCGCGCCCTCCGAGAGTGAAATTTTGGATGTAGCCAAGACCACCGGCGTGGACATTGATATGTTGCGGGCTTCCCTTGACCCGGAAGAATCCGCCCGTATCGACAGCGAGAACGGCTCCTTCCTCATTCTGGTTGACCTGCCCACCATAGAACCCGACGGCAAGGAGTTTGTGTATTCCACCATGCCTTTGGGATTGATTCGCACGGTGGACGGACTGGTTACCGTCTGTCTGCGGGATTCTCACATCCTCCGCGACTTTGCCCAGGGGCGCATCCGTGATCTGGACACAACCGATTCCGCCCGGTTCATTCTGCAGATTCTCTACCGCATTTCAACAAGATACCTGCAATATCTGCGGCAGATTGACCGCAAGACAAATGTGGTGGAAGGCCAGCTGCAAAAGAACATGAAAAACAAGGACTTGATGCAGTTGACAAGGCTGGAAAAATCTTTGGTGTTCTTTGCGACCTCACTGAAATCCAACGAGATCGTATTGGAACGGCTCATGCGTTCCGATCTCATTCACCGTGACCCCGAGGACGAGGACACGTTGGAGGACGTCATCGTGGAAAACAAGCAGGCCATCGAAATGTGCGCCATTCAGCGCGACATTTTAGGCTCCACCATGAACGCCTTCTCCTCCGTCATCTCCAATAACGTCAACGACAGCATGAAGATTCTGACCAGTTTGACGCTGGTGCTCTCCATCCCCACATTGATTGCTTCCATTTGGGGCATGAACGTGGAAGTTCCCTTTGAGACGACCCCGTGGGGCTTCTGGGCACTGCTGGGCATTTCGGCCTTTCTGTCCACCGTTTCCATCATTATTCTGACCCGTCATAAAATGCTTTAATTTTGAGGTTTTTCTATGCTCATTGACGCCCATTCCCATATTTTCCCCGCTAAAATTGCCGAAAAAGCCACCGTCAATATCGGCGCGTTTTATGACATCCCGATGGATCACATGGGCTATTCCGATAAGCTGATTGAAAGCGGCAGTCGGATTCATGTGGATAAATACTTAGTGTGCTCTACCGCAACCACGCCCAAACAGGTGGAATCCATCAATACCTTCATTCACGAGGAATGTGAAAAGCACCCGGAGTTTTACGGCTTTGCGACCCTGCATCCGGACTTTGACCACATCGAAGATGAGCTTGATCGCGTGGTGGAATTGGGCTTGCACGGCGTAAAGCTGCATCCGGATTTCCAGCTTTTCAACATCGACGATGAAAACGCTTATCCCATGTACGCTGCCTGCGCAAAGCGGCATCTGCCCATCCTTTTTCACACCGGGGATAAGCGGTACACCTATTCCGCGCCGCACAGATTAAGGAACATTGCCGAGAAATTCCCCGACCTGCTGTGCATCGGTGCGCATTTTGGCGGATACACGGCATGGGCAGAATCCATGGAGACCCTGCAAGGTCTTCCAAATGTGCTCTTTGACACCTCCTCCACCCTATTTGCCGTATCGCCGGAGGAAGCCAGAGATATGCTGCATTATTTCGGTGTGGAACGGTTCATGTGGGGCTGCGATTTCCCCATGTGGGATCATAAGGAGGAAATGGAGCGGTTCATGCGCATTGACTTAACCGATTCCGAGCGGGAGCGCATCTTCTCCGGCACCTTCAATCAGTATTTCAAATAAAGTTTGAGACCCTTCAAGACGAGCTTGAAAGGTCTCTTTTCTATTGCAATTCTATCATTTTGTCGTTCTCGACAAGGCTTCCTTCCTTTGTTATGACCAGCGCGGGAAGAGATTCATCCGACAACTCGCCGCCGGACAGGAGCTTTAAGCAGGCAAACGCCGCATCGGGCGCAGAACCGTTCTTCGACAGCGCGGCGGCGGAGTGTTTGGTTTCATTGAGCTTTAAGGGCGAAGCGGCGGGACTGCGGAAGTGCCCGTCCACGCTGTAATAGCCCAGTTCGCCTTCGATGAGCGGATAGAGGCGGAACTGGCAGAACGCGCTGCCGGGGGTGTAGGAGACCTGCTTGGCAACCTCGCCGTTTGCATCATAAACCGCCATTTTTCCCGATTTCTGCCCGGAAAGCGCGTGTGTGATGCCGGATTCGGTAGTCAGATAACCTTCGGTGAAGCCTGCATCTTCCAGCGCATTGGCGACAATGGACACCACATAAGCATCGTGGAGCATTCCCACATCCAGCACATTGCCTTCGAACTCGCAAGAGGCAAGAACTTTTTGATAGGCATCGGACACCGTGAAGGTTATGGTGTTCCCTTCCCCGAAAATCAGTGTGAAATTCTCGCGGTTCATGGTTGCCGCGGTAAGGGTTTCGAGCCTCTCCCTTTCTTCCTCATTCACGGCAGGGTCAAAGTTCTGCGGATCGTCCGAATACAGGATGCTGTTCCAGTGGTCATTTACCGCACCGGAGAAGAGCGAATACGCCTGATTTTGGCAGGTTTTGTCGTAGGCGTCCTGCAACACGGCATACAGCTCCGCACTGACAACCACGGGATGCCCCGGCTCGATGTTCAGCGTGTAGAGGTTGTTGTAGCCGTCGTAGGCGTTGTTCTTGTCCAGCAGCTTGTAGGCGCGTTTGAGCGCGGTGGAATATACCTCGGAGACCTGCTTCATCTGCTGCTTGATGGCATCGGAGCGGCCTTCAAAGTAGTATTGGAGGGTGAACCCGCTGGCGTAATTCGGCTCCTCCTCGTCAGCAGAGGTGGAAATGCTCTGATACCCTTCCTCCTGATGGCCATATCCCACCACGCCATAGGCAAATGCACCCACAGCCAGCAGGAAAAAGGCCGCAAACAGGGCAATGCGCACCGCAAGATGCTTTGGTTTGGAAATTCCGTTCTCAGATTTCATAATTTCACCGTATGTGCAAACAACGAACCGCATTCACGATTCGTTGTTTTTTGCGTTATTTTTCTTCGTCTGCAAAGCGGATGGCCTTGTACTTCTCGATCTCGGAGGGAGAGCCATAGATCATGTGGCCGTTGCCCAAGTCTGTCAGCTCCGGCTTTTCCGTGGAATAGTCGTGCAGGGACGGGTCATAAACCAGCAGCTTTTTGGTCTTCTCGATCTGCGGGTCGGGAATCGGGATGGCAGAGATCAGGGACTTTGTGTAGGGGTGCAGGGGGTACTTGAACAGCTCCTCGGTCTCGGCAATCTCCATGATGTGCCCCTTGTAGATGACCACGATGCGGTCGGAAATGAAGCGCACGATGGACAGGTCGTGGGCGATAAAGAGGTACGTCAGCTCTCTTTCGCGCTGGAACTTCTTTAAGAGGTTCAGCACCTGAGCGCGGATGGACACATCCAATGCGGAAATGGGCTCGTCCGCGATGATAAACTCGGGGTCCATGACGATGGAAC
>DCHO01000018.1:0-221 GCA_002315655.1 Christensenella sp. UBA1750
CACCCTGCAATACCCGCAGATCACGCCGGTGGGCAAAACGGACGAGGAAAACGGCGACAGCTCCCTGCAAAAGAACGGGTATCAAATTGAGCAGACCGAGGGCGCAACGCCGGAAAACTGCCTTGAGGCCATGCGGCTGGTCACGCCGCGCAAGGTCAGCCTCATGCAGGTGCGGGGCGTCTTTTTCGGGGAATCGCTGGTGTCCGATGCCGCGCTTTTTG
>DCHO01000018.1:334-4757 GCA_002315655.1 Christensenella sp. UBA1750
GTGCTTTCCTCTCAGGTGCCGCAGTTCGGGGCGCGGCTGTCCAAATCCCACGCGGCACAGAAGGCGGTGCTGGCGGAAACCGGCGTTGTGGCGGAAACGCGGCTGTTCGACTTCCTCAAAACCTGCGCAGAGGGAAAAACAAGCCCCATACTGACCCTTGCGGCGGTCAACAACCAGCAGTACATCGACAATCTGCCCGACAGCGGGCGGACGGGCACGGACTATCTGGCGGGAGACGTGCCCCGCAACGCCGTGACCTCCATCGACTACTGCGGCTGTGCCGTCTTAACCGAGGATAAGCCGCTTCTGCTCACGGGCTACGAAACCCAGCTGCTCAACCTCATAAGCGGGGATTTGCGGGAAATTTACGGCGCAAGGGCGGCAAAAAAGCCCCGCATCCGGGTGGACAACGGGGCGATTGTGTGTGAAATTGCGCTTTATGGAAAAAACACGGAGCAGGTCTTGTCCGACATAGGGCTTCTGCTCGGGAAATTGCAGGAAAGCGGCGTTCAGCCCTTTACGACGGACTAAACCCGGGCGAGCAGCCGCAGGACGGCGGCCTTGTACGCCTGTTCATCCACGATAAAGCTCTTGGCGTGGTCGGCACCCTCCACCAGCAGCAGTTCCTTTTCGCTGGGAATGACCTTGTAGCCCTCCTCGCTCATCCGGCAGGGCACAAAGCCGTCCGCTTTTCCGTGGATGAGCAGCATGGGGTATTTGGTGCGCTTTAAGGTGTCCAGCGTGGAGCATTCCGCCACATCGTAGCCCGCGAACCATTTTGTGAAGCAGTTGAGGGCAAAGAGCAGAAGTTTAACCGGGTGGCGTTTGCCGTCGGCAGTTTCCACGGCGATAAAAATATCCTTGGGGCTGGTGAAGCCGCAGTCCGCGATGATGCCCCGGACATTGCCCGGCAAATCGTCCCCCGCCGCCATATTGACCGTCGCCGCGCCCATGGAAAGCCCCACCGGCACAAGGGGATGGTCTTTGCCCAGACGGTTCGACAGATATTGACACCAAGTAGAGACATCCTTGTGCTCCCGCACGCCGTAGGTGATGTACTTGCCCTCCGAGCGCATATGCGCACGCTGGTCGCAGAGCAGCAGGTTGAAGCCCTGCTCAAAATACCACTGCATCGACCACGCAAAGTCAATCTTCCACTGGGAGCGGTAGCCGTGGAAGAACGCAACGGTGCCCTTTGCCG
This sequence comes from Christensenella sp. UBA1750, assembly GCA_002315655.1. Lineage (GTDB taxonomy): Bacteria > Bacillota > Clostridia > Christensenellales > UBA1750 > Spyradocola. The sequence continues at coordinate 1,536 of DCHO01000018.1, forward strand.
CAGGGTTCTTCACAAATTCTGCTTTCAGGCAAAGCCCGTCAAAGGAAGTGACGGAGACTTCCTCGTGATCCTGCCCATCCAGCCATGTCTTTGCCTCCTGAACCTTATCCGCAAATTCCTCCATCCAAGTGCCCTTTAAGTCCTTGGCGTTCCACGCATCCACCTGTTTGTGGCGAACGGAAGCGGTGTTCAGGGCAATAAAGCCGACGAGCACAAATGCAAGCAAGAGCAGGGCAATAAGCCCCATCAAAATCCACAGCCAAGTCATAATGAAAGCCTCCTTTTTGGATTCAGTATAGCAGGGATTTGCCGCAAATGCAATGCAGAGAAAAAACGAAAAATCATTGCTTAACGGTGTGAATCTGTTTATAATGGTAGACAGAACAGTTCTCTCTGAAAGGAGTTTTTCAAAATGACAAAAATCGAGATTGTGCAAAAGCTGTTGGATACAAAGGTGACGGCCATCGTGCGCGGGGTGAAGCCCGAGCAGATGCCCTCCGTTGCGGCAGCGCTGGAAAAGGGCGGCATAAAGTCCGTGGAGATCACCTTCAACACCTCCGGCGCGGCGGAGATGATCGCCTCCTTAAAGGAAGCCTACGGCGACCGCTTCTTGGTGGGCGCGGGCACCGTGCTGGACACCGAGACCTGCCGCACCGCTATCCTTGAGGGTGCTGATTTTGTGCTCTCCCCGACCCTCAATGTGGATGTGATCAAGATGTGCAACCGCTACGGCAAGGCCGCCGTTCCGGGCGTGATGACCCCCACCGAAATCCTCACCGCCATCGAGTACGGCGCGGACATCGTGAAGGTCTTCCCCGCAGGTGCGCTGACCCCCGCCTACATCAAGGATGTGCTGGGTCCCATCAAGCAGGTGAACATCATGGCCGTGGGCGGCGTTTCGCTGGACAATGCCGCGGACTTCTTCAAGGCGGGCTGCAAGTGCTTAGGCATCGGCTCCTCCCTGGTCAACAACAAGCTCTGCGACGAGGGCAGGTTTGACGAGATCGAAGCGCGGGCGGCGGCTTTTGCAGAAAAGGCGAAGTAATCGGAAGCGGTATGATTTCCGTTTTTGAGCTGATCCCCGCAAGGGGGATCGCTGGGTTCCTCGACGGAACCCGGGGACTCCCTCAGTCAGCCTCGACGGCTGACAGCTCCCCCGCAAGCGGAGGCGCCAGGGGCATTGTAACCCAACAACATACATAAACAGGAGAAAAGCATGGACAGAAAAATTGCATTTGTGACCGGCGCGGGGCGCGGCATCGGGCAGGGCATCGCCATTGAGCTGGCGAAGGCGGGCTATGACCTGTTCGTCACCTATTCCACCTCCAAGGACGGCGTGATGGACACGAAAAAGCAGGTAGAAGACTTAGGTGCACGCATCGAGATTACCCACTGCGATATTCGGAATTATGACGAGATTCAGGCGGCTTTTGCCGATTTCGAGCGCAAATATGACCACATCGACCTGATGGTAAACAATTCCGGCATCACCCGCTTTCAGCCCTTCTTGGAGGCGACCCCGGAAATGTTTGACACCGTGATCTCCACCGACCTGCGCGGCACCTATTTCTGCGCACAGGCGGCGGCACGCATCATGGTGAAGCACGAGACCAAGGGCGTCATCATCAACATTTCCTCCAACCACGCCTTCGGCTGCTGGCCGATTGCCTCCTTCTACGCGGCGGCCAAGGCGGGGGTGAACAAGATGGGCGAAAACATGGCGCTGGAGCTGGCCGATTACGGCATCCGCGTGGTCACCATCTGCCCCGGTTACACCGAGCCCCCGACCAAGTGGTTCAAGGACACCCCCGAGGGCAACGAGCGTCGGCAAGCCCTCTACAAGCGTCTGCCCCTGCACCGCTTTGCAGATGTTTACGCCATCGGTAAAGCCGTGGTGTTCTTAGCCTCCGAGAACGCGAGCTACATCACCGGCACCTCCCTTTCCATCGACGGCGGCTCACTGCTGCCCGTGGTGGCCGAAAACAAACTGATTTAGAAAAGGAGTAGATTTTATGAAGATCACAAATCTTGAAACCTTCCATGTGCCCCCGCGTTGGATGTTCCTCAAAATCTCCACCGATGAAGGTATTGCCGGCTGGGGCGAACCCGTCATCGAAGGCCGCGCCAAGACCGTGGAGGCCGCCATCAACGAGCTGCGCCCCGTGCTCATCGGCGCAGACCCCATGCGCATCGAGCACCTGTGGCAGACCATGTACTGCACCACCTTCTACCGCGGCGGCCCCATCTTAACCGCGTGCATTTCCGGCATCGAACAGGCCTTATGGGACATCAAGGGCAAATACTACGGTGCGCCCGTGTATGACCTCATCGGCGGCAAGTGCCGCGACAAGATTCGGATGTACGCCCACATCGGCGGCAGCACCCCCGAGGAAGCGGCGGAATCCGCACGCAATCGCATGGCGCAGGGCTTCAATGCCGTGAAGATGAGCCCCGACGCGCCCGTGGAGCACGTTGACACCTTGGGCTATGTGGATCGCTTTGCCGAGAAGGTTGCTGCCGTCCGCGCCGCTGTGGGCAAGGAAACAGACATCGGCATCGACTTCCACGGCCGCATTCATGCGGGCATGGCCAACCGCTTAATCGACGCGATTGAGCCGTACTATCCCATGTTCATCGAAGAACCCCTGCTGCCCGAAAACAAGGACATGATGGCCTATGTCGCCTCCAAGACCTCCGTGCCCATCGCCACCGGCGAGCGTCTCTTTACCAAGTGGGCGTTCCGCGAGGTGCTGGAAACCAAGGCGGCCACCGTTCTGCAGCCCGACATCTGCCACTGCGGCGGCATTTTCGAGGCGAAGAAGATCGCGGCCATGGCGGAGGCCTACTATGTCTCCGTCGCGCCCCACAACCCGCTTGGCCCCATCTCCCTTGCCGCCTGTCTGCAAGCCGATGCGTGCATCCCGAACTTCCTCATTCAGGAGCACCCCGGCATGATGGACGGTCTGGATCGCGGTGTGGGCTACTTAAAAGAGCCCATCGTCATCAAGGATTCCTTTGTGGACGTCACGAACAAGCCCGGTCTTGGCATCGAGGTGGATGAGGACTACGTTCGCTCCCACACCTTCGCCGGCGACTGGGACACCCCGCGCCTGTTCCACACGGACGGGTCTGTCGCACAGTGGTGATTTCGCACCGAAACTCCCCTTCGGGAAGTTCCGGTGTTCCGGGCGGCTTATCTTATGAACCATCCACAGGATGCTT
>DCHO01000018.1:4802-20600 GCA_002315655.1 Christensenella sp. UBA1750
TCGCCCTCCAGTCGCTTCGCTCCCTTCATCAAGCGGGGGACGACCTGCGGTTCTCCCCCTGCACCCCCTCTTAGGGGATTTCGCACCGAAACTCCCCTTCGGGAAGTTCCGGTGTTCCGGGCGGCTTATACCTATGAAACCATCCACAGGATGCTTTCATAGGAAACGCTCGCCCTCCAGTCGCTTCGCTCCCTTCATCAAGCGCACCGAAACTCCCCATCGGGAGATTTCGGTGTTTCGGGCGCTTCATATTACGCATCGATCGCTTCGGCATCCGCTGGGGGCTGATGGCGGAAGGAGAAGAAAAAGCATGAAACCACTGTTTGAGAATGTAGACTGCGTGTCCTTCACGGTTGACAATCTGGAAAAAGGGCTGGTGTTCTACCGCAACTTGCTGGGGCTGAAGCTGCTCTGGAAAGCGGAAAAGTCCTGCGGGCTGGGCACGGAAAACGGCAGTACCGAGATCGTTCTGACAGAAGAGGACAATCCGATGGTGGACATCAAGGTTGCCTCCGTGGAAGACGCGCTGGAAGCCTTTCGGCAGGCGGGCGGCACGCTGCTCTCCGACCCTTTCGACATTGACATCGGCAAATGCGCCGTGGTGCGCGACCCCTTCGGCAACACCTACTGTCTGCTGGACATGAGCAACGGCACCTATGATGTGGACGAGAAGGGCAACGCCATCGGCGTATCGAAGAAGTAATTTTTCGCCAAAATAGAGAAAAGGAACGGTTTTCACGCCGTTCCTTTTCAATTTACCAGAGAAATCACGGAAAGCCTCCCCTTTTCCTCCATTTTCCGCGCCAATTCCGCGTATTTCGCCGCGCCGCCGAAGGAATGCTTCACATACGTCACCACAAAATCCGCGTGATTGAGCATAAAGCGGTTGCGGAAATCCACCGCAAACCTCTGCGGCACGGTTTCCAGCCCTTCCGGGTAAAGCGTCTCGCCATACTCCCGCACATCGGTGTTCAGGTACGCCAGCACCGTCACACAATGAATTTCGGGCTGCGCTTCTTTGAGCCGCAGCAGCACCCGCCGCGCCATGCCGTCAAAATGCCCCTGATGCCCCACATAAAAGGTCGTGACCCCCTGCGAAATCAGGCGCAAAATCGCTTCCTCCAAAGGCTGTTCCATCTCCGGCGGGCAATCCCGATGCCCGAAAAACGTACAGATCATTGTTATTTCTCCCCCTGTGTTTACGTTATATCGTGAATATACCACAATTATGTGGAGTTTGCGATATGTCCCACACGATTTATCGCAAATTTGGATAAACTGAATTTACGATATATCGCACAGAGGGAGGGATGCACTTGAACACAAAGGAAGCGGTAGCCAAACGGATTTGCGAGTTATGCGCACAAGCCGACATCACCATCAATACGCTGGCCATGGAAGCGGGGATTCCTCCGTCCACCGTTTACAGTATGCTCAACGAAAAGAGCCAGAATCCCGGCGTGGTTTCCATCAAGCGCATCTGCGACGGGCTGAACATTTCCCTCCGCGCCTTCTTCGACAGCCCGTTATTTGACGATCTGGAACAGGACATTTACTGAAAAACCGCCTCTGCATCAAGCGCAGAAGCGGTTTTTCTATAATCTCACGAAAGCTTATTTTGAAGCTTATTTACCCAAAATGCGCATCAGGTTGTCTCTCCCGACGCGGACGGCCTCGACGCAGGGCTCCATGCCCTCAAACTCGATGGCGACCTCCGCATCATAGCCCGCGTCGCGGATTTTGCGCAGGCAGGCTTCCACCGGCACAACGCCGTGCCCCACGATGGTGCCGCGCAGGTATGCGCCCGCTCTCGTGCCGAACCAGCCCTCACCGGGATTGACCGCCGTTACGGGCTTATAGAGGAAATCCTTCGCGTGAATGTGGAAGGCGAAGGGCGCAACGCGCCCCACTGCCTTTTCGGAGGCTTCATCGGCGCACATGAAGTTGCCGATGTCCACCAGCAGCCCGAAATTGTCATGGTCAACGGCGGAAACCAGCTTCTCCATGCGCTCGGAATCCTGCATGAGCTGGCCATGGTTCTCCACCATGGTCTTAATTCCCAAAGTCGCGGCATACTCGGTGACAGCGCGGCAGCCCTCGGCCAGACGCGGCAGCGCCTGATAGAGTGTGCGATACCCCAGCTTATAAATGTTGCTCCAAGTGGTGTCGTGGCGGAAGGTCTTTGCGCCCAGCAGAAGGGCGACCTCCAATTCCCCTTTCAGCCGCTCCACTTCGCTTTTCACGTCGTTTTTGAGGAAATCCGCGGAAACGGCGTAGTTCTTGACGGGAATGCCCGCGTCCTTGGCGCGGATGCCCAGCTTTTTCGCCATCTCCTTCACCGGCTCATTGTCCGGCAGAACGGAGAAGTCCAGCGATTCAAAGCCCTGCTTTGCGGCGGTGTCCACCACATCGTAAATGCTCATCTGTCCCTTGGAAACCGCCTGATGATAGCTGTAACTGCTCACACCGATTTTCATGTTCGTTTTCTCCTTTTATTTGTTTTCCGTAAAGTCTTTTCCTTTTTCCGCTGCGATCTCATGGATTTCCTCCATGAGCGCGTCCAGAAGCTGCTCCTTGGGCAGGCGTTTGAGCAGCACGCCCTTTTTGAACAGCACACCGACCTCGGGGCCGCCGCCCGCGATGCCCACATCCGCCTGTTTGGCTTCGCCGGGGCCGTTGACCACGCAGCCCATGATAGCCACGGTGATGGGCAGCTCCACGCCGGCCAGCCGCCGCTCCACCTCGCCCGCCAGCGCATCCACCTCCAGCATCTTGCGCCCGCAGGTGGGGCAGGAGACGATGTTCACCGCGTCCTTTCTAAGCCCGATGGCGCGCAGAATGTTGATTCCGGCGGCAACCTCCGGCACGGGGTCGCCGGATAGGGACACGCGCAGGGTGTCCCCGATGCCGTCCAGCAGCAGCGAGCCGATGCCGATGTCGGATTTCACGTTGCCCATGCCCTTGCGTCCGGCCTCGGTCACGCCCAGATGCAGGGGATAATCGCAGATCGCCGCCATTTTGCGGTAGGATTCCACGTTGGTCACAACGTCGGAGGTCTTCAAGGAGATGGCAATGTCGTAGAAATGCTCTTTTTCAAGGATGCGCACATGGCGCAGGGCGGCCTCCACCATAGCCTCCGCCGTCACGCCCTGACTTTCCACCAAGTCCTTGGGCAGAGAGCCGGAGTTCACGCCGATGCGGATGGGAACGCGGTGCATCCGTGCGCAGTCCACCACCTTTTTCACGTCCTCGATGCGCTCAATGTTGCCGGGGTTTAAGCGCAGGGCGTGGATGCCGTTTTCCACGGCGGCGATGGCCAGCCGGTGGTCAAAGTGAATGTCCGCCACCAGCGGCACGACGGAATGCTCCACCAGTCTTTTCACGGTGGGCACGCAGTCACTGTCGTAGACCGAAACGCGCACGATGTCCGCGCCCGCAAACGCCAGCGCTTTCACCTGCTCGTTGGTCGCCTCATAGTCCCGCGTGTCTGTGTTGGTCATGGACTGCACCGAAATCGGCGCATTTCCGCCCATTTTGACCGATCCTACGGAAATTTCACGGCTGAATCTTCTTTCCATTTACAAATTCACTCCAAACAATCGCAAAATATCTCGTCCCGTGAGCACCGCAATGAGCCCCAGAAGCAGCACCAGCCCAACCATGTGGACGATGGCCTCCGCCTTGCGGTTCATGTGCTTTTTCGTGATGCACTCCACAAGCAGCAGCACCACTCTGCCGCCGTCCAGCGCGGGAAGCGGCAGGAAGTTCATAAGCCCTAAGTTCATGGAGATGATGACGGCGAGATTGAGTACCATGGTGATGCCCTCATAGAAGGACACCGCGAAGGACTCCTTGGTGTATTCCGTCATCATCTGTACCGTGCCAACCGGCCCGGCCATGGAGTCCATGACCTCCTTGTCGGTAAACATCGTGCCCAAGGCTTTGAGCATTTCGCGGAACAGCTCCACGCAGTAGGTCACGGAATACTTGATCGCGGGGAACATCCCGATGCGGACGCGCTCCACATCAAAGGTGATGCCCATTAGGTAGCGACCCGACTCCTCATCGTACCGCTTTTCGACACTTACGGCAACGCTTTCCCCGTCGCGGGTGACGGTAAGTGCAATGCCCCGCTCTCCGGTCTTCTCGATTGCGGCCTGAATGTCGGCAACCTCGCTCATTTCCTCGCCGTTGACGGAGGAAATCACGTCCCCCACCTGCAAGCCCGATTCATACGCGGGGGAATTTTCCGTCACGGTGGCAATGCGGTTCACCACCTGATAATCCCCGATCACCGCCATGAGCACCACCGCCAGCACCAGCGACAGAATAAAGTTCGTAATCGGCCCTGCGGCGGTCATAACGAGCCGCTGCCACGGGGGACGGCTGTTCACATTGCGTGGGTCATCGTCGGAATCGTCCTTGTCCTCCCCGATGAAGGCGCAGAAGCCGCCAAAGGGCAGGGCGCGAATGGAAAACAACGTCTCCTTGCCCTGATGCTTGTAAATCGCGGGCCCCATGCCGATGGAAAATTCCTCCACATGGATGCCGCAGGCACGCGCCGCGAGGAAATGCCCCAGCTCGTGCAGCACCACGCACAGACCCAGGATCAGCATGGCTAAGATTACATAGAAAATCGTGCTCAAATCAAATTGCCTTTCTCAAAAATCAATATTTGTCGGAAATTATTGCCTTTGCCACCGCCCGCGCCAGTCTGTCCGCCTCATAGACCTGCTCTATGCAGGAAATCTCCTGCACGGGCACACGTTCCAGCGTTTCGGACAGCACATCCGCGATGGCGTAAAAGGGCAGTCTCTTTTGCAGCACCGCCGAAACCGCTTCCTCGTTTGCCCCGTTGAAGAGCACCGGCGCATTTCCGCCCGTTTTCAGCACGGGATAGACCAGCCCCAGCGCGGGGAACTTCTCGAAATCCGGCTGCTCAAAGTGCAGGGTGCCGAATTTTGTCAAATCCAGCGGCGCGGAAACCTCCGGCAGACGCTCCGGGTAGCTCATGGCGTAGGCGATGGGCACGCGCATATCCGGCAGCCCCATCTGCACAAGCGTTGCGCCGTCGTGGAATTTTACGCCGGAATGAACGATGCTCTCGGGGTGCACTACCACCTGGATGTCCTTCGGCTCCATGGAAAAGAGCCACTTTGCCTCGATGACCTCCAATGCCTTGTTGACCATGGACGCGGAATCAATGGTGATCTTGCTGCCCATCGACCAGTTGGGGTGCCGTAGCGCCTGTTCCACGGTGGCATTTTTAATCTGCTCTTTGGTGAAGGTGCGGAAAGGCCCTCCCGACGCTGTTAGAACGATGCCGCAGGGGTTTTTGTTCGGGTTGCCCTGAATGCACTGGAAAATCGCAGAATGCTCGCTGTCCACAGGCAGCAGGGACACGTTTTTCCGCTTCGCCGCATCCATGACCAGTTTGCCGCCCGTGACCAGCGCTTCCTTGTTCGCCAGCAGCACCTTTTTTCCGTGCTCGATGGCGGCAAGCACCAAAGGCAGCCCCGCAATGCCCACCACGGACACCAGCACCGCATCCACATCGGGCAGGGCGCACAAATCCGACATCGCTTCATCCGAAAAGCCCCACTCCGCGCCGCTTTCCGGCACAAAGCCATCCTTCGGGCGGGTCAGCACGGCATATTTCACCTGAAAATCCTTTACCTGCCGATTCAGCAGCTCCCCGTTGGAGCGCGCCGCCAACGCCGTGACGGAAAATTCGTCCCGGTGGCGGGAAACCACATCCAGCGCCTGCGTGCCGATGGAGCCCGTGGAGCCCAAGATCGCCAAACGAACCATACAAAACCTCCGTAAGGAGCCAAAACACATCCGTCAGGTAGGGGCGGGGTCACCCCGCCCGCCTTCACAAATGGTTTTGCGAAAATGCGAAATCCCGCTGCACAATTTACAGCGGGAAAACGGATAATACAAACAGAATGAACACGGCGGAGAACATCACACTATCCATGCGGTCGAGCATCCCGCCGTGACCGGGAAAGATCCACCCGAAGTCCTTGACCGCGCAGACCCTTTTTATGTAGGACGCAGCCAGATCGCCGACCTCCGAGAAAAACGCCCCGAAAAAGCCCAGCAGCAGTATGACCCACAACGGCGGCACAGAAAGGCCTTCCCCGAACCTTGCAATCGCCCAGACGGCAACGGCAAAGAGCATCGCGCCGAAAACGCCGCCGACAGCGCCCTCCACGGTCTTATGCGGACTGACGTGCGGGTGCAATTTGTGCTTCCCGATGGCCTTCCCCACAAACAGCGCGAAGGTATCACAGCCAATCGGAATGCACAGGGTCAGAAAGAGGTAAAACCGCCAGTCATTTTCCGGCCTTGCCGCCAGCAGCAGCAGTGCGGTCATGGGAATGGCGGGATACACGGCGGGCAGCAGCCCATAAAGCAGAGCTTTGCTGTCCGGCTCGGTTTTGAGCGTCACCAAGGTCATGGCGGCAAGCACGCCCATGAGAATTGTAATCAGTGCGCCGCTGCTGCCGAAGAATGCCGAAACCGGCACCAGTGCCGCCGCATAAAGAAGATAGACGAAACGCACGGGCGCAAAACCCGCCGATTTTACCGCGGAGAGCATTTCCCACATACAGAGCATCTGACAGACAAAAAGCAGCCCCCAAAGGGCGTGCTTGCCCAGCAGCAGTGCGCACAGCGTCACCGCGCTCAAGGCCAATCCCGTCAGCACTCGTTTCAGCATATCGTCCTTCATCCTTTGTTCAATCGTTTACACCTTGCCGAATCGCCGATTACGCCCGGCGTAGGTTTTGAGCGCCCGCGCAAACACCTCCGGGGAGAAATCCGGCCAGTATTCGGGCACGAACACAAACTCCGCATAGGCACACTGGTAAAGCAGAAAGTTGGAGATGCGCTCCTCGCCCGAAGTGCGGATCAGCAAATCCACAGGCGGCAGACCTTCCGTATATAGGGCGGCTTCAAAGTCCTGCTCCGTGATATTATCCGGGGAAAGCCCTTCCTCCGCACACTTTTTTGCCAAGGCCTTTGTCGCCCGCAGGATCTCCTGCCGGCTGCCGTAATTGAGCGCGACATTGTATTTCAGTCCCGGATTGTTCCGGGTCTTCTCCAATGCGCCCTCGATGGCTCTGCGCGGCGCGTCGGGCACGCCGTTCAAATCCCCGAGAATGCGGATACGCACACCGTTTTGATGCAGTCTATCCAGCTTCTTGGAGATATATTCCACCATGAGCCCCATCAGCGCGTTCACCTCGTCCTTGGGACGCGCCCAATTTTCCGTGGAAAAGGCATAGACGGTCAGCACCTCAATGCCCCACTGTGCACAGGCCTCAATGATCGGCTCCATGGCCTCCACCCCGGCGCGGTGCCCGAAGGAGCGGGGTTTGCCTCTTTCCTTCGCCCAGCGGCCGTTGCCGTCCATGATGATGGCAACGTGCTTTGGCATAAACTCCTGCGGAATGGGAAGGTTCTCAGCCATCGTTTTCTCCTTTTGGCGTATCGTGAAACGGCGAGACGGTGATTCTCACCGTTTCGCCGATTTCTGTCACACGCACAACACGCATCGTTCCTGTCTTTTCGGGATGGCGGGGCGGCAGGGTACATACGACCTCCGCCTTCCTGCCCTCCAGCTTTTCCAATGCCGTCTGCAAAGGAAGTCCGAGCAATTCACGCATCAGACGCTCATGAGCTCCTTTTCCTTCTCGGCTGTGACGGTATCCACTTCCTTTGTGATCTTGTCCGTCACCTTCTGGATCTTTTCCTCGGCGGATTTCTGCTCATCTTCCGTGATGGCGGAATCCTTCTTCATCTTCTTGATCTGATCCACAGCATCTCTGCGGATGTTGCGGACGGAGACCTTGCATTCCTCGGCCAGCTTATGGGTCTGCTTGACGAGATCCTTTCTGCGCTCCTCGGTAAGCTCCGGCACCATGAGACGGATGATCTTGCCGTCGTCGGTGGGATTGATGCCCAAATCGGAAGCCTGAATGGCCTTCTCGATGACCTTCATCATGCTGCCTTCCCAGGGATTGATCTGGATGACGCGGGGCTCGGGAATGGAAATGTTCGCAGCCTGAGAGATCGGCACCTGAGAACCGTAGTAGTCCACGGTGATGCGATCCAATAACTGGGGATTGGCGCGGCCGGCGCGCATGGAGCCCAGCTCCTTCTTATAGAAGCTGACGGATTTGCTCATCTGCTCCTGCATGGTATCAATGATCTTCTGTGTCATATTCTGTACGCCTCCTCACGGATAAGTAGGTTTTCTCTGTCTCCTATTTTATCGGATTTTGCTCCCTTAGGCAAGCCCTTTTCGCAATCTTGTGTAAACATTCTTCACAAAAGAAAACAACGCGCCAAGTGCCTGCCCATTATTCCATGTTTTCCGCAAAGGTGAGCGCGGTAAAGTCCCGTTCCAGTCGGGTGCGCACAAAAATACCGAGGATGCGGCAGAGACGTTTCACATCGCCCTCGCTGGGGCGATACTCCCCGCGAACGGCGTCCGTCATGCTCTGCATATCGCTGCCGGTAATCACGGGCAGATTGCGGCTTGCGTGCCTTGCGCAGATGACACCGCCGGCCTCATCGTCAAACCGCGCATCCACAATCCTGCCGCCGCAGGAGGCGCATCTTGTCAGCATGACCCCGTGGCCGGAGAGCACCATGGTGCGCATGAGGAAGGGGAAAACCACGTTTGTCGCGTCGTGCTCCTTATCAAAGGAAAGGTAGGTCAGCGCCCGCAGCAGCATATCGTAAAGCTCGGGATTCGGGTCGCCGGCCTGCACGATCTCCTCGCAGATCTGCGTCAGCGCGGCGGCGTAGGAAAGTGCCCGCGGGTCTTCCCGCAGGGGATAAAACGCGCCGTCCAGCATACAGGTCTTGACGTAGTACCGCCCGTTCTTCTCTTCCAGCACATATTCGCCGGTGCAGAACTGGGTCGCTGCGGCGGATAAAGGACTGCTGGGCTTATGCGCGCCCCGGGCGCAGGCGGAAATGCTTCCTTCCTCACGGGAAAAAAGCGTGAGCATTCGGTCAAAGTCCCGATACGCCACGCTGCGCAGCACGATTGCATTGATGATCTTCGTTCCCGGCATAAAGCACGTTCGCAGGGGGAAACCATGTTTTCCCCCTGCACCCCTTTCTGAGAAAGGTCAGGCATCCCACAATAAAGGCACTCATCTTCCCACCCGCAGGCGGCGTTCTTGGCTCCTCCATTTATGAGGCAGCGAAGCAGCGCACATTTGTGCACTTTGACCCGGTGAACCGTAGGGGCGAGGTCTCCCCGCCCTTCCCCGCGCCGTCGAGGCGCGTCGTCCCTCAATTATTCATTCTTCATTTTTCAGTCTTCAATCTTCATTCCCACTCTACGCCCTGTCCGTATATCCTAACGTGCGCAGGTCGCTCATGGAATTGCGCCAGTCGGGCTTGACCTTAACCCATAATTGCAGGTTGACCTTCTGCCCCAATGTCTTTTCGATGTCGCCTCTGGCCTGCTCGCCGATTCTGCGCAGCATATCGCCCTTTTTGCCGATGAGAATGCCCTTGTGGGACTCCTTCTCGCAGAAAATGTTCGCGTGAATGGTGATGGCGCGATTTTCCTCGCCTTCGCCCTCCATGGAGAGCACCTCCACGCCGATGCCGTGGGGAATCTCGTCCCTGAGGTTGCGCAGAGTCTTTTCGCGGATCATTTCCGCCACCATCTGCCGCTCGGGCTGGTCGGTGATCATGTCCTCCGGGAAATACTGGGGGCCTTCGGGCATCCACTCGGTCAGCGTGTCGATGAGCGAATCCAGCCCCTTTCTCTTTTGGGCGGACAGCGGAATAAAGGCGTCCACTTCCTCCTCGGAGAGCCTGTCCAGAAGCGGCGCAAGAATTTCGCCGTTCACCTGGTCGATCTTGTTGACCACCAGCGCCTTTTTGACGGGCAGACGCTCGTACTTGTGCAGAATCTCAATGTCCACATTGCGCACATCGGTGGCATCCAGCATCATAATGAGCGCGTCAATGCCGTCCAGCGCGTCCTTGACCGAGCCCATCATGTATTCGCCCAGCTTGTTGCGGGGCTGGTGCAAACCGGGGGTATCGAGGAAGACGATCTGCAGATTCTCCTTCGTCATCACACCCATGATGCGGTTTCGCGTGGTCTGGGCGCGGGAGGAGGTGATGGCGACCTTCTCGCCCACCATGGCGTTCATCAGGGTGGATTTGCCCACATTCGGGCGGCCGATAATGGCCACAAAGCCGGATCTATACTGTTTTTTCTTGTCCATTTGTTAGTCCTCTCTTGTCAGGCAGCACTGTGCCAACGCTTTTTCTTCTTTTTCGCGCATGACAGCGCGTTCGTCCTCGGTTTCATGGTCATATCCCAGCAGGTGCAGCGTTCCATGGGCAGACAGATACCCGATTTCCCGCCGGACGCTGTGCCCGTATTCCTCCGCCTGCTCTTTGGCTCTGTCCACGCAGATGATGAGGTCGCCGATCTCCACCGCGCCGGTCTCCGGGTCGGTCAGCCCAAGCAGCTCGCGTTTCCCGGCATCCTTCAAATACCCGGAAACCGTGGGGAAGGACAGCACATCCGTCACCCTGTCCACGTCCCGGTATTCCTTATTGATCTCCCGGATGCGCTCCGGCGCAACCAGCGTGACGCCGGCCAAGGTGTCCAAGTCAATGCCCTCGTTCTTTACGACCTGCTGCATGACCTTTTCCACCAAGTTTTCCGTTTCCTTGTCCTCGGGAACATTCTCCCGCTCGTCCATCCATTCGATAATCATGATTGTCCGTCCTATTTTTTCAGTGTTTTCAAATCGGGGTACTCGATGCGCTCATGGTAAATGCCCGCCAGCGTGCGGATGAAGGCATCGGAGATCTCGGAAATTTCGCGGAAGGTCAGCGGCGCTTCGGCCAGCTGCCCGGATTCGACCTTCTCCTTCACCAGCTTCTCGATAAAGGCAACCATGTTGTCGTAGGAGCGGTCTTTGAGCGTCCGCGCCGCCGCCTCCACGGTGTCCGCCAGCATGAGGATGGCGGCCTCCTTGGTCTGGGGCTTGGGCCCGTCGTAGGAAAAATCGCGCTCAACGACTTCTTCCCCGCTCTCCTCGGCCTTTTTCTTCGCGGCAAAATAGAAGTACGCCATGAGCCCGTCGCCGTGGTGCTGGGCGATTAAGTCTATGACCGGGCGGGGCAGCTTGTACTTTTCCGCCATGGAAACGCCGTCCCGAACGTGCGCCGCCAGGATCGCCGCCGAAACCTGCGGGTCAAGCCCGTTGTGGGGGTTGGGCTGGTCGATCTGGTTTTCCTTGAAGAAGATGGGTCTGCGCATCTTGCCCACATCATGATAATATGCCCCAACGCGGCACAGAAGGGCGTTTGCGCCCACCTTATCCGCCGCCGCCTCGGCAAGATTCGCCACAAGCAGACAGTGGTGGTGCGTGCCGGGTGCTTCGGTTTGCAGCATCCGAAGCAGGGGCTGCGTGGGATTGCACAGCTCCAGCAGCATCTGCGGGGTGACGAGCTTAAACAGGGATTCCAGCAGCGGCATCACGCCCACCGCCAGCACCGCCGACAGCAGCCCGCCGCCTGCGCCGTAGACCGCCGACCACAGGGTCGATTTCACATCCGCGGCGTTCAAAATGCCGCTTGAGAACATTACTATAAAATTGACAAGCGCAATGGCGAACCCGCCGTACAAAAGGGCGCTTCTCTTATGGGAGTTCTTGGAAAGATACACCGCCATAGAGCCGCCGAAAACCGTCATTAGCACAATCTGGAACATGGAGGCGGTGAAAATGCCCTCCGAGCCGGTGGCCACAATGCCCGCAATCAGCCCGGAAACCGGCGTCAGCACCAGCGCAAGCCCCTGGGAAAGCAAGCCCGCCACAATGATGATGGCAAGCTCCATGGGCGCTAAGTATTGATTGATCTCCTTGACCAGACAGCACAGCCCCGTGCCCAACAGCAACACGATCACCAGCAGAAAAATTTCCTTAGGATTGCGCAGCCGCTCCCGCTCCAACGCCAGCAAATACCCCAGCACCAAAAAGAGCATGAGCAGGGTCAGGATGGCAAGGCCTAAGATCATGGTGATGTCGTACACATTGTCTTCCAGCAAACCTAAAGCGGATAGCAGGGCGACCTGCTGTTCGGTGACGATCTCGCCGGATTTTACGATATTCTGGCCTTTTTTGTAGATGACAGGCTCCACCGCGTCGGCAGCCTCCTGCCGCTCCTCCTCCGTGGCTGTCTCGTCAATGAATATGTTTTCTTTAAGGCCAGTGTCCAGAATCGCATACGCGGATTGGGTCAGGCTGTTCGGAATGCCGCGCCCCAGCACCATCAGATGCACGCTCTGCAATTTGGATTGGAGAGCGCCCTCCTTGATGCCTTCCTCCATGACCTCCCGGGAAACCCCCAGCACCACGTCACACAGAGTATCAAAGTCGGATTCCCCGGCTTCCAGCAGCTCCACAAGCTGATCTTCGGTAAGCTCCACCTTGCCATCCAGCGCAGCCGACAACGCAGACAATATCTCGCCCTGCGCGGCCTTCAGTACGTCCTGCGAATTGTAGGCAGGAGTCGGGGCGGGCGTGGGTTCCACGGTGGCCTCGGCCGTCTTCCCTTCCTCCGGGATGAGGGTTGCAGGGTCGGGCGTGGGTGTCGGCGTCGGGGTCGGCGTAGCCATGGCCTGCACCGAGGCGATGCGGTAATCCGTTCTGGCGTCGGTCAGCACCCCCAGAACATAGATCATGTTGTCGTCCACCGTGGCGGAGACCGAGGCATCCAGCTTGGTCATGCCCTCCACAATGGAGTTCCGCGCCGCCTCCCGCGCCTTTTCCGTGGCAATGGTGTCCTCAATGTCCTTGGTGGCGGTGATGGTTTCATCCGCAATGTCCCCGACTTTGAGGGCATACTTCTTGGGCGATGCCACCAGCAGGAACACGCCGAAAATGATGGCAAAGCACAAAATCAGCATCAGAACGGAAAGCAGGGTCTTGGACTGCCGCAGATGCTCCGATCTTGTCCGCAGCGCCTCTTTTCGGGCTTGCTTTTCTTCACTCATGTTCTCATTCCTTTTCGATATTCAGACGGTTTCCCAATCACAGTTCCTTCTTAAAATCTTCTGATAACATTGTAGGTCAATCTGCGTGGATCGCTTTTTCATAAAAACTGCGGCGAGCCGAATCGGAAATGCCGAGAAGCTCACAATAATGCGACCAGCTCAATTTTCCAGACACTGTCTGGAATTTCTCATAGGTGAGATAGAACAGACGCATATTATAAATATTTGACTGGGAAAATCCTTTCCCAAAGGTCATCAGTAATTCAAAGTTGACCAATGATGTCTCATTTCATCGCAAATCGCTGTTCAGACGGTTTCCCTCTCAAAGTTCCTTCTTAAAGCATATAATCCGGTTGGCCTCCGCAAAGCCCAGGGACAGGTGAAACGCAAGGGATTTTGCGTTGGAAAGCTCGCAATCGCTGGCAAATTCCCGGCAGCCCAAATCCTTTGCAAAACCCTCGCAGGCGGCAAGCAGCCTTTTTGCAATGCCGCACCGCTGAAATTCCGGCAGAACGGAAATACCTTCCAGATAACCCACGGGCGAATGGGCGCAGCCCTCCACATAATCGTGCCGCAGGGCGCAGGCCGCAATCCCAATCGGGCTCCCGCCGTCCTCGCAGATATAGACCGCAGCCTCCCCGCTTTCCAGATAGGGAATCAGATTTTCCGGCGCACTGCCCTCCCACATGAGAGCAACCAGCGCATGAAGTTTGGGAAGGTCTTCCCGCGTTGCCAAACGAATCTCCATCTTATGCTCCCAAATTCCCGCACACATAGTCTGCCCAAAGGACGATGCTCTCTGTCGTGCGGGTCATAATGGCTTCGTGATACAGTTTGTAGCCCGTTTCGTCGGTGCTTTTGAGCAGCTGCACCGTCTTTTTGCTGCCGAAATAGAACTCATCCCGCAAAAAGCAATAGTCGCAAAGGCTCTCGGCGAGGAATGCAACCGCACGGTACGCGCCTTCCTCGTCCTTCTTCCGCGCCCGCTTCATGGTCTTGCGGATCCACGAAGCGATAAACCGCTTTTCTTCTTCCTCGATGACGGAGTGCTCCGCCACATACCGCCGCACCCGCTCTTTCAGGGCTTTTCCTGTTCCATCGTCTAAAACGATTTCCGCATCGCAGACAGTCAGGAAGGGGTCAAGGTCTTCGCCTTCCGTTTCCTCCTTGGTGAAAATGAAGCAGTCCAGCGGCACGCCGCAAATCACCGTGTCGTCATGCCGTCTGTCCTTCTCCTGCACGATCACCATACAGTCAAAATCGCTGCATTCGTCCTGCAAGCCATCGGCATAGCTTCCGCAAAGAAGAACGGACAGCGGATGATAGGTTTCCGTCAGATAGGCAATGATTTTCTCCCGCATGGCCTATTCTTCTTCCCGCTCCACATGGAAATAGCCCTTGGCGTTCTTCGCCGTGACGGTGATCACATACTCGCCGTCCTGCTCCACGCCCACGGAAAAGCCGCCCTCTCTGAGGTCGTCCCCGCGATAGATTGGGTCGCTTCCCTCCATCCCGATGGTCACATCAAAGCGCCCCTTCGTGACGGCAAAGGACACCTGCAAAGCATCGCCGCTTTCCAGCAACATGGTGTGGCTGTCCGTGCCGGTCATTTTGGTAAACTCCATCTGCATGGAATTGTCCCCGAAATCCTTGGTGCCGGTGTAGCCCTCCTTACTGGAAAAGAACACCGCGCATAAAATCAGAATCGCAATCACGACCCCGATCAGGATCAGAAATCCCTTTTTCATAGAAAATCCACCAGCTTTTTCGCAATTTCCCGCGGCGACAGTTTGCTGCTGTCAAACTCCGCATCGTAATTTTCCTTTGGGTACAGATATTTCGCTGTGATCTCCGCGTTGCCGATCACGCGGTCTCCCCGGGCAAGCTCCCGCTGCCGCAAAACCCCGATGAGGCAGAAAATGTGAACAAGTGTAAGCGCATGGCTTCCCACCGCACATTTCAGGGAATCCAAAATTCTTGCGCCGGTCATCACATGGTCAAAGACCACGTTTTTCCCCTGATTCAAGGCCTCCATAATTGCCCGGTTCATGCCGCTCTGCGCGTCAAACACATCGTCCTCATAAATGCTCTGCATCGGCTCGACCTGCAAAAAATCGTCCGGCGCAACCACGCACAGCTTTTCCCCCAACATTTCCTTCATAGCACCTGCCACGGAGGACTTGCCCGCGGAGGAAGGGCCGTTTAACACAATCCCCTTAGACATACTTGGTTCTGTTCCCGGTTTCCTTCTTTTCGTACTTTTCATACGCCTTGACGATGGCCTGCACCAGCGAGTGCCGCACCACGTCCCTGTGGGTAAGCTCACACACGGCAATGTCCGGCACGTCCCGCAGCACCTCCACCGCCTCTTTCAGCCCGCTCTTTTTTCCGGCGGGCAGGTCGATCTGCGTTAAGTCGCCCGTGACAATGACGTGGGAATTGTCCCCGAAGCGGGTTAAGAACATTTTCATCTGCTCGCAGGTGGTGTTCTGCGCCTCGTCTAAGATGATGTAGCTGTCGTTGAGCGTCCGCCCGCGCATATACGCAAGCGGCGCGACCTCGATCACGCCCTTTTCCAACTGCCGCTGGAAGTTCTCCACGCCCATGAGCTCATATAAGGCATCGTACAGCGGGCGCAGATAGGGATCGACCTTATTTTGCAGATCACCGGGCAGGAAGCCCAGCTTTTCGCCCGCTTCCACGGCGGGACGGGTCAGAATGATGCGTTCCACTTCCTTATTCTT
>DCHO01000018.1:20676-21505 GCA_002315655.1 Christensenella sp. UBA1750
CCCACGGCAAAGGTCACGGTGTTCTCCTTGACGGCCTTGACATAGTTCCGCTGTCCTACCGTCTTGCAGCGCACCTGCCGCCCCCGGGCGGTAATGGCAATCACGTCCTGCATGATGGAGTCGATCATGTCCGCATTGCCCTCTTTGGCCAGCTCCACCGCGTAATTGATGCGGGACTTGTCGATCTTCTCCCCGTGGCGCAGCATGGCGATGAGCTTTTCCAGCACAACGGAGGCCAGCTCCACCTGTTCCTGACTGCCGGACACGGTGATCTCCGTGCCCATGGAGGCGATGCGCGCCCCGGTGCGGGCGGCGACGGTGTTCACGTTTTCGTCTAAGTTCCCGAACAGGTTGGATAATTGCTCCATCCCGTCGGCGTTGAGTACCTTTTTTACAACCTCATTGATCTCGCTCAAAAATGTTTGTCCTCCAAAGCGATCTTTCGTAAAATACACGGTTTAGCGGGGTTTTTCCTGCCCGATCTGCGCAACGCAATGGAGATTGAGCAGACAGGCAAGCTTCCCCTTTTCTATCATACTATATTCTGTCCGTTTGTCAACCACGCAAGCCCCCGTTGGCAGGGATTTCATCGCATTTTCAAGGGCTTTTGCCGCGCTTTCGGCCTTGATGAGGCTGAGTTTGCGTGGGACTAAGGAATCCGTTTTCTCTCTGTGGCGCATTTCCGTAACCCGAATCGGCACAAAAAGGTTCGGGCAGATTGAAACCGCGCTCTCTTCCGCGATTTCGTCCGCAAAATCGCTCTTTCCGATTTTCAATAGCGTTCGTTTCCCGATTTCAAGGGCTTTGGTCACACATTCCCGCCCGGAAA
>DCHO01000018.1:21580-33469 GCA_002315655.1 Christensenella sp. UBA1750
TCCGCCGTCACTTCCCCGCTGGCGTGAGCGCACAGCGTATCGCCTCTTATGAGAATCTGCCCGGGAATCACCGTGTCCCCGGGTTTCACCAGCGCTTCCCCCGTCAGCGTCACCACCTTGTTCACAATGCCGCCGCAGACCGCCACCACATCCACCGGCTCGTTTTCGTCAAAAATCGCGGGCTTCTCCTTCGCCTGCACGATTTTGAGCGTCAGCCCCGCGCCGGTGCGGGATAATCCTGCGTAGGTAATGCCCGGCGTTGTCCGCAGAATTTCCTCCGAGGCCGCCGTCACATCCACCGCATCCTTCCACACACCCTTTTCAATGCCCATGGTCGCCAGCTGCATCAGAAGCTCCGCTTCCTGGATTTCGTCCTTTGCGCCCTCTATGTCCACAAAAAGCACCGTCCGCGTCACGCCCCAGAGCAAAAGCACCGCAATGCACAGCGCCGGCACAAGCACCGGACGCAGACGAAAGCCCTTTCTGATCCGCAGAATCCCGTATCTTTTGACTATCTTCACCGAGATTCCCTGCCCGCGCAGCAGCCGCCGCAATTCCCGCAATTTTTCCGCACGAAGGGTCATTTCCGCGCCGGTTTCCGTAAGGCGCACATTTTCCAATTCACCCAAGTTCGACAGCTTTTCCCACATTCCCCGGGACAGATGCCCCGTGAGCCGCACCCTGATTTTTCCCCGCATCGCTTTACCCTACCCTTCAAACCGCACGGAGACAATTTTCCCCGCCGCAACGATCTCGCCCTCGCCCATTTTTTCCAAGCCGATGCTTTCCCCTTCCAGTACAATCTGCCCCTTTTCCAGCAGCAGCGTAAGCTTATCCCCCGTGTAGCCACCTATTGCGTAGACCCCGCGCACGGTCACGCGCCTCCCCATGCCCTCCATCGTCACCACCGCATCCCGCGTCAATCCCTTCACCGCCCCTTTATGCCTTTTTGAAATCTTATGGCTTTTCCGCATTTTCCATGCAAAAAGCGGGAAAACAGACCCTCTCATATCCGTTTTCCCGCAAGTGGTGATGCAGTTTTATGCCAGACCTTTTACGGTCTTTTTTGAGGTGATGCCCTTGATGGTGCCTGCGTACTTGTCCTGCAAGCCGGAAATCTTATTCCCGATCAGGGATTTTACAGAGGATTTAGCGGAAGCTGCGCTGCCGCTCTTTTTGGAGGAAGTGCCGGAGGACGCGGAATAAGTCGCAGCTTTCGCCTGATTCTCCGCATCGGCTAAGTCCTGTTTCCAGTTGTAGATGTCCACATCCTGCTGCTGCCCAGCGTTGAAGCGGCGGATGCTTGCCAAGTTATCCTGCTCGTTTCGGTACAGAAGCGAAGCGTAATTCGCGGCATTGACCGCCTTGTTCGCCTCGATGGTGAGCAGCGCATCGGAAAAGTTGTTGAGCAGCTTTGTGTTTGCCTTCATGGCGTTGTTCTCGTTCTGATTGAGGGCGTCCACCACATACGAGGATCGCCCAAAGCCCCTGGCATTTGCGGCATTTTCCAGCGTTGCCGCCGACTGTACGCGATTGTCCTCGATTTCCTCCTGACTGTATTCCAGCGCCCGCTGCGCCTGCGCCTTCTGGGCTTCCGCCTGTGCGGCGTAGAGCGCGTCGCCGATGGACAGCCATTCATCGTAGGACTTGGTTTCGGGCTCCGCAATCAAAGTGGCTTCCAGACGGGGGCTTGCCGTGGTGATGCCGTTTACGATGGCGTCCACCTGCGCTTTGTTCGCCTGATACGCCCTTTCCGTGTAGTCGCCCCATTTTCCGTCCACCCCGGCAGAACCCAAGTCCGCGCCCAGCGTTTTGAGGGCGGCCTGCACCGCCAGAGTGTATTCTGTGTCTTTGGTTTTGTCGTAACTTGCCATTTTGTCTCCTTTCTCATTCCAGCACCAAGGCGGAGGCCACGGCGTTCCCGGTGTTGATTAAGAACCTGCCGTTTGTCACCTTGATGGAGAAATTCAGTCTTGTGATTCCCGCCGTTCGGTTGATGAGCAGAAAGGGCGAAGAAAAGGTCACCATGGCGCTCCCGGAGGACAGATAGAAGGTCTTGATCACGCTGTTGTTTTCTTTGAGTGTCAGCGTCGCCACAACCTGTGCACTGCCCGTCGGCACGATTTCGCCGGTAAGCGAAAACAGCGTTGCGATCTGGGTGTTGTCCCCGTGGGAAAGCTCGAAGTTCCCAAGCACGGTGTCCATGTTGTTGAGCACCAGATTGGCCGTGTTTGCGGAGGTCACGGCGGTAAAGCCGGAACTATCCTCGGTGTCGTGGGTAAACCCTTTTATGATGAAGCTCTCGTTTACATACTGCAGGAATTTGTTGAGTTTTTCCTGCTCCTTGGCCATTTGGCTCTTGGCTTCCTTGGGATAGCTCCCGTTTTTCTCCCGATAGGATAAGTCCTGCGATACCGCGCCGCAAAGGTTCAGATGCGGCGTTGCCACCACATCCACCTTAAATGCGCTGCTCATGCTGTTTTCCTCCCTTCTATTCCGTTTCCAGTCCGATGCCGCCGGTAAAGCAGAAGGAAGTGCCTGTTTCTGCCGAAATGTCCACCTTAAACCTTCTGCCGCCCAGCCGGAATTTTCGTTTGAACAGTGTTTCTTCACCGTTTCTTGCGGTCAATCTTCGTGTTTTTGTGCCCCTGTCCGATGTGACCGTGACAAGAACGCAGGGCAGCCCGCCTTCCCTGTGCATTTCCCCGTACAGTTCGATTGCGCACAGCGTCTTTTCGTCATTTGTGCCGAAATCGAAATATGGGGTCGTCCATTGCGCTCCGGAGGAAGTGCCCTCCCCGTAGACGCGCACTTTTCTGTCGTCGCACAAGGCCAGCAGCTTTTCCTTCATCTGCCCGGACTTGGCAAAGCAGAGCACCTTTCTGTCGTCGTGCAAAACGTAGGTCTCCCGCATGAGGTCGTATTCCAGCACGGCGGTGTTGGCCGTGGCTGTGCCCTGCGGCAGCGAGAACCACAGCCGCTGTCCAAAGCAGATTCCGCACGCACAGCCCCCGAAGGAAGCCGACAGCCCTTCGCCCGTGTCCTCCGCAAAGGAAGCGTCAAAGAGCCGGGGCAGCTTGCGGTCGTCCAGCAGCGCAATGGAAGTGCCGCTCTGCACGCCGATGCCCTGCGCCGTGAGGAAATAGCCCGTCTGCCCAAAGACGGCGGCGGTGCGCCCCGCAATGGTGCCGAGGCCCCCGTTCATCTCCGTGACCTGGTAGTTTTCCGGCGAAGTGCCATACAGCAGCAACGCCGTTGTGGATTTGAGAATGCACAAATCCCCGCCCACGCTGTAAAGGTTCGTGATTACGCCGCCGTCAAAGGTCGGCAAGTCCACAAACCCGCCGCCGATCTCCGGCGTTGTCGCATCTCCCGTCCAGTTGTTCGGGTTCAGCATCCGCGAGTAGTAAAGCCTGTCCGGGTTTTCACTGTCTCCGCACATCCACACGCGCTCATAGTGCAGGGCAAAGTATTTGCCCTTCGCCGGTGCGCCGGTCAGGGCGGTGGAGGCGTTGCTCTCCCCGTCCCACACCTGCACGTTGTCCACGCCGTTTCCGAAGATCAGCACCGTGTCGTCCTCGGTCTTGTAGGAGAGGAAGCCCCAGCCCCCGGCAGTGCCGGTAAAGAGGGTCTTCCACTGGCTGTTCTTCCACACCAGCACCTTTGTGCTTGTGCCCACAATGACGTATTCGGTGCGGTCGTCCTCATCCATCTCGCAGAAAACGTACACACTCTCCACGTTGCCTAAGTTGTTCGGAACGGCGGTGGAAATGTACGTTCCCAGCCCCGCCGCCGAGCACAGCCGCCCGTGGTCGGTGCTCACGTTTCGTGCGATCCGCGCCGCGGCGGCGTTGCCCGCCACCACGCCCAGCGTCTCATCCATCCCTTCCAAGTAGGGAATCCTATATTTACCCAACCCTTAATCCCTCCCATAGTCGTTACAGTCGATGCCAGGCGCCAAAGGCGGCGTTTTTCTTTTTGCCCGCCTCCGCAAGTGCTTTTTCAAAGGACAGATACAGCCCGGCGGCAATCGAGTTGTTGCCGCGCAGCTCCTGTCCGCGCCCTGCGGCATAGTCCGCAAGGTACGGGTGCAGGTTTTCCGGCAATTCCTCCGGTTCATCGCTGTCCTCCACCATCAGGGTCAAGTCCTCCGCAGCGTCCGCGCCTTTCAGCCGTTCCACCGCCCGAACATAGCCCTCATTGAGCCAGCGCAAGGCGTTTTCTCTGTATTCCTCCTGCACATCCGGCTCCTCGGCATCGTTTCTCGAATAGCCCATGTTTCGTAAAAACAGGCCAAACAGCTTTTGAAGTGTCATTAAAATCCGCCTCCTTTACGCGGGCTTGCAAAGGGTTTTCCCATTCACAAGCCCGCATTTTCAGCCGCTTAGGCCTCGATGGCGTGCTCGATGCGCACGATCCAGTTCTGGTTGAGGATCACGGAGACGAAGCCCTCCACCTTCCAGCCCACGGTGGCGGTCTGATCCAGAGGATCGGAGGTGCCGGCGGAGCCCAAGGGCTTTACGATGGTGCGGACGGGGGAAGACCCCACCGCGCCCAAATCGACAACGCCGTAAGCGTCCTCGCCGAAGACGATGGCCGCGCCCACGTCAATGGAGGACGCACCGGCGGCAGTGTAGACGGGAGCCTCGGAGCTCTCGATGAAGATGACCCCGAACAGTTTTCCGATCTCGCCGTTCTCGATCTGCTCGGCCTGCTGGTAGGTGGCCTTATCCTCCCACAGGCTGTCGCCCATCAGGGAATACTTGGCATCGGAGCCGATGATGCACTTGTAGTAGCCGCGCCCGCCTCGGTTGAACTTGGGTGCGCCCTTCTTTTCAAGGGTGCGGACGGCCTTGCGGATCTCCGCGACGGAGAACTTGTCGGCAGAGGTCACGGCGTTTCGCGCCGCTCTGCCGCCGCAATACTGTACCTGCGTGCCGGCAGTGACAACGCCTCTTACGAGGTGGTCAATGGACAGTGCGCCCTGCTTGGCCATCAGGTGCACAAGCTGGTTGGTCTGGGTGGAAATGCCGGTGAGCTCCAGCATATCGGAGGTGGCCACATAGCCGCCGTACTGGGCGACGGTGGCGGTGACGGTCTCCATCTGCAACGCCTGAGAGGAAGGCACGGTGCCTTCGGTCAGCGCGGTGGTGATGGCGGTAAAGGGCTTGTAACGCCAGAACTCCACGACCTTGCCGTTGCCCTTGGGCAGAGACTTTTTCTGACCGCCCTGATAATAGACGAGCTGCTTTTCCATCTCCAGCAGCAGTTTGCCGTCGTAGTAGTTCTGCACCGTAGTGTGCAGGGTAGAAGTGGAAGTGGTGTTGGTTGCCATGTTGATTTTCCTCCTTTAATTATTCCATGTTGTAGATGTTGCCGGATTCGTTGACGTAGCGGGAGATTCTTTCAATCTCCTCGGGGGTGAGCTGGCCTTCTCCGAGGCCGCGCAGTCCCAGATTCGCGCTTTCCTCATAGGGCTTGTTTCTTCCCACGCGCAGGAAGAATCTGCGGTACACCTCGCCCACGCTCATGCCGTCCTCCAAGGCGTGCATCGCCTCGGAATTGGCACGCAGGGTTTCGGGGGTGAAGGCGGGGTCGTCGATAGCCTCCATCGCCGCCATCACCGCCTTGGCACGCAGCATCAGCTGATTCTGCCGCTCCAAGGTCGCTTTGAGCAGCTCATAGCCCTCCTGCTGGGTCATGCCGCTCTTTTTGAGCAGGGCATCAAACCTCTGCTTCACGTCCTCGGGATTCATCAGTCCCGGATTCATTGCTCTTTCCATCTGTGTTTACTCCTTTTCTGATTCCTTTGAGAATCGCTTCCTTGTTGGACAAGTCCATCAAGGCAAAGCCGGTTTCGGGGGCAAGTGTCCCCATCGAAATGAGCTGCATGAGCAGCTGGTTCTGGTAGACGCTCTCATACTGGGGCATCCGCTGCAAGCGAACCTGCAAATCGTACTCCCAGTTTCCCAGCGCATCTGCGGCCGAAAGCACCTGATAGCCCTCTTCCGTGCGGAAGCACACATCCTTGGTGCCAAAGGCCGCCAGATTTGCCACGATCTGCCTTACCATTTTGAGGAACGCCTGATTGATCGCCGCCTGATGCAGGCTGCTGCGCTTGGAGCCCGCCGCCTGCAGCATGGAGATCGCCGTGCCGGATGTGGAATTGGATGGCATCTCCCCACGGGAAGCCGCGTTCTGCCCGCTCTCGCTTTTGAGCAGTTCGCACTTTTGCAGCAACATCTGCACCGCGTAGGGCGCCATAGGCGCACATTCCTGCCAGCGGATCGCACTCTCATCAATGCGGTCGGCAAGAATGATCTCCTGTTCCTCGTCCTTGAGCGCCTCCAAGTCCAGCCCCGCCGCCCGGTTCACCATGAGCCGGGGACGCGCCGAGCGGGCAAGATTCTGCATGACTAAGGTGTCCACCTTGTCGATGTAGCTCTGCACGGGCGCAAGGTAGTCAAACGCACCGAACCCCCAGGGCGTGCCGGGCAGCCTGTCGTAGTACCACGCCACGATCGGGTATTCCCCGTGGGCATAAATGCCGTCGGGATGCTCTGTCACGGAATGGTACAGCACGGTTCCGCCCGCCGTTTTCATCTCGTGCACATGGCTCTTTCCCTTTTCAAAGGTCTTGTAGTAGGCGGTGATCAGCGCGATGCGCTTGCCGTCCAGGTTCCCTATGCACTCCGGGTTTTCCGGCTTCATCCGGCGGAACACCTTGGGATAGTGCTCCTTAAAGTAACCTATCGGATGATAGGAAACCTTGAACACCGCACGCCCGTCCTGCAAATCCTCGGACATGGGGTCGGTTAAGATTGCTCTCGGGTCGTAGGACACGACCTTTGGCTCGCCTTCCCGCACCGTCACTTCCGTGTAGCCCACGCCCAGCCGTGCCCGGTTCTCGCACACGCTTCGGTAGGTGTCCGCAAAGTCCATGCGTTCCAGCACCGCCCGGTGCAGCTTCGTCAGGGTGTCCGCCCGCTGCTCGTCCTGCCCCCTCCGCGCCAGAAACACCGCCTCCGGCATCAGCTCCACCGCGTCCGCCAGCTCCTGCCGATAGGTGGCATAGAGCACCGGTGTCCCGGTTCGGGGATGGGAGCGGGTGGACGGCCTGCCCATCGCCTGCTCTAAGTACAGCTTTTCGTTCCGCGCATACTTTTCGCGCAGTGCCCGGGAATCCTGCCAGAACTCAGATAGCAGCTTGTCCAGCTCGATTCTCCTCTCTTCTGTCGTCATTGTCTTTCCCTCCTTTCTCTGTTTCCGAAACGGTTCTTCCGTTTCTGTGCTTTAAGCATACGCTTATGTTATGCGAACATCGTCCTGGACTTTGTAGTACATTTGTTCGCTTATCGACAACGTCCCGCACATTCTCCT
Source organism: Christensenella sp. UBA1750 (assembly GCA_002315655.1). GTDB lineage: Bacteria > Bacillota > Clostridia > Christensenellales > UBA1750 > Spyradocola. The sequence goes on from DCHO01000018.1 coordinate 28,961, forward strand.
CGAAAAATCGGTTTTCTCCTAATCCGGTCCGGAGGAGAGGTTTTCCGTCAGGCAAAAGAAAAGCCCCCTCTTTATTTCTTGACATTTACACGTTTTCGTGCAATAATCAAACTCAAAAGGAGGTGCCGCGCATGACCAAGCTGCTCTCTGTCACGGAATATGCACACTTATACGGAAAAGACCCGGGAAATCTTCGCCGCTTGCTGGCGTCGGGCAGACTGAACGGTCAGAAGGTCGGCAAGCAATGGATCATCCCCGCAGATGCGGCATATCCTAAGGACGAAAGAGAAACCACAGGACAATACCGAAATTGGAGAAAGAAAGTGGCGCTTTATCAGAATAGCGAACTCATGAAAACCCTCTCGCATCTGATTGCCGATCTGCGTTCCCTCTACGGCTCAATCCTTTGTGAAGTGATTCTCTACGGCTCCTATGCCAACGGGACACAGACGGACGAATCCGACGTGGACATTGCCCTCCTGCTCTCCGAAAAGCCCTCCCACAAAACCACACAGGCCATGTGTGACTGCGTGGCCGCATCCGAGCTGGAATGCGGAAAAGTGCTCTCCGTCATCGACATTGATTCCGGCAAATATAAGCAATGGGTTCACGCCCTGCCCTTCTATCAGAACATCCGAAAGGAAGGCATCGTCCTATGGAAAACGACAATATAAAGGAATTATCAAAACACCGCTTTGATAAGGCTCTGTCCAATTACGACATTGCCAAGGAGCTCTATGATGACGGCCATTATGCTTATGCTCTGAATCGTGCCTATTACGCCATTTTCAATGCAATGCGCGCCGTGAATGCGCTGGATGGCTTTGACAGCAGCAAGCACAGCGGCGTGATCGCCCATTTCAATCAGGAATATGTCAAAACCGGCAAGGTTCCCGCATCCTCCTCCGGCATCATCCGCAAAGCTTCCATGCTTCGGGAGAAATCGGATTATGAGGATTTCTATGAACCCGATGCGGAGGATGTGGCAGAAACAATCTTGCAGATACGAACCTTGCTAAACGACATCAAAAACTATCTAATGTCCAAAGAAGTCGATATAGACTGAAAAAACAACAAACAGACCGTGCAAATCCAGTCTGTCTGTTGTCCATAACCGCAAAGAACCGCCGAGCCTTTTTCGCTCGACGGTTCTTTGCGTTCTTCTGTTACCACTCTCTTGTGGTGCGCACGACCTTGCCCAATATCCTGTAATTGTCCTTCTGTAGCACCTTGGGCGTGTAGGCGTTGTTGAAGGGCTGCAGCACCACGTTCTTCTCGTTCAGCACCACGCGCTTGACGGTCGCCTCCCCGTCCTCCAGCAGCACCACACCGATATCGCCGGAAGACAGCGTATCCTGGCTGTGGATCAGTGCCAGATCGCCCTCCTGAATCTGGGGCGCCATGCTGTCCCCCGTCACCCGCAGGAAGAAATATTCGTCCGGCGCCGCCAAATCCGCCACCTCGTAGCCCTCGTATTCCTGCTCCGCCATGCGGTCAAAGCCGCCCTTGACGGTGCCTAAGATCGGGATCCGCGCCCCTCCCTCATACGGGCTCTCCCGCCCCAGCAGCAGATTCAGCGGACAGTGGAGCACCTCGCCCAAGGCGGCAATCACCTTCAGCTCCGGCTCCCGCTTTCCCTGCTCATAGTTGGAATAGGCTTGTCTGGACACTCCCAGCGCATCCGCAACGTCTTGTTGCGTCATGTTCACCTGCAATCTCAGGTTTCTAAGGTTTGTCAGCATACTCACTCCTCCTCTTCCTCTATTATGCAACATTTTTTGACATATTTCAAGAGTTTTTGTCGAAAATATTTTATTTTGCCACAATCTGTTGACAAATGGGAATGTTTGTTCTATACTGGCAATGCAACGAAGAGTGTCATCCTCTCAGAGCTCTTCCGAAAAGCAAACACAGACACAGCAAAAGTAAGGAGACATGATTGCATGACAAAACCGAAAACCTACTCCCCTCCCATGCCGTCCCGCAGACGCAGGGGCTGCACCCGACATTTGATCTACGATTACATAAACGATTATTACACCTCCTTCGGCTTCCCGCCCACCGTCCGGGAAATCGCCGCCGCCGTGGGGATTTCCTCCACCGGCACCATTTATGCCCACCTGCGCTCCCTTGAAAAAGACAAGCTCATCGAGCGCGACACCAAGCGCGCCCGTGCCATCCGCACCCACAAAATGTAAGGAGGAACGATCATGCGTCTTCCTCCCAATGTCCACAGCCGCGTGCTGTATATCTTAGAGCGCACGGGCGACCTGCGCAAAGGCGACGCCCTATCCCTGAACCCCAATTGGCTGCAATGTATCAACCACGTTGTCGATAACGTCCCCGACCCTGAAATGCGCGATTTCTTTGAGCAGTTCTTCGTCAGCGGTCTCACCTGCGACGAGGTTCTCTACAACCTCTTCATTGAGCGCTCCACCCTCTACGCCTGGCGCGACTACTTCCTCTGGCACACCGCCTTGGAAGCCGCAGCCATGGGTCTGCTTTCTTGGTAAATACAAAAGAACCATGCGTTTCCGTTCATCAGGAAACGCATGGTTCTTCTCATTTGGCGGCTCTCTTTTCTCCTCTCCGCGGCAAGTACCTGTGCGATCGCCTCGCTCTCGTCCGATTCTTCCTTTAGGGCAACACCGCACAGTATATTCAGGCTTCTCCGGGCGCTTTCGGAATCAGACTCTTTGTATTGTTTATAGAACGCATCATCGCGCCGTCCCGCAGGGAATCCGTCCTGCAGAGAAGCTATTTATCTGCCTTTGTGTCCTTCAGGCAGAAGGTCGCAAGCAGAATTGCAATCCCCGCAAGGAAAACCGAGCCGATCGCCAACACCTGCTGTCCGTAGGCTTGCACTCCTAAGAAGGTGTTGCCGTTTCCCTGCACCATGGCCAAGAACCTGCCCGCAACAACGGACATTCCGAACCCACACAGACCGCCTACGCTGTTCTTGATGGCGGTGGCCTCCACGAAATACTTTTCGTCCACATAGGAATAGGTCACGTTGGTGAGGTTCGCATTGAGCCCCGCCTGGGCGATGTTGAACAGCAGCACATACCCAATCATCAGCCACCAGGTATCGGGTTTTGTGAAAATGAGAATCGCAAAGGAAACCGCCGTCAGCACAAGCGAGAACTTCGCGGTGTGCAGAAAGGAGGTTCTGTCGGTCATTCTGCCAAAGGGGCGGGAGAAGATGAGCCGCCCGGTGCAGCCGATGATGTTGATGATCTGCACAAGGGTCAGGGTGATTCCCAGCTCCCCGACCTTGTAGGTGCCAAGGAAGCCCGTGACATTGTAGCACGCCATGGTGACGAGCACATAGAAGATCAGCACCGTGACAAAGCCCTTATTTCCGAGTGTGTTTTTGAGCACGATCTTAAAGGGCGTTTTCGCTTCCTCCGCAGGCTGGGGCTTGTCCCGCATGAGCATAATGCACACCATATCGCAGATGGAGAAGCACAAAATGGCGACGGAGGCGAACAGGAAGCCGCCGTACAGATCGCCCATGTCGGTGTAGCGCTGCATGATGACCCCCGCGCCAAGAGACACCGCAAGGCCGGTGGCCAACGAAATCATTTCCTTGGTGGCGGAAAACATCCCACGCTCTTTGAGCGGCACAAAGGAGTTGCCCCACTTATACATGGTGGGTGAAACGAAATAGGAACAGAAGTAGGTAATCAGCAGGCAAATCACTGCCGCAATCCGCTTTCCTGTATCACTCATGTCCATCATAGGCAGAATATAGAGCGTGATGAACGGCAGTCTTGACAGCCCGTGGAACAGCAGCGACACCGGCTTTGCACCGCGGAACTTCCGCGCCAGCGGCACCGCGACAAGCTGAAACAGAAACGCCAGCGAAATAAGGGACGACAGCACGCCGACCTCGGAATCGGTAAACCCAAGGCTGCCCAGCAGCACCGCCAGAAAGGAGTCCGTGACCAGCAAACTCACATGATACTCAAAGGCACATTCCATGGTGTAGGCATTCCGCGCCTGACGGTCGCTGCCCTCGGCAAATAGTTTCATAAAATGTCTTGCTCCTCATAAAATATCAAAATAGTGCGTAAAAAATCCCCACACTCCCCGCATTGGGAGAATGTGGGATCCATTATGACTGCTTTTCGTGCTCCCGGATGAACGCCTTTATGCAGGCGAAGGTTTCCTCGCTCAGATCATGCTCCATCTTGCAGGCGTCCGCGGCGGCGTTGTCGGCGGAAACCCCCAGATGCACCAGAAAATCGGTGAGCAGTGCGTGGTGGGAATAGACCTTCCAGGCAATCGCCTCGCCCGTAGGGGTTAGCGTGATGGTGCCGTCGTCGTCCTTTTCGATGTAGTCGTTTTCTTTCAATCGCTTCATGGCAACGGAGACCGACGGCTTGGAAAAGCCCATTTCGTTGACAATATCAATGGAGCGAACGCGGCCGTTGCGTTTCCGCAGAATGAAGATGGTCTCCAGATAATCCTCGGCAGATTCGTGAAGCTGCATTTTGCTCCCTCCTT
>DCHO01000055.1 GCA_002315655.1 Christensenella sp. UBA1750
CATCAAAAAGCCGTGATTGTTCGACAAATCACGGCTTTCTTTTTTATAATGATGCCATATTTGATGACATATTGCATAGTTGCTTCTATTGATCTGTATTCTATTTCAGCATTTCTTCCACTTCGGTAAGGGTCGGCGGATGCAACGGCAGCGGATAGCGGGAGATGGCCACGGCAGAGCAGGCGGAGGCAAAACGGACAATCTCATCATCGGAAAAACCGTGTAAAAGGCCGTAAATGCAGCCCGCCTTGAAGGTATCGCCCGCGCCCAGTGTGCTCTTGACCTCCACGGTAAAGGGCTTCATGCGCTTCATTTCCTGTCCCTTGCGCCCGTAGAGCATATCATTGTGCCCCGTTGTCATAATGACAAGGCCACCGGCGGTGTCCTGCAAAAGCTTGAAGGCTTCTTCCTTGGGCACGTCTTTGTAGTGTTCGCCCAGGCACTCCTTGGAGACCACATTGATGGCGGCATTCTTGTGCAGGGGATTGGTGTGGTCGCAGTCGATGGTAACATAAGGCTTGCCCAATTTGACCATGAGCTCCATCGCTTCATCCGTCTCTTTGAGGAAGAATGGATCCAGCGCGGCAACCTTGCATTTGGCGATGTCCTCCGCCTTTGGTGCGTTCCAGCGGGTCTCGCCGCTCTGATAGAGGGTCTGGAAGACGCCCATGGGCGAGCGCACCAGCCCGGCAACCACGACATAATCCATAAGCCCCGCATAATCGGAATCGAAATACAGGGAAGACAGATCGACAGACTTGTCCGCATAGAAGGCTTTGAGCATCGGCGCAACCTCGTAGCCGATGTGCGTGCCGTCCATCTTGACGGAAACGCCCAAAGACGCCAGCACCGTCGCGGCGGAGCCGGTCTCACCTCCGGGCAGGAAGTATTTCGCTTTGAGCTCGGAATATTCGTCCGGCTCTAAGAAACCGTCCCGCAGATAGAAAGAATGTGTGCCTAAAATCTGACCGTGCATATACACATCATACATATTGAAGCCCTCCTTATTTTTGATTTAGCATAGCACATACAAGGATTTTTGTAAACAGAAGATTAAGCCTTTTGCTTGCGAATTGCATTCATTTTGTGCTATCATGAAGAAAAAGTCGAAAGAAGGCATTTTCCATGAGTATGAATCCCGATGAAATGATTGCAAAAATCAATCGTCTGCGCCGCCCGACAGGCAAAATAGACGTTGTGATGGATACGGACACCTACAACGAGGCTGACGACCAGTTCGCACTTTCCTATCTGTTGCTCTCCGGCGACAGGCTGAACACAATCAGCATCCTCGCCGCCCCCTTCCTCAACGACAAGTCCGTCTCCCCCGCCGACGGCATGGAAAAGAGCTACTTGGAGATTTACAAGTTGCTGGGGCTTTTGCATCGGGAGGAAATGGGAAAGGTCACTTACCGCGGTTCTGACAGATTCCTGCCGGACGAGAAGACCCCGGTGCTATCCGAGGCCGCCGAACGCCTGATTGAGATTTCCAAGGCGTATTCTTCCGAAAACCCGCTCTATATCGCCGCCACCGGAGCCATCACGAACATTGCCTCCGCTCTGCTCCTTGACCCCACCCTTTCCGAGCGCATCTGCATCGTTTGGCTGGGCGGTCACTCGCTGGATGTGGGACATACAAAGGAGTTCAACATGATGCAGGATGTTGCGGCTGCGCGGGTGGTTTTCCGCAGCGGTGCGCCCATCGTGCTGATGCCGGCGCAGGGTATCGTTTCCCACATGATTACAACAAAATACGAGCTTGAGCATTTTCTCAAAGGTAAGAGCCCGCTATGCGACTATCTGCTCAAAAACACCATTGACTATTCCGAAGCCCGCACTGACCAACTTGCCTGGTCAAAGGTCATCTGGGACATTGCCGCCATCGGGTATCTGCTCGATGAGGACTGCTGCTCCGACCGCATTCAGCCTGCGCCGATTCCCGAATATGACGACCGTTTCGGACAGAGTAACGAGCACTTCCCCATTCGCTACGTTTACGCCATCAACCGTGACCGCATTTACTCCGACCTATTCCGTAAACTCGGCTCATTCCGATAAAAGCATACCAAAGCCCTCCTACCGCACGAAGCAGTAGGAGGGCTTATTATCAGGATTCAGTGAGAACCGCGGGATTTCTTGTCCGCATACTTGGCGCATACCATAAAAAGCGTGGTCACGGCCAGCAGCAGATGAACGCCGATCATCAGCAAGACATTGGCAGAGCTGTTCAGGCTGGAAAGCAGGTCTATCAACGTGGCAGCAATGACGACGAAGGTCAGCAGGGTGGATTTTTTCTGTCCGTAATCCTTGGCAACCGACAGAACCGTCAAACAGCCGAACGCAATGGCCAACGAAAGAACCGAAGAAATGAGCATATCTTCATGCAGAATCATTGGCAGAACTTCCACCAGTGCGAACATATTGACAAACCAGCGGAAATATGTAGAGCCTTCGCCCTTCTTGCAACCCGCCAGAATGTAGTAGATGGCGAAAGCGGCAGTCACGGCCAGTCCGATGGCTTCGGCAACATTGATGGAATTTGCGCTGTTCATGGCGATACAGTACACGCAAACGCCCATACCAACGAGCAGGAGGACGGCAAAGACAACGGACAACGCTTTGATCGCTTTATTTTGCATAGTGGTTCAGCTCCTTACAGTGTACTTACTTGGAACCGCGTGCCTTCTTGTCAGCATACTTGGCGCAGACCATGAACAGTGTGGTCACAGCCAGCAGGAGGCCGATAGCCTTGCGGATCACGACGAAGGAGGAAACTTCCACCGTGGTGGGGAGCAGCAGCTGGATCACCATGGCAGCGACAATGATTACGGCAAGCAGCGTGGATTTTTTCTGACCGTAATCCTTGGCGACAGAGAGCACCGTCAGGCAGCCAAAGACAATGGCAATCATGAGAACAGAGCCGATGGACATGAATCTGTTGTTGAACAGAACCAGAAGATCGGAAAGCGCAAAAATATTGACAAACCACTTAAAATAGGTGGAGCCTTCGCCTTTCTTGCAGCCGGCCAGCACATAGTAAACGCCAAAGGCACACACGATGGCGGAGGCAATGGGGATGATCGCACCGGCAAATCCGTTCTCATTCATGGCAATGTCATACACACACACGCCCATACCGATGAGCAGCAGAAGCGCAAAGACAACGGACAGCACTTTGATTGCTTTGTTTTGCATAAATTTATCTCCTAATCTGTTATTTGGAGCCGCGGGACTTCTTATCGGCATACTTGGCACCGATCATCACAAGGGTAGTGATGCCGAGAACCAGCTGCACACCTACGCGAATCAGAATGTAAGTATCCAATCCCTCTGAACAGCATAAAATCATGCGAATGACCATCACAGCAAGAATGATAACAGCAAGAAGAGTGGACTTCTTTTGTCCCAGGTTAAGAGCGCAGGAAAGCACGGTCAATGCGCCGAAGCCAATGGCGACCAGCAGCACATGGACAATGTGCATTTCACTGTGATTGATCAGCGCAAGGAAAATTGCCAATGCAAACATATTCACAAACCACTTGAAGTAAGTGGAGCCCTCGCCCTTTTTGCAACCCGCCAGGACATAATATACGCCAAAGGCGCTGGTCACAGCAAGAAGAATGGGCTGCAGGCAGTTTGTAAAACCGTTTTCGTTCATGGCGGTGTCATAGACGCACACGCCCATGCCGACAAGCAGAAGCAAGGCACAGATGATGGAAAGTACTTTGATGAGTTTGTTTTGCATAATATTTCTCCCTGTAATTTACTTGGAGCCGCGTGACTTCTTATCGGCGTACTTGGCGCAGACCATGAAGAAGGTGGTCACAGCAAGCAGAAGACCGATGATCTTGCGAATCAGCACAAATGCGGGGGCATCTGCGGCGACAGGCAAGAGAAGCTGAATCAGCATTGTCACAACGATGACAGCGGCAAGCAGGGTGGATTTCTTCTGCCCGTAATCCTTGGCAACAGACAGCACGGTCAGGCAGCCGAAGGGAATGACGGTCAGAAGAACAGCGGCAATGGTCATGTTGCTGTGGGTGATCAGAACCAGCACCTTGGTCAGAGCGAACATATTGACAAACCACTTAAAGTAAGCGGAGCCTTCGCCCTTTTTGCAGCCGGCCAGCACATAATACACGCCAAAGGCGCATACCACTGCGGAAAATATCGGTTGAATCGCTCCCAAGAACCCATTTTCGTTCATGGCAATGTCGTACACGCACATACCCATGCCCACAAGCAGGAGAACGGCAAAGACGACCGAGAGAACTCTGATGGCTTTGTTTTGCATGGATGAATCCTCCAAATTACAGATTGAGGACGACCATAGCCGCCCTCAATTCTATGTCAGTTGCTTACTTGGAGCCGCGGGACTTCTTATCGGCATACTTAGCGCAGACCATGAGCAGAGAGGTGAGGCCGAGCAGGGTCAGAGAAGCGATCTTGATCCAAGCGGAGCCGATGGTTCCGGCAGCGGTAGCGGTGATGAACTGAGCCACAGCGCAGACGGAAACGATGCCGGCCAGCAGAGAGGACTTGCCCTGGCCTAAGTCCTTAGCAGTGGAAAGCACGGTCAGGCAGCCGAAGGACAGCGTGATGAGCATGACGGTCACAACGGTCATGTTGGCGTGCTGCAGAAGAACGATGAGCTGCACCAGCGCGAAAACGTTCATGAACCACTTGAAGTAAGTAGAGCCCTCGCCCTTCTTACAGCCGGCCAGAACGTAGTAGATGGCAAACACGGCGGTCACGACCAGAGAGATGGTGACGATGTAGTCGTAGGGAGTGAAGGAACCCTTGTTGACGCCGGCGTACACAGCCAGCAGGTTGGCGAAGATGGCAGCCAGCAGAAGCACGGAAGCCAGGATGTTGAGCGCAGTGATAACTTTCTTAGACATGGTAAAAATCTCCTTTAGGATTTTTGTATTGCTATTATACCATACATAAATGTCATTTCGCAACAGATAAGTTTATAAAAATTCATATTTTGCGAAAGAATTATTCCAGTTGATAAACCTTGCCGGTAATGGTACAATACATATACATAAAATCTCTATGTAAGGAGTGAATCTGTTTATGCTAAATTCTGTGGAACAGCTCTTTTCTTTCATAAAAGCCTCCCCCACCGCTTTTCATGCGGTTTCCGCTATTGAAAAGCAGCTCGGCGGCTATAAAAAACTCAATGAAAGCGAAAAATGGGCTATTGTTCCGGGTGGAAAATATTATGTTACCAGAAACAATTCCTCTCTCATCGCTTTCACCCTGCCCAAAGAGGAATTCTCCTCCTTCTCCATCATTTCCTCCCACACCGACTCCCCCACCTTCAAGCTCAAGGAGAATGCCTGTATCTGCCAGCGCGGCAAATATCTGCAGCTCGATACCGAGCGATACGGGGGTATGATCATGGCAACCTGGCTGGATCGTCCGCTTTCCGTGGCCGGGCGTGTGGTGCTTTCCGCCGAAAACGGTGTAGAAACGCGGCTGCTCAACTTTGACCGCGATATGGTGCTCATTCCCAATGTCGCCATCCACATGAACCGAAATATCAATGACGGTTACAAGTTCAATCCCGCCGTTGACCTGCTGCCGCTCTACAGTATCGGCAAGGACACCGCTTCCTTCAAGGAAAATCTCGCAAAGGAGCTCTGCGTTGCCCCCGAAACCATCCTTGGCACCGATCTGTATCTCTACAATCGCGAAGAAGGCACCGTTTGGGGGGCGAATAACGAATTCATTTCCTGCGGACGGCTGGATGATCTGGAATGTGCCTTCTCGTCACTGAAAGCCTTCACCCAAGCCGCGTCCGGCGGTCATTGCAATGTGATGGCGGTGTTTGACAACGAGGAAGTGGGCAGCGGCACAAAGCAGGGCGCGGATTCCACCTTCCTGTATGATGTACTCAAGCGCATCTGCCTGTCTTTGGGCAAGGATGAGCAGGACTATCTGGCCGCTTTATCCTCCTCTTTCATGCTTTCTGCGGACAACGCCCACGCCATGCACCCCAACCATCCCGAGTTCTCCGATTCCGCCAACTGCGCCTTTATGAATGAGGGCATTGTGGTCAAGTTCAACGCAAATCAGAAGTACACCACCGATGCCGTGTCCGAAGCGGTTTTCCACGCCATCTGCAAAAAGGCGGGCGTGCCCGTGCAGCACTACGCCAACCGCTCCGATATGCCCGGCGGCTCCACCTTGGGCAACATTTCCGGCAGCCACGTTTCCGTCAACACGCTGGACATCGGCCTTGCCCAGTTGGCCATGCACTCAGCCTATGAATCTGCCGGTGCGAAGGATCTGGACTACATGATTGCCGGAATGAAGGCCTTCTACGAAACGGAGATTCAGTCGTCTGCCGATGGCGTTTATTCCTTCTAAATAAGCAAAAAGCCCACTGTCTCACACCGAAACAGTGGGCTTTTTCTACCTGTACCCGTTTTCTTTAAGAAACCTTATGATCACGGAATCTTCCCAGACGTGCGCCTCGATATAGCGTTCAGAGCCAAATCGCCCATCGTCATTGTATTCCTGCGGCAAGCCGTATTTTGCGATCATTTTTTCGATTCCGTCATAATCGTAGGTTCTGCCGCGATATTCCTTGCCGTCCGCACAGCGCGGGGAAAAAGTTGGCATACTGTCGCCGTAGGTAAAGGACACATACCGCAGATCAAAAGCCGAAACGGGAATTTTCACGAAAGCAGGATGTTCAAACCATGTGGATAGCCAAGGGCTTGGTTCCAGCACCAGATAATAGGGGGATGTGCGGGCAACAAGCCCTCCCCGCTTCACAAAATCTTCCCGCACAATGCGCTCACAGTTGCGCCGCTTGCGCAGGTATTCCGGGTCACGGGAAGCGCATAGCGTATTGGGCTTGTTTGCTCTTACGGAGTCCAGAATTTTCTGCGCTTCGTCATCGTCAAGATCGGTGATGGAGCGGAAAGGCCCCACGCTCTCATCAAAGTAATGAACCAGAGACCGTTCCAGAGTATAACCCCCTTGCGAAATACTCGATTTATGATATAATAAAATCAACCTGAAACACAAGGAAGGAGAAGTTATTTTTATGAAAATGGTCAAAGACAAAAAATTAGTCGTCGGCGCGGACTTTGCCGGTTATCCTCTGAAAGAAGCCGTTGTTGCGCATCTCAAAGCCAAAGGCTGGGAGATCGAGGACGTGGGCGTCACCGACCCCAACGTGGAAGACACCGAGAATATGTTCCATCGCGTCGGTCTGCGCGTCGGCGCGAAGATTTCCGAGGGCGAATACGAGCGCGGTCTGGCCTTCTGCGGCACCGGCATGGGCATCCACATTGCCGCCTCCAAGTGCCCCCATGTCCACGCGGGCGTGGTGGAAAGCGTCGCCGCTGCCAAGCGCGCCATCACCGGCAACGGTGTCAACGTCCTGTGCATGGGCGCTTTCTATGTTGCCCCCGCAATGGGCTGCGACATTGTGGACGAGTACCTCTCCAATTCTCTCGGCTCCGGCTATGAGTGGTGGTACAATTTCTACGAGTTCCACAAGCTGGCCATGGACGAGCTGGAAGCCTTCGACTACGAAGAATACAAGAAAAACGGCTTCAAGGTCAAGCACTTAGGGGATTATCCTCTGAAGCTGGAAACCAAGCCCGAAGATTAAGCCGATTCATCCGCAAAACACACCAAAATAAAGACAAACCGTTGGGTCATGCAATAGCAGCACGATCCAACGGTTTTTTTCAACTCAAGTTAAATCTTCCGGGAGGCCTCCACGACCCAGCGGATGCGCTCCTCCGGCAGCTCATCGTGCAGGCTGCAATCCGCGCCCAAAATGTAGCCGGACTTGCCGCCCTGCTCAATCAGATTGGCAACCTCCTGCTCAATCTCCTCGCGGGAGGCGGTGTAGAGGAAGGTATTTGCGCGGTTGTCAAATCCGCCCCAGACGGTTCTGCCGAACAGCTTCTTGGCTTCCTTGATGTCCATCAGGTCGATGAAGCGCGACCAGGAGGTCACGGCGGACTCATAATCCGACCAGACAGACAGGCGGTTCCGATCTTCTTCCCACGCGCACAGGTGGATGACGTTCATGCCGCTTAACGTGTTGGCGTAATCCAGCACTTCCTTGTCGCTGGGCGTGACCCATGCTCTGTATTCTTCCTCGGTGAAGCGGTTGATCTCAGCGTTCTGCAGGCTGTAGAAGATGCCGTCCACGCCGGCTTCCTTGATCAGACCGTACACCAGATGCTTCACGTCTTGCGCGATGACGGAACAGGCGTACTTCACGGCCTCGGGGTCCTCGCGCATGAGCTGCATCATCATGGGATAACCGATCTGCAGCCTGAGATAGCACAGCGGCGCAAAAACGAGATACAGAGCAACACATTCCCCACCTAAGCCCTTGACGATCTTCGCGGTGCGCTCGATCTGTCCGCGGATGTAGGGATGATCCGCACCTAAGGGCTTGATGTCATAGAGCTGCTTTGCCGATGTGATGCCATCCAGCACGGGCGCCGGCCAGCCGAAATACTTATCGCCGGAAAGCTTGACAAAGTCAACATCCGTTACCTTGTAGGAATTGAGCTGGCAGGCGACAAACTTATCATCATCCGCCCAGTATTCATGCGGGACGTGCTTCCACATACACACCGGCACATGATCGGTTTCTTCCCCGCGAAATGCGGCAATGACACGTTCTCTTTTGTTCATAGTTTTTCCCCCTTATATTTTCCCGACTTTCTTTGTCTGCGTCGGTTTTGTTCAGTATAGCATAGATTTCATGCGAATTTCCAGTCTTTTTTCTTTACTTGAGAATAACTTCGATCATTCCGCTTCCGAAAGCGGGCATGGGAAGGGAAATCGGCAAAGCCATGTCGCAGTTGTTCATGGCGTTATAGGCAGATACGACCGTTTTCTTGCCAAAGGCTTCGGGATGGATGGTCACGGTGAGAGCGTCAATATCTCTGGTTGTGGGATTGCCTAAGAGCACCAGCAGCCGGGTTTCGCCGTTCAGCATCTTTCTTTCATAGAAGGAGACTTTGCAGTTGTCGTCCGAGGTAGTCATAACCTGCGCATTTTCCCAATAGCCACAGAATGTCGCATCCCATATTCCGAAAGTGCCGGTGATATTCCACACCTTTTCCATCACATCCAGCGGATGCCACACGGCATTGGGGCGCGGGTAGGTACCGTGGATCATGCACAGCGACAGCGCCATGTCAAACGTCCAGGTATCGCCGAATTCATAGACGATGAACTGCGCAGGAATGCCGAGGTTCACGCCCAAGTATTCCGAACGGTAGTATTCTAGTGAGAAGTTGGAAAGCCCCTCGTCCCGGATGCGAGTTTGTAAATGTTCGCCGTCCCACAGCAGGTCGGTGCCGGAATAGATGAACGGGATGGTCGCCCCGCCGGGATGGGGATTGACGATGCCGCCCCTGTCGTGCACGCCTCCGCAGATCTTCTGCATGATGGCTCTGCGGGAGAACATCGGAAAGGTGGAATGAGCCTTCCCCTCCTCATCCACATAGCCGCAGCCGTGCTTCAAATTGCAGCAGGGATTGGGATTTGTTGTGCCGTCCAGATACACACCGTCAAAGTGGAAAGTGTCCAGGCAATTCATCATGCCCTCCACCAGTTTGTCCGCCCATTCGGTGTTGTAGCAGACGCGGTTCGCCCGCTGGTAGGGCACGCGGTACCACGCTGTCGGCGGGTAATCCTGTCCGTCCATGAGATTCGTCACCTCGTCCCTCACGACGGAATATTCCGGCATGGCGGAGGTGATCTCATAGCCAAAGTAGGGAATCACTTTAATTCCTCTGCTGTGGCACAGCTCGACAATTTTGTGGATTTCCTTGGCGCGGTTCACGGGCACATTCCAGTTGTTCTGAATGGTGTTCCACTTTTCGTGCAGGATGAGCACATTGACCCCCGCTTCGCACAGGCGGTCAATGACGGTTTCGGGGTTCTCATCGGAAACAGAGCCGTTTAGGAACGGCCAATAATCGCCCTGCACCTTGATGAAGCAGTCGATGTGTACCGCCCGCATTTTGAGATAATCATTGTTGAAGGGTTTGACGGGCGTGGTCATCAGGCCGAACGACCACGACAGCGCGGTGCTGTTCATGTCCGGGTGCTTCCAGCGCTTCGGCAGACTGCTCAAAAGGTGATAAGTCAACAGCCAATGGTCTCCGCAATCCTTGATTTCGATAGCGGATTCTTTGTCCTTCGGCTGCCACAATTCGTCGGATTCGGTGCACAGCGAGAAGCCCGCCTTTTCATCCCCCAACCAAACAGAAGGCATGAAGGGCATCTGAATGCCGCCTTTCGGTATGCCGCCGTTTTCGGGCAGGGGGTTGTCGCCCTGATGCACGCCGTTGTCGCCGTCCCACGCGGCGCGCCATGTGTTGTAAAGGGTCATTCCCTCTTTTTTGAGGGGGATTTCCAGATTCAGCTCGGTCAATTCCCAGCCCTTGATGGTGATGGGTGCTAGACCGAACTCCTGCGCCACGGTCTTGCCGCGGGGCATCACGCGAATGTCCCATCGCGCTCCGCCATCATAGTCATACTGGATGCAGGAATTGACGATGAGACACTGGCTTTGTGCGTAGCCGTTGACGATGGCCTTTTCCTCGGATTCGGACAGCAGGTAGCAGCCCTCATCCTCCCAGATGATCGGTTCCTCGTTGGCAATGCCGGTCAGTCGCATGGGCGCATAGAGCAGCTCGCGCCCCTGGGTGGTCATGGAATCCGGGAAATAGTGCCGATTCTGAACGTAGTCTCTCCCCCACACCGAGATTTTAACGTTGCCGTCTATATCTGTGGCTTTGAGTGGGGCAAACGGCGCAAAGTTCATATTGTCAATTCTCCTTCCGATTGCTTTACACGGTTCCTGCGACCTTGATGTTTTTAAGCTTCACGGCAAAGGGGCCTTCGTAGTTCGCACCTGAATAGCGTTCCCGTGAGAAGACCAGTTCCCCGCAGCACTCGGAAATATTGCCGGAAACGGAGCCGCCGGTGATGATCTTCACGTTCTCGCCGTCAAAGAGATACGCAAGACGGATTTCCCCGCCGAAAAAGCCGGAGAAAGCGTCCATCTGGAAATCGGAGAAGGTCACGGGATATAAGCAATTCTTCTTCATTTCCGCAAAGGGCACCGTGCCGTTGTTGAGCGTGACTGCGGTGTAAAGACCCGTCATGGGCTGTTGCAGGTAGGACGCGAACTGTGCGCCGGAATGGATAAGAGAAACCTTACCGTCTTCAATCAGCGGCTTGTCCTCCATCGGGATGCCCTCGGAATTGAAGGGCTGCTTTGCGTGGCCGATTAAGTTGATGCGCTCCCCTGTGACGGTCTCCCCCATGATGTCGTCCCCCACCTTCCATGTGGAATAGCCGGGGAAAACCATGTTGCCGCTTGTGCGTTCGGGATAGAAGCTCATCAGCTCCGCCAACTGTTCACCGGAGAGGATTACATCATAACTGCCGGAGGGCAGTTCCTTTTTCGCAATAGCGCGGTCTTCGACCTGGGAAAGCGCTTCCTTTACCAGAGCAGTCACCGCATCGGTCTTCAAACCGTCATACTCAAAGGAGCGGAACATTTCCACATCCTCGGGTTCCTTGCACTGGACGACCAGTTCCCCGTTCACATTGCAGTCTTCGTAGGAAACATCGGTGCCGCAGGCGGACAGGATGCGAGTTGTGGACTTTTCCGCGAAAATCTCGCCGGAATTGATAAAAGCCTTGTTATCCTTGGATTCTCCCGCAAACATGGCTTTTGCCATCACCATTGCGGCATCGCCCACGGAAACCTTTGCAATGTCGCTTTCCGACTTTTTGAGTTCCCCTATCACCTTGTCCGGGAGGGAATAGGTTGGATTTGCCACAAAAGAGGCGGCGAAATAGGCTTTTTCGATGAGGGCTTTGATCTCTACAAAGCTCTGCGAGGGCACGATCTCCACAGAGGATGAGCCCTTCATTTTTGCCCCGTCCTTTTCAAAGGGGCGATAGACCGTGACATTGATCTTTGTGACCTTCTTCATCCTGCGCATATCCAGATTGTGTTTGATGAAGAACAGCTCGGCGGTCTCGGTATCGGTTTGGGAAAGGATCCATTCGGCTACATTCAGTTCGCCCAAAGCTCTGCAAATATCGTTAATCAATGTTGTCATGTTCGTTCTTCCTCCTTAGCCCAAGCGGATCTGCGCCTTGATGTAGGGGCCACCGTCGGAGACCTTGACCCACTCCTTGTAGCCCTTGCCGCAGGCGCCACTGCCGCAGTGCTCCACGGTGTCCGAAATCATAGAGATGCTTTTGAGCAGGTCGGGCACATAACCGGTCAGCACAATAGGTGAGAATACGCGCCCGGTCAACCTGCCATTCTTAATTTCGCGGGCGATGTTCACCATGCACTGAATCCCCCAGTTTTTGGGGTCTTCCATGCCGGAGGACGGGGCTTCCAACAGCATCCCGTACTCCACGGAAGCGATCATATCTTCCACGCTGGATGTTCCCGCTTCAAAGTAGGTGTTGGTCATGCGGGTGTAGGCCTTGCGCTCATAGGATTCGCGTCTGCCGTTGCCGGTGGGGGCAGTTCCCAAGTGCATGGCGGATTGCGCATCTGAGAAGCCCGCCTTGAGAATGCCTTTATCAATCACAACAGTATCCGCAGAGGGCGTGCCTTCATCGTCGAAGAAATAGGTTGCCACATCGGATAAGGAATTTCCGTCGCGCATAGTGATGAGGTCGGAAGCTACCTGCGTGTTCATGCAATTTTTTGCCAAAGCGCGGTCTTTGACGAACATATCCATTTCCACGCCATGTCCGAAGGCTTCGTGGACAATCATGCCCGTGACCTCGGGCGTGCAGATACAGGTATAAGTTCCGGGCGTGATGGATTCGCAGTTCAGTAATTCCACGCACTTTTTCGCGTTTTCGGGAATGTACTGCTCCATCTCGTCCAGCAGCTCCGCGCCGCCCAAGACGGAGAAGCCCTTGTAGTAATCCTTGACCTCGTCGCCGTCCTTCATCACCATCATGTAGATGAAGCCTTCCCCCCACATGGCGGACTGCTCCATGTCGCGGTTCTTCGAGAGGAACAGCTTGTGGTTGATCTGGTACTGGTAGGAGTGTATAGAATCCAGCAGACGTTCATCCTGCGCAAGAGCAAACTCGCGCAACGCGGTGAGCTTTTTGATGATGGCTTCATCCCCCATTTCTCTGGGGTCGATTTCGTATTCCGAGGCCTTGACCAGCTTGGTTCCGGTGTCGGATAACTGTTGGTATTCGCTGTCCAGCAGCCCTTCGGGGAGTTTGCCCTTCAAGGGCACAAGGGAATTTTCGATGGTGTCCAAAATGCCGGGCAGCGCATCAAAGTCGATCTCATTGCCGGAATATTCCGCATAGGAAACCCCGTCATAGACCTTTACTACCATGCCCTTGCCGCCGAAGCGGGGATTCTGGGAAACCTGAATCCCGCTTTTTCCGATGCGATAGCTCATGGTCTCCACATCCGTGACCAGGACGGAAGCATAAGGGTAAATGTCCAACAGGTCGGAAAGCAGCTTTTCCGCAACCGGCCGCTTTTGCGCGATGAATTTGCTGTGTTCCAGCTTCTTTTTCATATGATTACCTCCAAACAGGATTTTTGTCATACAGAGTAAACAAGTTTGATGTTATTTTCTTTATTTAGAGAAAAAGAGCTATGCACAGAGCATCGCTCTTTTGCGGGATTTCTGATTGATCCGGCAATTATTTTCACAGCTTCCTCTTTGTATCGTCTTCCCTGTCCCCACTTTCGTCCCATAAAGTTTCGGAAAGCGTGTTCTCTTGATTGCATCCGGCCTGTTCCTGCTTGATCTTGTAGGCATCCAATCGGGATTCCACACAGACAACGGTATAATAGGTACAAGGCATCGAAATCGTCAGCGAGATCAGTGCGATTTTTTCCAGCGGACTTTCCGCTTCCGAAAGCCATGAAAGATTCCATACCAGTACATTTACCGCCAATATGGCGACAACAATCTGGTTGAAGCGGATATTGCTGGGCGAAGAGGTTTTCTTGCTGTTGATGAGAAAATGGTTGATAAACAGGATCAACGCCCCATCCATGTAGACGACTGAACAGATATAATCAGCAGGAATCTCGCAGGTACTCATATAGCTGAATGCGTTGATGACACAGGCCATCAGCAACGCGCCCATCAGCCCCTTCATCACATTCTTGTTGCGATTCATGCCGGAGGTATAAAGGAAAATGAGAAGGATAAAGATGAACGCATTAACAAGGGGTTCATTCCACAGTTTGTGCGCAAAATAACAGCCAACGGTGCCGAAGAGAACAGCCAATACGGTTGCAATCGTGAAGACTAAGTTACTTGTGAAAAACTTTCTCAAAAGGTGCCTCCCGGAAGAATGAAACGCTGTATTTTGTCCGTCATTCTCGCCTTTTTGTTACCTTACTAATATTATACTACTCATCGCATCGACTTGCAACCCCATTTACGGAAATGCTGCGGATTCTGCGTTTTCGGTTGCTTTTTGCTCCGCCTTTTGCTAAAATAGAAAAGAATCCAAGGCGAATCTTTCGCCGTAATATTCACAAAGGAGACTGTCATTTATGAAAACATACGCTTTTGCCGGGGCCTCCGGCCGTGCTTTGGGAATGTATTGCAAGCCTATGCTGGCTGAATACACCGATGTGTGTAAAATTGTCGGCGTGTTTGACATAAACCCCGGTCGCGCCCGCGCTTTCGTTGCCGACTGCGGGGGAGATTTCCCCGTCTTCGAGGATTTTGAGGACATGATCGCAACCGCCAAGCCCGATTGCGTCATCGTCACCACCACCGACGTGTTCCACTCCGATTACATCATCAAGTCCATGGAGCTGGGCTGCGACGTCATCACCGAAAAGCCGTTGACCACCACAGACGACCGCTGCCGTGCCATTCTTGAAACCGAGAAGCGCACCGGCAAAAAGGTCATTGTGACCTTCAACTACCGCTATGCGCCGTTCATGACCAAAATCAAGGAGATTATCAAAAGCGGCGAGATCGGCGATGTGTTCTCCGTGCACTTTGAGTGGCTGCTGACGCAGAACATGGATTATGGTGCTCACGGCACCTCCTATTTCCGCCGCTGGAACTCGAGAATGTGTATGTCCTCCGGGCTGCTGGTGCACAAGTCCACCCATCACTTCGATCTGGTCAACTGGTGGCTGGACGATCACCCTGCCAAGGTGTCCGCGTTTGCGCACCTCAATCTCTATGGTGAGAAGAACTATCCCTTTGAGGGCAAGCCGCAGATCGGCCAGACCTGCCGCACCTGTGCCCATGCCAAGGAGTGCAAGTTCTATTACGCCATTTCTCCCCGTGAGAAGGCCATGTATGCCGATCAGGAGCCCTACGACACAAAGACCCCGCACACCTCCATTTCCCTGAAGGATCAGTGCATCTACGCTCCCGACATCGACATTTACGACACCATGGCCGCCACCGTGGAGTACGAAAAGGGCACCGTTATGTCCTACTCTCTCAACGCCACCACGCCCTACGAAGGCTGGCGCGTGGTCTTCAACGGCTCCAAGGGGCGCATCGAGGCCACCAACTACGAAAACGGTGTGCTCGCCAAGGCTCCCGAAAACCACATCAAGGTCTTTGATCTCAATGATAACATCACTGATTACGCCATCACCAAGGCCACCGGCGGTCACGGCGGCGGAGACACCAGACTGCGCAACATGATCTTCCGGGAAAATGTGCCCGATCCCCTCGGCCACGCCGCAGGCACTGAGGACGGCGCGTATTCCATCTTGGTTGGTGTTGCCGCCAACAAGTCCATCAAGGAAGGCAAGATCATCTCCATTCAGGATCTTTTGAAAGGCTAAACAAGGATCGCCCTGCGCCAATTTACGGTGCGGGGCGGCTCTTTATTACAAGAGGATGAATTTATGGATATAAAAGATATTCAGATTTCCGACGAGCTCTTTATACAGATGACCCGCTATACAAACGCCGGAGACAACTACGAATACAACATCAAGCGCGGGGAAGCCTTAGGGCTTGGCGGGCGGAACATCCGGGTTGCCCCGGGGTGCATTATAAGAGTTACAGACCCAAACAAGCTCGGCAGCAATCTGTTTCTCGGACTGTATGCGTACATCAACGGCGACATTACCATTGGGGACAATGTGCTCATCGGCCCGCACTGCTGCTTGACCGCCGGGCATCACAAGTTTGACCCCGCAACCGGCTGGTTCTCCGGGCGCACGGAGCAGGATTTCGACAATTCCATCGTGATCGGTGAAGGTTCGTGGCTGGCCTCTAATGTGACCGTAACGGCGGGCGTAAAGATCGGCAAATGCAACCTTGTATGCGCCGGGGCAGTGGTCACGCACGACACGGAGGATTACGCGATTATGGCGGGGATTCCGGCGCGGAAGAAGGGGTATATTGACCCCGTAACCGGCGAATCGGTGTGGGATAAGGAGGACTGACAGCAAATGGAAAAGCTCAATCAGGAAGCAACCGGCGTGGGGCAGCTCTTCCCTTCACCCGAAAACGGCGAAATCCTCTACGAAACGCCCCCGGTGCTCATCTGGCGGCGGGATAATTCCGTTTCCGACCTCTATCATGTGACCGTGAAGGATTCCTCCGACTGCATTGTCTATGAGTGTGACACGGAACGATTATTCGTCACCCCGAACAAACTGCTGGAACCGGGGCAGTATTTCTGGAACATCACAAGCGAAAACAAAGAGCGCGGATGGCAGAGCTTTTCCATCGCGGAAAACGCCGTCCGTCTGCCACGCATCACCGCCCGGCAGCTCTTTGATGCCGTACCGGAGGTTCACCCGCGCCATCTGTTTTATGAAAGCGATATTGCCTCCCTGCTCGATACCCGCAGGGAAGCTGTGGAAATCCTCAAAAAGAACGTGGAAATGGCCTTTAAGGACGGGCTGCCCCAGCCGCCGCGCTTTCACATGGATGAAAATGCTCTGCCTTACCGGGAGTATTTCGGACGGCACCGGGATTTCTGTGACCGAAACCTGATTGCCTGCGGGCTTGCGTATCGGCTGCTACACGATGAAAAGGCGGGGCATCACGGAAAAGAACTGCTTCTGACGATTTGTTCATGGAACCCGGATATGCCCTGCTCGATTGAAGGAATATGGGGCGATGAACTGGGGCTTTCCCATGCCCGGTGCCTTCCGGCGGCGTATGATCTGCTCTATGACCTGCTCGATGAAAGGCAGAGAAAGGGTGTGGAGCGCACAATTCTTGCCTACGCCCGGCAGATTGAGCACCTGCTCTCCCGCACGAATTTCTGCGACAATCCCGGCTCCTCCCACTCCGGCAGACTTCCGGCGTACCTTGGCGAAGCGGCGCTGGTGCTCAAAGGCTCCACGGAAGCGGAGGAAGAAACCCTTATGCGCTATCTCACGCTTGCGCTTGATGTGTACGGCGGCTTCTTCCCCTATTACGGCGGTGCGGACGGCTCCTGGGCGGAGGGCACCTTCTATGCTTCCTCCTACACGCGCTGGTATCTGCCCTTCTTCTCCGCTGTGGAACGCTACACGGGCTTTTCCTTCCTGCAGCGCCCCTTTTATCAGCGTCTGGTCAATTTCTTTCAACACTTCTGTCCTCCCGGTTGGGAGATTCATCCCTTCTGCGATGGGTACTGGTGTAAGTCCGAAGATGCGGAATGGCCGGGCTTCTTTGCGCAGAATCCCTTTCGCGTCTATGCAGATCGCTTCGGGGACGAGGTGACAAAGGCGTGGCGCAAGCAGCTGGACAACACGGACTATTACCGTCTGCATCTGCTGGACATTTTCCTGCCGGAGGGAAAAGCGCCCGCCTCTCCCCTTTCTGCGCCCACGGATCGCGCCCATTGCTTCCCCAAGGGCGGGTTTGTCTCCCTGCACACCGACCCTGAGCACCCGGAGAAGGAAGTTTCGCTGCTTGCGCGGTGCAGCCGGTTCGGTTCCGTCAGCCACCAACACGCCGATCAGGGCTCCTTCGCACTCATGGCGGGAGGAAACGCACTCATCTCCCCTTCCGGCTATTTCGGGCGCAAATACGGCACAAAGCACCATTACGAATACACAAACACCTCCATAGCGCACAACACGCTGCTGGTGGACGGCGTGGGACAGGAGACCTTCTCCTACAAGGCGACAGGTCAAGTGCTTTCCGCGCAAGACCACGGCGACACACTGACAGCCTCCATCGACCCAAGCGGTGCTTATCCTCTGCTGAATAAGTGGGAACGCTCCTTTGTCTTGTCGGAAGACAAGCTCATTGTGACCGATCATGTGGAAGCCAAACAGCCCGTGACGCTTACCTATCTGCTTCACGCGCTGTCCAGACCCATTGCTACGGATTTCGGTGCAGAACTGTCCCGGGGCGGCTATCGGCTGCGCATCGATCCTATAAAGGGCTTAAAAACAGGAGTTGAGATTTCCGATCAATTTCCCGTTGACCTAAACGCGGGCGAGCCGGAGCAGTTCCACGTCACCATGCCGCCGCAATACCACATGAAATTCTTCACCGAAAAGAAGCAGTTGCACGACATTGTGGTCGAATACAGCATCACGAAGGAATAAGCAAAAGCTCTCGAATCCATAACGGAAACGGGAGCTTTTCATTTACGCAAGAAGCAGATAAACAGCAGGAATCACGATCATGAAAACATAGCCAAGCCCCATCCAGATAACGTGCGGCGGGCGGGTGAACAGGGCAATAAACTCCCGCAGGGTTGCGCTGGGGAAATAATACCACGCGACTTTCGCACCAAAGCCCACGCATTTGAGCTTCATTTTGTGCGCATATTGGAGACAGCGGTAAATGTGGTAGTTGCTGGAAACCAGCGCAATGCGGCCATTTAATCCGTAGGCGGCCAGAAGCTCTTTGGAATACCGCAGGTTTTCCTTCGTCGTGGTGGAGATGGCTTCCATCAGGATATGCTCCTGTGGGATGCCGTGGTCGATTAGGTATTGTTTCATGGCTATGGCTTCGGAGACCGTCTCGTTCTCCCCCTGCCCGCCGGAAGGAATCAAAATGGGTTTCTTTTTGCACTTCCTGTAAATGGCAATCGCTTTGTCCAGCCGGTTTCCGAGCAGTCTTCCGATCCGGTCTCCGCGAATCAGCCCGCTGCCGTGGATGATGACCGCAGAAAAATCATACCGATGCGGCATCCACTGAATGAACAGGATGTAGAGCACGATGGTGAGAATCCACAGGCTGAAGTACAGCACAGTTGTTCCCGCAAAAATCGCCCAACCGAAATGGCGCGGTTCTCTGATAACCCCTGATGAGATGAAGACCGTAAGAAGCATGGCAACCTCGCCAAGCCCGATCACGATGCCCGCAAGCAACGACAGCAGATTGCCCAGCGACCGCGCTTCCCTTTTCATCATATAGATGCCGTTGACGATGAGCATTGCGGGAACCAGCAGGATCGCAAGCAGGATGAGCAGAGCAAGCACGATCAGGGCATTGCCGGATTGCTCGCCGAACAGCCCGGAGATGAAGAGAACCGTACCGGCCAGCGCCGCCATGAGAAACACGGAATTGCGGAACTTCTGGGGCTTCCAGAGGGTACAGAGGATGAACAGCAGCCAGCTCCCCGCGAAAAAGGGAAGCAAAGCCTTGATGTTATTCAGAATTTCTGCCAATTTTTGCCTCCCATTTCACGGACACAGCTTAGATGCCGAAATACCGCTTGGCATTGCCGAAGGAAACGCCTTCGATGATCTTCCGCAATGCCTTTTCGTCGTTGGGATATTCGCCGTTTTCAACCCAAGAACCCACGATATTGCACAGGATTCTGCGGAAATATTCGTGGCGCGGATAGGACAGGAAGGAGCGGGAGTCGGTAAGCATTCCGATGAAGTTGCCCAAAATGCCGAGGTTGGCCAAGGATTTGATCTGCGCCTCCATGCCGGATTTGGTGTCGTTGAACCACCAGGCGGAGCCATGCTGGATTTTGCCGGGAATCTCGTCTGACTGGAATGCGCCGATCAAGGAGCCCAACAGCTCGTTGTCGTTGGGGTTCAGAGAATACAGAACGGTCTTGGGCAGCTCGCCGGTTTCCTCAAACAGGGAGAGCAGATCGGCAATATCGCCGCCGCAGGCATTCTGCGCCACAATGTCATACCCGGTGTCCGCGCCCATCACGCGGAAGGCGCGGGCGTTGGGGTTGCGCTTGCAGGAATAGTGCAGCTGCATCACGATCCCGCGCTTGTGATACGCCTTGCCCAGCGCCAGCAGGATCGCGGTCTGGTATTTTTCGATTTCGTCTGTGGTCAGCTTCTCCCCGGCCATGGCCTTGGCAAAGGCGGTATTGACTTCTTCCTTCGTACCAACGCGGCAGGGAATAGTATCCAAACCGTGATCTGAGGCGCGGCAACCCAACTTGGCAAAGAAATCAAGACGGGTAAGCAGCGCGTCGATCACTTCATCGGCAGAGCTTAACGTATCTTTGCCGACGGAAGCGGCCAGCTTTGCGATATAGTCGGTGAACCCGGCCTTGTGAATGTTGATGGCCTTGTCGGGGCGGAAGGACGGGCAGACCCTGATGCCGAAGGACTTGTCCGCGGCGATCTTTTCGTGCCATTCCAGAGAATCCACGGGGTCGTCCGTGGTGCCGACCATGTAGACGTTGGCCTTCTTCATCATGCCGCGCACGGTGAGCTCGGGATCGTTCTGCAGCTTGTCATTGACGAAATCCCAGCAGTCCTTGGCGTTTTCCAGCGTCAAGGGCTTGTCGTAGCCGAAGAAGAACTTGAGCTCCAGATTGCACCAGTGCACCATGGGATTGCCGATGGCCATTTCCAGTGCTTCCACAAACTTGATGTAGCGATCATAGGCGGGCTTGTCACCGGTTACATAGTCCTCCGGCACGCCATTGGAGCGCATCAGACGCCACTTGTAGTGGTCGCCGAAATAGCTTCCGTCGGGGTTCTTCCCGCCCAACCACACTTCAACTAAATTGTTGAAGCGTCTGTCTTCGTAGATTTCCTTGGGGGAAATGTGGCAGTGGTAGTCGATCAGCGGCATTTTCGCGGCATAATCGTGATATAAGTGCTGCGCGGTTTCGGTTTCGAGGATGAAATCTTTGTCCATAAATGCTTTCATGTAAATTTCCTTCTTTCTGTTTTACAGCATAACGCCGTCTTTGAAAATCGAAATTTCGCGGCAGGCATTTTCCTCCGCTTTTACCTGCTTGCCCGAAGCGACGGCAAGCACAAAATCCATAAGCTCCGTGCCCATTTCGTCAATGGTTTTCCTGCCGTCTGCAATGTCCCCGGCGGAAAAGTCGATCCAGTTCTGTTTCTTTTGCGCAAGGGGCGTGTTGGTTGCCAGCTTTGCGGTGGGAACCGGGCAGCCAAACGGCGTGCCGCGACCCGTAGTGAAGAGGATGATGTGACAGCCGGAAGCCGCCAGTGCGGTGGACGAGACCAAATCGTTCCCCGGACTCCACAGCATATTCAGCCCCTTCTGGCGGACGGGCTGCGCATAGCCAAGCACATCCACGATGGGGAACGCGCCGCCCTTCTGCACGCAGCCGCAGGACTTGTCCTCCAAAGTGGTGATGCCGCCAGCCTTGTTGCCGGGGCTGGGGTTATCATACACAACCTCGTTGTGGGCGATGAAGTAATCCTTGAATCCGTTGAGCATGGAGGAAGCCCTGTCAAAGATCTTCTTGTCCACACAGCGATTCATCAGAAACCCTTCCGCTCCAAACATTTCCGGCACCTCGGTCAGTATCGTGGTGCCGCCCATGGCACAGAGGGTATCGGAGAATTTTCCAACCGTGGGGTTTGCCGTGATGCCGGATAAGCCGTCCGAGCCGCCACACTTTAATCCCACAATCAGCTCGGAAGCGGGCATTTCCTTTCGCGCAAACTGCCCGGCAAATTCCGCGCATTGTTTCAGCAGTTCGCGGCCTTCCTCCATTTCATCTTCCACGTTCTGACAGATAAGGAACTTGATGCGGTTTTCGTCATATTCGCCCAATTCTTCCCTGAACTGCTCTTGTGTAAGGTTTTCACAGCCTAAGGACAGCACCAGCACCGCCCCGGCGTTGGGGTGCTTGGCCAGTGCCGCAAGCAGCCGCTTCGTGTTTCCGTGATCTTCCCCGGTCTGCGAGCAGCCGAAAGGATGGGTGAAGCAGTGCAGCCCCTCCACACTCCCTGTTACCAAGTCCTGATTTTCCCGGACGAGCGCCTTGGCAATGTCGTTCACGCAGCCCACGGTGGGCAGGATCCATATTTCGTTCCGAATCCCAACCTTGCCGTCTTCGCGGTCATAGCCCATGAAAGTCAAGGGCTTGATGGGTTCCGGGAAACGGCCATCGGGCGTATAGGTGTATTTCACCTCGCCGGATAAGTTCGTGCTCATGTTGTGCGTGTGAACGTGGCTACCTAATGTAATGTCTTCCGTGGCATGGCCGATGGGAAAGCCGTACTTAATGATGTTTTCTCCGGGGTTTATGGGCTGCAGCGCCATTTTGTGCCCTTGTTGTATATCTTCTGCGGCGGTTATGCCCCTGAACGCCGTCCCTTTCGGAACATTCCTCAGCGCAACCGCCACGTTGTCCTTTTCATGGATGCGGATGAAATCTGCCATTCATTCTTCCTCCGCAAGCGCTCTTGCAAAGGCGGCATACGCGCCGTTTTCCTTGATAAAGCGCAGATTTTCCACAGTTTTTTCGTTAAAGCCAGGAATTTCAAAGAGCTGCTCTGCTGCAAAGAAGCTGCTGTGCAAAACCGCATTGACCAGCGTTTCCGGCGCATCTCCCTTATGCTCGGCAAAGAAATCCATAACAGCCTTATCATCGTTGAGGGCTTCGTTTCCCGAAATATAGAGTGCGAGATAGTTGGCAAAAGATAAGGTCAGACAGACCGGCAGCTTGCCGATTTTAGCAACATAATCCCGAAGCGAGGGCAGGTTGCGTTCCTTCCACTTGGCCGTGGTGTTGAGAGCGATGGCGGAAAGCTGGTGGTCGATGAAGGGATTGTTGAAACGATCCTGCACAGAGGCGGCAAAGGCGGCGCAATCCTCCCTGTCCAACGGCAGAATGGGCAGCACTTCCTCGTTCAGCATCCTGTTCATAAAGCCGCGAATGACACCATCCTCCATGCACTCCCGGACAATGTGCTTCCCGGCTAAAATAGCACCGGGGACGAAGCCCGTGTGCGCACCGTTTAAGATGCGGACTTTGCGCAGCTTGTAAGGGTTCACATCGGGCACAACGGGGCAGTTCAGCCCGGCCTGTTTGAAAGGCAGAAGTTTTTCCAGCTCACTGTCCCCCTCAATGTCCCACACATGGAAGATTTCGGATGCGACCATTACCTTGTCCACATAGCCGTTTTCGTTCCAAATTCTGTTCAGCTCGTTATCGTCCCGAATCGCGCCGGACACGATGCGATCCACAAGCGTGTTGCAGACCCGACATTCCTTGTGCACATAATCGTAAAAATCTTCGGGCAGCTCCCACAGTTCCATGTAATCGTCAATGGCTTTTAGCAGCATATCGCCGTTGTGGTCGTTGAGCTCGCATGGCAGAATCACCACGCCGGGCTGATACGCCGCAAAGCGGGCATAGAGCACTTGCGTGAGCTTGCCCGGGTACGAGGTTGCGGGCTTGTCGTATAAATTGCAATGTTCGTCAAAGGCAATGCCGGCCTCGGTTGTGTTGGAAATGATGAACTGCAAATCGGGCGAAACCGCCAGTTTCATCAGCTCGTCAAACTGCTCATCGGGATAAATGCACCGGGAAATGCTGGAGACGAGCCGCGTCTGCTCGACCTTTTCCCCGTTCTCCCGTCCTCGCATGAGCACGGTGTAAAGCCCGTCCTGACGGTTGAGTTCGTCGCAGACATAGGAATGTCCTTGCCTTGGCTTTACGACAACGATTTTCCCATTCCAGCCGGTTTTCTCGTTTGCAATGTCAAAAAACACATCCGCAAAGGCGCGCAGAAAATTTCCCTGCCCGAACTGCATGACCTTTTCCGTACCCTTCTCCTGATAAAAGCCCTTAAAATTCATCTTTTTTAGGGTATCATAGCTTAACTGCTCCATAACCTGCTCCTTTGACCCAATTTATCCTTTTGATATATTCTTCGTTTCAGCCCTAAAACCCTGCCACCGAATCACAAAAGAAAAAGTTTGTATATGCAAGTGAACTGTGCTATACTGAAAAAAGGACATAAATTCCTCTAAAAAAGGAGCGAAAGATATGGAATTTTCTATCGGCGTGAACTACTGGGACAGCGCAACGGGCACCGATATGTGGCGCAAATGGCAGCCGGACGTGGTTAAGGCGGATTTGAAGGCCATGCAGGAAAACGGCGTCAAGGTGATGCGCGTTTTCCCCAACTGGCGGGACTTTCAGCCCGTGCAGAAGCTCTACAAGTATCACATGAATTTCAAGGAGTACGCGGATTACGATGAGCAGCCCATTGCCGACCCGTATTTCATTGACAAAAATCAAATTGCGCATTTCCGCGAATTTGCCGCCATGGCACAGGATTGCGGAATCGAGCTGATCGTCTCTCTGCTCACCGGCTGGATGAGCGGGCGGATGTTCGTACCCCGTGCGCTGGAAGGCAAAAATGTGCTCACCGACCCTGAGGCGCTGTACTTTACCGAAAAGTATGTGCGCGGACTTGTTCGATATTTGAAGGACATTCCCAACATCATCGCCTGGGACTTGGGAAACGAGTGCAACTGCATGGGCGACGTTTCCTCCCGCTTTGAGGCGGCAAACTGGATAAGCCTTGTGCACCATTCCATTCTTGTGGAAGACAATTCCCGCCCCATTGGCTCCGGGATGCACTCGCTGGACTGCCAGGATAATTCCCTCTGGCACATCGAGGATCAGTCCGTCATGGACTTTGTGACCACGCACCCCTATCCCTCGCCCACCATCTACAACGATGTGGAGCCTTACGACAAGATTCGCGGCTCCTTCATGCCTACTGCGCAGACGGTCTACTATTCCGACGTGGCGGGCAAGCCCTGTATGCTCCAGGAGCAGGGCACCTTCTCCCAGCTCATCGGCAATGACGACATGGGCGGCGATTTCCTGCGCATCAATCTGCTGTCCACCTGGGCAAACGGCGGCATCGGCTATCTGTGGTGGTGCGGCATGGAGCATCTGAACCTCAAAAACGCGCCCTACAACTGGAATGCCGTGGAGCGCCAGCTGGGGCTTGTGGATGTGAACCGTGAAGCGAAGCCCGTAGCCAAAGCCATGAAATTGCTCTCCGAAAGCCTTATCGACATTCCCCAGCCGAAAAAGTAGGATTATGATGCGGTGTGCGTCCTTCCCGCCAACGGCAACAAGCTCAAAAATGCGGAAGCGGTCTATGCGCTGGCCATGGAAGCGGGCTTCCGTGTCAAATTCAACAATCAGAGGGTCACAGACGAGGCACCGCTCTACATTCTGCCCTCCATCGACGGCGACCAGTATCTGAAGAACGATCAGGTCTTTGAAATCCTTGACCGCGTAGAACAGGGCGCAACGCTCTACGTTTCCTTCGGTGCGGCTCATTTTTCCGAGTTCACCCGCATTTTCGGTTTAAAGAGCAACGGCGTTTACAAGTACGGCGACGCGCACACCGCAAACTTCTCCTTCGGTTCCTTCCCCTATTCCAATGACAAGGATTATCTCTGGGAAGCCGTGGATGCGGAAGTCCTCGCCAGAGACGAGACGGGCAATGTCATTTTTGCCAAACACAAGTACGGTAAAGGAACCATCTATGCGCTGGGCTTTGCGCTGGAAACCCTTGCCATCAACGGCAAGAACGGCCTCTCCCCGGACGAATCCGCGCCCTATTACAAGGTTTATGAGCTGATTGCCGGAAAGCTCGACCATCCGGCTTCGGTCAATGACCCCTATATCGGCGTGACCACAGGGACGCTTCCCAACGGCAGCATCATTGCCGCATACATGAACTATGCAGGGTGTGACCGCCCCTATACCCCGCTCTTCAAGGAAGGGTACAAGGCGGAACTGCTGTTCGGGGATGAAAAGGTTCTTCCCAAATGCTCAGGCGCGATCTATCGCCTGACCAAATAGAAACACAAAAAGGGAGTGAGTCGTCTGATTCACTCCCTTGCTTTATGCTCTTTACCAGTCCTGCACCGTGCCGTCGGGTCGCCGCCAGTGGGGATGCTCCCGCATCCGGAAGGGCTTGCACTTGTCTTCCAGAAGCGTCACGCCGAGGCCAGGTCTGTCACCCATGGTCAGATACCCGTCCTTGAAGGTCACATCGTAATCCAGCCACTCGGGATGGCTGCTGCTCATCCAGTCCTCCTGCAGGCAGAAGTTAGGCGTGGCAAAGTCAACGTGCATAAGCCCGATAAAGCCCGCATGGTGCACACCGTGGGGCACCATTTCCATGTAGTGCGCCTCGGCATAAGCCGCGATCTTCTTCATCTCGGTGATGCCGCCGCAGTTGCATATATCCGTGCGCACATAGTCAATGAGTTCTTCCTCAATTAAGCACTTGTAGTCCCACTTTGCGCCAAACTTTTCGCCGGTTCCCAGCGGGACGGCGGTGTGCGCACGCAGATTGCGGAAGGCTTCGGGGCTGTCCGCACGCAGGGGGTCTTCTACAAACATGGGGTGCAGGGGCGCGACCTCGTTGCACAATTCCACGGCGGTGGGCGGGGTCATACGGGTGTGACATTCCAAAACAAGGTCAATGTCGTCACCAACGGCCTCACGCAAGGCTTGTGTATATTTGACGGACTTGCGCACGCCGGAGAGAATGTCCATAACGCCCATCTCTTCGCCGTAACCCTGATCGGTCGGGCAGAAACGTAGGGCAGTGTAGCCCTTCTCCTTCATCTCGATGCCCTTTTCAGCCAGCTCCTCCGAGGATTTGCCGCCGATGCCGATATACACGCGCAGCTTATCCCGGCACTTGCCGCCCAAGAGGTTGTAAACGGGAGTGTTCAGTGCCTTGCCCTTGATGTCCCACAGGGCAAGGTCAATGGCGGACAGCGCGGCCATCAGCACGGGGCCGCCGCGCCAGAAGGTGCAGCGGAAAATGTCCTGCCAGATGTGCTCGATGCGCATGGGATCCTGCCCGATGAGCACAGGTTCCAGGTGCTTAAACACGCCGTCCACCGCCAGCTGACGGGTGTGCAGGGTCGCTTCGCCAAGGCCGGTAATGCCCTCATCCGTCTCAATAATAAGGTAATGGCACTCGCCGGAAAATACGCTTCTGATGCCTGTGATTTTCATGTATTTTCTCCTTTTGTAAGACCGTGTATCCCGCAAAACCGATTTAGCTGCATCTGATTTCGCAGAACGACGGTCTTTTCATCATGGATTCGTTTAATTTCCCTGTAGTGCTTCTTCTTTCTGGGATTTCGCCCTGTATAGAATATCCATTGTCGAAATTCTTTGTCAATCTTTTCCTCGCAGCCCTCCGTCATGTCCGGGCGGCTTGTCCCGGAAAAGCGTTTGAGCCGCCTTTTTGCCCGCAGATAGCAGATGAGTGCAGGAAACAGCAGTTCCACAATGAGGTCGGCTTCCTGCAACCGACGTGTCTCGCATATGCGGAAATAGTTCCCGTCAATAACCCATGAATCATTTTCATCCATAAAGCGATTGAGGGCTTCCCGCTCGTTTTCCGCCTTATTTTCGACCCAGCCGGGCTTCCAGTGCAATTTGTCCATGTGCAAGACGGGGATTGCATACTTCTCCCCTAATTTTCGCGCCAAGGTGGACTTTCCCGCGCCGGAATAGCCGATGATTGCGATCTTCATATCAGTAATCGCGGTGCTGCTTCCACACATTCAGTACCAACTGATACCGCTCCAGCGGCAGCCCCTTGAAGGGAATGTTCGATGTGGTGAAAACATAGCCTCCGCCGGGCTTTCCGTATTTTAAGCAGTATTCGCAGGAGTCGATCACGTCCTGCTCGGTGCCGGTCTGCATGGCGGCACAGTGCACGTTGCCGCACAGCGCGACCTTGCCTTGCGTCAGCTCCTTCACTTTCTTAATGTCCACGCCCGCCATGGGGTCAATGGAATGGAGCGCGTGGGGCTGCGTGGAAATGAGCTGATCTAAAATCGGCATGATGTTGCCGTCGGTGTGCTTGATGGCGTAGCCGCCGTGCGCCTTGATGTCCGCAATGATGCGCGCCAAGTACGGGGTCACAAACTCGGCGAACATTTCCGGGCTCATCATAGGGCCTGCGTTGTAGCAGTAGTCGCAGCAGAGAATGAAGCCGTCAAAGCCGCCCGCCAGCAGCTTTCTGTTCCGCTCGATTGCGCGGACGCACTTTTCCTCCGCCTGTGCCTTCACGGAATCGGGGTCGTCGTACATGGCGTAGGCCAGCTCCTCCATGCCCTCGCCGTCGGTGATGGAAAAGGTTCCGTCGCCGTGGGTCATGAGGAAGTATTCATTTCCTACCATTTCTTTGATGAGCTGGGCGGTTCGGATCAGGTGCTCATCGCTTAAATAGTGGATGCAGATGGCGTCGTGGTCAAGGTCACGGTAGACCTTCAGGATGAACTCGGCATTCTCCCGGAGCTTCTGCTCGATTTCTTTCTCATTTAGTCCCGCAAGTTCGTCCTCTTTCAGAAAGTCGTGCCCGTGGGTGAGCGGTGCCAACTGGTATTCCAGCTCAAAGGTGGGCACATAGTCCGGGGTGCCGCCGGTGATGGCAGTAATGAAACGCTGTGCATGGGTCATGTTCCGTTCCTCCTATATGAGTATTCCGCTTAAATGGTCGATTTCGTGCTGAATGATCTCCGCCGTAAAGCCGGAATAGGATTTGATGCGGCTTTGCAGCTTCTCGTTCTGATATTGTACCTTAATGCTTTTATACCGCGTGCAGGGGCGTTTCCCGGTCAGAGAAAGGCATCCTTCCTCTGTCTGGTAAGCATCGGTTTTCTTCACAATTACGGGATTGAGCATCAGGCAGTCTTTCCCGTTGTCGGAAAACACGATGATGCTTTTGTTTTCCCCGATCATGTTCGCCGCCATGCCGGCGCATTCCTGCGCATGAAAACGCAGGGTGTCCAGTAAGTCCTGTGCAAGCGGCAGATCGTCTGCCATGGCCTCCATGGCTTTTCGGGACAGAAGAATTACGTCTTTACAGATTTCCCGAACCAATTAAATCACCTCATCCCGATTTTCACGATGCTTCTTCCTTGGGCTTATGTCCCCTTGCCGCCATGAAGGCCGGCAGCGCATCCTTCCCCTGCGGCGTGACGGGCTTGACCCATTTGCCGGAAATCAGGTGTCGAATCATCAGGGTAAAACGGATGGGCTCATCCACATAGCAGCAAGCGAAAATAACCAGATACGGTGCCTTAAACACCATGCCGGAGAGATACACGCAGGGCAGCACCATCGCATACATGAAGGTGATTTCCAGTATGGTTCCGTAAGCCGCATCCCCGGCAGAACGGTAGGTGTCGTTTGTCGTCCAGTTGCACATCCGAATGAGTGCCACAACGCTGTAAATGCACAGCATCCCGGTACAGATGGAGAAGGATTCTCCCGAAAGCGACATAGCGGTGAACAGCGGTTTATGAATTGCCAGCAGGAACAGGCAGGAACCGAAAATGGCGGTATCGCACAGAATCAGCATCCGTTTTGCCCGCTGATAAGCAATTTCCAGATTCCCCGCGCCGACCTCCTTGCCGACCAGAACGGATGCGGCATTGGAGAAGCCCGCAAAGAAACCAATGACAAAGCCCTCCAACGTGCGGAAAACCGCCGTGGCCGCGATGGCCTGTACGGACTGCCGCCCTAAAATCACGTTGATGATCATATTGGCAACGCCTAAGAACAGCTCGTTGCAGATAATCGGGAAGCATTTGGTGAAATATTCACGAATAAAGGCCTTGTTCCAGCGAAAGTGCTTCGTGTAGCTGAAAACGAAGGGATCGTGCTTGACCTTGGCCTGAATGAGGATCACGCAAAGGTTCACCACCTGCGCGATCACCGTAGCCAGCGCCGCGCCACGCACGCCCATGGCGGGCAGGCCGAACTTGCCGTTGATGAGCACCCAGTTCATGAACATATTGGTGCCCACCGCCGCAAATGCGCCGTACATGGGAATCTTCACCTTCTCGGTGGAGCGCAGCATGGCAGACAGCGCCATGGAAAAGATCATCAAAGGATAGGAAAAACCGACAATGGAAAGATACTCGATGCCGATGTCGTGCAGCACGGTTTTGTCGGTGTATAAATTCATGACCACCTGCGGGAAGAACACGGACATTCCGAAGAATGCCGCCGCAACCAGCATCATGCAGGAAGCCGTCAGCCCGAAGGCGCGGTTTACGCCGTCATGATCCTTTGCACCCCAGTATTGCCCGAAGAACAGCATTCCGCCGCCCACAAAGCCCCAGTAGCAGGAGAACATGAGCGACGAAAACTGAGCACACAGCCCAACCGCACCCACCACGTTTTCCCCCAATGGGGCAAGCATTATGGTGTCCACCATGGAGCCGGTGGTGGTCAGCAGGTTTTGCAGCGCCACGGGAATGGCGATGGTCAGCACCGCTTTGATAAAACCTTTCCAGTCGAAATGCTCCTTGTGCATGGAACATTACCTCATTTTTTCGTAAAATTCAAGCGTTTTCTCTAAGGA
The DNA here is from genome assembly GCA_002315655.1 of Christensenella sp. UBA1750. Lineage (GTDB taxonomy): Bacteria > Bacillota > Clostridia > Christensenellales > UBA1750 > Spyradocola. The sequence continues at coordinate 30,599 of DCHO01000055.1, forward strand.
AGGAACGCCCGCATTGGCGCTCTCGTCCCCCAAAGCGCAGGAGGCCGTGGCCGTTCCCAACACCAGCGCGTCGTGCAGATTCATGCCATTCTCCGCGCCGCACAGCACGCCTCCGCAGAAGGCGTCCCCTGCGCCGACGGTACCCTTGATGTAATCCCTTGGCAGAGTCAGGGACTGCACATACACATACTGTCCGTTTTCGTCCATTCCCCAAACGCCTTCCGGGCAGTGGATGGCAATCCATGTGGAAACGCCCATCGCTTTCAGCGCATCCAACGCCTTTTCCATGTTTTCGGGATGCAGTTTTTTGTCCTCGTCCCGCAGCAGAATCCCCGTGGTCTCCTGGGCTTCCAGTTCGTTGATGATGCAATAATCGGTGTATTTGAGTGCCGGGGGCATGAGCTTTTTCGCCCGCCCGGACATTTCGGAAACAATGTCGATGGAGGTCTTGTAGCCCTTTTCCTGCGCATGGCAGAACAGCCGTGCCATCTTGGTGCCGTACTGTGCATCCTCGGAATCCAAATTCGGCATCATCAGCACATAGGCAATATGGAAAATGTTGGCATTGATCTTGTCCCACTGCACATCCTCCTCCGTCATGTTGCCGGATGCGCCGGGGTAGGTGAACAGCGTGCGCTCCTTGCTGCTCTGGTCGGTGATCACCGCCGTGAAGGTCGCTCTGCCCTCCCGCACGATGGTGGAGGTGTCGATATTGCCAAACCTGTTCAGTTCCTCAACAATATAATCGCCGTTGGCATCTCCGCCGCTGCGCCCGATGGCATAAAGCGGCATATCCGGGCACAAACGGGAAATCGCGCCTAACACATTGCACACCGCGCCGCCGGTGGTCTGGGAGAAATCCTCCGTGATGGTGGTGAGTTCACTGGACTTGGGATAATGGGGCACGGGATAAAGAAAATCCACGGTCATCACGCCGCCGACGCAGATACCTTTTTTCATAATTTAAAGCTCCTTTTCGTTCTTACTGGTAATTTTAAGTTTATCATAGAAGAACCTCAAAAACAACCTCTAATTTAAACATAAAAATAAGCTGTCGGAAAAATCGTTATCACGCTTCCAACAGCTTCTGAGTTTTTCTCTTTTCTTGTTTTCGATCTTTTTCGTAACCGGCGGCATCGTCCACACCATCCGATCTTTCGCATCCAGCAGCTTTCTCTGCTTTTTGCTCATCTTGATTCTGGCAAGATTGTTTTTCATGCAACCACTCCTTTTCTCGTTCCTAATTCCTTCATTAGCGCAGCGTCTTCATTTCTTACTTAGCCCCTTTGGGGGCGACTTCGTTCAAAAAACCGTATTGCCTATGGCAATACGGTTTTTTTGTGGCATTGCACGCTAATTTTGATACAATCAGCAAGATAAAACGGTAGTTGCGGACTACCGTTTTATTTTTTGCACCCAAGCCTTCTACCGTTTTATTGTGTCCAACTACTGGGTGCAAGATAAAACGGTAGACCGGTTGAGTGTTTTATTATGCCTAACCACCGATTATGCCAGGATTTTGGTGGCTATAACATAGACATTGTGATCTAAACCATCCATCTGGTATACGCCATGAATTACCCTGATAGCCGACATGGTGGTGTCGGTCTCGACAGCATCCCAGGTGATAGAATACTCAGCGTCTTCTGGTACATAATCCTTAACTTTTGTGAGGAAACGAGTCCAGAAAGCTCCGAAAGTTCTATCTTGCTCAACTACATACGCAACAACGAATACATCTTTAACTCCTTGAGGATTGTACTTTACTGTTGCTTTAGCAATGTGACTAAAAATCTCATCTGTTGTCACATTTCTGAGCTTAAGCCCCTCGTAGACGCAAATCGGTTTTCCATTATGGCGAATCTGAATATCTATTTCGCCAGCTTGCCCATTCTGGGAGTTTTCCGAAGAACCAGAAATACCCTGTCTTGTCTGATCTCGGACTTCGACGTCGTGCCCTAAGATATCTCGAACATAATCATTCATTTGATCTTCTGAAGCTGACGCATTATACATTGGGTTACCGCTGAGTGACGCCAGCGCACCGATAACTTGATCAAACATCATCGGAGCAGTTCTCATTGCTTTCGCATTCTCTTCAGCTGTTGCATGAGCCAGCTTAGCGATGAAAGCATCCCTGTTTTCTTCGATTTCTTCGCCGAGTCGTTCCATTTGCTCGTCTATGCGCCGCTGCTCACGTTGAATACCGTCATAAACATATGATGGCACTACCGGATTAGCAGTAAGGACCTTAATCTGATCGGGAGTAACACCATACTTATCCAATATGTTCACCGGCTTCAAGGCACTGAAATCCCATTCCACTTTTTTATCATCCATTACCGTTCACCCCCTTTTCTCAGATTAACCCGAAAAACACTTACATATGTTTCTTGAACACGTCACGCATACGAACAACTTTATCAATGATTTCGCTCATCAGTTGTGGGTAGTTACTCGTATTGTTGAAGTCTAATCCGGGTATATCATGTTTGATTCGTGAAGCTTTCTTTCCATCGAGACGATCCCACGTAAAACTCATTGCCGATGATAGCATTCAG
>DCHO01000065.1 GCA_002315655.1 Christensenella sp. UBA1750
CTTATAAGATGGTTCCGCAAGCAGCGTTTCCATCTGTTTTTTCAATGTGAACCTTCACGATTTCGCCGGATGCAATGCCCGGGGTCTTCACGCGGATATATTCCCGGCAGTAGCCCGCCTCGTCGTCCTCCGCCATGACCTCAACGGTATGCCCGATGAGCGATTCCATATATCTCTGCTCCAACACTTTTCCCAGGGCAATGAGCCTTCTTGCGCGTGCTTCGCGCTCCGCCATGGGCACGGCGTTCGGGAAATGCTCGGCGGGGGTTCCCTTACGCTCGGAAAAGGGGAACACATGGATCCGCGCAAAGCCGATCTCCTCGCAAAAGACCATGGTCTCTTCAAAGTCCTCCTCGGTTTCCCCGGAAAAACCCGTGATCACATCGGTTGTGATGGCGCAGCTCGGGAATACCTTCCGCAGAGCCGCCACGGCCTTGCGGAACATTTCCTTATTGTATCTTCTGCGCATCAGCCCCAGCACCTTGTCGCAGCCCGATTGCAGCGACAGGTGGAACTGTGGGCACAGCTTGTCCTTATGCTGTCCCATGCGCTGTGCGTATTCGTCATCAATCCACGCCGGTTCCAGTGAACCTAAACGCACCCGCTCCACGCCCTCCGCACCGCACACCGCGTCAATGGCATCCGGCAGCGTGGTGCCGTCCTTGAAGTCTCTGCCATAGCTGGCCAAGTGAATGCCCGTCAGCACGACCTCTTTATACCCGGCCTTCCCCAGCGTTTCCGCCTCAAAACGCACATCCTCCAAATTCCGCGAACGGATGGTGCCGCGCACGTCCGGGATGATGCAGTAGGCGCAGCGGTTGTCGCAGCCCTCCTGAATCTTCATCACGGCGCGGGTCTTGCCCTCGTTGGCGGTCACGTCGATGGCCTCAAACTTCGCTTCCTTAAGGCTTTCCACGCAGCAGATCGCCACGTTCCGCCTAACAGCGTCCTCGTAAAGCTCCACGATACGCCCGCGGTTGGCGTTGCCGAGTACCAGCCGCACGCCGGGAATCAGCATTTTTTCCCCGTAGCTCTGTGCCAGACACCCGCACACGATCACGTCCGCGCAGGGGTTCCGGCGGATGGCCTGCCGCACCATTTTCAGCGACTTGTGTTCCCCCACGTTTGTGACCATGCAGGTGGAAACCACATACACATCGCAGATTTCGTCAAATTCGGCGGGCACATAGCTGCCCTTCACAAAAAGCTCGCGCATGGCCTGGGAATCGTACTGATTCACCTTGCAGCCTAACGCCAGAAATCCAACCTTTTTCAAATTCTATCCTCCAAGCTCCCCCGCACAGTGCAGCGTCAGCGTCAACGCCACCAGCCCTGCGGTCTCGGTGCGCAAAATGCGGCTGCCCAGCGTGACCGCCCTGCCGCCGATGCTTTCAATCGCCTCGGCTTCCTCCGGCGCAATGCCACCCTCCGGGCCGACGAGAATCGCAATGTCTCTTTCATTGATTGGCTGCCCGAAGGCATCCCCGCCGTTTTCGTAAGGCATGAGCAGCTTTTCGTGCCCCTGCATCCGCCTAAGGGCTTCCTTGAACGTCATCGGCGGCAGTACCTCCGGCACAAAGGAACGCCCGCACTGCTTCACGGCCTCTTTGGCGATCTTGTTGTAACGGTTGGTCTTTTTGTCCTTCTTGTCGATTTTGACCACCGACCATTTCATTTCCACGGGCACAATGGCAAAAACGCCCATCTCCGTGCATTTTTGCACGATGAAGTCCATCTTGTCGCCCTTGCACATTCCCTGATAGAGCGTGATCCGGCATTTCGCCTCACGGGAAGGCAGTTCCTCGCCCAAATCCACCGTTGCACGCTCCTTGTCGATGCTGCTGATCGCCGCCTGAAACCGCCGCCCCTCCATAAGGACTTCGATCTCGTCCCCCACGGACAGCCGCAGCACGCGGGTCAGGTGATTCAGTTCCTCGCCGACGATGCTTCCGTCAGCCTCCGCAAAAAAACGGTGCATGGCACTTCCTCCGAACATCAGGTTATTTCCATTATAGCATACTTTCCCCCATAACCCAAACAAAGGCAATGTAAATCCTGCTTTAAGTTCGTCTTTTTTCCTTGCGCATCTCCAAATTCCGTGCTATACTGACACTCGTTTTCAAAGGTGTCGTTTGCTGAAGAGTCGCTTCGGTGGGCGGCATTTTTGTATTTCGCCCCGAAACTCCCCTTCGGGAAGTTCCGGGGTTCCGCATGGCTTATTTTCCAAAACAGTCCACAGGACTGTTTTGTTCAAAACGCTCATGCTCCAGGTGCCCTGTCGGGCACCCTCCATATCCGCACCGGAACTCCCCTTTGGGAAGTTCCGGGGTTCCGGGCGTCTTACCCAACATCGTGTCAAAAAAGGAATCGCAGCATTCTGTCTGTGATCCCTTTTTCTATCAAATCATCTGTTCCGCTTTCAGGATATTCTCAACCAGCACTTTTCCCGGTTTTCCCTCGGGTCTTTGGCAAACAATAATTTTAATCCGCGACCAGCCGCTGTGTCTACCAACCATTGTAATATAGTCAGGCAAATTGTCTTTCTTGATACTCTTTTCATTAAGCAGTGGCAGGAAGGAACCATACTTGTCATTATTCGGATAAGGATCAAAGAACCCATCTTCCGTTGCAAACACAATCAGGTCAGGCTTGTGAATCAGAATCTCCTGCTCCAGAATATCGCAGTACAACGGAATATCCTCCCGTACCATCATCCACGAAGGATTTCCCGTGGTTCTCAGTGCTACCTTGAACAGATTCGACCAGACGATATGCTTCTGCCACTCTTCGTCTGTCCCTCTCTTTTCCCGCACCAACGCTTTCATCATGCGAATGAATGGCGATTTTGCAAAATAGTATTTTTCTACGACGTCATTTCCGTCTTTGTCTTTCTTTGTAACAGGAACAAAGTCTTTTGCAAAATCATCCAGCAGATTCTTCTGCCGCACAACAGAGTTCACTGTGTTTTCCAGCGTGGAGCAATCCTCAAACTCCACCTCCCAGCCGTTTACAGCGCGACCGACAAACATTAGCTTGAAGCCCTCTTCCCTGTGGAAGCGTTCCCCAACGAGAGCTGGGCAAGCAGTGAGTTCCTTATCCCGAATTGCCTCCCAGATGGGTTTTCCCTTCCATTCCCGAGATAGAATTTGCGTGTAGTCCTTTTTCATTCGGTCGATCATCTGTCCTCTCATGTTCCCACCCAATCCGATGTCTCTGACTGTCATTGTCTCTTCCTCCTTTGTACTTTAGGATATACTAATATTCACAGTGAAACCCAAAATCACTCTTTTTATGTAGTTAATTTTATGTTAATTTTCAAATTTAAGAAAAAAGGAGCGGACAGCCTGTTCTCACGCTCCTTTTTACACTTACTATTTATCTTTCAAAATAGATAGCACCCCGCCGCACTGGGAAAGCTCAATGATGAGATGGGCATTGTTCTTCATGAACCTGCTCCATTTCTCCATCTCCTGTTCGGAATACCCACAGATTTCCGTCCATTCATAATCCGGCAAAAAGCAGGTCGCATGGCAAAAGCCACCTTTTTCATCCGGGGTTTTGATGCAGACCTTGACCCGTCCATCCGGCTTCATTTCCGAATGAACGATTTCGGTATCATCCCCCCATGTCATATAAGGGTACATCATCAGAACGGATTCCCCGCGTCCATCTGATCCAGCCCGAAGAAGTCAAGTGCCTTCTGGATGGCCAGATCCCAGAACCGCCACTCGTGCTTGAACCCGTCGATCTCCTCAAACGTGGCATCGAGCCCGATTTCCTGCGCGTGCTTTTTGAAGTGCTGATAGGAGGCGTAGAGCATATCGTTCTTACCGATGGCGAAATAGAGCCGGGGCAATTCTCCCGTGTGCGCCTTTTCCTCCGCGATGCGCCATGTGTTTTCGTAGGAAGCAAGGAAGGCTTCCATGCCGCCGCGGTTCTCCGCCATGGCGAGCTGGCGGGCGTACATGGAGGGCTGGCGTTCTTCCAGACCCTCGATCTGCTGTGGGGTCGCGGAGAGCACCGCCGCCGCCGCGAACTTTTCGGGATGGTTGAAGGCATACACGCAGGTGCCTCTGCCGCCCATAGACAGACCGGCGATGAAGTTGTCCTCGCGCTTGTCCGAGGCCGGGAACCAACCGTAGATCAGCGGCATGAGCTCCTCGGTCAGGTAATCGTACATATTGAAGCCGATGGAGAAATGCTCCCAGTTGGCGTAGTTGGAGTTCATGGCGGACGGCATGACCACGATCAGGTCTTTTTCGCAGGCGTAAAGCTCAATGTTGCTCTTGCGAACCCAGTCGGAGTGGTCGCCGAAGGTGCCGTGCAACAGCCAGAGCACCTTGTATTTTTTGCCGCTCCCGTAGAACTGCGCAGGCGTCAGGGCGCGGGGCTTGTCGGGCAGGATGACGGAAACGGTGTGGTTGTTGTTGAGATACTGGCTTTCAAAATTGAAGGTCACAAGAGCCATAGTTACATCCCCCTACATATTATATATTGCCAAAAACAGGCGAAATGCCTGTTTCGGTGCGGAAAAAATGTTCCGGCGCAATCTAATCCTCTTGCATCATCAAGTAATGCTCCAAGGCAAGCGCAAGCTGTCCGCCCAAGCCGCGCATGGTTTTCTGTGAGGTGCGGTTCCACGGGCGGCCAAAGTAGGTGGTCTCAAAGGAGGTGCACACCCGCGCACCGCTTTCCGCCATCCAATCGTCGCAGGCCAGCGGCGGCTTTTCCCGCAGGGTATCGCCGCCCTCCAAGAAGTTGCCGTCCCAGTCCATCTGAACGTGCTTGTCCAGCAGTTGCTCATAAATGAGGCAATCCTCGGGCTTTTGGAACATACAGTTGAGCCGCAGCTCGCGCCCCAGCTCGGCGGTGCGCAGGGCATTCTTTTTCGTCGTGGGGCGCACCATGTAAGGCACGTCGCTCATGCCGCCCCACTTGTACGGCGAATGGCAGTCGATGGCGATGAGATCGTCGGTGCGCTTCGCCAGCTCCTTCACCTTGCGAACGGTAATATAACGTCCCTCCTGATAGTCGCGGTTGTGGTCGTGCGGGGCGCGGGCCTTGCCCTGATCGCCGTCCACAATGCCGTCCAAATCCACAAACGGCACCACCATCACCTCATACCGCTGTAAAACGGGGTAAATGAGGGGATTGTCCCACGACAGCAGGTGGTCGATGATGCCCTCCATCAGATAATTGCCCGTGCTCTCACAGGCGTGGTGCCGCGCCGTCAGCATGAAGGTGCCGTGGTTGCCCTTCTTGCCGATGCGCATATAGGGCACCTCGCGCCCCTTTTCGGAGAGGCACAGCACGCCGGTCTCCACCAGCGGATTGTCCCTGTATTTTTCGACAAAGCGGTTCCAGTTTTCCACATCGTAAGGGATGCAGAAGGCAAACTCCGCCGTATCACAGTGCTCCGGCACGGTGAAGGTGAAGCAGGAACCCGATACGCGGTGTTCTTCCCCGATAAAGTGCCAGTCCTCCTGTCCGAATTTCACGGCAGGTCCCCAGTAGCCCACGACCTCGCCGTTCGTGAACTCCACGCGGTAATTGTCGCCCTGCACAAGCTCCGTCATGCGGAACCGCCAATAGAACCACCATTCCGTCGTGTCGCGCAGCTCCTGATGCCCGTAAATTACGTTGTTTTCAATTTTTTCCACGGCGAAGTTCCCGCCGGGAATGTCCGTCACGATTCTCATAAAATCGCCTCTTATTTCAGCATTTCCCGCAGGTACGGCAGCACTCTTTCCGCCATGCGGTAGAAGCCCAAGTCATTGGGGTGGCAGCCGTCCGCCGTGCAGGAATCCCGGTCGGTGTCCCCGAAAAGCGTCTGCCCATCCAAGAACCACACCTTTTTGTCCCCCTCGGACAGCGCCTTTTCGTAGGTCGCCTTCACGATGTCCCGGCGGATGCGGTTTTCCTCCATGGCCGCTTCGGTGTAGTCGCTGTCAAAGTCCGGCTTGCTCATCATTAAGATAGGCAGCTCGGGCTGTTGTTCCCGCACGGCCTTGTAGAAGGGGTAATGGGTGTTTTGCAGATGCTCCGGGGTGGGCGCGTTGTGGTCATAGTCCAGCACGAAGGCGGACATGGGCAGGGACGCGACATACTCCCGCATGACAGGCTCACCCTTGGCATTGCCGGAGAAGCCCAAGTTGATGAAATCCGCATCGAGCTTGCGGCAGACCGTGGCAATGTAGTTGATGCCGGGTCGGGATTCCGCACCGCCCTGGGTGATGGAGGAACCATAAAACACGATGGGCTTCTCTATGGTGTAGGGCTTCGGGGCTTCGATCTTAGCGTCCTCCGGGAAGCCTACTTCAAACAGCAGAATCCTGTTGTAGCAGGGCAGATAGACCTCCACATCCTGCATCCTCTCCTGCTTTTCCACCGAAAAGGTGATGAAGGAGGAGGTTGCAAAGTTGTACCCTTTTCCGCCGCGATAGATGCCGTCCACATACACATCCGCGCCGGAGCGTCCGAGGCAACTCATGTTCGTGCCCGCCATGGGCTGCTCCGCCACGGCATAGCGGATGTTCAGCGTTTTTGCATCGGTGCGGAAGCGAATCCGTCCGCCGGCAGAGTGCCGCGCCAGCGTGGACACACCCTCGCTCACGCTGTCGATGATGTCCATCGGCAGCCGGAAATAGTCGTGCCCCTCATGGACGCACAGACCATGCAGCTTGAGCGGTTCATCGTTGAGTGTCAGCCATTTCATAAAGTCCTTGCTCCTTCAGAAAACCTTAATACTTGGCGATGATCTTTTCGATTTCCAGCCGCTTCTTTTCGTTCTCGGCCACCAGCTTTGCCTGGGTTCTGGCGCGGACGAGGTTGTGCTCGGCGTAGTCGGTGTGGAAATACACATCGCCGTTTAAGTAGTCGGCAAGGAAGCGGGAGCCGCATTCCAGCGTCATGAGCTTTGCGGCGTCGGGCAGGGTCTCGCGCTCCAGTTTGGTAAGAGACTGTCCGCAGGTGCCCAAGAATCCGTCCGCATAAGCGTCATACAGCTCCAAAGACAGCCAGACCTTTTCCAAGTCCTTTTCGTCCTCCAAGCCCGTGGACGCGCCGAAGCGGATGGAATCGCCGAAATCGTTCCCGGCCAGCCCGGGCATCACGGTGTCCAAGTCCAGCACGCACAGCGGTTTGCGGGTCTTGGCATCCAGCATAACGTTGTCCAGTTTGGTGTCGTTGTGGGTGACGCGCAGGGGCAGCTCGCCCTTTTCCTGCATCGTGACCATCAGCGCCGCGTCCTCCCGGCGGGCAAGGTAGAAGTCAATGTCCGCCTGAACGTTTTTGGCTCTGCCCATGTTGTCGTTCCTGATGGCTTCATCCAGCTGCTTATAGCGGTTGACGGTGTTGTGGAACATGGGGATGGTCTCCACCAGCGTGTCTGCCGGGAAGCCGGACAACGCCTTCTGGAACATACCGAAGCCGATGCCGGACTGTCTGAAATCCTCGGCGGTGCCGGAGGACAGCGCCACGGCGTCCGTAATCATTTCCTCCACGCGCCAATATTCGTCATTTTCCGTGCGGATGTAATTCTTGCCGTCCAGCGTGTCAATCATGGTGAGCACATGGCGCGGGTCGGGGTCGTTGGCGCGAAGGTACTTCGTCACCTTGTCGATGTTGCCCATGAGGCCTTCGACGTTCTGGAAAATCTTGTTGTTGATGCGCTGCAGGATGTACTCATGGGGCGCATCGGTGACGACCTTGAAGGTGGAATTGATGTGCCCGCCGCCAAAGGGCGTGATGGACACGGGTTTTCCTATGATTTTGAATTGTTTGAGCAGCTTTTCCATTGCTTATTCCCTCCACAGATATTCGGGGTAAACGCCCGCTTTGACTTTTTCTTTCAGAGCGTCCTTGACCTGCTGCAAGTCCTCCTTGTAGGTCATGCCGTACCACACCTCGCTTGTGGGCTCGACCTTGACGGTGCACAGCCCTTCCTTTAACATGAGGTCGGGAATGAGCGGCAGGAAGTATTCGCATTTTAAGGGGTTCTTGGGCAGGTTCTCGGAAAGCCACGGTTCGAAACGCTTCTCGATCTGCGGCATGATGCTGGGTTGGAACGCCCACAGGTTCATGGAAACGAAGGTGCCGGCGGGAACGAAAGTGTAGGTTTCGCCGTCCTCGGTAAAGGCCGCGCCTTCTCCCTCTTTTACGACCTTGGTGCGCTCGGTGATGGCGGTTAGGTAGCTCTTCGCATTGACCTCGCACACGCCGCGGGCGACGGAGCCGGAGTCGGACAGGGTGTTTTCGATCTTGTAGCCCACCATGGCGTATTCATCCTCGGCGGTGTGGCTGTCCAGGAAGTCCGCCGCAGCCTGAAAGGCGGTAGGACCGTAGAAGTCGTCCGCATTGATGACGGCAAAGGGCGCGTCAATCAGGTCCTTGGCGCACAGCACGGCGTGGGCGGTGCCAAAGGGCTTGGTTCTGCCTTCGGGCACGGTGAAGCCTTCGGGCAGCGCATCCATGGTCTGATAGGCGAACTGCACCTCGGCAAACTTTCCCATGCGGGAGAGAATGACCTCGGCAAAGTCCGCTTCCATCTCGGGCTTGATGATGCACACAATCTTGGTAAACCCGGCCTTGATGGCATCGTACATGGAATAGTCGATGAGCAGGCAGCCGTTATCGTCCACAGGCGCGGCCTGCTTGAGCCCGCCGAAGCGGCTTCCCAGTCCGGCCGCCATAATCACAAGTATCTTTTCACGTTTCATAGATTTGTTCCTTCCTTTTTGCGCCAATGTCGGCACACACAGATTCTATTTTATCCTACCATAATCCGCACAAAATTGCAAATTCTACCTTCCCTGTTGAAACAAAAAATTTGCGTTTTCGTCCGTCTTCCGGGTTTGACAAAACCCGCGGGCTCTATCTATAATAGTACAGGATGGGTTTTTCTCGTCTGCACTACGAAAAGGCAGGATGATTGTATGACGCAGAGCGTGATGGAAATAGGCAAAAAGGCCAAGGCCGCTTCCCTCCAAATGGCGATAACGGGCATTGTTCTCCGCAACAGAGCCCTGTGCGAAATGGCACAGGAACTGCGCGCCCGCAAGGAAGCCATTCTTTCCGCAAACGAAAGGGACATTGCTTCTGCCCGTGAGAAGGGTTTGAAGGAAGCCTTTATCGAGCGGCTGACGCTGAACGACAAGCGCATTGAGGGCATGGCACAGGGCTTGGAGGAGGTCGCCGCACTCCCCGACCCCATCGGCACGGCAGATAGGATGTGGACGCGCCCCAACGGGCTGCGCATCCTGCAAAAGCGCGTTCCCTTGGGCGTCATCGGCATCATCTATGAGTCCCGCCCCAACGTCACCTCCGACGCGGCGGCCATCTGCATCAAGTCCGGCAACGCCTGCATCCTGCGCGGCGGCTCGGAGGCCATTTTCTCCAACTGCGCCATCATGGACGCGCTGGAAGCCGCAGCAGCATCCGCCGGTCTTCCCGACGGCGCGGTGAATCTGGTACGCGACCCCTCCCGCGAGGCGGCGGCGGAGCTTATGCAGTTGACGGGTTATCTCGATGTGCTCATCCCCCGGGGCGGCGCAGGGCTCATCCGTGCCGTGCTGAACACCGCAAAGGTGCCTGTCATCGAGACCGGCACGGGCAACTGCCACGTTTATGTGGACAAGGAATGTCACGACTTTTCCATGGCGAAAAATGTCGTTTACAATGCCAAGTTGCGCCGGGTGTCCGTGTGCAACGCCATGGAAACCCTATTGGTTCACAAAGATATAGCCGAAGCCTTCCTTCCCGAAATGCTCACTCTGCTGCATGAGGAAGGCCATGTGGAAATCCGCGGGGACGAGACCGTCCGTGCGCTCTGCCCTTATGCCTTGGAAGCCACGGAGGAAGACTGGGCGACGGAATATGATGACTACATCTTAGCCGTAAAAGTGGTTTCTTCGTTAGAGGAAGCCATCGCCCACATCAACACCTACGGCACCCGCCATTCCGAGAGCATTTTAACCGACGATGTGAACCGTGCGCAGAAATTCATGGACATGGTAGACGCGGCGGCAGTGTACTTAAACGCCCCCACCTCCTTCACCGACGGCGGCGAGTTCGGCTTTGGCGCGGAGATCGGCATCAGCAACCAAAAGCTGCACGCCAGAGGCCCCATGGGACCGGAGCATCTGACCACCATCAAGTATCAGATCTTCGGCAGCGGGCAGACCCGCAAGGCTTGATCCTCTTGTGAACAAATTATTGACAAAAATTTCAATTTGATTGCAATATTACGAAACATCCTGTGTTTCCGTTTCGTTGGAAAGGTGGTGTGAAGATGCAGGAAGGAAATGTCGATATTGACCGGCTGGTGCGGCAGTTTGGCACCATGGTCATGCGGCAGGCTTATTTCTATCTGAAAGACAAGCAGAAGGCCGAGGATGTGTGTCAGGAAGTGTTCCTGCGCATCTACAAAAAGCGGCCCGAGCTTCCCGATGAGCAGAGTGAAAAAGCCTATCTTCTGCGTGTGACCATCAATCTGTGCAAGGATCAGTTAAAATCCGCATGGCACAGAAAGGTCGTTCCCATGGCGGAGAACTTCGATGCACCCAGCGCCGGACTGACGCCGGAAGCGGAGTCTGTGCAGGGCGAGGAAAAGCAGCTGCTTTATCAGGCGGTCATGGAGCTTCCGGAGATTTACAAGGATGTGGTTCTGCTCTTCTATTATCACGATATGCAGACCGCAGACATCGCCAAGGTGCTGAAAATACCCGAAGTGACGGTAAGAACCCGCCTGATGCGGGCGCGAGGACGTCTCAAGGAGACGTTAAAGGGGAGAATGGTATGATCAAGCTGGAACAATTCAGGGAAATCGCTGATGATAATTTGCGCGACCTGTCCGCAGACGAGCGCATGGTGATGAAGGTCAGGCAGCTCTGCAACGACAGTCCCGTCCGGGTGAAAGCCCGTGTGCCCCGGTTTGCCCTCTGCGCAGCGGCAGCCTGTGTGGTCGTGATGGGAATTTCTGCCGCTTTTCTCATGAAGGAGAACGCCTTCCCCCGCTCCCGGGTGCTTTCCGAAGCAGCGCCCATGACCCTGACCGCTGCCCAGCCTACGCAGGCGCGCACATTGTCCTCCAAGCTCTCCACCTCAGAATCCGTTTCCGGCGACTCCCTCTCCTACGGCATCGCCTCCGTGGAGGAATTTTCCGAGGGCTTCGCCGTAGCGCTTGCCACCACAGACCTTTACGGCTATGTCAACGAGGACAATCTCTGGGTCGTCCTGCCCATGTATGAATCCGCCGCGCCGGTCAAGGACGGCCGGGCACAGGTCGTGCTGCAGGGCAAGACCATGACCATCGAGGTTCCGTAAAATTCCCGCGCCAAAACGTCGCGCAAACGCATTTTTGTGCTTGCGAAACCGGAATAAATTGCATATAATAAAGGCAGTAAAATCAAAGGAGGAATTTCCTATGAAGAAATTGGTCAAGGCTTTGTCCCTTCTTCTGGCTCTTGTCTGCATCCTGTCCATGACCGTTGTGGTCAGTGCCGGAACCAAGTGCCTGAAAACCCCTTACATCAGCGCTTCCGTGAAGCAGACCGACCATTATCAGAGAACCGTCAGCATTGACGTTTCCAACCTTGAGGACGTCACTTACCTGAAAATCAAGGAGACCCGCACCTCCGGTGCCGGCAAGTATGTCGTTTCCCGCTCCGTCACCAATCCTTCCGAAGGTAAGCTCACCCTCACTTACACCTTCAAGGTAGCCACCAACGAGAAGGACGTTGTCAAGTTCTACGTTGTGGAGTGCTACAACGGCACGACCAAGCTGGCGGAAAAGACCGTCTATGTCGGCTCCAACCAGTATTTCGACATTGACTCTCTGGACGATGGCTCCGAAAGCCGCGGCTCCTACGACGGCCTCCGCCCCTCCTACAAGGAAGAACCCGCTTCCTCCTCCGATCAGTGGACGGGCTACCAGGACGATAAGGTTTCCTACGTCGGCATCTACACCGTCAAGTGCAACAAGCTGAACGTCCGCGCCGGAATGTCCACCAAGAGCAAGAAGGTCGGCTCCATCAAGAAGGGCACCAACGTCTGCGTCTACACCTTCAACGAAGGCTGGGCGAAGATTCTCTACGAAGGCGAATACTGCTACGTCTCCGCCAAGTACCTGAAGCTCGCTTAATCCCCGCAAAAATCAGAAAGCATCCGAGAAATCGGGTGCTTTCTTTTATGCAGAAAACAGAGTTTATGAAGCATTCCTCATAGCAAAATGCAAAGCATTCCCCCGCTCCCCTCGTTGATGATGCGCGACAGGGTTTCCCGCGTCTTGTTCTGCGCGTCCTCCGGCATCCGCATGAGCTTCCCGGACAGCCCCTCCCGCATGAGTTCGTGCAGAGATTTCCCAAAAATGTCCGTGTTCCACAGGCTCCCCGGATCGCTCTCGAACTCGGAGAGCAGATTCCTCATCATTTCCTCCGACTCCTTTTCCGTCCCGATGGTGGGGCTCACCTCCGTGGCAATGTCCACGCGGATGAGGTGCAACGACGGCGCGGTTGCCCGCAGCTTCACGCCGTACTGTCCGCCGGTTCTAATCAGCTGCGGTTCCTCCAGCGTCAGCTCCTCCATGGACGGCGGCACCAGCCCGTAGCCCGTCTCCCGCACGGATTCCAGTGCGTCCTTCACTTTGGTGTATTCCCGCTTGGCGGAAACCAGCTCCGTCATCATGCTCATCAGGTGCGCGTCGGACTTGATTTCCTGCCCGCACTTCTGTCCCAGCACCTCATAGAACAGCCCCTCGCGCATGGGCAGGTTCAGCAGCACTTCCCCCGTGTCCGCCGCCTTGCTCACCAACACGGGCGCAAGCGCGTCCTCCGAGACCACTTCGCCCAGCAGCCCGCCCACATCCCGCATGGTGCGCAGGCTCTCCGCGCCGCGCTGCAGCCCGGCAAACACGCTCACCAGCAGCGGGTCGTCCTCCGGCAGCGTCTCCATCCATTTGGGCAATTCAACGTGCACCTGCCGCACGGGGAAGCTGTCCAGCACCTCATTTAGGATGTCGGAAAGCCCTTCCCTGTCCAGATGCAGCACATCCTTGACCAGCACAGGCACCCCGTTTTCGCGCTCCAACTCCTGCGTAATATTCTTGCTTTCTTCCGCCCAAGGGGTCGCGGAATTGACCACCACGGCAAAGGGCTTGCCGCTTTTCTTCACCGCCGAAATCGCCTGCTTTTCCGCCTCCCGGTATTGTTCGTGCGGAATCCCGGTGAAGCTGCCGTCCGTTGTCACCACAAGCAGCACATTGGCGTGCTCGGCGATCACCCTGTCCGTGCCTTTTTCCGCCGCTTTGGAAAAGGGCATCGGCTCGCTCTCCCACGGCGTTGTCACCTGCCGCTCCGCCCCGTCCTCCGTCGCGCCGAAGGCTCCCGGCACCACATAGCCCACGCAGTCCACAAAGCGCACCTGCGCCGCCTGTCCCTCGCCCAACGGGAGAAACACCGGCTCGCTGGGCACAAAGCTCGGCTGCGTGGTCATAATGGTCTTTCCCGCGCCGGACTGCGGAATCTCGTCCACCATCCGCTGCTTTTCGGGGCTCTCGGGCACATTCGGCAGCACCATCTGCTGCATCATCTTCGCAATCAGCGTCGATTTCCCCGTCCGCACCGGCCCCGCCACGCCCACAAACAGCGTCCCCCCGCTGCGCACCGCAATATCCCTGTAAACATCGTAGTTTTCCATTGCACACCCTCCGTTGAAAGGTTTTCTATGGCAAGGGTATGAAATCCGCACGTTTATTAGAACCGCCACCGTAGGGAAATCAGGTTCCACAAGCAAAAGAAAGAGAGGACTGATTGCTCAATCCTCTCTTTTGCTATGCCGTTTTCGGCTTTTTGTTTACTTGAAGTAGCGAGCCAGCAGGCCGGCGAAGGCTTTGCCGTGGCGGGCTTCGTCGCGGGCCATTTCGTGCACGGTGTCGTGGATGGCGTCGAGGTTGGCAGCCTTGGCGGCCTTGGCCAGGTCGGTCTTGCCGGCGGTGGCGCCGTTCTCGGCTTCCACGCGGAGCTGCAGGTTCTTCTTGGTGGAGTCGGTCACGACTTCGCCCAGCATCTCGGCGAACTTGGCGGCGTGCTCGGCCTCTTCAAAGGCGGCCTTTTCCCAGTACAGGCCGATCTCGGGGTAGCCTTCACGGAAAGCGACGCGGGACATGGCCAGATACATACCGACTTCGGAGCACTCGCCGTTGAAGTTGGCGCGGAGGCCTTCCTTGATCTCTTCGGGAACGTCCTTGGCGATGCCGACGACGTGCTCGGCAGCCCAGGTCAGTTCGGCTTCCTGTTTCTGGAACTTGGAGCCGTCCACCTTGCACTGGGGGCACTTGAAGCCCTCGGGGATGGAGTCGCCTTCATAAACATAACCGCAGACGGGGCAAACGAATTTCATTTTGTGTTCCTCCTGTAATTCATCTTTTTCTTTCGCTGATGTTGCGTCAGCTTGTCTACGTTTATTATATACCCTGCATCGGCAAATGTAAAACACATTTCCGAAAGAATTATTCAAAACAAATTTCTCTTTTCCCATCAAAATAAATTAAGTCTCCGTTAAACCCGAAAAAGAGCAGGAAATAGGGGCATAAATGTGGTATAATAGAAAATGGGTGAAGTTGTGGCATTATCCACAGCCTCTCCCGGGTAAACGATATATCTTCCCCACCGGGAAATATATACAAACACCGTTTCACTACCCCAACACTATATATTCTTTACGGAGGTTATAGAAATGGATCTGTCTTATCTTGGCATCATCAACGCTTCTGCGATCTATCGCAACCTGACCCCCGCCGAGCTGACCGAGCGTGCGGTCGCCCGCGGCGAAGGCAAGCTCTCCCTGACCGGCGCTCTGGTCGTGAAGACCGGCAAGTACACCGGCCGTTCCGCCAACGACAAGTTCATCGTTGACACGCCCGCCGTCCATGACGAGATCGCCTGGGGCAAGGTCAACCGTCCCATCACCAAGGAAAAGTATGACCTGATCAAGGGCAAGGTTCTGGCTTATCTGCAGAACAAAGAACTCTTTGTGTTTGACGGCTTTGCCGGTGCCGACCCCAAGTACACCCGCTCCTTCCGCATTGTGAACGAGCTGGCTTCCCAGAACCTGTTCATCCATCAGTTGCTCCGCCGTCCCACCTGCGAAGATCTCAAGAACTTCAAGGAAGACTATGTGATCATCGCCGCGCCCGGCTTTAAGTGCATCCCCGAGATCGACGGCACCCGCTCCGAGGCCGCTATCTTGGTCAACTATGAGGAAAAGACCGTTATCATCTGCGGCTCTCAGTACGCCGGTGAGATTAAGAAGTCCGTCTTCTCCGTCATGAACTACGAAATGCCCAAGGTCGGCATCTTCCCCATGCACTGCTCCGCCAACATCGGCGTGAACAACGACTCTGCCGTGTTCTTCGGCCTGTCCGGCACCGGCAAGACCACTCTTTCCGCCGACCCCAACCGCAAGCTCATCGGCGACGACGAGCACGGCTGGTCTGACGACTCCGTGTTCAACTTCGAGGGCGGCTGCTATGCCAAGTGCATCAACCTCTCTCCCGAAGGCGAGCCCGAAATCTACAACGCCATCAAGTTCGGTTCTCTGGTTGAGAACGTGGTCATGGACGACGAGACCCGCGTCTTCGATTTCGACGACGACTCTCTGGCCGTGAACTCCCGCGTCGGCTACCCCGTTGAGTACATCCCCAACGCCGAACTGTCCGGTATGTCCACCTCCGTTCCCAAGACCGTTATCTTCCTGACCGCCGACGCTTACGGCGTTCTGCCTCCCATCTCCAAGCTGGACAAGAACCAGGCCATGTACTACTTCGTTTCCGGCTTCACCTCCAAGGTTGCCGGCACCGAAATCGGCGTCACCGAGCCTGTTCCCACCTTCTCCACCTGCTTCGGCGAGCCCTTCCTGCCCCTCGATCCCTCCGTTTACGCTTCCATGCTGGCGGAAAAGGTTGAGAAGTCCGGCGCGAACGTGTACCTCGTCAACACCGGCTGGAACGGCACCGGCAAGCGCATGAAGCTGCGCTACACTCGCGCCATGGTCACCGCCGCGTTAAACGGCGACATCGAAAAGGGCGAGTTCGTCACCGATCCTACCTTCGGTGTGCAGGTTCCCACCTCCATCGAAGGCGTGCCCTCCGAGCTGCTCATCCCCGAGAACACCTGGGAAGACAAGGCCGCCTACAAGGCTTCCTGCCAGAAGCTCGCCGCTTCCTTCGTGGAGAACTTCAAGAAGTACACCCATATGTCCAAGGAAGTTGTCGAAGCCGGCCCCAAGGCTTAATTTCACACATTGATTTTAAGGAGATTATCGAGATTTTTCCCGATAATCTCCTTTTTTTATCAAGATAAAAGGATTTTTGTTTGTATGCGGAGAATATGGACATAAAATAATTTAAGGAGGAGAATGTATGAACCAGACCTTCACTTTCGCTTCCCTGCCGACCAGCCTTTCCGCTTTGCAGGCGTTGCCCGAAGCCAAGCTGGACACGCCCTTTATGACCTGCGCCCTTGCCCTTGCGGTGCTGTGCAACTATGGCGCCAGTGTTCCGGAGACCGTGCAGATGCTCAATTTCCTCAAAGGCCCCGCGCCGCTTTCCCCCTTTGAGCAGCAGTTCCTCCGCGACCGCTTCTCCGATGGCAAGACCTACAAGCCCTTCTCCTTCTTCGCCGGCGCGACCCCGCAGAACGGCTACACGCCGACTGCGCCCTATACCATCACCGTTTCCGACAATCCCTATTCCTACACCTCCGACGGCCTGTGGGCGACGCTGTACGTCAAGTCCTCCGGCGCGGATTCGCCCCGCCCCATGAAGTTCCGCAAAAAGCCCTCCACGAACCAATGGTTCCTAAACGACATCCAGTGCTTATCCGACATTCGCATCCCCACCGCTTCCGACCCGTGGGCATAATCGAACGACCATACAATTTTAAGGGGAACCATGCTTTCGGCTTGAAAGCGTGGTTCCCCTTACTGTTTTTGATTCGTATTTTAGTGGAAGGCCGCTTCCACGGATTCCTGCTCGAACTGGCGCATATAGAGCGTGTAATACGCGCCCTTTTTCGCCATGAGCTGTTCATGCGTGCCGGACTCCACAATCTTGCCGTCATCCACGACCAGGATCACATCCGCCTGTCTTATGGTGGACAAGCGGTGAGCGATCACGAAGGAAGTTCTGCCCTTCATCAGATGCTCGATGGCGTTCTGGATCAGCCGCTCCGTGATGGTGTCAATGGAGGATGTGGCCTCATCCAGCACGAAGATGCGCGGATTCGCCAGCACCGCACGGGCAAAGGAGAGCAGCTGCTTGCCGCCGGTGGAGAGCAGGTCGCCGCCCTCGCCCACGTCGCTGTCGTAGCCTTTATCCATGGTGTTTATGATGGTGTCCGCCGAAACCGCCTTGCAGGCCGCCTCGATTTCCTCCATCGTCGCGTCCGGGTTGCCGTAGCGCAGGTTTTCCAGCACCGTGCCGGAGAACAGGTGCGGCGTTTGCAGCACATAGCCGATGTTGCTGTGCAGCCAGAGCTGGCTGCGCTCCCGCGCGTCCCTGCCGTCGATGAGCACCTGTCCTGCCGTCGGCTCAAAGAAGCGGCAGACTAAGTTCACCAGCGTGGACTTGCCCGCGCCGGTCTCCCCGACAATGGCCACGTTCGTTCCCTGCGGCACTTTGAGATTGAAGTGCTCCAATATGTATTCGTCGCCGTCGGGATATTTGAAGGACACGTCCTTAAATTCAACGTCACCGTTGAGCGGCTCCCAGTTTTCCTTCTTCGGCTCAAAGGAATCGCCGTACTTCTCGACGACCTCCGGGGAATCCTCCACGTCGGAGTGGGTGTTCATCAGGTTGGTGAAGCGTTCGATGTTCACCTGCACATCAATGAAGTTGGAAATGATGCGCACAATGGTCTGAATCGGCTCCATCAGCCCTAATGCGTAGTTCATAAACACGGACAGCGTGCCGATCTCCATCAAACCCTGCAGGGTGATCTTTCCCCCGCGCCACAGCACGATGGCCATGGCCAGCGAAGCCATGAACATGACGATGGAAATGAAGGTGGCGCGCAGCCGGGCGGTCTTGACCGAGGTGAACTTCATTTCATCCGAGGTCTCCACAAAGGCCTCATCCATCTTGTCCTCAATAACCAGCGTCTTGGAGGTCTTCGCGCCCGTGATGCCCTCGTTGAAGTTCGAGGTAATGTGGGAATTGATCTCGCGCACCTTGCGATGGAGCTTGGTCAGTTTTTTCTGGAAAAACACAGCAACAAAGGTGATGATGGGCGTTAGTGCCACAACCCACAGCGCCAGCTTCCAGTTGATGATGAACATGATGAGGATTGCACCCAGCAGGTACGTCACCTGCCAGGTAATGTCCATCATACCCCAGGCCATGAGACCCGAAATGCGGTTGGTGTCCGACATGACGCGGGCATGAATGTAGCCCACGGAGTTCTGGTTGAAGTAGGAAAAGGACAGCGTCTGCAAATGGTTGAAGGATTCGCGCTTCAGATCGCGGCTCAAATTCATTTCAATTAAAGATGCCTGATAGCCGTCCACCATGGAGGAAATGATCTGCACCACAATGACCAGCGAATACACAAGGATGAACTTCCCCAACCCCTCCAGCGTGTTTTTTGCAATGAAGTTGTTGATGGCGTATTTCTGGAACAGTGGGAAGCAGATGTCGATCACGCCGTTGAGCAGCACCAGCGACACCATGCACAGGATGATGCCCTTGTACCTTTTGAGGAACGGAAACAGAAGCGGAATGCCGAACCATTTTAAGCGAATCTGCTTTTCGTCTTCTTTTTTCATCTGTTCAGACATTATTCCGTCACCTCGCAATTCATCTGCATATTGTAAATGCTGCGGTAGATACCCTCCTGCTGCAGCAGCTCCTCATGGGTGCCCATCTGCTTCACTTCGCCCTTGTCCAGCACAAGGATGCAGTCCGCACTCATCAAAGTGGTTACTCTGTGGGAAATGAGGATCACGGTTCCTTTGCCCAAATGCTCGTGGAGCTGGGCGCGGATCTTGGCGTCGGTCTCCGCATCCACGGCGGACATGGAATCGTCAAAGATCATGATGGGCGCGTTCTGGGTCAGCATCCGCGCCACGGCGGTTCTCTGCTTCTGTCCGCCGGAGAGCGTCACACCGCGCTCGCCCACCTCGGTCTCATAGCCTTTTGTAAAGCCCATGATGGCGTCGTCCACACAGGCAATCGAGGCTGCCCGGCGAATCAGCTCCATCTTCATGGCGCGTTCGGTGATGCCGATGTTCTCCCCGATGGTCTTGGAGAACAGGAACGGCTCCTGCAAGCACATTCCGATGTTCTTTCTTAGGTGGGAAGCCTTGATGTCCCGCACATCCACCCCACCGATTGTGATGCGTCCGTGGCCTTCGGGAATTTCATAAAGGCGATTGAGCAGATACATCATGGTGGACTTGCCGGAAGATGTGGGGCCCAAGATGGCAAAGGTCTTGCCGGCGGGAATGGTGAAATTCATGTGCTTTAAGATGGGCTTGGCCTCATCGTAGGCAAAGTTCACGTTCTCAAAGCAAATGTCCTGGTTCATGTCGGGCTCCTGTGCGCCCTCTCTGTCGTGCTCCTCCTCGGACTCCATGATGTACTTGATACGGTCAATGGAAACACCCGCCTTGGACATATCCGCAATGGTTCTGCCCAGCTGGCGCACCGGCCAGGTCAGCATGGCGTTGTAGGACACAAAGGCGATAAACTCGCCCGCGGTCATCTGCCCGCGCACGCACAGAATCGAACCGAACACGATAATCAGCATGACCTGCACGCAGCTCATCAAATCGCCCGCGCCCCAGAAATAGGACAGCAGCAGGCAGAGCTTGATCCACATATTCGTGTAGATGTTGTTCTGCTTTTCAAAGCGGTCTTTTTCGTACTTTTCCCGCCCGAACGCCCGTACCACGCGCACGCCGGTCAGATTCTCCTGCGCAATGGTGGAGAGCACGCCCTCCGCCTCGTCCGCCTCGGTAAAATGGTCGGAAATCTTCTTGTGGAAGATGAGTGAATAGCCCGTAATGATGGGAATGGACACCATGGCGATAATGGAGAGCTTCAGATTCATGGCAACCATGAAGGACAGCGACAGCGCAACCAGGATGCAGATGCGCACCACGTTCATGAACTGCTCGGTGACAAAGTTGCGCACCGTCTCCACGTCGGAGGTGCAGCGCTGGATGATGTCGCCGGTCTGGTTCTTCATGTGCCAGTCAAAGGGCAGTCTCTGAATGTGCTCAAAGAGTTTATTTCTAATTGTATAAGTAAATGTCTCGGCGGCTCTTGCGGAAGCCACCATCTGAATGTAGCGGAAAACGCCCGTCACCAGCGCCACCGTAACAATGGCGATTGCCAGAATGATGAGGTTTTTCCGCAGCACGGAAACGCCGCCCATGCTCTCTATCCAGGCAATCATCATGCGCGGCACGGTCATTTCCTTCCCGTCGATCACGCTGTCCACGGTCAGTTTGATAATCTGCGGGGTGATCATTTCCAGCAGCGTGATGGTGAGGGATGCCAGAACGGAAAGGATATAAAACCGCTTGCTTCCCTTCAAAAACTGCCAGATCATCGAAAAGCGGGTGACGCCCGTTTTTTTGTTGCTCATAAATCCTCCAAATGCACAATAATACCCCTGAATGCGGGCTTTACATCCTCTCCACTTTATCATATTCGCCTTTGAATTGTCAACCAACCAAAGCATACTTTCGGCCTTTTCCCATAAGTCTTTAGGGACACAAAAGCCCGCCGAAGCCTTTACAGAAACTGACAAAACCTTATTCCTGATTTTTACTTTGCCGCAATAACGCGATAATGTGTGTTTTTTATAGTATTATAGGAAACTTTTACTGGAAGGAGGATGCTTTGTGAGAATGTTCAAGCGATTTGTGCTGCTCTCTTTGGGGCTTGCACTGCTGCTTCTGTCCTCCTGCGCCTCCGCCGGGGTGTCCGCCGTTCTTCCGACCGCTTATGTGGAAAACACGCCGGAGGTCAACGAAACCGTGCGCGTTCTGCACATCTGGCCGGAACAGGATGCGCTTTTCGAAGAAATTCTCGGCAAGGCCGCAAAGGAAAACGGCTTTGCGGTGTCCGTTTCCTCCGTCAAGTTCGGCACGAGCCTGACCACCCTGCGCGCCGCTCATGCTGCCGACGCCATGTACGACCTTTTTGCCTACCGCTTTGAGGATTTCTACACGCTGAAAAGCGAAGGGCTCCTATATGACCTCTCCGATTCCATAAACGCTCTGAATGCGGATTTTTACCCCAACGCCATAAAGCAGTACACCGAAAACGACGCGCTCTACGGCATCCCCTACACGGCAGGCGGTCAGGTGATTCTCTACAATCGGGACTATTTTGAAAGCTACGGCTGGAAGCTTCCCGAGGATCAGGACAGCTTCGTGCAGCTGATGAAGGACATTCTGTCCAGCGGCTTTACGCCACTTTCCCTCTCCGGCAAACCCAACGGAAATCAGCTGAACAACCTCCTTTCCGCTCTGACCGAAAACCGGCTCTCCGAAGACGATCTTCTTGACGATCCCCTGTATTTGACCGGGCGCTTCACGGACTGGGGCGGCAAGCTCGCCATGAGTGCCGTCACCGTCAAGCGTTGGAGCGGCAGCGGCTTTTTCGGTGACAGCGAACTGGCCTTAGATGATGACGCTTCCATTTCCGCCTTTCTGTCCGGTCAGTCCGCCATGCTCTATATCGACTTATCCGACTTAAATCTCCTTTCCTCCGCCGAGCATTTCGGGGATTTTGCCATCGGCGCGTTCCTGCTTCCGCCCTGTGAAAAGGGGCAGGAGCAGCTCTTCTCCGGCTCCGGCTTCCACACTGCCATAGGTGTGTGGAGCGAAACGGAATATACAGAAGAAACCGCCGCTCTCTTATCCGCACTCAATAAAAAGGACAATCTCACCGCCTTTGCGAACGCTTCCTGCAGCCTCATGGCGGCAAAGGGCATTGCCTATGAAGGCGACCTACTGCCTCTCCTTTCCCCATATCTGGAAGCAGCCGGCAGCCACCCGGTTCGCCCGGACTTTTACATGAAGAACGTCTCCGATCTATCTGCCCAGCTTTTTGTGGACTATTTAACCTCCGACATGACGGCGGACGATCTGGAGCAGAACTTTTCCACAATCCGGCGAACCGCGTTTGAACAGTCCGACCGCAGCAAATAAACGGCATTTTCATCCAACTATCCGCATCTGACCGGGAGCAAAAACTCCCGGTTTTTTCAATCTTGTAACACATAAAGGAGATAAATTGACCCTCCCTCATTTCTGTGCTATACTGCAAGCAAGTAAACTGAAAGGTCGTATGCCTATGCTATATACACGAAACAAACCGCATAAAAGAAAGCCGAATTGGAAGAATATACTGCTCACCTGCTTGTGTCTCGTCGTGGTAATTGTCGGCGCCGGGCTGCTTATCTCTGCAAATTCCAAGAGCGAGAAAATTCCGCCCGCGCCCACGCCGGGCATTGATGAGACCCCTGTTCCGACAGCAACGCCCGAGCCCACGCAGCCCCCCACCGCGACGCCTGCTCCAACGGATGAAGCCACACAGCAGCCCACAGAGGCACCCACGCCGGAGCCCACGCCCCGCGGCAGCGGCGTGCAAAGCGTCACCTTCGGCGCGGTCGGCGACATTGTGATGCACGGGCAGGTGCTGCAGGCGGCAAAGAGCGGCAATTCTTATGATTTCACCAAGTTCTTTGACCGCATCGTGCCGTACATCTCCTGGCAGGACTTTACCATCGCCAACCTGGAATGTTCCATCGCCGAAAAAGGCTTTGATGAGGATAAGGCTCCCGAAGCGCTGCTTTCCGCCATGAAAGAAGCGGGCATTGACGTTGTGGCACTCTCCAATGAGATAAATGCCACTTCCGGCGCAGAAGCCTTTGCCTACACGACCTCCGCTGTGGAAAACAACGGGCTGCTCCCCGTCGGCACGGAAAATGTTCGCATCCTCACCAAGGATGCCATGCGCATCGCAGTGCTCAATTATGTGGAGGATCCCGGCACCGAGGAATCCGCTACCCACGTTCTTACCGAGGACAACATCGCCGCCGACATTTCCTATGTCATGGACAACGATGTGGACTTTGTGATCGCCTACATCCATTGGGGCGACAGCGGCAAAGCCGAAGTAACCGAAACCCAGAAGCAGTGGGCGTCCTACCTGGCCGAGTCCGGTGTGGATGTGATCTTGGGCAGCCACGCTCATGTAGTGCAGTCCATGGAAATGCTGGAAGGCGCGTCCGGCCACAAGACCTTGGTGGTCTACGGCCTGGGCAACTTTGAATCCCCCTACCGCAACAACGGCGCGGATGCCGGCGTGATTCTGAACTTCACCTTAACCAAAGACTTTGACAACGGCACCCTGTCCATTTCCGATGTCACCTACGCTCCCACCTTCACCCTCAAATATTCCTCCGTCGGCAAGTATTCCATCGAGATCATGTCCGCCGTGGAATACAGCGACAAGAAATACCAGAACATGAGCTTAGATGACCGCGCCCGCGTGGCCGCCATCCCTGCCGAGATTCAGGCGACCTTGGGCACCGAGATCGGCACCATGGAGACCGAAATCCGCAAACTTCCGACAGAGTAAAATTCATCCTCCCGTTTCCGTAAGGATGCGGGAGGATGCTTTCTGTTTTATTACATCATCAACATCTTTTCCAGATCGGTGACGTGCCCGTGGTCGTTGAAGCGGTTGAGCTCCGGCAACACAAATTCGCCTTCTTTTCCCTTGAAGCAGAACTCGGTGATGCCCGTGAAGGTGTATTCCGAGGCCGCAAAGAGGTAAAACAGCGGCACGTTCATTAGGTGGGAGAACAGGCAGGTGCCCGAACCGTGGTGTGCAAAGAGCGCAACGTTGTCTTCATTTTCGCGGATGCAGCGATAGCCGATGCCCTCGCGCCGGTACCCGAGGCTTTCCATCCAATTATCGGATTCCGCAACAATGCGCTCATAGCAGCCTTTCAGCGTGCTGTTCGTCCAGGAGGGCAGATTTTCCTGGTCTATGTGAAGCAGGTCAATGCCTTCTTTGGTCATGGCGCGGCTCACCAGCCACGGGTGATAGATTTGCGGATTTTCCTTGGATTCCGACGTTTCCTCCACAGGCTTCCATGAAACCTCGTGCATGAAATCAAGAATCGTCACCGGCATCCCTAACTTTTCTGCCGTGGGCGCAGCCGTCTCCTTCGCTCTGCCGTAGGAGGAGGAGAAAATTTGCTTTATGTCTTCCTCTGCGACCAGTCGCTTGGAGACCGCCTCTGCTTGCACCCTACCCTTTTCCGTCAAGCAGTCGTTCGCATAGTCCGGGTGCCCATGGCGCACAAACAACAGTTTCATAAGCCAACCTCATTTCTATATTTGTATCTCCATTTTACCGAATTTTGCTGTGAAAAACAAGTGATTTTGACCGAATCGGAGGATTTATGCCGCATATCATTGAAATACACGACCTTAAAGACGCCCGCCTTGACCCTTATGTGCGGCTCACCGAAAGCCAGCTGCGCAATAAGCAGTCGAAGGACAAGGGCATTTTCATCGCGGAGAGCATGAAGGTCATTTCCCACGCGCTGGAAAACCATAGTAAGCCCCTCTCCTTCCTCATGGAAGACCGCCAGTACCGCAATCTGCCGGAGGGCTTTCTCGATACCTTACCCGACATTCCCGTTTTCGTGGGAAAGCGCGAGCTGCTGTCCTCCCTCACCGGCTACGCCTTAACCCGGGGGATTCTCTGCGCCATGGAGCGTCCGGAACCCAACGACCCCGCTGCCATTCTTGCCACCGCCAAGCGGGTCGCGGTGCTGGAAGGCATCATCGACCCCACCAACGTGGGCGCGATTCTGCGCTCCGCCGCAGCCCTTGGCATGGACGCGGTGCTGCTCTCCCCCACCTGCTGCGACCCGCTGCACCGCCGCGCCGTGCGGGTCAGCATGGGCACGGTGTTTCAGGTGCCTTGGGCATATCTCTCGGAGGATTCCCACCTGTGGCCGCAGAACGGCTTATCCCTTTTGAAACAGCATGGCTTCTCCACCGCCGCCCTTGCCCTGACGAGCGATTCCATCTCCCTATCCGACCCAATCCTCAAATCCGAAGAGAAGCTCGCCCTGTTCCTCGGCACAGAAGGGGACGGACTGCTTCCCGAAACCATCTCCGGCTGTGACCACACCGTTCTCATCCCCATGACCCACGGGGTCGATTCCCTCAACGTGGCGGCGGCCTCCGCCGTGGCCTTCTGGGAGCTGAACAAAGACAGCCTTGCAAAATAGCAGGAAAAACGCACCCGCCCGCAGAATTTATCCAACAACAATGAATTCGGAGGAATTTCCCATGAATATGCACCCCTACACCACCGTGGCATCCGATCACCTGATGAAACTGCTGAACATCCCCAGCCCCTCAGGCTTTACCAAGATGGCGGCAAAATACTTAGTGGACACCCTGACCGCCTACGGCTTTGCGCCGGAGATCACCCACAAGGGCAACGTTTCCTGCTGCATCGGCGGGGAAGGTCATCCCCTCATCGTGGCTGCTCATGTGGACACCCTGGGAGCCATGGTACGCTCCATCAAGCCCAACGGACGGATTCGCTTCACGCTGATCGGCGGCTACCCCGTAAACAACGTGGAAAACGAGACCTGCGTGGTCTACACCCGCGACGGACGCTCCTACACGGGTACCTTCTACTTAACCACCCCCGCGTCCCACGTCTATAAGGACATTCCCGGCATCAAGCGCGACGAGACCAACATCGAGGTCATCTTGGATGAGAACGTATCCACCAAGGCCGAGACCGAAGCACTGGGCATCGAGGTGGGCGACTACATCAGCCTCGACCCCCGCGCCGTGCTGACCCCCTCCGGCTACATCAAGAGCCGCCACTTGGACGACAAGGCCTCCTCCTCCGTGCTGCTGGCGCTTGCGAAAATGGTCTCCGACGGCGGCATCACGCTCTCCCGCAAGGTATATCTGCTCTTTACCGTCTTTGAGGAGATCGGCCACGGCTGCTCTGCCGGGCTGCCCGAGGATGCCGAGGACATTCTTTCCGTGGACATGGGCTGCGTGGGCGACGATCTGACCTGTGACGAAAAAATGGTCTCCATCTGCCCCAAGGACAGCCGCGGCCCCTACAATTACGACATCACGTCCCGCCTGATCGCGCTGGCCAAGGAAAACAGCCTCGATTACGCCGTGGACATTTACCCCATGTACGGCTCCGACGCGGACGCTTCCCTGTATTCCGGGCACAATTTCCGCCACGCCCTCATTGGCCCCGGCGTGTTCGCCTCCCACGGCTATGAGCGCACCCACCTGCTCGGCATCGACAATACCTTAAAATTGCTGGTCGCCTTCGTGACCGACTAAAAACCCGAGTGAAAGAAATCCCCCTGCAAAAACCATCATCAGGTTCTTGCAGGGGATTTTTCTGTTACTTAAACTCTTTAAGGATATATTCCTTCACCTTTTCCAGCTTGCTTTCCTTCCATGCGCCGGATTCCGCTTCCTTTGCAATGGGATTTAAGCGCACAAAATCCATCATTTCATCCGGAAGACGGACGCTTTCCTCATGCTCGGCGAGCGCGAACCACTTTTCCCAATCCGCATCGGTGTAATTTTTGTAGGTTTCGGGGTTTAGGTAAGTCACGCGCTTTTTTTCCGCCTCAAAGAACGCCGCCACGGACAGCGGCAGCAGCTTTTCGTATTCCTCGGGACACACATCGGCAAAAATCGCGGGCACTTCACCCTCTACGATGTGTTCCTCCCCGCGCAGGAGCTTCAAGCCGAAGGGCTCAAAGGTGAAGCCGTCTTCGGACAGGTTCAGTTTCAGCAGCAGCCCGGTGTCGGTGTTGTTCTGCGCCCGCTGATAGTCCGTGTCAAAGAGGAAGTTGCCCAACGAATAGAAGATGATCTTCTCCCCGACCGTTTCGTAGTTCATGGGCACATGGGGATGATGGCTAACCACAATGTCCGCGCCGAGCTCCAGATATTTATAGTAGAAATCCCTTGTGTACGGGTTGGGCAGGCAGGTAAATTCCTCGCCGCCGTGGGCAATGACGATGCACCAGCGGCACTTTTCCTTGACCTCTTGGATGGCTTTTCCGATGCGCTCAAACCGGTTCCACGGGAAGCAGCCGGGCTTGCCTTCCCCCGCTTCCTCGCACTCCGGGCGGAAGCCAACGCCCACAAGCCCGATGCCGCCCGCCTCGGGAAGAATCACAGGCTGTGCGGATTCTTCCAGATCATGCCCCACGCCAAGGGTTTTTGCGCCCATTTCCTTTGCGTAAGCCAGCGTGGAATCCAGCCCCTCTGTGCCCATGTCCATAATGTGATTGTTATTGAGATGCCATATATCTGCGTGAATGTCCTGCAACACGCATCTGCCATCCGGGTCCATGGCATGAAAGAACACGCCCTTCCCGCCGGGGTCGGCGTTGCCGCTGACGCGGAACATCGCGCCCTCCACGTTGGCAATGACGTGATCGCCGGAAGCGAAAAAGTCCAGCACGTCACGGGAGAGCAGATTCTTGTCCGTCCATTTGCCGCTCATGTAGCGGTCAAACCCAATATCGCCGGTAAACACCAGACTGGTCGTTTTCTTCATAAAATCCCTCATATTTCGTTATTTCTTTCGCGCCACGATCAAGAAGCGGTGGATGGTTCCCACGATTTCGCCCTTTTCCTCAATGGTTTTCTGCATTTCCGTCAGTCTGTCTTTGCACTTTTCCACGCAGAAGTCCGGGAACTCCCACTCGATGATGTGCGCGAACCACACAAACGCGCCCACATCAAAAAAGCGAATGGGGCGGTAAGCCTTCTCTGCCCGCAGAATTTCAAAGCCCGCCTCTTTCAGCTTTTCCACCCTTTCTTCCAGCATATTGTGGGGAAAGGCGATGGGCGTGCCGGACAGCACCAGTTCCGTCAAATCATGGTCGTTGTCCCCGCCTACCTGCTCGGTGATAAACATCCCGCCGGAATTCAATACCCTTGCAAATTCCTTCTCGTCCATGTCGCCGTGGCGGTTGAGGAACAGGTCAAAGGAACCGTCCGCAAAGGGCAGAGGTTCGGGGTAGGCGCAGGGCTTAAAGTCGATACCCAGCGGCAGCAGCATCTCTTTGCACAGCTCCACATTGGGCGGATAGCCTTCCGTTGCAGCGGTGTTTTTGTGCGGATGCTGCAGCGACAGCAGAAATTCGCCCCCGCCGGTGTCGTAGTCGCAGATTTTCATTTCATCCGTGAGGTTCTCCCGCACAATGGCTTCATAATCCCAGGCAGATCGTTTTCTTCATCAAATCGCCCGTGGATGTGGGAGAAATCCCACCCGTGAATGTGGGCGATTTCTTCCTCCCGCTTCCACTGTTCCAACAAGGTTTCCATCAGTTTTCTTCTATTCGCACAGTGCGGCGTACTTTCTTGCCGTCTGTGCCATCTCTTTCAACCCCAATTCCGGGTCGTCCCGGCGGTTGTTGAGAATATACATATCCGATTCCAGCGTGAAGAAGCCCTTGTAGCCCACTTCTTTGAGCGCGGCGCACACGGCGGGGAAGTCGATGCCCATGGTTCCGGGCAGCTCGTGGCTGTCGTGCCAGCAGTCGTTGTCATGGACATGGAGTGCTTGCAGGTGCTTGCCCAGTGCGCGGATCAGCGCGGGCGAGGACGTGTCCAAGCCCTTCATTTCGCCGTGCCCGATGTCAAGGCACGCCACAAAAGAGGGGTCATTGACCTTTTCCAAATGCTCTATGAAGCTCTTTTCATCCGAGCACGCGGCAGGGGTGGCGTGGTTTTCCGCCGTGTCCCAGTCGTACATATTTTCCGTGGCGATCTTCACCCCGCAGGCTTTCGCAAAGGGCAGCAGATTCCAATACATCTCCGCATTTTCCTGCACGCTGGCGTCGTTCATGGGGTGGATGATGCAGATGCTTCCGCCCGCCTCCGCGGTGCACTCGATGGCGCGTTTCAGATAGCCCGCGATCTCCGGCACATAGCTCGGGAAGGGCGCATGGGATTGGTTGCAGAAAATACCGTTGTCGTTTGCAATCTGTTTTAGTTTGCGGGAAAACGCAAGATACTCATTCCCGCGCAGGGGCGTGTCAATCTCCTTTACGCATTTTTTCTGATAATCGTATCTGGCCATATCGAACAGGGAAAAGTCAAAGGCGTCAAAGCCCGCTTTCGCCACAGCTTCCACAGCCTTTTCCATGCCAATATATCTGGCAGCAGACTGAATTTCAGTCGAAATCTTCATAACACTTTCTCCTTCCGTCGGATTCACTCCGAACCTGTAATCCCTTTCATCATACCATCGAACCGCCCGTTTTTCAACATAAAAAATCCACCCCGGCGAAAACCGAGGCGGATTTTGAAACCGATTTGCTTACTTCACGGTGACGGAAGTAACGTGGGGCTGAGAACCTTCGTACCAGTAGAGGAAGCCTTCGACATCCACGGTCTGACCGACCTGCAGCGACTCGACAGCCTTGTAAACGTCGGTGGAAGAATCGCAGAGGTAGGACTCCACGGAGAAGGTGTAGGTGTTGCCATTGATGGAAGCGTTGAAGTACAGGTCATCACCCTGCGCGCCGGAGCCGTCCCAGTTGTAGAGGAAGGCCGCGCCGTTGTCGTCAGCCGCTTCAACGGTCAGACCCTTGAAGGCAACCTTCATGTTCTGCTTGGCGATGAGGTCATCGGTGCCCAGCAGGGAGGTCACGTCGACGGGGTCGGCAACGTACTTATCGTTTTCGATCTCGAAGGTCGCATCCACGATCTCGATCTCGCCGGACCACTCAGCCTTGTAGCCCTTCACCTTGATCTTGGTACCGGGAACGAGCTTGGCATAGTCTTCTTCGGAGCAGGCCGCGCCGTAGAGGAAGTAGCCGCCCTCGCCGTCCTGGGCGTAAATGGTGGCGGTGTTGTCCCACCAGGACTGGGCACCCTGTACGAAGGCTTCCACAGTCACCTCGGAATCGATGGGAGCCGCTGCGTACTCGGCGTAAGTCATAACACCTTCGGACTTGGCGTTGGGATCGACCTTGGCGGAAGCAGCGCCGCCGCCGGCAGAACAGGCAGACAGTGCAAGCACCAGTGCCAGAGCCAGAACCACAGAAAGAATCTTTTTCATTTTGTATATTCTCCTTTGCAAACATAATTTGCAGATTACGGGTTCATTATAAAATCAGGATGTTAATTCATGAAATGTTTTGTGTATCGTTTACGCAATTTTTATTTCCCGGTCTCGCCTAATTTCTGATCCAGATGATACAGAGAAGTGATCTCTCCTTTAAGCTGCTCCATGTAAGCGTCGTCCACGGTCTGCCCGCGTCTGACGGACTTGTGCATATTCTCGATGAGCTGTCCGGCAGCCAAACGCAGGGAAGCGGATCCGTTGTAAACAGGAGTCACGAAGGTGTTGGCGGTGTTGGCCAGCAGCATCTTCTGCACGTCGATCTTCGCCTGATAATAGGTTTCCGCATCCTCCCCGGCACGGGAGAGGTAATCCGTGAACTGTTCCCCTTCCTGAGCGGTCTTTGTGACGGGCACATAGCCTTCCGTCATGGCGTAGGCGGTCTGAATGTCCTCGGAGAGCAGGAACTGCGCAAACAGCCACGAGGCCAGCACCTCCTGCGGGTCAGCCTTGTTGAAAATGCAGACGGAAGGCCCCTGAGAGATCATGGAGGGGTTATTGGGGTCGATCTGCGGCACAGGGCGCGTCACCATGGTGAAGTCCACCTTGGCTTCCTCCGCAATGTCGGAAAGAGGCGCATCCGCGCCCATCCAAGTGGCTCCGGCGGTGGAGTCCACGGCGAAAATGCACTGACCGGCGTTTAAGAAGTTTCCGGGATAGCCGGAGAACTTGAAGGTGGAGAACGCGCCGGAGCCGGAATGTTCTGCAATTTCCTTCAAAAACGCAGTTGTGGTGTCGTTAAAGATCTCAATGTCGCCGTTTTCGGTGGAATAGCCCGCACCGGCCTGATGCAGATACTGGATCATCATGTTGTCGGTGGACTTATAGATGAAGGGAATGAGCACATTCTGTCCGTTCACGGCGTAAGTGCCGTCGGCATTCTGCTCCATGGCCGCCTCGGAAACCTCCCAGATGAAGTCCCAGGTCAGCACATCGGGCACGGTGTAGCCCAGCTTTTCTACCATATCCTGATTGATGTAGGTTGCCTCGGTGGAGCGCATGAAGGGCAGGGCGTACTGGGTGCCGGAGATCACGCCTTCTTCCAAATATTCTTCGATGATGTCTTCCTTCTTGGGGGAAGCGAACGTAACCTCGCTTCCGCCAAGCCCGTACTGCGCGTTGTCCATGAGGGTTTCCAGCGGCACGACCACGTTTGCACCGGTGATGTAGGTGGCGATGTGGTCAGGATAGGTGATGCAGACGTTGGGCGTGGTCTGGGTGGCGATGTTGGCGATCACGTCATCGTAGATTTTGGTGTAGTCGGTGTAGGCGCGAATGGTCACATGGATGTTGGGATAGAGCTTGCCGAACTCCTCGATAGCGCGGTTGTAAACCGCGGTCTGGTTCTTGTTGGTGTCGTTCTTCGCCCAGAAGGTGATCTCGTAGTCCTTGCCGGTGTCAAATTCCTCAGGCATGACAAATTCTGCCATTTTCTTCTTTCCGTGGCAGGCGGTCACGGAAAAGAGCAGACAGATCAGCAGCAGAATTGCAAGCAGTTTTTTCATCCTTTAATGCCTCCTCGAATAACGCCTTCAAATATTTTTTTGCGGAACACAAAGAACACGATGATGAGCGGCACGGAAATGACCACCACAGAGGCCATCATTGCGGGAATGTTCTCGCGCCCGAAGCCGTTCTCGCGGATGTATTGGATGCCGTTGGAAACAAGGAAATAATTGTCGTCATCGGTGATAAGCCTCGGCCAGACATAGGAGTTCCAGCACTCGATGACTTTGAGAATCACAATGGTGATGAGAATAGGCTTGGAGATGGGCAGCATTACCTTCCACAGATACTTGAAATCCCCCGTGCCGTCCACCTTCGATGCGTAGTACAACTCCTCCGGGATCTGTTGGAAGTGCTCTTTGAGCAGATACAGGTAGAAGATGGAAGTCACCGACGGCAGGATGAGTCCCGCAAAGGTGTTGCGCATTCCAAGGGAAGTTACGGTGACAAAGTTGGTGATCACCACCAATTCGTTGGGAATCATCATCAAAGACAGCAGCAGCGCAAACGCCAGATTCTTGCCCGGAAAATTGAGCCGCGCAAAGGCATACGCCGCAAGAATGATGACCAGAAGCATGAGAATCGTTGTCACCACCGTAAAAATGCAGGTGTTGAGCAGATATTTTGCCAGCGGCACCTCAGAAAACGCATTGACATAGTTTCGATAAGTCGGATGCAGGGTGAAGAATTTCGGGGTGTATTCCGCATTGTACGCACCGTAATCTTTAAGGGAGGAAAGCACCATCCAGTAAAAGGGGAAAAGTACGATGAGCGCCCACACTCCGAGCAGCAGATAGCGAAAAAAGTTCCAGATAAAGGAGTTGACCTTTACACGCTTCTCGATCCTGCGAAAATCATACGAGTTCTGCATACGTCTCCTCCTTTAGTAATAGGTGTGCTTCCTGCTGACCATGAGGTTGATCAGGGTGATGGTGAGCACGATGAAGAACAGCAAAATCGCCGCCGCCGAGGCGAAGGACGGGAATCCGCCGGAATCGCCGTAGAGCATATCGTAGATGTAGCCCACAATGGTGTTCATCTGCGCGGCATTTAGGTTTGTCCCGAACAGCGCCACCGCATCGGAATAGGCCTTGAACGCCCCGATGAAGCCCGTGATGACTAAGTAAGAAACCGTAGGCGAGATCATAGGCAGGGTGATGCGTGTGAAAATGCGGGTGCGGGAGGTACCGTCCACGCGGGCGGCGGAATAATAGGTCTCATTGACCGAGGCCAGCGCGGAGGTCAAGATCAGCACCTTGAACGGCAGCACGATCCATATCGTGTAGAAGCACAGCACGAACATCTTCGCCCAATATGGCCCGTCAATAAAGTCAACGGAGCCTGCTTTGAACCACGCCAGCATCAGATTGATGAGCCCGTCGGTGTAGGCGGTCTTTTTGAACAGAATCATAAAGACCAAGCCAACCGCCAAAGTGTTTGTAATGTAGGGCAGGAAATACACCGTCTGAAACAGGCTTTTGAGCCTTGGCGCAGAGGACAGCGCCAGCGCGATCAGCAGCGCAAAGGTCGTGGACAGAGGCACGGTGATGAGCACCAAGATAAACGTGTTCTTCACTGCCTGCAAAAAGTACGGGTCGTGCAAAATGTAGGAATAATTAAAAAAACCTATGCCGGAATAGCTCTGGGAGGCGAAATTGTAGCCCTCCTCAAAGGAATACACAAACACGTCCACCAGCGGATACAGCAGAAAGACAACGATAAACACGAGAGCCGGCAGCAGATACAGCCAGCCCTTGAAGCTCTTCCGATTCATGCTCTGCCTCCGTCACACGCGGATGCGCTCTTCGGTCTGTGCGTCAAAGAGCAGCACCTTGTCCGGCATCAGGGAGAAACGGACGGTATCGCCCGCCATTTTCACATCTTTTGTGGCGGGAACGATGGCACGAATGCGGTTTGCACAGGCACCGTTCCGGCACAGCACGCTTCTGTCGCGTCCCATGACCTCGATGCGCTCCAGAGTGCAGCGTAAGCACCCGTTCTCA
Organism: Christensenella sp. UBA1750; assembly: GCA_002315655.1. Taxonomy (GTDB): domain Bacteria; phylum Bacillota; class Clostridia; order Christensenellales; family UBA1750; genus Spyradocola. Next base: position 33,742 of record DCHO01000065.1, read on the forward strand.
TCCGGCACAAAGCCCTCCGGACGGATGCCCACGATGATCCTGCCGCATTTCAGCTCCGGGGCTTCCAAAATCCTGTCGTCGCCCAAATACACACCGCCGTCCTTCACTTCCCCGTCAAACACATTGATGGGCGGCGTTCCTAAGAACTTGGCCACAAAGAGATTTTCCGGGTCGTCATAGACCGTCTGCGGCGCGCCGATCTGCTGGATGACACCTGTTTTCATGAGGATGATCTCGTCCGATATGCTCATGGCCTCATCCTGATCGTGGGTGACAAAAATCGTGGTGATGCCGGTCTCGGTCTGGATGCGGCGCAGTTCCTCGCGGGTCTGCAGGCGCAGGCGTGCGTCAAGGTTCGACAGCGGTTCATCCAGCAGCAGGATCTTCGGCATTTTCACAAGGGCGCGGGCGATGGCCACGCGCTGCTGCTGTCCGCCGGAGAGCTGGGCAGGACGGCGTGCCATCAGGGTCTCGATCTGCACCAGCCTTGCCACCTCATCGGTGCGTCTAAGCATGGCTTCCTTGGACATTTTATCCTTGCCCTTCAGATTTTCCAAAGGGAACAGGATATTTTGCAGCACCGTCAGGTGCGGATAAAGTGCATAATTCTGAAACACAAGCCCGATGCCGCGTCTTTCCGCGGGCAGATCGGTCACGTCGTCCTCCCCGAAGAAGATGCGCCCGCTGTCGGGCTTCAAAAGCCCTGAAATCAGGTTCAGCGTGGTGGATTTGCCGCAGCCGGAGGGACCCAGAAGTCCCACCAGTTTGCCGTCGGGAATGGTAAAATTCAAGTGATTGGCCGGGGTGGTCGGGGCTTCGCCGCGGAGCCTTCCCGGAAAAGTTTTTGTCAGATTTTGCAGAACAACCTTCATACCTTTGATACTCCGATCTAAATCGCCAATGTGTACAGTATATCACAAAATCACTTGATTTCAGGCGAAAATACTTGTAAAATCTTATCGCTATTTTCGCCTTTTTGTGCTAAAATATAGTTGTGTGAAAACGCTCATTTCACACTGTATATATAAATGTTACTCATCAAGGAGGCTCACTTATGTCATTGCAAAAGCTCACCATCAAAAACATGGCTTCCTTTGTTTCTGACCTTATAACCGGGCTCTATTCCGGCACCCTGCAATATGATGAGAACCTGATCACGGAAGATTCCATCTGGCTCGGTGCCTACAGGGGACAGGTGCTGAAAGGGCGCGATGCCATCTCGGAAGCCATGGCCAAAAAAGAGCTGGTCGGTCAGGCGATCTTAGGTCCCATCTACACAAAAACAATCGTTTTGGGCAAAAAACATTGTGAGACGATTTCCGAATTTGACCGCACGCTCATTCTCGATAACGGCCAGCAGTCCATGGGACACGTCCGCATTCACGCCACCTGGGTCAAAAGAGTGCGCTGGCAGATCGCCGTCACTTCCGTTCAGTCTCTGATGGTAAGGGATGATTATCCGCAGGTCTTCGCCCTGCATACGCCTCTGACCCCGCCCTCCGAACAGAAGCTCATGCTCCGCGAAAAGGGAACGGACAACACCATCTTCATCCAGCCCTCGATGATTGAATGGGTCGAGAACGACTCCCACTATTCCACCATCCACATGAAGGACAAGGTCATCACCGTTGGCATCGAGCTGCGCGACCTTTACAGACGCTGCGAAGGCACGCTCATCCTCTGCCACGCCTCTTACCTCATCAATCCCATGATGGTCACCTCCATCAAGCGCTTCTCCCTGACCCTGCAAAGCGGTGTAATCCTGCCCATCCCCGAAAAGCGCTATACCTCCGTCAAACGGCAGCTTCTGGAAATGACCAAAGGCAAATAAAGACGCTTTCCGCAACATACAAACGAACCCCGAAGGTTTTCGCCCTTCAGGGTTCGTCTTTTTCTATCTATATAACCAAAATTCACACTTTGTATCGGTCAATCCTTCAAAATCCCGATGTTGCAGATTTCAAAAATCGTGCCCTTGTGCTTGCCGCCTGGGAGGGGCGGCAGGGTTTCCAGCTCAAAGGTATGTTCTCTGTTTTCCAGATTCTTTTCCAGCGTGATTTCCTTTGTCCAACCGAGGTCGGAGATCCAGTCGGGGCGCGGATAGCGCATTTCCTTCCACTCCCCGCCGTCAATGCGGTAGCGGTAGTCCGCCGCCAGCCAGCCGAAGTTCGTGATTATCACAAGCCCGGTGCCTGTGAAATCGAAGTTCGCCTTTGCGCCCACAGCAGAAGTCGCCAGCACAAAGTCCACCTCGGTCAAGTCCATCATGTGCTTCATCATCCAAGGCCCCTTGCGGTTCACCTTGTTTAGTGGGTAGAGTTCCGCCCGCTCCCAGTTGTCCGCAAACAGGGACGCGGTGGTGCGGCACAGCCCGGTTGGGTTCTCGTCCGCAACCGCCTTTTTTAGCAATTCCACAACCGGTGCGGCGTAGAAACGGGAGCCTGTGTTGGCGGGGTGCAGCCCGTCGGGCAGCCATTCCTCCCAGCGGAGGGTGCCCGCCTTCGTGCAGTCCAGCGCATAGGAGCTCATGAACACGGAGGAAATGCCGTAATGCTCCGCAAGCACTTCGTATTCCGCGATGGAATCGGGCAGCTTTCCTTCCAGCATATCCGGCAGGAAGTCGATACAATAGGTGTAGGTGATGACCAGATCAGCCTTGGTTTGATTCAGGAACTTGCGGATGAGCCCCTCGCGGCTGGCAGAACGCTCATCGGTGGGGATGCCGGTGTCGTTGACGGCGTATTCCATGAAAATGAGGTCGCAGTCGTAGGGAATCAGGCGGCTTTCGCAACGCATCACCGCGCCCGCGGAGCCCGTCGCGCCAATGGCAATGTTCACCACGGTAAACGCCACATCGGGGTATGCCGCGACCAGCTCGTTCATCACATATTCCGGCCATCTCTGCCGCCCTCTGGGGTCGGTGATGGAGCCGCCGACGAAGCCCACCGTGGCCTGCTTTTTCTCGGTGATGGCCTTCTTAAAGTTTGACATATTACGGTAAATCAAGTAAGAAGAAAGCGGTTTCATGTTCATTCTCCTTTTGCTGCACGGAACAGCTTCATAAATTCTTTTAGATCTTCCTCCGAAACGGACGAAAATTTCTGCATTTCAATCGCCAATGCACGTCCCTTGTTGATGCCGAAGGTGTGATAGGGCATTAAGTCCACCCGCTCCACGGGCAGCTTGTTGACAAAATCGGCCATTTTGCCCATTTCCTCCATCGTCCCGTTGCACTCCGGCACCACGGGAATGCGAATCCACATCCGCGCCCCTTTTTCGCTTAGATATGCGATATTCCGCAAAATCACCGCATTGTCCGCGCCCGTGAAGGCCTTGTGGATTTCGGGCGATAGAGCTTTCAAGTCCACTAAGAATAAATCGGTGTAGGGCAGCACGCGGTCTAAGGTCTCCCGCGGCACACACAGCGCGGTGTCCACCGCCGTGGAAATGCCGTTTTCTTTAAGGGCTTTGAGAAATTCTTCCGCAAAGTCGATTTGCAGCAGACATTCCCCGCCGGAAAGCGTCACGCCGCCGTCGTCGTAGTAGAAGGGTTCCTCTTCTTTTGCGATGGCCAGCAGCTCATCCACGGTGTATTCCTTCCCCATCAGCACCCGCGCCCGGTGCGGGCAGACCTCGGCGCATCTGCCGCAAGCCACACACTTTTCCTTATCCCGCAAAGCGTTGTGTTCGCACACGCGCTCACACAGCCCGCAGTGCAGGCACTTGTCGGCATAGAAAAGCATCTGTGTCCTTTTGTCCCAGCTTTCGGGGTTGTGGCACCATTTGCAGCGCAGGTTGCAGCCCTTGAAATAGAAGGTCGTGCGAATGCCGGGGCCATCTACAAAGGAGCCCCGGCTGATGTCAAATATCTGTGCCTTAATCATCGTGTTCGTTTGCGCGGTAGCGGTGGATGATCTCATCCTGCGTGCCGTCGTCCAGTCGGGTGAAGAAGCCGGAATAGCCCGTCACGCGGACGCGGAGGGAGCCGTAATCCTCCGGGGTCGCCTTGGCCTTTTCCAGATCGCCCGCCTTCAAATAGGTGGGCTGCAGCTGCAAGCCGCCCAAGCGGATGAAGGTCTCATAGATGCGCGCCAGCTTCTCCATCTTTTCGTCCGTGTCCGCCATGCGCTCGTCCACGGTGATATTGGTGGCGGTGGGGCCGATGAAGAAGGAATTGTCGATCTTGGAGACGGATTTTAAGTACGCGGTCAGGCCGTTTCTCTGCTTGTCGCGCCCCGCGCCCATACCGTCGGAAAGATATTCCCCGGCGTAGCGTCCGTTGGGGCACGCGCCGGTCATTTTGCCCATGGAGGTGTTGGCGTAGTTGTAGCCCACATAGGAGCCGAAGCGGAACACGCCGCTCTTTTTCGGCGTGCGCAGGGCACAGATTTCTTCCAAGGTGGAGACGAACCGCGCCGCGATCCCGTCGGCATAGGCAATGTCGTTGCCCCAGTAGGTGTTGACCGACATCATCTCCTGCCGCTCCTTCTCGTAGCCCTGCCAGTTCGCCTTGGTCATCTTGGCGATTTCCGACAGCTTGAAGCGTTTGTGATCGTAGACGAAATACTTGATGGCGATTAAGGAATCAATCGCGTCCGCAAAGCCGTTGCACGACCAGTTGGAGGTGGAATGCCGCTGTCCGCGGGCGGTCAAGGATTTCGCCTTGTCGATGCAGTCCTCGATAAAGACGGAGGTGACGACGGAAACATCCTTTTCGCACTCATCATAGTAGGCATCCGCCAGATCCATCATCTTGAAAATATCTTCTTTTAAGCACAGGCGGTACTTTGCATAGTATTCGTCAAAATCCGCTAAGGCATCCAGCGAAGTGTCAAAGCCGTCCAGAGAACGCTCCATGGCTTTCAAGGGATTGAAGAAGCCCTGCGAGCCGGTGTGTCCCTTGCCCACGATCGTCCACTCGTTGCATCCCACCATAGTGTAACCCACGGCATCCTCATAGGGAATGCCCATCTTGATGAAGGCGGGAATGCGCACATCGTCGTTGGTGAAAACGATGTTGGACTGTCTGCGGTTGAATTTGGCAATGGTCTTGAAGTGCTCATGGGTGGTCTTTTTGTTGACGCGCACATTGCACTGAGGCCGCCATGTGGGCAATTCTGCCATGGCCTCCATGCAGATGACGCTCATCTCATTGAAGCCGTCCTCGCCGTGCTCGTCATAGCCGCCGATGGAGAAGGTGGTGTCCGCGCTTCTGTGCTCGGTGAAGCCGCCGCCGGGACGGGAGGAGAAGGCCTTGACCAGCAGTTCCCCGATGAGCTCCTTCGCTTCCTCGTGGTCAATGAGCCCCTTGTCCAGATCGGCCTGATAGAAGGGATAGAGGCACTGATCCATGCGCCCCAAGGAATCGGGCAGGAGCAGCCAGAATGCCCAGTACGCCTGCACCGCCTCGCGGAAGTTCTCCGGGCGGTTCCACGGCACCTTGCGGCACATCGCCGCCAATTCCGCGCTTCCCTGCTTTTCGTATTCGTCCGCAACGTGCTCAAAATAGAGCTTAATGGACTCCACCACATATTCCATGGCAGATAAGAACTTTTGTTGTTCCTCGTTTCCGATGTGCGCCCCCTTGGAGAAGGCGATGCGATCCAGATAGCCCTTGACGCCGTGTTTCAGCATAAAGGGGAAGTTGGTGCAGAAGTGATCCCAGTCAAGGAAGCACACGGGCGAATCGGGAATGTAGTCGCTGTGCTTGCGGAAATAGGCCGTGATGTGGGAAAAGCCGATCTTCTGATACAGGTCAGTCGGCATCGCCACCACCACGTTTTCGGTCTGCTCCTTTTCGGAGTGATCCAGCGGAATGGCGTTTGCAAAGCGGAAGAACCCCGCCAGCTTTTCGCCCTTAATCACGCGCACGGGCTGGGACAGAATGTACTGCCGGAAAAACTTCGCGCAATCCATGGGGTCTTCAGGGCGCAAGCCCTGCGCCGGAACATACAGAGATGTGGGGAAAATGTCCTCTTTCAGGGCTCTGTTGGCAAGTGCCATCACTCGTTCATTCATATTGGCTCCTCCTGATTTTCGTTGTATTCATCCGTGATTCTGTTGTCAATTTGGGTGAACCTAAAGGGTTTCCTTCCAACAGGCAACCGCTTTTGCAAAGCCTTTTAAGTGGCTGTCGTTGTAGTTGTTCTCTCCGTCCACGGTGGGGCAGATGAATGCGCCCTCCTCGAACTCATTCCACGCAAAGGCGAGGATGCGATCCGGCACCACATTGTCTTTGTTCGCCTTGACCCAATCGGCCAGACGTTTTGCGCCCTCCACGATCTCTTCCTCACTGGCGGGCAGAGCGTAGGGCACATCGGGATAGGTCGTCCACGGAATCGGGTGATCGACCCTCGGCTGCGGGTTCCAACCCAATGTGAAGTGCGGCAGCACCGGGATGCCGTAGCCCTTGCGGTTTTCGTTGTACTGCAAATTGCAGTCGATAACCTCGCTGTACCTGGTCGTGTTCAGCGCGCAGCAGGCGTAGGCGCACACCGCGTCCGCCTTGGAATAGTCCTTGTTCGGGTCAATCTTGCTGCCCCCGCCGCCTTCCAGGAACACGATATACGGCTCCTTTGTGCCGTATTCCTGCGGGAAAGCGCGCATTTTGGCGATAAAGCCCTCCTGAAAGCCGCCGTAGAGATAGACAAGCGGGCGGCCGTCCACGGTCTCATAATAGCTCTGCTTCATCGCCTCGGCCAGACGCGCCATGTCGCTCTCCACAAAGGGATGCAGACAGATGAGCAGCGCACAGAGGTGGATTTTGTCCGCATACTTACTGGTTTGGTGCAGATAGCGGGCGTGGTTCAGCTCCCAGACGGTGTGATCCACGTTGCCGGGCTTGCCCTTGTCCTTCATGTGATCGTCGGTGTACCAGTCGTAGGCCATGTAGTCAATTCCGGCGGCCATGGCCAGCTCCAGCTCCCTGTCCACATCGGCCTGCGTCTTCTGCCGGAAAGAGACCTTTTCGCCCTCCACATTGGCATAGAAGGGCGTCACATTCCGAAACTTTTTGTAGCTTAAAACGGATGTGGAATGAAAGCCGAAGTAAGTGTCCTCCGGCAGGGAATTGTCCCAGTTGATTGCGCCGACGCGCAGTTTGTCATTCATGGTGTTCTCTCCTTCAATCTTTTAAGTTCAAGCTGCCGCTCTCTCGAGCTTATGTTTCACTCCGTTTTCAGCAGCAGCGTGTCGCCCTTTTTCATGTTGACGTCCACAAAGCACTCGTTTCCGGGCAAAGTCTCCCCGGTGAAAACCTCCACCATCCGGCACTTTTTCGGTACGTGAATGCGCTTGCAGCCGTCGGATGCAGCATGAACGGCGATATAATCTTCGCTTGCGTACACCACATCCCCGGCGGTGTTGTAGAGCATCCCGGCAGCGCCGTTCAACAGGTCGCGCAGGGTGTTTTCCTCCGGCACCATGGAAATGCTCGCGCAAACGGAAAAATTCTCCTCCCGCCGCAGCACGCAGAGAGCACCCATTTCGTCCTTTTTGAGCACAATGTCATGCTCCGTCAGCGCGATGCGGCGCAGCGGCGTTTCCACCGCGCCCATCTCCTGATTTTCGGGCAGTTTTTCGTTCCACGGCGCCTCATCCAAGACAAACCCGCTTGCCCGCTCCTGTTCCCCGCAGCCGAGGAACACAAGCGCCCGTCCGTCCTTTTTCCACTTTTCAAGGGCAGATAATCGTTCCGCCGTCCAGTCGCAGGGCGTGCAGAAGATCGCCATGCGGAAATTTTCCGGGTCAATGTCCGGTAGATCGTCCATCATGAACATTTTGTACGGCGCACCGATTTTGCCCAAGTGCTTCCACACCGCCTGATTCTGCGTTGCGGAAATCGCGCCGGGCGTAAAGCGGTAGAAGGTGGCATCATCCATAAACAGCGCGGTTTCGGAGGCGTTTGTGACCCCGCCGGACAGCATGGTTTCCGCATAGAGCCGATAAGCCTTTTGGTGGAAATCCATGTACCGCTCGTCTTTGTACCAGCCGCCCCACATATCGAACCACCAGATGGCTGTATTGTGGGTGAGCACCTTTGCAAAGGCCTTTTTCATCTGCCCAAGCGAGCCTTCCACGGTGTCCGGGCCGTACCAGACCGGCCCGTCGTAGGCGCGGTTGACGTAAGGATCGGCCTTTTTGAAGCTCTCGGAGATCGGGCGGCTCAGATGCGTGCGCACGTCCGCCTCCATGAACCACGGTTTGCCGTGCAAGGCCGCCGATTCAATCGAGCCCTGAAACTGCCAGTCCACGCCCTGCCCGCGGTTGTCGGTGTAGGCAAAGGGGCTGGCGATAAAGTCCACATTTTCACTGGTAAAGAGCAGGGAAGCGGCGTGCTGCCCGGTCTCGCTGCTGCAGGCCAGATAGCCGTAAAACGCGCCGATGATCTGCTGATGCTCCGTCACGCGCTTGGCGGCGGCGCAGAGCGCGTCCGCGGCCTTCGCCATGCCCGCGTTCATAAAGGCATAGTAGTCAATCACGAACTTTTCGCTTTTCTCATCGTGCAGGGAGCCGTGATTGCCGTAAATGCGCTGCATGGCGGTGGGAAGGGAAATGTCCTCAAAGGAGGCAAACGACTTGCGCCACACCGCATTGGCTTTCTCGATGCTGCCGTACTTTTCCTTCGCAAACAGGCAGAAATCCTTCCGCGCCGGTTCGGAATAGTCGATCATCTGCTTGGGTCTGTGGTTGGGGCGGATAAATTCCTCCGTGTTTCCCGCCGCAATGTGCCAGCCGATGACGTAGCGATCCCAGCCGCTTTCCTGCACCCACTTTTGCAGATCGCAAAGCATTTGTTCCACATCCTCTATCCACTTTTTCGAGTGGAAGGACTGGTGCAGCGGCGTGCCGTGCGCATCCCGGCATACCTCGTTCGGGTTTTCCTCATCCCACCAGGAGGGCGCTTCCACCATCAGCCGCGGGATGATGTAGATTTCCCCGGGCTTGGAATTGCCCGTTACGGTGCGTAAATCCGCATCCACCTCGGAAAAATCGTACTTGCCGTAGCCCTTCCAGAAACCGCTTCTGAACGGGCGAATGCCGCTGTTCTGGTTGATTCCCCGGTCACAGGCGTACATCGTGCAGAAAAACAGCCGCACCCCGATTTTCTTGAAATCCTCATAGCAGCCCTTTTCCGGCTGATAGGTCAGATACGCATAAAGCGGCAGCTTTTCGCCGTTCACTTCCAGCAAAAAGGCGTTGCCGTGACGAATGATTCTGCTCTCCAACATCCATTTCTTCCTCACTTTCAGAAGAATACTAAACGATTTATAGCATAGCATATTTTGAATTAAGGTTCAACGAAATTCCCGCGCATTTTAGGCGGAAACCGCCTGTCAGATTGCCAAACAAGCCCTTGCGTTTCATTTTTGCAAGGGCTTGTTTGACAATCTGGCGCCTTCTGCCGATTTTTTTTCGACAGAAGGCGTTGTTTTATTCTGTAAACGTGTTTTTGAGGATCATTTCCGTTTTTCTGCCAAAGCTCTTATGCAGCTGCACCTCAATGTCGTGCAGGTCGCTTTTCCGCAGCTTTTCATAGGGCTCCACCGTCACCCTGTCGTTTTCCTTCTTCCATGCCGCACGGATGCGCCCGTGCAGCAGAATGGACGGCCTGATGATGCCGGAAATGTTCGTGAGCTTGCCCAAGTGCTGTTTGTCGATCATCCTGTCCCGGAAACGGTAGCCCAAGATCATCTGGTCAAAGCCCGGAATCAGCACCACCTTTGGAATCGCGCCGTCCGTAACCAAATCCCCTTCGTAGTAATAGGTTTTCCCCTCAAATTCCAGAGAATTGAGCGCCGGCAGAAGCATATCCAGCAGGGGATTTAACTCCGGCTTCTTTCTGTCACCGAAGAAATAGGTGCAGTCCTCCCGGGTCGCGGGGCCAAAAGACCTAAAATACCGTTTCAGAAACTCCATCCGCGCCGCATCCCGCTCCGGAATCGTGAACGGCTCCGGAATGCGATATTCCTTCGCCGTGCCTGTGCAACAGACGATGTGCCCGCGCATGACCATTTCCCCAATCAGCCCGCCCCAGCCGTAAAACACACGGGACAGCACATAATCGTCGATCCCCGCCGTAACGCACGCCGCTTTCAGCCCGTCCCGCGTGGTGTTGCCGCCCCTGACCTGCTCCACGATGAAGGGATCCCACCGATTCATATCCTTAGCTTTCATCATCCACATCCCGTCGTGGTAGGGCGCCAAATTGTCCGCCGCCGCAAGGTGCAGCCCCAATTCCTCCTTGGGAATCAGGTGCATGGTGCCCCGGTGCGACCAGATTTTATACAGGTTGTCGTCCCAGTGTTCTTCCGTGTAGTCGGACGCTCTTAATTGCAGAGACATTTTCGGGTAATTGGCAAACTGCGCCTGTAAGCCCATGAGGTCACGCAGAACTCTGTCCGTGGGTGCTTTTTCCAGCAGGTGCAACCCGCGCAGGGTGTGATAGAGCAGAATTTCCCGTTCCATCATGCTTTCTTCCCCGTTTTGATAAAGGCAATGGCGCTTTCTATGTCCTCAAAGTCGTCATAGTCGCCGATGATGCCGCTTCTGTGATAGACCACACCGTTTTTCCCGTTGCGCTCCAGGCAATCCAGCAGCTCTTTCAGGCCGTATCTTCTCACAAACTCCGTAAAAGCGTAAGGTTTGACCTTCCCCAGCAGCCCTTCGCGGCAGTCCTTGTTTTCACACTCCCAGCACCCCGCAATGCCCTTTTCCTTTGAGCACTTGCGGTTTTTGCACCAGTCCTTGTCCGGGCATTCCCCCGAATTGCAGCCCGCGCAATGGGCATTTTCGCTGCAAAGGCAGCAAGCCAGCCCGCACCGGGCAATTCCCAATTCTCTTTTCATGTTGCACCTCTCCATGTTTTTGTCCTATACATCCCGGTTTCGATTTTCTCTGTCGGAGCAAACGCAAAATTGTCAATGTTTTTCTCCGTTTTCCGCAGTATATCATTCCAGCCCTTCAAAAATTGCGCCCGCAAGGTTCGTAATGTCCTTGATCGGGATGGTTTTTTCACCAATGAGGAACAGCTTTTCCTCCTGAATTTTCTGCGCCCGTCCCCAGAGCGTCACAACCTTGCCGCCTTCCTTTTTTGCGTCCTTCACAAAGAACTGCACCTTGATTTCCGGCAGCTCTCTTAATCTATCATAAAGCAAGTTGAGCCGTTCGTCCAGCATTTCTTCCTGACTTTCGCTCATTTCGATGCGCTGCAGCGTCATGCGCCCCGCCTCGTCAATGACGTCCCCGAACCCCGACAGCGCCGCATAGGCCGCAAACTGCGCCGCCCGGTTGCCCTGCGGCATCCGTGGGTGCCTGACCGACAACGGTCGCCCGTGCCGCATCATGTCCCAATACCGATTGCCCTCCATAATCCATCCTCGATTCGCTGACCGCTATTTCTTATGTCCGCCGATCATCCCGTTGCGCGCCTTCGCCGTCGCCCCTTCTTCCAGGTTCATGCCCATGAGCACCGCGTTTTTCCCGAATTTCCGGCGGATTTCCAGCACGGCCTGTGCTCGCTTCTTCTCCTTTTCCTCCCGCGCCAGCTCTTCCTCCAGCTTTTCCGGGTTTCCGAAATCCTCATCCAGCAGATTGAGCTGAATCTTTTCCCCGTCCTTTTCCAGCTCCTCCTCGGTCACAAGATTCCCCGCTGAAATCACCATGCGCCGCACCAGCAGACACGGGTCAGTGATGCGCGAAAAGATGCCCATGATGGCCGCAACCAGCACCTTTCCCGAGGAGGTTTTGTGCGGCAGGCGCGTGCTGCCGTGCACCGCCTTGGGCACCAACCGTCCGTAAAAGTCCTTCTCGATCACGCCCTTGTAATTCTCCCGCCGCTTGGGGTCATTGAGGTTCTCCACATCATACCCGATGTAGACCTCCACCTGATCGGTGAGCACCTTTCTGTCCACCAAGTCCAGTGCCAGCAGATCGGCCATCTCCTGCACCACAAGATAGGCTTTTTCGTTGGTGTAGGGCTCCGGCAGCACCTGTCCCGAGCTCAGGGAATTGTTGATGGGCTTATAACTTTTAATATCCTTGATGGTGCAGGGCTCATAGCCCCAGGCGTGGTCGATGATGAGCTCCGCATTGATGCCGAACAACTTGTAAAGCAGCTCCTCGTTGTGCGTGTCGCCCCGGGAACCGATGGAGCACCGCGCCACATCCCCCATGGTGAACATCCCGTATTTCTGCAATTTTCTCGCCGTTCCCGGCCCGATGCGCCAGAAGTCCGTCAGCGGCCTGTGGCTCCACAGCCGCTCCCGGTAGGTGTATTCATCCAGTTCCGCGATACGCGCCCCGTTCTCGTCGGGCGGCGAGTGCTTCGCCTCAATGTCCATGGCGATCTTGCACAGGTACAGGTTGCTCCCGATGCCCGCCGTCGCCGTGATGCCCGTTTCCGTGTAAACCTTCTTGATCATTTCCTCCGCCAGCTTCCGCGCCGACTTGCGGTACAGCTCCATGTACGGCGTGATGTCGATGAACACCTCGTCGATGGAGTAAACGTGCATATCGTCCTTCGACACAAACTCCCGGTAAATATTGTAGATGCGCGTGCTGTAATCCACATACAGGCTCATGCGCGGCTTTGCGCAGATGAAATCCAACTCCAGCCCGTCATTTGCCTTCAATTCCCGGTCAAACAGCGTCTTTCCCGTAAATTCCCCGCCCGGCGCGTGGCTTTTGCGGTAGGCGTTCACCGCGTTGACCCGCTCTTTCAGTTCAAACAGCCGCCCGCGCCCCGGAATCCCGAACCCCTTCAGCGCCGGCGACACCGCAAGGCAGATGGTCTTGTCCGTCCTGTCCTCGTCCGCCACCACCAGATAGGTGTCCAGCGGGTCAACCTTGCGCTCCCGGCACTCCACGGAGGCATAGAACGATTTTAGGTCAATCGCCAGATAGGTCTTTTCCGCCTTCACGCTCCATGCCCTCCTTCCGCTCCTAAGCACGCACATACGTTCCCCGCTTTTTCTATTTCAAGTATAAAACATACGTTCTCATTTTGCAATACCTTTTTTCAACTTTTGCAGCTTGGAAATCTTTCTCTCTTCCTGCGGACTTTTTTTGCAAATCCCTCCATCCCGTCTTGACGAAACGCCCCTCCCATGCTATACTTATTCTCGCGCCGAAGTGGTGGAATGGCAGACACAAGGGACTTAAAATCCCTCGAGGGAAACTTCATGCGGGTTCGAGCCCCGCCTTCGGCACCATGAAAAAGCACCTGAGAGGGTGCTTTTTTCAATGAAGCCGCCCTATGGGCTAATGAAGAAACGCTGAAACACATCTAAAAAAGCAGAGCACACGAAAGATTTGACTCTTTTGTGTGCTCTGTGCCTGTTTGGGTTCCGTTTACTGCGCCTTGTAAAGCATCAGATTGCATGAGGAAGTCGCGGAGGTTGCGATACCAAATCCGCTGCTGTAGCGCAGGTAGAGGCTCTTGCGGCTGGCGGTGGCATAAAGGCGCGTGTAGCTGCCGGAGGTCTTGCGTTTCCATGCGGTCTGGGTGGAAGAGACCTTGAGCGTATATGAGATGGTGAACCAGTTAGAAGAGGTTGAGTAGGTCAGATAAGTGCCCGTGGACTTGTTTTTCAGCACATAGCCGTTGGAGGTGTTCCCCGTGATGATCCAGACGTAATTGTCCGAAACATTGGAAAGGGCACTGTTGGAGGCCGTGAGCTTGGTTGCGGTGATGCTGCCGTTGCTCACGCCCAGCGCGTAGCCGGAGGTGTTGGTGAGCACATATTCGCTGCCGGAATCGATGCCGTCCGTGTCCAAGGTAAAGGTGCTGCCATTCTTTTTCAGGGCAGCCTTGGCGTTCTCAATGGCGGTGACAGCCGCATTCACTTCGGTCTGCATAGCGCGGGCGTTGTCGTAGACGGTCTTTCCGTCCGTCATGGCTTGCTTGTAAGGGACGTAAGTCACGGCGGTGTAGTCGCTCTCGGCGAGGGTTTCATCCAGCAGCCTTTTCAGTGCTGTTTTGTCGGTGTTAAGAACATAGACGGCGTTTGCCTCATCCGCGGTGTTCTTTCCGAAGCTGCCCGTAATGGGGTCGGGGGTGTCGTAATTCTCGATGGGGTCAAGGATGACGGTGTAGGTCGTGCCGGTCTCGCCTTCCAGAAAAATATCCTCGCCTATCGTCTCTCCCGCATCATCTATCAGATGCACGGTGATGCTGCCGTAGGTCAGTTCCGCCAACGCATCTTTGGCATCGTTTATGGCCTTGACGGCTTGATCGACATCACCCTGCTTGGCCTTTGCGTTGTCATAGACCGCTTTGCCGGAAATAAGCGCGGCAGAATAGGGTGCGAAGCTTGCCGTTGTGTAGTCTGCGGCGGGCAGGGCTTCGTCCAGCAGGGTTTTCAGCGTGGATTTGTCGGTGTTGAGGACATAAACCAGCGTGAAAGAATCGTCCTTTGCGAAGGTGCCGGAGACGGCTTCGGGGGTGTCGTAATTGTCGATGGGCGCGGGCGTGAAGGCGTAGACCTCGCCCTTTTTGCCGCTCTGCGTTTCGTCCTCCGCCAGCTTGTCGCCCCAAGCATCGGTAAAGTGCACCGTCACGGTGTAAACCTTGTCGGTGAGTGCGTCCCTGGCATCGTTCAGCGCGGACAGTGCCTCGTCCACCTCGGTCTGGGTGGCGCGAGGTTTGTTGTAGACAGTCTTCGCGGCAGCCAGCGCGGCGGCATAGCCTTGGTAAGTTGCGTCGGTGTATTCGCCCTGCTCGGTGATGGCGGCATCCAGCGCGTTTTTCAGGGCATTTTTGTCGGTGTTTAAGTTATAAATGAGGGTGATCGTCCCGGTTACGTCCCCGGTGAATGTGCCGGACACGGGCTGCGGGGCAACATAGCCGTAAAGCGCCGGCGCATCCACGGTGTAGAGCGTGCCCTCCGCGCCGGAGATGGTGTAGGAATCCTTCAGGGTCTTTCCAACATCATCCACGGTGTAAACGGTGATAACCTGATGGGGGCTCTTAACCTTCACGGTGTAGAGGGTATCGCCGATGCCCACCTTGGTCTCTCCGCCTGACAGACCGGAAATGGTTATGGTAGTATAGGCTTTTCCTTCCACCCCGGGTGTGCCTTCGGCCACGGTGTAGGCCGCAGCGTACTTGGTGGAGGAGGTGGAGAGCTTAAAGCCGCTGCTGTAACAGAGGTAATAGGTGCTTGTGCGGCTCGAGAAGAAGCTCTTGGTGGAGGAGGAATAGTAGAAACCCTTGGAGGACGAATAGCTCCATGTCGCGTTGGAAGTCGAGGTGGAGAGCCCTAAGCTGTTGTTGTTATGGCGCAGGTAGTAGCTGCCGGATTTTAAGTAAATGCTGCTGCCGGAGCCGGAGACCGACCAGACGGTCGCCTTGCTTGCATCGTTTGTGTAAGAGAGCGAAGACCCGCTGGCAGTGAGGAAATATTTGCTGCTACCGCTGACATAGCCAATTAAGCAGGTGCTCCCCAGTGTTGTCTGCTTGGTGAGGCCGCCCTCCACGGCGGGTACAGCGGCAACCGTGGTGCCCTGAACGGTGACGGAGGCAATGGCTTCATCCAAGCGATCCTTTGTGTAAGCGGCTTCGTAATCGCCCGTTTCGTCCACAAAGGTGGTGCTTTCCCCGATGTCCAATTCGATGGTCTGTTGCTTTGCGTAGGCCTTGTAGACCGTCAGGGCAATGGGATAGGTCTTGCCAAGGTAGGAAACCGTAACGGTGGTTTCACCGGGCTTTTTAAGGGTGATGCTGACAGTTCCGTTGTTTATGGAAGCCGCCGCAACCGATAAATTGCCCACGGAAACGGCAGGTGTGCCCTTGCTGCCCGCAAAACGTGCGGTCAGGGTCGTGCCTTCGTCGCCGGATAAGTTCAGCGCATCCAGCAGTTCTTCGCCGCCGTCAGGATCGACAAAGCCCGCTTTCTCCGGCTCGTCCGGCGCATCGGGGATTTCCCCGCCGTTTACGGAGACGGAAGATATAGCGGTTTCCAGGCCGGAGGCGGTGGCGGTCAGCGTGATCGCCTCATCGCCTTCCCCTGCCTGCACAATGACCAGCGCACGCCCTGCGTAGGCCGGGAGGCTTGCGGCGGTGTCGGAGGTGAGGACGGAAGGCTGCTGTCCCTTTTTCGTGGTGGCCTGATCGCCGTTGTCCACGGCAAGGATTTTTCCGCTGCCGGAAAGTGTGATGTTGATTGTCGGCTCTGCGGTGGTGTCAAAGATACCGTTTACATCGGTTATTTCCACATCAAAGTAGACAAGCTCGCCCGTATTTGCGGCACCCTTTTCAGCCGTGAGCCTGATCTTTGCCGCCGCGCCGGGAGTGGACACGGAAGTCTCGCCCGCGCAGGAATCGGTGATCTCTTTGCCGCTTTCGTCATAGGCCTTAGCCGAGATTATGCCGGAAGCATAGGTCACATTAAAGGTTGCATAGAGCGCGGTGGAGCCGCTGCCGGACACCGCTGTGCAGACGGAGGTGTTGTCGGAAGCGGTGGTGTAGGTTATGTAGGTATGCCCGGCGGCGGTCGTGTGCCTAGTGCCCGTGGCGGTACCGATGAGGCTGCCGTTGCGGTACAGTTCGACCTTCGCGGCGTTGGAATAGATGACAACGGGCGTTTTGCCGTTTGTTGTGTACTGGTTGTCCGCATCCCAGGCGGTGACAAGGTGCAGGGTATTTTCCTTGGTGTTCCACTGGCTGCGGTAGAAGTAGAAGGTGTCCTTCACAAAGCCCGTGGTGTCCGCAATGCCGAAATAGCTGCTGTTGGGCATCGCGCCGGAGCCGGTGACGGAGCCGCTGCCCGTGCCGTTGTAGGGCGTGGGTTCGCCTAAGTAGTCAAAGCCCGTCCAGACAAATTCGCCGGAAATATAGTCCTTGGTCAGCGTGTCATAAAGGGAAGCGTGGGCGGTCTTGCCCCAGCTCACGGCGGAGGTGTCGTAGGAGGTCAGGTGATATTCCCCATCCACCCCAGCGTTGTTGCTCTGGGACACATACACGTCACGGGAATTGGTGGCGGATGTGGTTTCGGAGGAAACCAGCGCGCCCCAATAGCTGTTCAGAGAGGAAAGCTGGGAAGAAGAAGCGTAGTTGAAGCCCACCACGCCGCCCGCGCTCTGCACAGCAGAGAGCACCTGCCCCATAACGGAGGTTTTGTCCGTGACGCGGGTGTTGTCTCCGATGGTGACAGGGCGTGAGGTGTCCTGCGCCTGCACATACGCAATCAGATTCTTCGCAATCGTCGGATAAGCGGAGCAGGAGGTCGAAGTTCCCTCGGTGATCTCGTTGCCTAACGACCACAGAATCACGCAGGGCGCATTGCGGTCACGCCGCACCATGGAGGTAATGGCGTACTGCGCGTATGTTTCGCCGCTCTCGGCACCCACAAGGCCGTTGTCGGCAGAGATCGTGGCGTTAAAGTATTTGGAGAAATCGTTGCTGTTGCCGTTCTTGGGCTGGCTCCACCCGTCAAAGGCTTCCTCAATGACCATGAGCCCCAATTCATTGCACAGAGCAATCAGGTTTTCGTCTGCGGGGTTGTGGGTGGTGCGGATGGCGTTGACGCCCATGTCCTTCATGAGACGCAACTGCCGCTCAATGGCATCGGAATACGCCGCAGCGCCCAGACCGCCCTGGTCGTGGTGGAGGCACACACCGTTGAGCTTCACGGTTTCGCCGTTTAAGGAGAAGCCCTTTGTGCCGTCAAACTCCGTCCAGCGGAATCCGAAATCGTCCGTGACCGCATCGACTTCCTTGCCGTCCACGGTCACAACGTTCTGCACGGTGTAAAGGTTCGGGTCATCCGTCGACCACAGAGCCGGGGAAGAAACCACCGCGCTTATGTCGGCAGAAACAGTGCTTCCCGCTTTGACGGTCACGCTCTTACTGCCGGAGGCAACGGGAACAGAGCTGTTCTTTCTGTAAATGTTAGCCGTGACGGTGACGGTTTTGTCCGCTGCGCTGTCATTGACGATCTCTGCGGAAACCTGCACCGTGCCCTTACCGGAAGCAATGTCCGGCGTGGTAACGGCGGTGCCATTCAGCGCAATATGCACAGGGTTTGCGGAAATGAGCGTCACATCGCGGTAAATGCCGCTGCCGGAATACCATCTGCTGGAAGGGATGTTGTTCACGGCCTTCACAGCGATCACATTACTGCCGCTCTTTACATACTCGGTCAGATCGACGGCAAAGGCGGAATAGCCGTAGTGGTGCTCGCCCACATACTGCCCGTTGCAGTAAACATAAGCATCGGAATACACGCCGTCAAAGTTCAGCAGGAAGGTTTTGCCGATTTCGCTTTCCTCCACGGAAAAACTCTTGCGGTACCAGCCCGTGCCGCCGGGCAGGAAGCCGGATTCCGCCTCGCCGGAGGTCGTGTAGCTCTGGGAAATAGAAAAGTCATGCGGCAGGGTCACGGAATCCCATGCGGAATCATCGAAGGAAGCAGCATAGGCATCGGACACATCACCTAAATGGAACTTCCAGCCGTCATCAAAGTTCACTTCCTCGCGGCTGCCGGAAAGTGCCTTCTCCCCCACCGCCGCGCCGGGCGCAATGGCGGAAATTAAGTATGTCGCAAAGTTCATCTTGCACAGGCAGTCATCCCCGCTGCCCCAGCCGTTTGTGTAATCCTCATACAGAATGGCAATGCTGCCGTCCTTGTTTTCCGTCAGCGCGGAGTAGCCGAACCGGTTCGCGGAATGGACGGACGGCACGCTCATGGAATAGGCAAAGTTCATGCTGCCGTCTTCATCGACCAGACCGACAAAAATCTTACCGTTGACACGCGCCGTGCCGGCGGAGGAATTGCTGCCGGAAGCTTCGGAACCCGCAGGGCAGGAAATGAGGATTGCCTGCTTGCCGTCCAAGGTTTTGGAATAGGAAAGCGCGGATAACTGAGTGTTGGAGTTCACGGAGACGTTCGTGACAACGGGCGTGCTCCAAGCATAGCCGGAGGCGGAAGCCTTTGCATCGGCATAGCAGATTTTGCAGTTGTTGTTGCGGAAGAAGAAGCGCAGCGTGCCGTCGGCAAGCTCCACGCATTCGCTCTCGGAGCCCCAGTTGTAGGAAAGACTTTCGCTGCGCTGCCAGGTCGCGCCGGAATCCTTGGAGTAAATGAAGCTGACGCGCTGGCTTTCGTTGGAGCCGTTGTAAGAATACACGGGAAAAACAACGGTACCGTCAGCGGTCACAACGGAGTTGCCCGGGGCAACCAGACAGGCCATCTCGGAGGAGGTTTTGAGGTTTAATAGAGTCGGGGCAGACCACGATTTACCGCCGTCTGTGGACTTTGTAAGATACAGATAGCCTGTGCGCACGACCTTATAGGGCGAATCGGCGCAGAACAGGTTCGTGTCGCAATTTGTGCCCTTGATATTGAAGTGCTCATCCACCGTGTAGCCGGAAACAACCGTGCCGGAGCTATTACGGATGGTATAATCGGACAGATCGAGATAATAGGAATAGGAGGTGCTGCTGCCGGCAGCGAGCTTCAGATTGCCGTTTCCGTCAAAGGCTAAGGATGTGGAGGGCGCGGTATTGCCGCTGCCGTTTAATGCCACACCGTAGGGGTAAAGGTCGCACAGCAAATAAACGGTGTCATTGCCGTCCACTGCCATGGCTGGGTCAATGAAAGCCGTGGAGGACGAACCGTTATACACATTTCCGTTGTCGCCCAAGTAATTGGCGAAAGCATACGTCCAGTTTTCTCCGCCGTCCTTGGAAACGCTCACCAGCGTGTCCAGTCCGCCGCCGTCATAAACGGTGTTCCAGCGGGCATCCGCCGCCGCGACCAGCGTTCCGTCGGATAAGGTCACAAGGGAGGGAATGCGGAAGGAGTTGCTGCCCGCCGTGCCCTGCGGGAAGGGATTGCCCTGCGTGGTCTTGGGCGTTTCCTGCCCCTTGCTCTCGGGCAGCGCGGAACCGAAGGCAGCAATCACGGCGGCGGTGTTCTTCACCACGTTTGTGTCGGTGTCCGCCTGGGGATAATCGCACCAGATGCAGAAGCACGCGCCGTAGGGGTCGGAAATGGTCGAACCCTGGAAGGAATTGACATTGAAGCCGGAGGCCTTCGTGGCGGTGCACTGCCAGTCGCTCTTGCCCAGCACCCAATAGTAGTCGCCGTGGGTGTTGACAACCTCAAAGCCGTAGGTGTTGTGCAGGGTGGAAGCGGACATAGGCGTGTAGCCCGACCAGCCGGAGGACCAGTAGAGAATCACAATATCGTTGTCAAAAGTGCCATAGGAGGTGGTGTTGTTGAAATAAATGCCGTCATTGAAGGCCATGGGGGTCATGCCCGCGTCCTTGATGATGGAAGCCAGACCGTTGACATAGGAGACGAAGGAGCCGTATTTGCGGCTGCTGATGAGGTTGCCGAAGCCCATGGAGCCGGAGGTGTATTTGTCGTTGGCGTACTCGTCCGAGCCCATGTTAAAGTAAGTGCAGCCTTTTTTCGCAAAATACTCCGCATACTTCTTAACCAGCGTCTGCGTAAAGGCCACGGCCGTGGAATTGGTCACATCCACCGTGCGGGCGGAACCGGCATACGCCACGTTGGAAAGGCCGCAGTATTCCATGCAGTCCACAATGGCGTCCATGTGCCCAGGGGTGTTGATGAGCGGGATGATGGAAATGCTCTTGGATTTGGCATAGGCCAGAATCTCATCCATTTCACTCTCGGTCAGCTCATCTACGGTAAAGTTGCTGTACGCTTCGTTGCCGCTATGCAGCCCTGCGGAAACCTGCGCGCTTGTGTAGGTCGTGCCGCCGACAGTCAGCGACAGATCATCCAGCAGGAAGCGCAGCCCGTCGTTGCCGATGCCCAGCTGCACATGGGTAAACCCGGCAGAGGCGGCATTGTCGATGATGCTCTTTAAGGAACTAACGGAGAAATACTTTCTGCCGCAGTCCACAAAAACGATCTTGATGAACGTGTCGTTGCCCGTGCTCCCGGAAGCCGCCACGGGCACCACACCGAGACCGAAAACGGTCGTCAGCGCCATCATGACCGCCAACATCCACGAAAGCACTCTCTTTCTCAGCTTCATATTCCGCTCCTCCATCCTCACAAAACGGACTATTTGCCCGTATATACTCTAACAATTATAGTATAACCCATTTGAAACAGAATGGAAACATCGCTGACCTAATTTTCGGGAAAATCTCCGCATTTTGCTGCCATATCAGGCATTCTTTTCTCCAAGCAGATCGTGATAGTGCTTCCATCTTCCATAGATTTCATCGTACTGTTTCCCGTGTGCCGCGTCAGGCTCCACGGTCATGCACCCGGCAGAAGCCATGTTTTCGATGGCTTCTCCCATCTCCATTCCTCCGGCCATAGCACCCAAAATCGCCGAGCTGACCGCCGTGAGCAGCGTCTCCTCGGAGACCTCCACAGGTCTGCCCAGGACGGACGCAATCTGCCGCACCAAGAAGCCGTTTTTCAGCGGAATGCCGCCGCAGAGCACGATTTTGTCAAAAGGCAGTCCGTTTGCCGCAAAATGCTCCAAAATGATGCGGATGCTGCACGCAATCGACTGCACAAAGGCACAATAAAGGTCGGCGGTAGTGGTGGAAAGCCCCATGCCGAGTACGTTTCCGCGCAGCGCCATATTGTTAAGGACACAGCGGTTCCCGTTCCACCAGTCCAGTACCGTCACGGAATTGCTCCACGACTCTTTATCTGCCTGTTCCGACAGATATTCGTGAAGCCCTTTCCCCTTCGCTTCCGCCTGTGCGGAAATCTCGGAGGGCACCATGGCTTTGCAGAACCAGTCCAGCATATCCCCCGCGCAGGGCGTTCCCGCGTCATACGACCACCTCCCCGGCACCATGCCGCCGAAGGTCACACCGTTGATGCCGCCGATGGTCATTTTTTCGTCAGAGGTGAAGGACATCGCCATAGAGGTGCCCACGGTGATGGCAATGGTTTTCGGCTCCTTTGCGCAGAAGTAAAGCCCCGGCGTGCTGCCGTCGCCCATGGGCACAGCCACGGGGATTCCCGCTTTCAGCCCCAAACGCTCTGCCGCAGCTTTCTTGAGAACTCCGCAGGGCGCGGAATAATCCGAGATTTCCCCCGCGAATTTCGCAAAGAAGGCCGCCGCAAAGCCGTCCGCCAGCGCGTCTAATTCATCCTTCTCCGGCCAGCCGGTCTTTTCGCTCCACAAGCCCTTGAACCCGGCGGAATACAGGCTGTGCACCTGCTTCCCGGTCAGCAGCAGCGCCAGCCATTCGCCCAGGTCGCAGAACCGCTCCGTCGCGTCAAAGACTGCCCTGTCCTCCTCATAGGTTTCCAGCAGCTTGGGCAGGGCATATTCGCAGTTGCAGGTTCCGGCATAGTTTTCAAGCACGGCAAATTTGCCCTCGTTTTCGTATAGTGCCTGAATCCTGTCGGCCTGTCCCGCCGCCGCATGGTGCTTCCACAGCTTGATATAGGCCATGGGATGCTTTTCAAACCCGGGAAGCTCGCTCACCACCGTGCCGTCCGATAGGCACGGCACCATAGTGTAGGCCGTAGCGTCAATGCCGATCCCGATGATTTCGTCAGGGCTTACGCCGGACTTCTCCAGCGCGCCCCGGATGCTTTTGACCAGCGCGTCCTTATAGTCCTGCGGCTCGGCCAGCGCCGCATCCGCGGGCAGCGGCGTTCCGTCCGGGAGATTCCCGGTAACGACCCCATGCGGGAAAATCGCAACGCTCTCCCCCATCACCTGCCCGCTTGCGCAGGACACCACCACCGCTCGGGCGGACAGCGTGCCGTAATCTATTCCAATGGCATATCCGTTCTTTTTCAGCATTTCCTTCATTATTTTTCCACCCTCATTTCAGTCCTATTTATATGGATAAGCTTTTCCGCTGTGCAATCATTTGATTTCCATTATACAGGCGGTCAGGCAATCACGCAACCGTTCGCCCGCTTCCTTCTTTGAAATGCCTGTTCAAGCGCTTGTTATTTTCGCTGTGTGTGCTATACTTGTGTTTGTCACAGACCGTTACGCTGATTTGACAAAACGCACATGAATTGTGCGGGGAAAACATACTGTGGAAAAGAGATCAAGATATGTTCAGAAAGATGAAAAACGGTGAAGAAGAAAAGGTTGCGGAGGTGCTGACCGAGGCGTTCATAGAATACCCGCTCTACCGGGAGTGCCTGCGCGGCTGCACAGATTATCGCCATCAGTTGACGAAGTTTATGTTCGTTTGGGTAAATATATGGCAGGATTCCACCTATGTGAATGAAGAAATGAACTTCGTGGCCTGCCTTGAAAAGCCCGAGGACAACAATCCTTCGCCGTTTTCGCGCAGGATGCGGAGATTGTTGGTCGATCAGTTCCGCGATTATTCCTTAGCCTCACGGCTTCGGATGCTCCAATACCTGCTTATATCCGAGAGGGTTGTAAAAAAATACAATCAGAAAGGCGACTACTATCTTCACAGCCTTGCAACGATAGGAACAGCCCGGGGCAGCGGAATCATTTTCCGTTTTTTCAACGAAGTTGTGGGCAGCAGACCCTTTCTCTGCGAAACCCACACGGAGCGAAACAAAAGGCTTTATGAGCGCATGGGCATGGTTTTGTGTGAGGCCTTGACCTGGCACCATCTCCCCCACTATCTCCTTCGGCGTCCCGAGGATGCCGACTGTAATTATGAATCGGCAATCGCAGAGCACAGCCGGAAAGACCCCTCCCCGCAATGAACCGACGGATTCTTTGCAATACAGGCATCCCCCATACACAAAGCAGCCCGATCTGTCATTAAGACAAATCGGACTGCTTTTATGCTGAATCGCTTCAATATGTATGAAGTCTTTCGTAATGTTCTATTTCACGGAATCCATCAGCTCGCCGATGGTGATGTCGGGATGCTCCATCCCCATTCGGATCAGTCGGACGGTCTCCTCATGCAGCCTTCCGATTTCCTCCTCCGTAAAGTTGAAGGGGCGGTATTCATAGAAGAAATCCATGCCGCCGTCCGTGAAGCTGGGCACAATGAGGGCGTATAGGTTGCTGGCGAAATGGCCGGTGGTCATGCCGTCAAATTCAATGTTCATTCCTTCAATGGTGAAGGTCGAATCCAGCGGAACGCAGGAAAGAACCATGGAAACATCCGCTTCGGTCATAAGATGCTTTTGATTTTTTGATTCGATCTTAAAACTATCCATGATAGAGAAATCCGAATGGCGCATGACGGCGAGCTGCTCCTGTGTGACTGTCTTCAGAGCCTCCGTAAAGGTAGCATCCTCCTTGACGATGGTACGCAGATGCTGTGCCTGAATGCGCAGTCCGCCGCAGTGAAGGTCATCCACGCGCACCCGGCGGTTGTTGACCATGGCGAAGGTCACGTTCTCCGAGCGCTCATTGATCGCGGAAAGATAGCTGCGCATTCCCAGAATGATGAGGCTCTGCAGCGGCGCATGATACTCCCGCGCAAAGTCGTCCACTCTGCGAATCTCGTCACCGTCCATGTGGCAGCGCAGGGTCAGGCTTTTGTCGTGCAACAGGTCAACATAAATTGCGAAACGGTAATTCGGATCCCGCCTCCTTTTGCGCGTCTTGTTCAGCATCCGCATCCCGTCAACTCCCGCACAGAAAGAAGGATTGTCCGGTGGATAGACGGAATTGAAGAACGCCGCATCCGCATCATGCCGCTTTTGGTCATGCTTCCGTTCCAGATCGCGTATCAGGCTGTCCTCAAACCGGGTCAGCGGCGCGGGCATTTCCGTTCCGTTTTCCAGCGCCAGATACACGCTTAA
Organism: Christensenella sp. UBA1750; assembly: GCA_002315655.1. Classification (GTDB taxonomy): domain Bacteria; phylum Bacillota; class Clostridia; order Christensenellales; family UBA1750; genus Spyradocola. The sequence continues at coordinate 58,458 of DCHO01000065.1, forward strand.
GAGATCCCTGTAGAAGATAAACACGGCAGCAATGTCCATGTTCATGTGGGAAACGTTGAAATACAACCCGCTCCGACCGTCCCAGGTCGTAAAGAGGATTGTGCGAAAGACTTGACCCTTCAGATAGCGGATCGTCTTCTTTGCATCCTCAAGCAGGTAGGCCACCATATCCTCCCGGGTCTTTCCCGAAAAATCGGCAAATCCGATTTCCGGCTCCGGCAAAGAGGGCAGGAAGTAAGAGCGGGTGCCTTTCAGGGTTCTTACAAAGTGTTCCCGAAGGCAGTCGTTGCGTTCCTGCTCGATGATCAACGCCTTTTTGAAAATCTGCGGATCCAGCCTGTGGTCGGTGATGATATAGGTCGGAATTTGCGCCACATTCTTGTGAAGACAGAAATTCAACTGAAAGGCGTTTAGCTCCTGGCTGGCGGAAAGCTCGTACAGTTCAAGTCCCTTATACTCTTTTTTTCTCACGTTCATATTCCTATCCCGGTTGTTTCCAATGACATAACCGTTTTCGAGGAAACACAGATAGTCTCCTTCAATACTATTTCTCTTAATGCTGATGGTCAAGAAAAAGAGAGCAAATTGCATTTTCAGAGCACTTTACTCTCTTTTTCAATCAACCTTATACGGTCTGCAATCTTACTCGATTGCTTTTAAGGATTCCACCATACTGATTGCCTTCATCCGCTTGGTCATGAACAGGTTCACAAGGACGGTGAAGCCCATGGTGATGCAGGCGGAATAGAGGTAGCTGACAAATTTGATGTCGTGGGAGAAGGTAACCATACTGACCTCGACGGTCTGGATGATGAACTGCGCCATGAGATAACCCAGGAAGGAGCCCACCAGCACGCCCAGCACGGACATGATGATGTTCTCTCTGAAAATATACATATTGACTTCCTTATGATTGAAGCCAAGCACCTTGACGGTAGCAATCTCACGCACACGCTCGGAAATGTTGATGTTGGTGAGATTATAAACCACGATAAAGGCCAGAACTCCGGCGCAGAGAATCATGACAAACACGACGATGGAAAGCGAGGCCATCGTATCCTTGACCGCATTGCTCGCCATATCCGTGAAGTATGCGCTGACGATGCGGCTATCCTTTGCCAGCCATTCCTCAGAGAAGGCATCGTGGCTGCCCATGTCATCAGTGCAACACAGGATCACCTGGGAATAGCCGTTCTTCTCCCCGGTCACTTTCTCATAATAGTCGGGAGAAATATACACATAGTTATAAATGTAGCATTCGGCGATCCCCGTTACCTTCATGGTGTACGTTTTGTCGTTGAAGGTCGTGCAGATCTCGTCCCCGATTCCGACTCCGAGCTTTTTGGAGAGCTTATTGGTGATTACCGCGCCATCGTCCGTCAGGGCAACAGGTGTCTTGGTATCCGGGTCGCGCAGATTTATGATCTCGGCGATGCTGTCTTTGTTTTCGGGAACGAATACAAAGGTGTCCTCCATCTGGACTTTGCCTTCCGGATCCGAAGCCTTGCAGTCATAGGTGACAACGCAGATCTGGCTCTCAACCCGCGGATCTTCCTCAAGCTGGGTGATCAGATCATCCAACTTCTCTTTTTCGCTGGTCTGGTTCAGGTAGAAGGTAACGTCCTCACGGCTCAACTCACCATACTGAATATCGGAAATGGGCGAAATCGCATTGTTCAGACCGAAGCCCGCAACCACCAACGCCATGCAGCCGGCAATGCCCAGCACCGTCATGAACAGGCGGAGCTTGTAGCGGAGCAGGTTTCTGGCCGTCAGCTTCTGGAAGAAGGAGAAATGCTTCCACAGCCAGGGCAGCTTTTCCAGGAATATCTTTTTACCCGCCTTGGGAGCCTTGGGGCGCATCAGCGCCGCAGTGGTGGTGCGCAGCTCCTTCCAACAGACGACCGCCGCAACCGCAACCGTGCAGATGAGTGCCACGACAACGGAGACCAGCAGCATTCCGATGGGAACCTTGATGATGAAATAAGGCAGACTATACAGAATACTGTACGCCCCGAAGATGACGCGGGGCAGAATCTGCGACAGTGCCACGGGGCCGACAATGCAGCCGCCCACGCAGGCCAGCGCCGCATACACCAGATACTTGGACGCCGTTTCAAACTGGGTGTAGCCCAGCGCCTTGTAGGTGCCCATCTGGGTGCGTTGCTCGTCAATCATGCGGGTCATGGTGGTTAAGCAGACCAGTGCCGCGACCATCAGGAAGAACACGGGGAACACGTCGCCGATGGCGTCGATTCGCATGGCGTCCTGCCGGAAGTTCGCATAGTTCACCATGATGTCCTCGCGGGAGAGCACATACCACTTGCCCGCCACCACGTCGGAAATCATGCTTTTCGCATTCTGAATGCGATTGAAGCCGCTGGACAGCTCCTTTTCCACTTCGGCCATGGAATCGGTGTATTCCGCCATGCCTTCTTCATATTCATCCTGCGCATCGTCCAACTGTTCTTCGGAATCCACAAGCTGCCGGTGCGCATCATCCAGTTCTTTCTGTGCCTCAGCCTTCTTCTTTTTCAGCGTTCTCTGACCGCTTTTCAGGCTGGCTTTGGCATTTTCCAGCTCTCGCTTGCCGTCCTCGATTTCCTGGGCAGCCGCGGCAAGCTGTCGCTCCGCCTCTACCTTTCCGGCTTCATATTCTCTTTCCCCGGCTTCCAGCTCGATTCTTGCGCTGTTCAGCTCGGATTCTGCCGATTCGAGCTGGGCTTTGTATTCATTGTACTCTGCCATCTGCGCATCGGCTTCGTCCATCTGCGCCTTGGCTTCGTCCAATTCTCTCTGCGCGTCGTCCAATGCCGCCTGCGCTTCATCGTAGGCTTCCAGCATCTCCTCTTTGCTCACTTCACTGCCGACCGACAGGTTGGCAAGCTCCTCTTCCTGCCGTGCAATGGACTCCTCGAGATCCGCAATTTTCTGCTCCATCTCGATGTATTCCGGTGTTCCGGGCTCCATCGTGCTTAGCTGCTCCTGATAGTTCTGCAACTGGGCCTTTGAAGCTTCCAGTGCAGCCTGAAGGATTGCAAGATCCGTCGCGCTGATGGTGTGGCTTTCCTCCTGATCTATCTGCGCCTTGATCTGATCCAGCGTAGCCTGTGCCATGGACACTGCCCGCTGTGCCTGCTCATATTCCTCTTTGGCCTGTTCGTATTCTTCGATGGCATCCTGATACTCGGCGGTGGCGGCGGAGAATTCTCTTTCCGCCTTCTCATACTCGGATTTGCCTGCATTGTATTCCGCCCAGCCGCTGTCCAGCTGCGCACGCGCATCCTTCAGCTTGGCCTCGGTTTCCTTCTTTTTCTGCTCATATTCGGCAATACCGGCAGCCAGCTCCTTCTTGCCGCTCTGGATGGAGGCCTCCGCGTGTCTTAACTGTCTCTCCGCGTCCGCGATCTGTTTGTCCGCTTCCTCGGAGCCGGCCTCATAATCCTTCCAGCCCTGCTCCAATGCCAGCAGGCCGTCGTCGATCTGCTTTCTCGCATCCTCCAGCTGGGTGCGCGCTTCACTCAGCTCTTTGTCTGCCTTTTCCTTGCCCTCGTTGTATTCCTCTTCCGCATCCGCGATCTGCGCGTTTGTTTCATCGGCAAAGAGGTTATACTGCCTAATGCCGAGCTTTTCCAGCTTCTTTGTCAACTGACTTAAGATCTCGTCGTACTCCTCGTCAAAGGCGGAAATCCCTTCGTCGTGGCACTTTAGGGTCACATACATTTCCGTGTAGCGCTCATACAGGAAGTTTTCGGCGGGGATCATGATATAGCTTGAAATGGATCCGCTGCCGATGGAAGAAGTTCCGAAGGAGTAGGAAATATAGAGCGGGGATTCGATGATGCCGACGACCTTGAAGGAACGTCTGGAAAGCACATCGTCGGTCACGGTTTCCCCGGCGTATTCTTCAAAGGTGATTTCATCTCCGATGGCATACGGAACGCCGAGAAGGGTGGATTTTATGACAACGCACTCGTCCTCACCGGTCGGCATACGGCCTTCCCGCAGCACGGGCAGGTTGATGCTGTTTTCCATGTCCGCCGGAATGGCCATGACCTTTGCGACCACATATTCCCCGTTGTTCTCCGTGATGAGGTCAGCCGAATAGGTCAGCGTGACGTGCTTGATCTCATCCAGCTCCGCCACAGCGTCCGCGTCTTCTCTGGAAAAGCCGACGGTGGAAAGAATCTCCACATCCATCAGGTTCTGTGCGGAGAAATAGTCCTCGGCAGTGCCGTACATACTGGGCGCAGTCGCCTTGACGCCGACAAAAAAGCCCACGCCGACCGCAATGATCAGCATAATGGACAGAAAACGCCCCAGAGACTTTTTGATCTCCCGGAATGTATCTTTGAAAAGTGCCTTCTTTTTCACAGCGCGCCTCTCTTATCTCTTACCACTCAATTTCGCTGACAGGCATGGGATTCTCATTCATCGTCACGCTCTCCACCTTGCCGGAACGCATACGGATCACGCGATCCGCCATGGGGGCGATGGAAGAGTTGTGCGTGATGAGCACGACCGTCATGCCGGTCTTTTTGCAGGTGTCCTGCAAAAGAGAAAGAATCATTTTGCCGGTAACATAGTCCAGTGCGCCGGTAGGCTCGTCGCACAGAAGGAGCTTGGGGTTTTTTGCCAGCGCACGGGCAATGGCCACGCGCTGCTGCTCGCCGCCGGATAACTGGGAGGGGAAATTGTCTTTACGCTCGTCCAGCCCGACCTGGCTCATCACCTCGTCCACATCCAGATGCTCCGGGCAGATCTGCACCGCCAGCTCGACGTTTTCCTTCGCCGTCAGGTTCTGGATCAGGTTATAGAACTGGAACACAAATCCGATGTCAAAACGGCGATAGTCAATCAGCTGGGAATCGTTCAGCCGGCTGACATCCTTTTCATCCACAATGATCGAACCCTCATCGCTGGTGTCGATTCCGCCAAGGATATTGAGGATCGTGGTCTTTCCGGCGCCGCTGGCGCCCAGGATGATTGCAAGCTCCCCTTTTTCGATGGAAAAACCGGCGTGATCCACGGCGTTGATCACCGTGTCGCCCATCTGATAACGCTTGCATACATCCGTAAATTCAATATACGCACTCATGCTCTGTCCCTCATTTCATTTCCGTTGTCCGGCTTTCTCCGCTCAGTGAACGCCGTTTTTGTTCAGGTAAGCCAGCACATCGCCCACCGTGACGAATTCCATGGCGGTGCTCTCATCGATCTCAACACCGAAGGCATCCTCAAGCTCCACCACGATGTTCATCATGGCCAGAGAATTGAGCCCCAGATCGGTCTTGAGCTGGGTATCCTCACTGATCTTGTTGAGGTCAATCTCGGTGTACTGTGCAATGATCTCCTTGATTTTGTCCATCATGTGAATGTCCTCCGATATATGTAAATAATACTATTTCGCTACCATCCCACGAGCGTGTTTTCAGAGATTCGGAAGCACACGCTAAAGTGCGATGGTGCCCCTGCGCACCTCGGCACTGTTGCGCAGTACCTTGTGGGTCGCGTTCTTCGGGAATTCCTCCAGCGTCACATACAGGCTGACAATGCGCTTGTAGAAGGCCAGGCTGTGGTTGATCTTGCGGATATCCTCCGCAACGCGCTTCTGAATCTCCTCGATGTCCAGCATGGAAAGCTCACTGTCCGGGCGGACGGAAACGGCTGCCGCGATGTTGTGGATCTTCTTGTTCTTGACCTTTTTCACCGCGTCATAGACGACAATATCCCGGATATAGTCACAGGCGCTTTCGATCTTGCCTTCGATCTCCTCGGGAGAAACGTTTTTGCCGTTGTCAAGGATAATCAGGTTCTTTTTGCGCCCGGAGATGAACAGCTCGCCCTTTCGGTTCACATAGCCGAAATCGCCGGTTTTGAACCAGCCGTCCTCAAAGGATACGCGGTTGGATTCCTCGTCATGATAGTAGCCGGAGGTCACGTTGTCCCCCTTCACCATCACTTCTCCGATGCCGACGGAATTGGTCTTGTCGATGCGGATGGTAACGCCCGGAACCGCGTTGCCCACGGATTGCAGCGTTCCCCGCCCTTTCAGATTCACGGCGACAAGCGGCGAGCATTCCGTGATCCCGTAGCCGTGCATAATGTCAAAACCCATATCATCCAGACACTTGGCCACGCGCTCGTTGATCGGCGCACCGCCGCAGACGAACACATTGAGCTGCCCGCCGAATGTTTCCTTTATATGGGCGAAAAGGCGGTCTCTTATGTCGATTCCCAGGAAACGCAGAAAACGCGACACGAACAGCGCCGTTTTGAGCTTGGCTTCTTTGCGGCCTTTCCGTGCGTTCATCCAGATGCTTGCGTAAAACTCATTGAGAAACAGGGGCACAACAAACGCAAAATCCGGCTTGTACGTCTGGAAATCGCGGGTCAACCGCTTCAGCCCGGCGTTGATGCCGACATTCACGCCCAGATAAACGGCGGGCAAAATATGACAGTTGAACTCAAAGGAATGATTCATCGGAAGCAGGGAAATGGATTGGTTCCCACTCGGGAAAACTTCCATGCTGGAATAGGTGTTAGCGCAAATATTTCTATGTCTGAGCTCCACGCCCTTGTTTGCGCCCGTTGTCCCGGAAGTAAACTGGATTACGGCAAGATCCTCCGGCTGCACGGGATAATCCATAAATGCGGTATCGCCCTGCTCGTTTATCAAACGATTCCCGGAAGCCGCAAGTTCCTCAAAAGCAAAGGTTTTCTCCGGCATTTCCCCGGCGCAGCCCCACGCAATGACGCTCTGCACCGAAGGCTTTGTGTCCCGAATGTGCAGCGCCGTGTCCATGAATTTTGCGGAACAGATCAGGTGCTCCACATTCCCCTGCTCGGAAAGAGCGCACAGATCCTCCAGGGTCAGCTCCTTGTCCAGAGGAACCGCAACGCCGATTCCCGTGACCGCCAGATACGCAACGACCCAGAAATAGGCATTTTCCCCTAATATCCCGATGTGACTTCCCTGCATATTCATCCGGCACAGCATCGTGCCAAAGGCCTTCACATCCCGAACGAGATCATCAAAGGTATGCTCGATGACCCGGGTTCCCTTGCTCTCCCGAAATGCGACCTTGCCGAGATGAAAGCGTTCGACCACAGAGAGAAGCTGTTTTACGGTCGTTATCCTGAATGCGGAAATGATTTCTTTTCTGTACTTGCTACAATCTCTTCTGTTTCTCATTTCATAACTTTACCAATCTAATCTATTCGTATATATCCATAAAAGCAAATGAGTGCTGTCTGCACGACACTTCGATTATATGGAAAAACGCCGCCCCCGGAAGCTTTTTCATACAACCGAAACGGCCATTTATATTATACATAACAATATATAAAAAAGAAACAAGTTCGGAACTTTTTTCCTGTTAAATTTTTCAATGGAGTTAGAAACAAGTTTCTCTTTCGGAAAGGACTTTTTTCCTGTCGACGGCACCCTTCCCGTGCTTCCGGGAAGGGTGCCATCGGCCATATCTTCCGCCACAGTTAGCCGTCGAAGGCTCGCAGCGGCCTTATGCCGTCTGCTCTTTCGTGAACACAAACCCGTTGCGGTTGAAGGAGGTCGTCAGGACGTAGTTCTTCTCCTTTGTCTGCTCCAACAGGCTATTGAGCACATGGGCGTTCAACGATTCGACCTTGTTGTTCTCATCCACAAAGTTAAACAGCGTCCCGTCGTCCCGGATGATGATGCGCACCACATCGCCCTTGAAGAGCAGCGTGCATTCGGAGAGCACCTTTTTTCCCGGATTCTTCTCCATCACGCGGGTATAGAACTCCTCTATCAGCAGATCGGTTTTTTCAGTGTCAAAGCCTCTTGCTTCCAAATTGCCGTGCAGCCATTCCCGCACTTCAATTATGGAACCCTTTGTCACATAAAGGTCAAAGGAGATGCCCTCCTCGCCGAAGTCCTCCACATAGATCGGAAAACCCTTTTTGCCTTTACGAGGAATGCGGATGAGTGTATAAAAGCAAAAGGCAAAGTAGGGGCTCAGGGACATACCGACCGTAATCCCCGTAAATCCCCACAAAAAGCCAAACAGCAGGGACAGAAGCAGGGGCGCAAAAACATCCCGCAAAAAAGCAAGAAAGCACGCCTGACCCGGCTTTTCCACGGAGCAGGAAACCGCAGAGCCCATGTAACACGCGCTGAACCCCAATACCGTAAAGGCCATAATCCTGGACGCAGTAACGGCAGCTTGAATTGTGGTTTGCGTCTCCAAACCGTAAAGAATCGGCATCAGCGGGGCCGCAAAGAAAAAGAAACCGGAGATTCCGAAGGCCATAATGACCGTAGCGCGTGTAACCTTCCTAAAAATCAGATTCAGGCCGTGGTTATTCTTTTCCCCAACAAAGCAGGTGATCAAACCAACGCTGGCGGCATTCAGGGAAATATACAGTTCACACACCCCAAAGACCAGATTTATCACAGAATAGGCCGGAATATATTCCATCCCGCAGGAGGAAATGATGATCTTGTTCATCACAATGTCTACGACCGCAAGGAACAGATAATACATATACTGGCTGTACCCCAGAACGATGGAATGTTTCAGTATCCCGAAATACAGGCAAAGACGCAGCTTAAGATTGTTGGATTTTTTCAAAAAGTGCAAACAGTAAAGGAGGGCACGGAGAAAAACCCCGATGCAGGTCGCCATCCCAAGACCTGCAATACCAAAGCGGCGAGACAGAAAAATGGACAGCACAATATGACCGACAACATCCGTAACGCACGCTACAGAGATCAGGGAAGCTTCTCCATCGGCAACAATCAGGTAATAAATGGCATCCGAAACGTGCCGGATAACTGTAAAGAGAATCACCCAATTATAATAGGCGGAAGCCTCACAATAGATCACTCCTGTACAATGGAAATAGTTCAGGAACGGCTCTTTGACAAGCCACAAACCGATAGCCAGAAGAAAACCGATCAGCACCGACGAAACCACAGTGGTGCCGGAAACCTTATAGGCATCCTCTTTCCTGAATTCTCCGATATGTCTGCCGAAAAGTATCGCCCCGCCTGGAGACACAAGGCAGGAAAAGAAAGAGATTAAGGACATTAAGGGGTAGACAATCGAAACCGCTTGTAAGGAACTCTCTCCCAATTGATTTCCGCTGATTAACGAGTCGATCATCAGATTGACGGAATAAGCAAGGCAACCCCAGATGTTTCCCAACACAAAACGGTTGAACTTCTTATTGACAAACGCTCCCTGTTTCAGCATTTTCGCATCTCCTGTAAATCCTAATTGCTCTTCTCAAACACAAACCCGTTGCGGTTGAAGGAAGTCGTCAGGACGTAGTTCTTCTCCTTTGTCTGTTCCAACAGGCTATTGAGCACATGGGCGTTCAGGGATTCCACTGGGTTGTTCTCATCCACAAAGTTGAACAGCGTCCCATCGTCCCGGATGATGATGCGCACAACGTCTCCCTTGAAGAGCAGCGTGCATTCGGAGAGCACCTTTCTCCCGGGGTTCTTTTCCATCACGCGGGTATAGAACTCCTCTATCAGCAGATTGGTTTTTTCAGTGTCAAAGCCTCTCGCTTCCAAATTGCCGTGCAGCCATTCCCGCACCTCAATTATGGAATCCTTTGTCACATAAAGGTCGAAGGAGATGCCCTCCTCGCCGAAGTCCTCCACATAGAGCGGGAAGTCTGCTTTTCCTTTTCTCGGAATTTGGACAAACGCATATATTGCAAAAGCGAGATACGGACTAAATGACATCCCGACTGCGATTCCCCTAAAATCCCATACTGACCCGAAAAGGACAGAAAGGAGAAGAGGAGAGAATACATTATAAAGAAAAGTCATAAAACATGCCTGAGCCGGCTTTTCAATATTACTTGAAAAAACGTCAATCAAATAACAGGCTCCAAATCCAAGTGATGTAAAAGCCATAACTCTGGACGCGAAAACAGCAGCCTTAACTGTTGTCGGCGTCTCCAAACCATATATGATTGGCATAAAAGGGGCAGCAAAGAAAAAAACTGCGCAGATACAAAAAGAAATACTCAGAGTCGTTCTGGTAATCTTGCATAAAAGGAAATTCATATCATGATTATTTTTCTCGCCAAGAAAGCAAGTAATAAATCCAAATCCGGAAACATTCACCGCTTCAAACATTTCGCAGACGCAAAACACCAGGTTTATTACAGAATAAGCAGGAAGAAGTTCTACGCCGCAATTTAATATAATGATTTTGTTCAGTACGATGTCAACAATCGCTATAAAAAGATAATACATATAATTGCTGAAACTTAACACGACAGAACGGCACACGGTCATTATATCAATGCAAAAATGAATTTTTACATTACTTGTTTTTCTCAAGAAGTGAGCCGCGTAGCAGGGTACCTTGACAAACGCAGCAATGCAGGTAGCCATTCCAAGGCCGGAAATGCCGAAGGCACGGGACAAAACTATGGACAGAACAATATTTAGGGTAATATCTACGATATTCGCAAGTGAAAAAAGCAATGTATCTCCGTCAGCAGCCGTAAAAAAGTAAAGATATTCAATGAAAGGCTTTATCGCAGTAAAAAGAACGACCCAATTATAATATGCAGAGGCATCACGGTAGAGCTCACCCGTACAACCGTAATAGCGAAGAAAAGGTTCTTTGATAAACCACAGTCCCAGAGCCAATAATATGCCGATAATTATTGCAGATACCATAGCGGTTCCGGCAGCACGATGAGCCTCCTTTTCTCTGAATTCTCCAATTAGTTTACCAAAGATAACGGAAGCCCCCGGAGAAATCAGCATACTGAAAAATGAAACGACTGAGAAGAGCGGAAATACGATGGAAACCGCCTGCAAAGACACTTCTCCAAGCTGATTGCCGCTGATAAGCGAATCCGTCATCATATTGACGGTATAGGAAAGTGTTCCCCAAAATGCACCAAAAAACAGCTTATTGAACTTCCTATTGATAAACGTACCCTGTTTCAGCATTTTCGCATCTCCTGTAAATCCTAATTGCTCTTCTCAAACACAAACCCGTTGCGGTTGAAAGAAGTCGTCAGGACGTAGTTCTTCTCCTTCGTCTGCTCCAACAGGCTATTGAGCACATGGGCGTTCAGGGATTCCACTGGGTTGTTCTCATCCACAAAGTTAAACAGCGTCCCGTCGTCCCGGATGATGATGC
>DCHO01000031.1:0-12248 GCA_002315655.1 Christensenella sp. UBA1750
CTCCCGCACCCTCTGTGAAATCTATCCCGTTTCTTTGTGCATGATCTCAAGTCTTGTTATGCACTTATTACCCTTTTTTGACAGATTGAGAGGGCGAGGCCCGCCCTCTGTATGTGTTTTTTTATTTCTCGATCTGGGGACTGACCAGCAGACCGCACTTGCGCAGTCTGTATTCATAGCTCCACGAAATACCCTGGCTTCTCCAACAGGCAGGGCCGAACCAGGAGGTCAAATCGTCGCAGTTGTGGACGCAGCCAAAGCCGTTGACGCGGTTGCCATAGACCGTGATGCCGATCTCATGCGCACCGGGGGTCAGTTCATAGGTGAACTCGTAGGGCGCATAGGCCATGTCGCCCACGCGCTTGCCGTCCAGCTCCATACCCAGCACCGCGCCGCGATACTGGGGCACGCGGACGGTAAGGGTCTCGCCGTTTACCTCCACGGGAATCTTATAGGTCACGTTGCCGCAGTAGAAGGGCAGTCCCTGGGTCGTCCAGTCGCCGAAGCCCAGCTCCTTGACGGGTGCGGTCAGCGTGCGATACGCGCCCTGCACCTTCACGCCGAAGTTGCCCAGCAGATAGCACCATTCCACGTTGGTGCGCTGACCGAACGGCAGAACGACGATGATTTCATTGTCGCCCTTGTTCAATGCGGGGAGCTTGACTTTCTTGATGGATTCATCCACAAACCAGCCCTTGACCTCCGCCTTAACCGCTTCGCCGTTTACGGTGATAACGGCCTTTTCGGCATCCTCCAAGGCTAAGATGGGGGCGCGGACGGCAACATCGCTGTGCACGGTGAATTTGAGCTTGATGTGGTGCTCGATGGGGACATTCGGCACGACCCACGGCTGGGCATAGCCCGCAGAGCGCAGCGGCCAGCCTAAGAGCTTGCGGAAGGCATCGTCCACCTTGAGCAGTTCTTCCTCATCCTGCCATGCGCCGTCGTCAAAGGCGTATTCCGCGTTGTCCAGCAGCAGCACGTTCGGCTCAGAGAGGGACACCGCAACGGGCTTTTTGATGGTGTAATAGTCGAAAATCTTCTCGGCACAGGCCTTCTTCGCTTCCTCGGACTTCCCGGCTTCCAGTTTCAGTAGGATGCTGTCGTAGGCATAGAAGCCGTAGCGCAGCACAGTATTCCCCGCTTCGTATTCGGCGGCAATGGGCTTGATCTCGCCGGTGGCGGTGTCAAGAAGGGTGAGCTTCCAGTCGCCCTTTATGCGCAGGGTGATGTTTTCCTTGGGGCACACATCGGGGTTGGCGGGCTTTTCGCTGTGGCAGATGAACAGATACCGAGCATCGCCCTCGATGCGGGTCTGATGCAGAAGGTTGGTGGTTCTTGCGCCCTGCTCGTCGCGGATGTCGATGAAGCGGGCTTCGTCCAGCGCGTCCAGAATCGCGCCCTTGGAGAAGGACACACACTGCGCCTTTTTCGCCAGCTTCTGCACTCTATCGGAGGGCACGGCATCCACAAGGGACGGGATGCGCCCGGCGAAGATCAGCTTGCCGCCGCGCCGCACGAAGGCTTCCAGTCGCTCCACGGTGGTGGAACGCAGGGTCTCGCAGTCGGGCATCAGCAAAATGTCATACGCCATTTTGCCCACGGTGAAGGGGTTCTTGCCCGCCTTGCACTGGGAGGGCAGCAGGGATTCGGAAATATAGTCATAGTCGATAAGGCCGAACAGCAGCCATTTTGCCATGGACTGGAAGTGCTCGTCCATCTCCTCGCGGATCAGCGCGGTCTGCTCCTTGGGACCCCAGTGCAGCCAGTAGCTCTCCACTGGATGAATCACGCCGACCTTGACCTCCGCTTTTCCTCGGGTCAGCACGGAATTGACTCTCGCAAAGTGGTCTTCCACAAGGGGATATTCCTTATACCACGGGCTCTGGTAGCCGATGGACGCGGGATAGTCGCGCTTCGCCTCGCCCGCCATGGAAACCCATGTTAAGTGCGGCACTCTTGTGGTCACGCCCAGTGCCGCCTGCCAGTCGCCCGCCAATTTGTGTCCGCGGAAATCGAAGTCCCAGTTGGTCACGCCGTAAAGCTCGGAGAGCACGCCGGGGTAGCCGTACTGGTGGGTGGCGGACTGCGCCTGCTTGGCGGTGGTGTATTCGCGCCAGTCGCAGAGCATATCAATGCCTGGAAGCTGGAAGGAACGATAAGAGCGCATGGCATCGCCCAAAGCCGCGGTCTGGGAGAGCAGGGTGGGCTCCTCCATCATGTGCCCGGTGAGCATGATGCCGTTCTCCGCGCACCAGCCGCCCACGGTATCGGCAAAGGCTTCGGCAAAGCGCTCGGCGATGTGGTCATGGAAATGGTAGCGGGTGACGGAAATCTTCCCCTCGGGCAGCTCCCAATAAAGCTCGGGCAGCTTGTCTAAGATTTCCTCGCCGTAGGCGGCGCGGAAGGTGTCGGGCAGGTCGTCCGTCCAGGGCAGGGTCACGTCCTTCTTTTCCTTGGCAAAGCCCAAGGTGGTCTTTCTCGTGAACTGCGGCTCGTCCGTAAAGATGGACGGCACCACCTTGCCAAACTGGTCGCCCACGACTTCCTTGTACTTTTCGTGGGTCACTTCGACAAACTTTTCAATGGACTTCTTATCCAGCGTGTTGACGTAGGTTTCGTTGTTGTACCATGCGGATTCCTCGGAAAGCTGCAAATAGGCATACCAAACCGCCTCGTTGTCCTTGGCATCGGCAGCTTTTGTAAGCTTGCGATAGGCGGTCAGCTCGCCCACATCGGATAATTCCACGCCGTAGGCGGCAAGCAGGGTGCCCTTGTCCTGTGCGGTGGGGGTAAAGAGCAGATGGCGGGCGCGATACTGTTTGTCTCTTGTCACATAGCCGCCCGCCGCGCCGGAAGGCCAGCGGTCTTCATCGTAAAGGTAGGCCAGCATCTTTTCCTTCTTGGCTTTGTCCACACAGGCGCGGATGAGCTGCATGAACTCGGGAGACAGATAGGTGGTGCTCATGCCGCTTCTGCAGTGCATATGGAAGCCGCCCATGCCCATCTTCTTCATCTGGTCGATCTCGCGCAGCAGCAGGTCTTCCGTCAGGTCGCAGTTCCATGCCCAGAAGGGCGTGCAGCGGTACACGCTGGGGGGATTTTTGAAGGTCTTTTCGTCCAACTGTTTTTTGCGGTTTTCAGGATAAAACATAGTGCTCCTCCTAAAATAGTCCGGGCAGACCCGGTTTTCAGTTTCCGTTTATAGTATAGCAGAATTTCTTAACCGTTTCCAGTACATATCGCTTGTTTTTTCGCCAAAATGTAACAATATGAGCCCGTTAGTTTTCCGTACATTTCGGTTGCAAATCCAATTTATATTTTGTTATAATAGTGACATTGTATAAGAAGAAACGGAGTTGAACCGAAAATATGGCAGGAAAACTCAAAGCCATGATGGGCGCACAGGACATGACTGTGGGCAGCCCCATGAAAAACCTTGTGACCTTCTCCATCCCTCTGCTGCTCGGCAACCTTGCCCAGCAGATGTATTCCACCGTGGACTCCATCGTGGTCGGCAAATATGTGGGCGACAACGCACTGGCCGCCATCGGAACCTCCGGCCCCGTCATCAATCTGCTCATCGTGCTCTTTGTGGGCATCTCCACCGGCGCGGGCATCATGGTCTCCCAGTATTACGGTGCAAAGCAGAAGGAAGAGCTCTCCACCACCTTGGGCAACTGCATCACATTAACAGCCGTTTCCGCCATCCTAATGGCGATTATCGGCATTTTGGTCACGCGCCCCTTAATGCGTCTGCTCAACACCCCGGATGAGATTTTCGAGATGACCTGCAATTACATGATCATCATCTTTATAGGTCTGCTCGGCAGCGGCTTTTACAACATCATTTCGGGCATTCTGCGCGGACTGGGCGACGCCGTGACCCCGCTCATTTTCCTGCTCATTGCCTCCTTCCTCAACATCGGCCTCGATATATGGTTTGTTGCGGGCTTCAAGATGGGCGTGGAGGGCGCGGCCTGGGCGACCATCATCGCGCAGGGCATTTCCGCAATCTTCTGCGTGCTGCGATTGGTTAAGATGAAGGAAGCACAGATTTCCTTAAAATCCTTAAAAATTCATCCCGATTACGCCCTGCAGCTTGCCAAGCTGGGCTTGCCCACGGGTCTTACCCAGGCGATCTTCTCCATTGCCATGCTCTTTACGCAATCCCTGACCAACTCCATGGGCACGGCGGTTATCGCCTGCTGCACCATCGTCATGCGCGTGGACGGCTTTGCCATGATGCCGAACTTCACCTTCGGCACCGCCATGACCACCTTCGCCGGGCAGAACATGGGCGCGGGGCTGCTGGATCGCACGAAAAAGGGCACCACGGAATGTCTGAAGCTCGCCGTCGGCTGTGCCGTGTTCCTGACCCTCTGCCTCATCTTCTTCGGAAAATACTTAATGATGGCCTTCACCTCCACCACCGAGGTCGTAACGCTCGGCGTTCGCATGATGCGCATTTTGGCCGTTGGCTACATCGCCATGGGCATCACGCAGACCCTATCCGGCGTGATGCGCGGCGCGGGCGACACCACCACCCCCATGTGGATTTCCCTGTTCACCACCGTCATTCTCCGCGTCCCCATTGCCTACATCGTGGCGTACTTCCTGCGCTCCGAAGCCTGGCCGAACGGACACCCCGATGCGCTGTATATCTCCCTGCTCTCCTCCTGGGTCGCGGGTGCACTCATCACCTTCTACTTTTATAAGCACGGCAAGTGGCACACCAAGGCCATCACCAACGTAAAAGCCGAGGAATAAGTCCCAAATACAATTCAAAGGCTTCGCAGCATTTTCCCGCTGCGAAGCCTTTTTTCTGTGCAATTATGGTTTTTCCGTTTTGTCGTAAAGCATATTCTGTGTGATACCAAACAATTCAAACAACTGCTCGTTGCCGCCGGCATACTCATAGCAGTACCCGTCGGAAAGGAACGCCCCGCAGGAATCCGTGGCCAGCGCGAAGGTCATAAGCTTTTCGGATTCCGTGGTGAAGGTCAGCAGCGCGGTAAACGGGCACTTGCTCATACCGCCGAACAGACTTGCCGAACGGAACTGCTGCTCGATGGTTTTCAGCTTCTCCCCATCCGTCAGCGTGTAGGTCATATCCCCTATGGTCAGCTCCGCCTTCACAATGCCTGTGATTTCCTTTGGGGAAACGGGCGAAATCCCGTACATCCGCTCCACTTCGGAAAGATAGGAGCGTAGCTTTTGTGCGTGCTCTGCGGGAATGACGTTTTTCGCCCCCTTGCCGGAAGCGTAGGTTCTCAGGGTTCCGTCCCCGAAAGCAAAATACCAGTCGTAGCCGTAGACCAGCATCACGGGGCTGACCGCTTTTGTTAGGTCAAACTCGCCGCTTTCCGCGTGCGCCACGGCCTTTTCAAAAATTTCCTTGATGCCCGCCTGGTCTTCCCATGCGTAATAGCCGTAACCGTCAATATAGGTCGCCTCTGTGGGGTGCAGGGCGAACAGAATATCGTCTCTGTCGTAGGTGACGGAAAGCGGCTGGGTTTCCGGCACCGCCGGAACCTCCACCTGCGCCAGAGGAATCTTCGTCCCCGCATCGGTTTCCGCATAGATGCCCGTGTCCTCCGTGGCAAGGGAATAAGCAAACAACAATTCACCCAAATCATTCATGCCGGAAATGGTCACATTTTCCAAAGCGGAATCCCCCAGCAGCTCTCCAAGGTTCACCGTGTCGCCCTTTTTGAGCCCCGTACCCGCTACGGAGCTTATGTTGCCCGTCACCCTGTCCGTCACCACCACGGTTGCCACATTCTCGCAGGGAATGGTCAGGTAGTAATTCGGCGTTGTCTCCTGCGGGAACGGCTCAAACGCAAACGCCGCAAGCCCTGTTGTGACCTCCTTCTGCCCGTCCTCGGTGTCGTAGCTCACGCAGAACGTGTCTGCGTCCGCATCGTAATACGTCGCGTAGGAATTGACGCCCCAGTCGTTCCAGCCGGGCAGCTCCATCTGCTCCAAGTCGATGAACCCGCGCTCCACGCGCCCGTCCTTTCTGCGGAAAACATAGACATCCCGATGCCCGTCCCCGCCGGAAACACAGTTGCAGATGAGCTCGGTCACGCCGTCGCCGTCCAAATCCTTGACCGTATCGTAGATCGAATAGCCGAAGCTCTCCCCGATCACCGCGCCCACACTGCTTAACGTGCCATAATAGGTGCGGATGGTGAAGTTCTCGTTGGTTTCATTCACATACCAGCCATCCATTCCCATGATGTTCTCAAAGGGAACCCGACTTTCGCTCCTGTTTTGCTCCACAAAGGAAAGAATGTCTCCCGGCAGATCGAGATAGGTTTCTTCCTCACCCAGCCGCACAAGGCGCACATACAGGGGACTTTCCTCCGGCGACGCGCCGCCGATATACAGGGCAAAATCCTCGTTGATGGGATAGGAACGGATATACAGCCCCGAGCCGATCTCCTCATAGCGGAACCCGTCAAAATCACTCCAATCAAGGGTCTTGCCCTCCTCCGCGATCATCAGAAGGTCGTTAATGGACAGTCGATTTTCTGCATCGTCCGCTGTGTCTTCCGGCAGGGGCGGATTTTCGTCCGCGTAGAAGGTCGCCCGGACAACAAGGGTACAAAAGGCATCTTCCAGATAAGAGGGGTTCTCAGTCAGCGTCTTGCAGTCATACGCAAAAACGCCTTCGGTAAAGTCGAACGCCAAAGCACAGAGGATTTCCGATTGGCTTGGCGCAATTTCCAGTTTTTTCTCGTCCCGGCAGGCATAAGCCCAGCCGATCACGCCCTCCGGCAGATTGAAACAGAAGTCATTGTATGCGCCCGTATTGGTCTTTATGGTCAGGTTCATGCCGGACAGCGCATAATCGGTTTTCTCTTCACTAAAAAGCAGTTTCAGGGATGTAGTATCCTTTGCAAGCACAAAAGGCGCACCGTATTCGCACTGACCGTTTTGCCACAGTTCGGTCTGCAAAACCATGCTGTTGACCTCGTTGCCCATCTGTACCTTGTATTCCGCTTCATTGGTCGCCTCCGTCGGAGTGGACTGCACGAATTTCAGGCAATCGCTCCCCGGCAGCGGGTCGGTGAGGAAGCAGACGGCGACCACAACCGTCAACAGAATAGCAACGAGAATCACCCAAAACGCGGGCTTTTTGTAGGAAAGCACGTTTTTCACCCGCTCCTTTACGCCCACCTCGCCAAAGGCCAGCGGGCAGGTCAGCACCTTCTTGGCGGGCAGGGCGCAGGACAAAAGAGTCTGGGAATAGTCCGCTCTGCGCTCCCTGTCCAGCAATTTCACGACCCGTTCGTCACAGGCCAGCTCCATGTCGCGGCAAAAGAGGACATAAGACAGCCACAGCAGCGGATGGAACCAATATACCGACAGAAGAGCAAAGCCCAGCACCTTCCACACATGATCCAAGTGCCGGATGTGCGCCCGCTCGTGCATGGCCACATAGGTGACTTTCTCCCGCTCCATGAAGGACGGAATGTAGATGCGCGGGCGGAAAATACCTAAAATAAAAGGCGTTTTCACCTCGTCACAGGTGTAAAGGTTGCGGAATTTGAGCACGGATGCGCTGACCCTGCGTTTCATGCGAAGGTAAGCCGCAAGGCCGTAAAGCAGCATCCCGGCGACCCCTGAAAGCCACAGATAAGGCAGCAAATCCCTGAACGCAAAGGCATTTAGGCTTGATATGACCTCAACCGTTGTCGGGGCATCCGCGTTGCCGATAACAGTAACCGTTGTGTCCGGCGGGGAGAGGGTCTGCGGAACAAGTGTCTGTACTTGACTTGCGGTCTGCACGCTTTTCACCACATCCGCCGTTTCCTGCGGGATGAGGGAAGTGACCGAGGGCAGCGACACGGGCAGCAGCAGACGCACCGCCACCAGCGCCCAGAGGATGAGCGTGAGCCACTTGGGGGATTTTTTGAGGCACAGCCGCAGAATAAGCACCACGGCAATGAGCCATGTCACCGAGACCGCCCGCGACAGAACGAAGGAAAAAACGCCGCTCATGCTCTCCCCTCCCGGAATCTGTTGATCATGCTCTGAATCTCGTCGGCCTCCGCGTCTGTCAGGGACTTGTGCGCCGTGAACGCCGCCAGAAACGCGGGCAGCGAGCCGTCAAAGGATTCCTCCACAAACTGCTCGGACTTCGCGGCGTAGAAATCCTGCCGCTTCAAAACCGACGTGACCACGCCGTTCTCGTTTTGCAGCAGCCCCTTTTCGCAGAGCTTCCGCAGCACCGTGTAGGTCGTGGGCTTTTTCCAGTGAAGCTCACCCTCGCACACCTTCACCAAATCCCCGGACGCAATCGGCTCCCGCGCCCAAACCAGCTCCGCAAACCGAAGCTGCACTTCTCCCAATTCCAAATCTGCCATGTTGACCTCCCGTGTTGGTTTACTCTTGATAAACCTTATGATATTAGTTTATCATAGATAAACCAGCCTGTCAACAAAAAAATACCGAAAAGGCAGCAGCTTCTTCGGTATTTTTAAGATGTTTATTTCTTCGGTGCGTCCATCAGTCCCGCTTCCTTGTGCTCCTTGAAGCGGACAAAGTAGGCGATCGTAAGAGTAAGAAGAGTAATAAATTCATAGAAGAATCTGAACAGAAGGACTGCGTTAAGTTTGCCAACTTTCTGTCCAAAAGAGATAAACGAAATGATACAATAACAGATGGTCGCAAATATCAGCAAATATTTATTCTGTTCGATGCGGTTCAGTCTTCCGGCAACATAACAAATGAGGCCAGGGAAGAATAAACGTATGACATGAATAGCCGGTGCATTATAACCTTTTATCAGGCATTCCGCAGAATTAAGAACCATTGCAGCAGCCAGAAGAAGCATGGCATATTTCAGCATATTCCCATGCGGCTTCTTATACAGCCAAAAACCGTACAGCGCAGTAAAAGCCAATGCAATAATTGCAATAACATCGTTCAGGACATTGCCACCGTTAATCAGATGAATGACCGAAGCGGCAAGCTCCGCCAGAATCAGAACGCCCATGATAATCAGCCAGATGTTCTTGGATGTTTTCTTTTCCATGATGAAACCTCACTTTCTGTTTTCAAAGCAAAAGGCGCACAGCCACCGAAATCACTTCCGATGGTGTGCGTCTATGTTTGTTTTGGGGCACAGGTCAACAAAAGGGCAAAATTCAGCTCTGCTTGCTTGCTTGCTTGCTTGAAGATTCTCGCGCCGTTTTGCATCTCTGTCAACCTCCGCGTGTGTTTTCCCGGATAAAGCCCGGGTAGAGGCAGACATTTCTGCCCGCTTCTGCCCGGAATGGTTTACTGAAAATTACTTCTTGGAGCGATCCACATAGGTGGTGTGCAGCAGCTCGTGAGCCTTGTGGCTGTTGGGCTGACCCAGATACTCGTCATAGAGCTTCTGGATGGAGGGGTTCTTATGAGACTTGCGCAGCTTGAGGGCGGCGTCTTCCTCATAGATGGCCTTGGCACGCACAACTCTGGGATCCTTGACCTGACGGACGCGGGCGGGAACGATGGGCTGTCCGCCACCGGTCACGCAGCCGCCGGGGCAGCCCATGATCTCGATGAAAGCGTAGTCGGCTTCGCCTGCCTTGATCTTTTCCAGCAGCTTTTCCGCATTGCCGGTGCCGTTGGCCACGGCGATCTTGATCTCCTGACCGGCAACGGTGACGGCGGCTTCCTTGACGCCTTCGATGCCGCGGACGGCGGTGTACTCGATGGCATCCAGGTCTTTGCCTTCCAGAATGTCGGCAACAGTACGCAGAGCAGCTTCCATAACGCCGCCGGTTGCGCCGAAGATGACGGCCGCGCCGGTGCCTTCGCCCAGCATGGGATCAAACTCTTCGTCGGGCAGGGACACGAAGTCGATGCCGGCTTCCTTGATCATGCGGGCCAGCTCACGGGTGGTGATGACGGCATCCACATCAGCCAGACCGTTGTTGGAGAGCTCGGGACGCTTGGCCTCGAACTTCTTGGCGGTGCAGGGCATGACGGAGACAACATAGATGTTCTTGGGGTCGATGTTGTTCTTCTCGGCGTAGTAGGACTTCACAACCGCGCCCAGCATCTCGTGAGGAGACTTGCAGGAGGACAGGTTGGGAATGAACTCGGGATAGTAGGTCTCGACGTACTTGATCCAACCGGGAGAGCAGGAGGTGATCATGGGCAGCACGCCGCCGTTCTGAATGCGGCCGAGCAGCTCGGTGCCTTCCTCCATGATGGTCAGGTCAGCAGCGTAGTTGGTGTCGAAAATCTTGTCAAAGCCCATGCGGCGCAGAGCGGCGGCCAGTTTGCCGGTCACTCTGGTGCCCATTTCCATGCCGAACTCTTCGCCCAGGGCGACGCGGACGGCGGGAGCGGGCTGCACGACGACGAACTTGTTGGGATCGGCAATGGCGTCCCAGACTTCCTGGGTGTTGTCCTTCTCACGCAGCGCGCCGACGGGGCAGGCGGTGATGCACTGACCGCAGTTGATGCAGCCGACATCGCCCAGCTTCTGGTCAAAGGCGCACTCGATGGAGGTGCCGAAACCGCGGCCGACGGTGCCGATGACGCCGATTCTCTGCACGCCCAAGCAGGCGGCGATGCAGCGGCGGCACTGGATGCACTTGTTGTTGTCGCGGACGATGGACAGAGAGGAATTGTCGATTTCGTGAACGGTCTTATAACCGTCGAAACGGACGTCACGCACACCCAGCTCTTCGGCCAGGGTCTGCAGTTCGCAGTTCTTGCTGCGCACGCAGGTCAAGCACTTGCGATCGTGGTTGGAAAGAAGCAATTCCATGTTGACCTTGCGGGCTTCACGGATTGCGGGGGTATTGGTCTTCACCTTCATGCCTTCGGAAACAGGCATGACGCACGCGGCCGCTAAGGCACGCGCACCGGTATCCACCAAGCACATGCGGCAGGCGCCAATCTGGTTGACGTCTTTCAAGTAGCACAGCGTGGGGATCTGGATGCCCGCGGAGCGGGCGGCTTCAAGCACCGTGGTACCGGCAGGAACCTGCACGGCGATGCCATCTATCGTCAAAGATACCAAATCCATGCTCACTCAACTCCTTTACTTATTTGCGGGAAATTGCGCCGAAGCGGCACTTCTCCATGCAAGTGCCGCACTTGATGCACTTGTTGGAGTCGATGACAAAGGGCTTCTTGATCTCGCCGGAGATTGCGCCGACGGGGCAAACCTTGGAGCACAGAGAGCAGCCTTTGCACAGAGAGGGGTCGATCGTGTATTTGAGCAGCTTCTTGCAGTGACCGGCGGGGCAGCGCTTCTCGTAGATGTGTGCCTCGTATTCGTCACGGAAGTAGCGCAGGGTGGAGAGAACGGGGTTGGGAGCGGTCTGACCCAAGCCGCACAGAGCGCCGGCCTTGATGTTCTTGGCCAGGGTCTCCAGCTTCTCGATGTCGCCGTCTTCGCCCTTGCCTTCGACAATGCGCTCCAGAATCTCCAGCATACGGCGGGTGCCGATGCGGCAGGGGGGGCACTTACCGCAGGACTCGTCCACGGTGAAGTCGAGGAAGAAGCGGGCGATGTCAACCATGCAGTTGTCCTCGTCCATAACGATCATGCCGCCGGAGCCCATCATGGAGCCGATGGCGATCAGGTTGTCATAGTCGATGGGGGTGTCAAGCAACGATGCCGGGATGCAGCCGCCGGAAGGACCGCCGGTCTGGGCAGCCTTGAAGGCCTTGCCGTTGGGGCAGCCGCCGCCGATGTCGTAAATGATCTCGTGCAGGGTGGTTCCCATGGGAACTTCCACAAGACCGGTGTTCTTGATCTTGCCGCCCAGAGCGAAGACCTTGGTGCCCTTGGACTTCTCGGTACCCATGGAGCAGAACCATTCGGGACCATTCAGAATAATCTGGGCAACGTTGGCGTAGGTTTCCACGTTGTTGAGGATGGTCGGCACGCCGAACAGACCCTTGACAGCGGGGAACGGAGGACGGGGGCGGGGCTCGCCGCGCTTGCCTTCGATGGACTGCATAAGAGCGGTTTCCTCACCGCAGACGAACGCGCCGGCGCCCAGGCGGATGCCCAGGTCGAACTTAAAGCCGGTGCCCAAGATGTTCTCGCCCAGCAGGCCGTATTCACGGGCCTGGTCGATGGCGATCTGCAGACGCTTGACAGCGATGGGGTACTCGGCACGGACGTAAACGTAGCCCTGGTTTGCGCCGATGGCGTAACCGGCAATCGCCATAGCCTCGATAACGGCATGGGGGTCGCCTTCCAGAACGGAACGATCCATGAATGC
>DCHO01000031.1:12282-27092 GCA_002315655.1 Christensenella sp. UBA1750
CCGGGGTCGCCTTCGTCGGCGTTGCAGCAGACGTACTTCTGGTCATTGACGGAAGCCGCTGCGAAAGCCCACTTGGTGCCGGTGGGGAAGCCTGCGCCGCCGCGTCCGCGGAGGCCGGAGGCCTTCATGGTGTCGATAACCTGCTGGGGGGTCATTTCGGTCAAGACCTTGGCCAAGGCTCTGTAACCGTCGCGGGCGATGTATTCGTCGATCTTTTCGGGGTCGATGACGCCGCAGTTGCGAAGCGCAACGCGCTTCTGCTTCTTGTAGAAGTCAACCTCGTCCAGAGACTTGTTGACAGTGGTCTGTTCCTCAACGGCGCCGGTATAGAGCAGATGGCGCACGATGCGGCCCTTGACCAGATGCTCGGAGACGATCTCGTCCACGTCATCAGCCTTGATGTGGGAGTAGAAAGCGCCTTCGGGATAAACGATAACGACGGGGCCCATTGCGCACAGACCGAAGCAGCCCGTGTGCACCAATTTGACCTCGTTCTCCAGACCGGCTTCCTTTATCTTCGCTTCAAAGCGGGAGAAGATTTCGGGAGAACCGGAGGAAGTGCAGCCCGTACCGCCGCAAACCAGAACCTGCGAACGAAACAAGTCCATGTGTATTACCTCCTGTGAAATTACGGAAATGCCGGATAAGTCCGGGCTGATTATTCGGCGGCACCGATGGTGTACTCGGTGACGACCTTGCCGTTGATGATGTGATCGGTCACGATCTTGGCGACCTTTTCAGGGGTCATCAGGACATAAGTGACCTTTTCCTGACCGGGCATATAGACCTCGACCATGGGCTCCAAGCGGCAGACGCCGATGCAGCCGGTCTGGGTGACCATAACGTCCTTTAAGTTGCGGCGATTGACTTCCTCAACAAACTCCATCATGACGGGACGGGCGCCGGCAGAGATGCCGCAGGTGCCCATGCCGACCACAACGCGGGTGCCCGCACGGTCATTGCGGAGATTGATTTCGGAGAGCGTCTTCTGACGGATCGCTTCCAGATCCTGAATGGATTTCATGTTCTATGCACCTCCGTGTAAAGATTCAAATCCTTCGTTGAGATACCCCTTCATCCACTGCACCACATCGGGATTGTCCAGCGGAACGTCTCCGCCCAAGGCTGCGGAAATTTCTTCCGTGTCAAAGTCAAAGGCGTTGCCGTCCACACAATAATCCAGATGGAAATGGAAGGAAGGGTTTGAAATGACCAGAGAGATCATCGTGCCGGTAAGATCGCCCAGCGGCGGCCGGTCGATGGAGGAAAGCACAAAAATTGCCTTCATGGCTGTGCCGACGTTTACCTCCGACTTTATATCGAAGGAACCGCCGGTCAGTTCCGCATTGGCCTTGAACATCGGAATGCCCAAACCGACCTTGCGCGTGGTGCGGGTGGTGGTAAAGGGCGAGACGACATTTTTGAGAAACTCAGGGCTCATGCCGCAGCCGTCGTCGGAGAGGGTCACGGTCAGTGTGTCCTTTGCGTGGTCAATGTCGATGCCGATGGTCAAAACGGATGCCTTTGCCGTCAGGCTGTTCTGCGCCAAATCCAAGATATGCAGTGAAATTTCACGCATAAATCTTTTGCCTCTTTCGTCAAATCAGTGGATGTCCGGCCTTAATACTTGGCCAGAATGGCGGGAACCTCGTCCGGAGTCAGACGACCGTAGACCTCGTCACCGATCATCATGACAGGTGCAAGACCGCAGGCACCCAAGCACCGGGTAGCGTTCAGAGTGAACTTGCCGTCCTCGGTGGTTTTGCCGACGGCAACCTTGAGCTCTTCGCTCAGGCGATCCAGAACCGCCTGAGAGCCCTTGACGTAGCAGGCAGTGCCTAAGCACACGCCGATGACGTGCTCGCCCTGGGGTTCCAGAACGAACTGTGCGTAGAAGGTAGCCACACCGTAGACCTCGGACAGGGTGATGCCCAGAGCGTCAGCGATGTACTGCTGCACTTCCTGAGGAAGATAGCCGAAGATTCCCTGAGCCTCCTGCATGATGGGCATCAAGGCACCCTGGACTCCCTTTTTCGCGTCGATGACTGCCTGAAGCTGCGCGTACTTTTCCTGATCCTTGCAGCAAGAACAAGACATAGACTTGTCGACCCCCTTAAATTAAAATGAGTTTGAAAGCATGACAATTTTTTATCAGTGTCATTCTTTTAGATTCTACCACACAATTTGCATTTTTGCACTGGTTTTGCAAACATTTTTCTGCCAATTCGTAGCAGTTTACACACTTTTTTCAAAACTGTTTCCAAATCCCCGGCACTATATTCGGCCTCTGCATTCCTTTAAGTAGGAAAACAGTGCCTCCCGGCTGTTCTCGGGCAGCTCCAGGCAGAACTCCCGCTCGGAAATGTCTCCCAGGCGATGCGCGTCGGAGGCGTAGAGCACCTTATAATTCCCCACGTCACAGGCGGGCGCCGGGGCGTTCCGATAGACCTCCAATGCCGCAAACTTCGGAAAGGGCGGCAGAAAGCCCAGGTTCCCAAGCAGCGAGTTGGACGAGCGGTTGATGTGCGCCGCTACGGTAAGTCCCCCGGCCTGCGTACACAGATGCTCAATTTCTTCAATGGATAAATCCGTCGCGGAGACCAGCAGCCTGTC
This sequence comes from Christensenella sp. UBA1750, assembly GCA_002315655.1. Taxonomy (GTDB): domain Bacteria; phylum Bacillota; class Clostridia; order Christensenellales; family UBA1750; genus Spyradocola. The sequence goes on from DCHO01000031.1 coordinate 14,896, forward strand.
CAGCTCCCCTGTTCCCTCATCGTCCTCGTTCATGATGGTCTGACTGCCGAAGATGCTCCGATTGTTGGGAATCGGCGGCAGGTGGGAATAGACCATGCGCCCGAAGTCCACGGCGGTTTCCACCCTGCTAAAATAGGTCAGAATGTGGACTTCCTCCGAGGAGGTCACTTCAATGCCGGGCAGCAGCGTCACGCCGTAGGCATTGCAGACCGCCTCGATGGCGGGCAGGTTTTCCGCGGAATTGTGATCGGTCACCGCAATGCAGTCCAGCTTTTTGATGAACGCCATGCCCGATATGTTGTTGGGCGTCATGTCCTCATCGGCGCAGGGCGACAAGCAGGAATGGATGTGCAGATCAACGGCACACTGCAAGGGCTACTTGACCGGGTTCGGCAGTCCCAGACCGTACAGGATGCCGGAGAGTTCGTAGGAGGTCTTGCCGCTGCCCAGCACGGCAATGCCTTCCTCGGTGGCCTTGTCCAGGGTCGCCTGTTCCACAACGATGTTCTCGGGAATGACGACGCAGGCCATGTCCAGCAGGGTCGCCACGGCAATCACGTTCATGTGGTTCATCACCGTGACCCATGCGGTGCCGGAGGTGCCCTTGGCCATCACCCAAGAGAGCAGGTCGCAGGTGTAGGCGGAAGACACTTCCTTATCCAGCGCCACGCCTTCATTTAATATCTTTGCATCCAGTTTTTCCGCAAGTTCTTTTACAATCATACTTTTTCCTCCATTATATATTCTCTTTATACCCGGGTCTTTTCGGAAATGTCCACCATGAGGCGCGACATTCTGTGCAGCTCGGCCTTTAACTTGAAGATGCAGTCCATCTCCACCGCAAAGCCGTCCACCACGTCCTCCGCCAGTGCCCGACAGGAGGGCGAGCCGCAGGAGCCGCAGTCCAGCCCCGGCAGGTGCCGCAGAATCGTTTCCACCTGCTCCATCTTCTGCAGGGCAACGGAAAAATTGTTGTCTAACTGCAGGGTGGCGTTGGGCTGCAGCAACACCGTGGTGCGCAGCTCCTCGTCGGTCAGCTCCGGCTCGTCTAAGTTTTTGACGTGCTCCTGCATTTTCGGCATATTTTCCGTGAGCTTGCGCAAACGGTTCTTTGCAACGTAGGGGTTTTCAAAGGTTAAGGGGCCGCCCAGACAGCCGCCCACGCAGGCCAGACCTTCAAAATACTGCAGGTCGGACAAATCTCCGTCCTCGATGGATTCCAGCGCCTGAATGACGTTCTCGATGCCGTCCACTGCCAGCGAATTTTCCACACCCACCGCCAGCATTTCGCCGCCGGTCTGCGCCCAGCCGACGCCGATGGAACCGGCATTCTGCAAATGGTCAAAGTGGCGGCAGTCCTTCATGGCATTGTTGAGCTTGCCGTAGATTTCCATTATGGAGATGACGCCGTCCACGTTGCTCTTTTTGATGGACTGGGGCGCTCTGGCCTCGGTCATTTTCGCGGGGCAGGGCGAGATGAAGAAGATGCCCACATCCTCCGGCGCAGCGGACATATTCTGGCACACGCGCTTGCGTGCCGCCAGTGCCGCCGCCTCCATGGGCGAGATCACATCCACCACATTATCCAGCAGCTCCGGGAAACGCACCTGAATCAGCCGCACGATGGCGGGACAGGCTGAGGAAATCAGCGGCATTCCGTTGTGGACGTGCCGGTTGTCGATGCGCTTTTTGATCTCCTTGGAAACATACTCCGCGCCCCGCGCCACCTCGAACACATCGTCAAAGCCGATGGCGATGAGCGCATCCAGCAGGCGGGAAACATCCTTCAAGCCCTTAAACTGCCCGTAAAGCGTGGGTGCGGGCAAAGCCACCTTGATCTTGAACTGCGCCATTTTGTCCATAGGCTCGTTCACCGCGACCTTGGCATGATACGCACAATACTGAATACAGGCGCCGCAGTCGATACATCGCTCCTTGATGATGTGCGCACAGCCGCCGTACACGCGGATGGCCTCAGTGGGGCAATGCTTTAAGCAGGTCGTGCAGCCCTTGCACTTGTCCTTTTCCAGCATAACGGAATGGTAATAGCTCTTTTGCTCCATGAGATTCTCCCCCTTTCTATTTGTGTGTCGGGAGGCGGATTATGCCGCCAGTTTGAATTTCATTAAGATGGTCGTGCTCACGCCGACGGTGGACTGAATCTCAAACGCATCGGCATTACGCTTCATGTTGGGCAAGCCCATGCCCGCGCCGAAGCCCATGTTTCTGACCTCCTCCGAGGCGGTAGACCAGCCCTCGGACATGGCAAGGTCGAGATCCGGGATGCCGGGGCCAATGTCCGTGACCAGTAATGTCACCTGATCGCTGTCCACGGTAAAGTCGATACAGCCGCCCAGTGAGTGAATGATTAAATTGAGCTCCACTTCATAGGCGCACACGGAGACCCGTCGCATCACCACGGGGTCTGCGCCCAGCTTTTTCAAGGTGCGCTTGATCTTCGCGGAGGCTTCCCCGGCGGAGACGAAATCGTCCTTTTTCACATCGTAGCGTTCGTTAATCAGAGGCATCCTGGTATTTCCTCCTTCCGATTCCGGGCAGGCCGTTGGAATAGAGAATGCCGGAGGTCACATACAGGGTGTGGGGCGTGGAGAGCAGCACAATGCCGTCCTCGACGGCGCGGTCAATGACCTCCTGCGAAGGCAGCTTGGCGCGGACGAACACCACACATTCCACATCCACCATTTCCGCCGTGCGGATGACGTGCTCGTTCACCGTGCCGGTGAGCAGCACCGTTCTGCCGGTCACATAGGCCAGCACATCGCTCATCATATCGGAGGAAAAGGCGGTGTCCATTTCGTTGTCCAGCTTGTCCTCCCCGGTGATGACCCGGGCTTCCAATAACTCACAGATTTTGCGAATCGTCATAACTTCCCAACTCCTTCGCGTTCGGTTCAGGACTGCCCGCCGCAAAAGCGCGTCAGATAGTCCTTCAATGTATTGTCATAATTATACTTTATTGTTTGGGAAAGTTCCAGTGGATTTTGCGGATTTTCTTCGCAAACCTTATCAAACTGTAAAATTTCGTTGGAAAGAACGTCCATCAGGTCGGACAAGGCCTCCTCCTCGCCCAGCAAAAGGCAGTTGTAAAGTGCCTGTTCCCGCTTTCTTTGCAGGGCTTCCTTTTGCAGACGGAGCAGATTTACGGCTTCTTCTGCGGTCAGCTTGTCTTCGGAAAGGCTTCTGTAAAGGTCGGTCATCAGACACAGGCTGCTCACATATTCGGTATAGGCGTCTTGGATGGCGGAAAGCCGCTCCGGCTTGGCGGTTATGACCAAGCTCACGGCGGGGAGAGTGGTTTCCTCACTGTCAAAGCACAGTGTCACGGAAGGGAAGGTCACATACGCCGTAACTTCGTTATCCTCCGCATCCGTCTCCCCGGTTGTCACCGTGACGCTCTGCGGGGCGGCAGCAGCCTTGTCCCGCTTCCATTTCCACATAAAAAGCATCAGCGACACCATCATAAGCACCACGCACAGCGCAAAAATCCATGCGGGATTGCCGTTTCTTCCCCGATAATACCTTCTTTTCATCATCCTCTCCCCTTTCAGGTTAAGGATTATGCTTCCCTTCCCTTGCACAACACCGCTTCTTGCTTTATACTATAAAAAACGATGCACGGAGGATATAAATATGCCGCAGGTTCATTTGGACACCATTCCCATACTGGATGCCTTTGCGCTGGACAGCGAATGTCCCTTATGCGCCTTGGAGCGCAAAATGGAGGCGCAGTTTGTGGACATTGCCTTGGGCGGCGCGATGATGGAGCCGGACACCCGCATTGCCACCAACAAAGAGGGCTTTTGCGGGAAGCACTTTGCGCAGATGTTTGCCATGCAGCAAAAGCTGCCGCTGGCCTTGATGACCCACACGCACCTTCGGGACGTGATGACCTCGCTGGACGATCACGAAAAAGAGCTGATAAAAGCGATGGAGCAGGAGAAAAAGAAGAACGGCTTGCAGAAAGCGGCGGGGTCGGTAACGAAAAATTCCCCGCTGTATAAGCAGGTCGAAGCGCTGGCCGACCATCTGGAAGGGCGCATGAGCTCCTGCTACATCTGCGGGCGCATGGAAAAGACCATGGAGCGCTATCTGGAAACGCTGTGCTATTTATATAAGAAGGATTCATCCTTTAAGGCAACCTTCAAAGCCTCCAAGGGCTTCTGCGTGCACCATTTTGCGCCGCTGCTGCGCGCCGGGGAAAAGTATTTATCCGGCGACACGCTGACGGATTATCTTTCCGACCTGTTGGATGTGCAGAACCACAATCTATCCCGCACCGAGCACGATCTGGAATGGTTCACGCTCAAATTCAATTATCAGAATCAGGACAAGCCGTGGGGAGAAAGTAAGGACGCCGTGGAGCGGACGCTGAACAAGCTGCAGGGGAATGTGATTGTCTCCGAAGATAAATAAGGCAGGGATTTCGCCGTTTCGTAGGGGCGGGGTCTCCCCGCCCTCCTTCTATTCGCGGGCGAGCCTTGCCGCTTCAAACCTTGTAAGAGGGATTCATAGGAAATTACATAGAATTTACAGAAAATCATGAAAAAGGGCTTGCATAGACGGGAATGATTTTGTAAACTATAAGCCGTGATTAGCACTCACGGATGCAGAGTGCTAACAAGCACAACCAACCATTGTGAAACAAGACAAGGAGGTCTTTACAGTTATGCGTATTCAGCCTTTGGGAGATCATGTGGTTCTCAAGAACGTTGAGGTGGAAGTCACCACCGCTTCCGGTCTGATTCTTGCCGGTGCCGCCGGTAAGGAAAAGCCCCAGTTCGCCGAGATCGTGGCCGTTGGCCCCGGCGGAATGGTGGATGGCAAGGAAGTGAAGATGGAGGTTGCCGTCGGACAGAAGGTTATCTACCAGAAGTACGCCGGAACCGAAGTCAAGATCGAAAAGCAGGAGTACACCATCGTCCGTCAGAGCGACATCTTAGCCGTTTTAGAGGACTAATTCATAGGAGGAAATTACAATGGCAAAGCAGTTACAGTATGGTGAAGAAGCCCGCCGTTCCCTTGAAAAGGGCGTGAACGTGCTGGCCGATACCGTTAAGATCACATTGGGGCCCAAGGGCCGCAACGTCATGCTGGACAAGAAGTTCGGCGCTCCCCTCATCACCAACGACGGCGTGACCATCGCCAAGGAAATCGAGCTGGAAGACCCCTTTGAGAACATGGGCGCACAGCTCGTCAAGGAAGTCGCCACCAAGACCAACGACGTGGCCGGCGACGGCACCACCACCGCCACCCTGCTTGCGCAGGCCATCATCCGCGAAGGCATGAAGAACGTGGCCGCCGGTGCCAACCCCATGCAGCTGAAGGCCGGTATTGCCGCTGCCTGCGACGCTGCCGTGGAATCCCTGAAAACCATCTCCAAGCCCGTTGAAACCAAGCAGGCCATCGCGCAGGTCGCCGCCATCTCCGCTTCCGATCCCACCGTCGGCCAGTGGATCTCCGATGCCATGGAAAAGGTCGGCAACGAGGGCGTCATCTCCATCGAAGAGTCCAAGACCGGCCACACCGAGCTGAAAATCGTGGAAGGCATGACCTTCGACCGCGGCTACCTCTCCCCCTACATGGCCACCGATACCGACAAGATGATCTCCGTGCTGGACAATCCCTATGTCCTCATCACCGACAAGAAGATCACCAACATTCAGGACATCCTGCCCGTTCTGGAACAGGTTGTGCAGGCCGGCCGCAAGATGCTCATCATCGCCGAGGACATTGAAGGCGAAGCGCTGGCCACCCTCATCGTCAACAAGCTGCGCGGCACCTTCACCTGCGTTGCCGTCAAGGCTCCCGCCTTCGGCGATCGCCGCAAGGCCATGCTGCAGGACATCGCTATCTTAACCGGCGGCCAGGTCATCTCCGAGGAAATCGGTCTGGAACTCAAGGATGCCACCATCAACCTTCTGGGTCAGGCACGCTCCATCTCCGTGGACAAGGACAACACCACCATCGTGGAAGGCGCAGGCAATCCCGCCGACATCGCCGCCCGCGTGTCCTCCATCAAGTCCCAGCTCGAGGAAACCACCTCCGATTACGACCGCGAGAAGCTGCAGGAACGTCTGGCCAAGCTGGCCGGCGGCGTTGCGGTGCTCTCCGTCGGTGCTGCCACCGAGGCCGAGATGAAGGAACGCAAGCTGCGCATCGAGGACGCTCTGGCCGCTACCCGTGCCGCTGTGGAAGAGGGCGTTGTGCCCGGCGGCGGCGTTGCGCTGATCCGCACCCTGCCCGCTGTTGCCGCTCTGGTCAAGAAGACCTCCGGCGACGAGAAGACCGGTGCCGCCATCGTGCTCCGCGCTCTGGAAGAGCCCATCCGTCAGATCGCCGCGAACGCCGGTCTGGAAGGCTCCATCATCGTGGAAAAGATCAAGGCCAACAAGGACGTCAACTTCGGCTTCGACGCGCTGCACAATGAGTACGTCAACATGACCGAAAAGGGCATCATCGACCCCACCAAGGTCACCCGCTCCGCGCTGCAGAACGCCGCGTCCATCGCCTCCGTCCTGCTGACCACCGAGTCCCTGGTCTGCGACCTGCCCGACAAGAATCCGCCCATGGCCGCTCCCGCCCAGCCCCCGATGTACTAAAAAATACATAAGAAAAGGAAGCCCGTCGCGGCTTCCTTTTTTTATGCAAACGAAGACTGAAAAATGAATACTGAATAATCAGGAGCGAAAGGGAGCTGCCGAAAACGCATCCACTCCCGGGATTCCGTAGGGGCGGGGTTACCCCGCCCTTCTGCTGTTCGCATCCACGGATTTTTCTATGTTTATATAATAGGTTTTCCTTCCCACTCTCTTTCAGGCCTGATGTCCATGAGCTTCGCAATGGTGGGTGTGATGTCCAGAATGCTCACATCACTCAAACGCTTGCCCGGCTCGAAGTCCCTACCGAAGAAAAACATGGGAATGGTCATATCCTCCGGCAGCTCGGTGCCGTGCATCCGCTCGTGGCCGCCGTGATCCGCCGTAACGATGACGGTGTATTCGTCCTGCACCGCATCCAGCACGGTTTTGACATTGTCAATGGCATTGGAGATGCACATCAGGTATTCCGGGGACATCCAGCCGTGATCGTGCCCGCCCTTTTCGTCCGTTTCCACCATGTAGAGAAACACAAAATCCGGCTTGCTCTTTTCGATCCGCTGCAGGGCGCTCTTTGTCAGAATACCGTCCGTATTGTCCTGCGTATAGGCGTTGATGTACTCGGCATAGCGTAGGCAGCCCGGTGCAGAGACATTGCGCAGCGGCTCCCAGCCGTAATACATGGCGGAGACGCCGCCCATATTGTCGATCTTCTCAAACAGGCTCACCACGGGGCGCACCATGGGAACGTAGGTGTTGTCCTTGATGTTGTGGCGCTCCGGGGGAACGCTGTGGAACAGGGACATATGACAGGGCAACGTGATGGAAGGAAGCACCGTGCGGCCTTCAAGGGTATAGGAGCCGCGCTTCATCATTTCACCTACGAAGGGATTTCCGCACTGCATAAGTCCGTCCGGGCGCATCCCGTCAATGGAGATCAATATCACTTTATTCATGCTTTTCAGTTCCTTTCAGGAAATTGGGATAATTCCTTATTCCACCTTTTCTTCCCTTTTTCCTGCCAGATGCACGATTTCCGCCCCCATAAATTCCGCCTCGGCCTCGTCGTGGGTGACGCAGAGGACGGTTTTGCCCTGTGTATAGCGCAGCACATAGTCCATGACGGTCTTGCGCATCTGTTCGTCCAGCCCCTTGAAGGGCTCGTCCAGCAGCAGAAGGTCGGCATCGTAAAGGATGGCGCGGGCGATGGCGATTCTGCGCTTCATGCCGCCGGAGAAGGTGCGCACGGGCTTGTTGGCTTCGTCCTTCAGTCCCAGTTCGGTTAGATGCCTGATGATTTCCTCCTTGGATTTGCGCTTGCCGCAGACCATTCGGATGTTGGACAGCGCGGAAAAGTCCTCGCAGAGGCGATCCTCCTGAAAGACAAAGGCGATGCTTTCGGGAATGCCCTGCACGGTGCCTAAATCCGGGGCTTCAAAGCCCGCGAGGATTTTGAGCAGCGTGGTTTTGCCGCAGCCGGACGCGCCCATCAGGCAGGTGATTTTCCCCTCCTCAAATGTGTGGGAAAAGGGGCGCAGGGCGGTCTTGCCGCCGTAATTCTTCTGTACGTTTGTAAGAACAATGTCGCTCACAGCTTTTCCACCCCCGCAAAGATTTTTTTAAGCAGGAACACGATAAGCTTTTCGGTCAGCACGTTGATGAGGATGATCACGACCGTCCAGCACAGCAGGTCGGCGTTCATGAAATAGACCTTGGATTCGTAGAGCTTTTCGCCGATGGAGCCGTTGACGATGCCGATGACCTCCGCCGCAACGCCCGCCTTCCACGCCATGCCGACGGACACCATGGAGGCCGACAGCAGATAGGGCTTGACCGAAGGAAGGTCAATATAGAGCAGTTGTTTCCCCCACGGCATTTTGTAGAGCCGCGCCATCTCCTTCATTTTCTGATCGGTGCTGCGGATGCCGGTCAGCACGTTGGAGTAAATCACCGGGAAGGCGATGAGGAAGGCGATAAGCACGGTTAACTGCGTAAAATCCAGCCAGATTAAGCACAGAATGATGAAGGACGCAACGGGAACGGTCTTCACCGTCACCACATACGGCCAGAGCAGGTGCTCCACGATGCGGAACCGCCCGGCGAGGAGCCCGAAGCCAAGCCCCAGAAAGAACGCCAGCACAAAACCCAACGTGATTCGCACAAAGGAATAAAGCACAGTGGAAAAGAACTCCGGCTCCCTTATGACCGCCCAAAGCCTCGACACGGCTTGAACCGGCGAGGCTAAGAGCATTTCCATATTCACTTTCATGGCGACGACCTGCCATAAGGCAAGCGCCAGCACCACGGACAGTCCGCGGTAGAGCTTTTGTTTATTCATAGGTTAAGTAGTAGTCCTCGGCGGGAAGGGTTCCGCCCACCGCCTTGGGGTTCTCCTCATACAGGATATTTAGGAATGCGGAAAGGTTCGTTTTCATCCCGTCACCCGTCAGGCACACAACGTTGCAGTACGGAATGGCGGTCTTTGCGACGGCGGCCTTGGTGATGCCGTACTGCTCCACCAGCGCGGCGGCCTCCTCCAAATTGGTATTGACATACTCCACGGACGCTTGCAGCTCTGCAAGGAAGTTTTTCACGGCCTCGGGGTGCTGCTCGGCAAAGGATTTGCGCACCACGACGGTGGCGGTGGTGAGCCTGCTGCCGTTATCCAGCGCGTCCCACTCTTTCGTCAGGTCAAGGGCGATGCGCAAGCCTTCCACCTGCCCCTGCGCCACGGTGACATACGGCTGGGGCAGCATGGCGACGGCGTGCTGCGTGGCGGTCATTTCCGTGACGATCTCGGCGTTCTCGCTCTTCCATTCCACGTTCACGTCCGTGCCTAAGACAAGGCCGTTCTCTTTGAGCAGATAGTCCAGCACATATTCCGTGACCGACCCTTTGCCCGTGGCAAGAATCGTCTGCCCCTTCAAGTCAGCAACGCTCTGGATGGCTTCTCCGCCCTTTTCGGTGATGTAGAGCACGCCCAAGGCGTTGACCGCGACGGCCTGAATTGCGCCGTTGGAGTTGTTGTAAAGTACCGAGCCCAAGTTGGACGGGATGGCCACAATGTCCAAATCGCCCTTGAGCAGCAGCGGGGTGAGCTCGTCCGCCGTGGCGGCCAGTTGAAATTCATACCTGCCGGTTCCTGTGCCGTGCTCCGCATCGGAGAGCAGCTTCACCATGCCGATGGACGTGGGGCCTTTAAGCCCACCCAAGCGCACGGTCACGTCCTCCTGCGCGGGGGTTTCCTTTGCGGCGCAGCCGGTTAAAGCCAGCACAAGAAGCATCAAAATGAGACATACGCAAATCAGTCTTTTCATTTTCAGACCACCTCTCTTCTCTTGATGGTCTTAGTATATCAAACTCCCGGAAAAACTTCCGTTGCAAATGCAACGCGGCAAAAAAGATTTGGGGCGTCCGAACCCGTCCGGGGCTGCCCGGAGCTGCCCTTTCCGTCCGCATTTGAGCGGTTTTTGAAATCCTTTATTTCAGGTATTTTTCAACGCTTTTGTTGCAATAGCAACGAAAAAGGACGTCCGGGCGGCTTTTTTTCAAAATCCTTATATATTTTTTCAGAGCGTGTTATTTATTTCCGCAGCAATGTGAAGCGGTTCTTGGTGAAGGTGATGATGCCTTCTTCCTGCAATTTGGAAAGCTCTCTGGATAAGGCGGAACGGTTGACGGCAAGGTAATCCGCCAGCGCTTCGCGGGAGAAGGGAACAACAAAGGTATCGCTCTTTTCTTTTCTGCGAAGAATGTCAAAGTATAATATTATCTTTTCTCTTGTGGAATGTTGAGAGAGAAGCACAATACGGTCGTGCATGGTCATGGTTCTGTTGGAGAGAATGGATAGAAAGCGGCAAAGAATATCCGCATTCGTCGCATCCGTGGGATTGGCAAGCACATCATATAAAGACAGCCACAGCACTTTTGTTTTCTCCGTAGCTTCAATATACACAGGCTCATCCTCCAGGCGGAGGAAGTGGATGGATTCGCCGAAGGTGACGTTTCTCCCCACCTCCGCCATGATGACCCGGTTGCCGTCCATGTCATCACAGCAGGCTTGCACATGGCCGTAGAGCACCAGGCCGAACTTCTCCATCTTCTCCCCGGCACGATGCAGCATTTCATCTTTATTATATTCTTTGATTTCCGCATGGAGAAGATTAAGATAACGCCTCATCTTTTCATTATCCAGATTCTTAAAGAGAGGGTTGTCTTTAATTATATAGCCGACTTGATACACCAAAGATTTCTCCGGATTCCACATCTCTATAAGGCGTGTGTCATCTAACAGAACCAAACCGACATCTTCTCCGTTCTGAAACTGCCGGATGCGTTCCAGCAGCTTATCTTCACCCATGTTGTTCTCCTCCATCCTGTTTATCATAGATATACTATACCACAATCCCCCGTAAACGCAACGGGGTAAAAAAACATATAAAGATTTTCCAAAAAAGCCGCCCGCCCGCCCTTTTTCGTTGCTTTTGCAACATTTATATGCGTTTATCCTTTATTTTAGGCATTTTCATTTTCGCCATTTTTGGGGGCAGCAGCCGTCCCGGGACGCCCCATCCGTCCGTTTGCCGCCCGGCAGCCGCCCGGTCATTCTGCTCCCTATATTATGCAAAACGCCCGACCTGCGTTCAGCTCACAGATCGGGCACTGCATTATCTTGTCATATTGTCGATGAGCCTCTGCACATTGGCAAGGCCGTTTCTTTGGATGAGGTTCTCAACGGTCACATCCGCCATGCCGTACCAGACAAGCATCGGCAGGTAGGAGGAAAGCTCCGGAAAGTCCGCCATAAGCTGGCGCGGCGTTTTCTCCGGGGCAAGGGGCTTGTCCCTGTAATAGAGCTTGCCTTCTTCCCGCTTGTCCTTATAGGAGGGCGTGCTTTGCATATTTCCCATAAAGGGGTTTCCGAACCAGAACAAACGCTCTCCCTCCTTTGCATTTTCTCATCGGTTTAATCCTGCTTGGGCTCCTCTGCGGGGGCTTCGGGCGCGGGAGCGGCGGGAGCCGCCTGTGCCGCCTGGGCTTCGCACTGCTTGTTGTAGAGGTCGAAGATGAAGTCCATCACCTTCTGCAGCATCTCCATGGTCTTAGGCGAGGCTTCCATGGACAGGAGCTTGCCCAAGTCGAGGTTCTGCAGGTTGAAATTCGGGAACTGGAACCCGGCCTTCTGCTGCTCACCCTGCTGCTGGTTCATGAAAGGCAGCTTGAAGGGGAACTGGAACGGGAAAGGATTCGCGTTGGGCTGCTGCTGCTCGCCCTGCTGGGGCTGCTGATTCATGAACGGCATCTGGAAGGGGAACTGCATGGGGAACTGCATGGGCATCTGGAACGGCATCTGGAACGGGAAAGGATTCGCGTTCTGCTGTTCGCCCTGCTGGGGCTGCTGATTCATGAACGGCATCTGGAAGGGGAACTGCATGGGCATCTGGAACGGCATCTGGAACGGGAAAGGATTCGCATTTTGCTGCTGTTCGCCCTGCTGGGGGTTCATGAACGGCATCTGGAAGGGCATCTGGAAGGGGAACTGGAACGGGCAGGCGCTGGGCTGCTGCTCGCTCTGGGCGT
>DCHO01000045.1:0-354 GCA_002315655.1 Christensenella sp. UBA1750
TGACGCAGCCCGCCGTGCCGCCCAGACGCATGAGCTGGGAGCACTTGCCGCAGGTGATGCACAGCGGCTTGCCCGCTAAGGACTGCCCGGTCAGCAGGTCGTTGGCAAACTGGGGATAAGCAAAGGCCATGCGCCCAAAGCCCGCCATGTCGCAGATGCCCTGCTCGATTGCGCCCGCCGCCAGATTGCCGGAGAACCCACGCAGATAAGTAAACGCCGAGGCGATAATTTGCACATAGGGGTTATATTCCTTGACCTCGCGGATGCACGCCATCATGCGGGACACGCCGACAAACGGGTCTTCGGTCAAGGGATAGGGCTGGGTGTCCGCCGGGCGGTTCACATGGGGATTGA
>DCHO01000045.1:488-32516 GCA_002315655.1 Christensenella sp. UBA1750
CAAAGCCGTCATAGATGTTCAGGCGGGAGGTCACGATAAAGTCGGCAGACACGTTTTCCTTCGCCTTGCCGATGGAATCACGGAGCAGCCTTGTGCGGTTTTCAAAGCTGCCGCCGAACGCGCCCTCCCGCGTGTAGGCGGAGAGCAGCTCGGAATTTAGGTATCTGTGGCAGCACTTGATGTCCACGCCGTCAAAGCCCGCTTTTTCAGCAAGATCGGCGGTCACGGCAAAATCGTCCTCCAAAGCGTAAAGGTAATCGTCCGACACAATACGGCTGCTGTCTATGGGCTTGTCCTTCTCAAAAACGGGGTTGTTGTAGGCAATTAAGGGCGCCGGAGTGCCGTTCGGCTTGGAATATCTGCCGGAATGGGTGGCTTGCAGGATGATAATCGGTGGCTTGTGCCCGGCGGCAACCGCCTTTTCCCGGATGCGCTCGGTCAGTGCCTTGAAATCGTCCAAATTCTCACGGGTCAGGCTGCTCTGGTGGGGGTTCGCCTTGCCCTCGGGACGCACGGCACAGGCTTCAAACCAGATCAGCCCCGCGCCGCTCTCGGCAAAGGTGTCATAGCGCTTCTTCACCAGTTCGGACGGCGCGCCGTTTGTCTCCGAATCGCACCCCTCCATGGGCTGAATGGCGATGCGGTTGGGGATAATGTGCCCGTCTACATGAAGCTCCTCTTTGAGAATGTCCAGATTTTCCGACAGCGGCAGATTGACGCCCGCCGCCTTTGCGGCAATTTTCACTTCTTCCAATGTTTTTGCGGTAAACATGATTTTCACTCCTTCACGAAACAGCACGTTTTGTGCTATACTATACATACTTCTTACCGTGTATGATACCACATTTTTTACGATAAATAAAGAGGAGGAGACCGAAAATGAAGGATTTTGCCGTGCTGCTGTGCAACGGAGACCGCATGGGCGACGTGTACCCGGAACCTTTGATGACCCGCATGAAGGAGCTGTGCGAGGTTTATCCCGTGCTCATCAAAAAGGATGAGATGGAAAATCACCGCGAGGCGCTGAAAAAAGCCAAATATGTCTTTTCCACCTGGGGCATGGTGCAGCTTTCGGAGGAGGAGATCAAAGAATATCTGCCGAACCTCAAAGCCGTGTTCTACGGCGCGGGGTCGGTGCAGCAGTTCGCCCGCCCGTTTTTGAACTTAGGCATCAAGGTCTTTTCCGCATGGGCGGCTAACGCCGTGCCCGTCGCGGAATACGCTACCGCACAGATCGTGCTGGGCGGCAAGGGCTTTTTCCTCTCCTGCAGACGGGAGCGCGACGGCGGGCACAAGGCCGCCGCGGGCTTTTCCAATTCCCTGCCCTGCAATTACAACATCAAGGTCGGCATCTTGGGCGCGGGCATGATCGGCAAAATGATGCTGGAACGCCTTAAAGCTTTTGAGTATGAAGTGCTGGTCTACGACCCCTTTGTGCCGGAAAACGTGATTGAAAGCTACGGCGCGAAAAAGGCCTCGCTGGAGGAAATCTTTGCCACCTGTCAGGTGATTTCCAATCATGTGGCGAACCTGCCCTCCACTGTCGGGATGATCACCGCCAAATTGCTTGCCTCTATGCTGCCCAATGCCTGTTTCATCAACACCGGGCGCGGCGCAACGGTGGACGAAGCGGGGCTCATTGCCGCCATGGAAGCCTGCCCCGACCGCTGCGCCGTTCTGGACGTGACCATGCCCGAGCCGCCCGAGGCGGGCAGCAAGCTCTATACCCTGCCCAACGTGTTCCTGACCCCGCACATCGCGGGTTCCTTAGGGCAGGAGGTCGCCCGCATGGGCAAATACATGATCGAGGAATGTGAAGCGCTCCTGTCCGGGCACCCCACCCGCTTTGAGGTGTCGCTCAAAATGCTGGAAACCATGGCGTAAAGGAGGACCCGATGGACTTTTTACAGCTTGCCAAAGACCGCTATTCCGTCCGCAGCTTCTCCGACAAAAAGGTGGAGAAGGAAAAGCTCGACTATATTTTAGAAGCCGGGCGCGTAGCTCCTACCGCCTGCAACAATCAGCCCCAGCGGGTGCTTGTGGTGCAGAGCGAAGAAGCCCTTGCCAAGTGGCGCAGATGCACCCGCTGTCACTTTAACGAACAGCTTGTCCTCATCACCTGCTACGACAGGGAGCAGGTGTGGCACCGCTCCTATGACGGTCACGATTCCGGGGATGTGGATGCCTCCATCGTGACCACCCACCAGATGCTTGCGGCCTGGGAAAAGGGCGTCGGCTCCACCTGGATCATGTTCTTTGACCCGGATGCCGTGAAAGCGGAGTTCAACTTGCCCGACAACATCGTTCCCGTTTCCGCTCTTGCCATGGGCTATGCCGCCGAGGACGCCAAGCCCTCGGATCGCCACGGCAGCAAAAAGGATGCAAAAGAAACCATAATCTACGATACTTTTTAGGAGGAAAAACCCATGAAATGTCCCCTTTGCGGCAGCGAAATGCTGCACGGTTATCTGAATGTTCCCACAGCCATTTGGTCGGAGCGCAAGCACGTTTTGACCACCGTTCCCAACGATTCCGAGAAATACGCCATGCACATCGGTCAGGCCGTCGTGAAAGCGCTGAACCATGTGGAAAGCGACTGCTGCCCCAACTGCAAGCACATCCTGATTGACATTCAGGACTGCGAAAATGACTTCGGCAATACCCACTGACAACATGGAGAACAGTATGGAAGGCTTCACCCCTGCTTATTCTTACACCGAGCAGGTGCATCTGGTCAATTCCGCCGACCTCAACGGCTACAAGCGGCTTTTCGGCGGTGTGCTGCTTTCGTGGATCGACATGGTGGCGGCTATCGTTGCCCGCCGCCACACCCATTGCAATGTCACCACCGCGTCGATTGACAATCTGCAATTCTTAGCCCCTGCCCATGCCAATGATCTTTTGGTGCTCTGCGGCAAGGTCACGCACACCGGGCGCACCTCCCTTGAGGTTCGTGTCAAATCCTTTGTGGAGCACATCGACGGCACACGCACCCTCATCAACGAGGCTTATTATGTGATGGTCGCGCTGGACGATAATGAAAAGCCCGTCCCCGTTCCGCCCCTTCTGCCCCAGACCGAGGAAGAAAAACGGGACTATGAGGCCGGTGCGCATCGTCGGCAAATCCGCAAAAACAGACGGTAAACGTAGAAAAAGTCCTCTTGCAAAAACTCATGCAAGAGGACTTAAATACTATGTTTCTTAAATCAGAATGCGCTTCAGAATTTCTTTGTCGTAGGCGTAGGAATACGCGGTTTCCCTGGAAATCAAGTGGGAGGCGTAAAGCGAGGCAATGGCCATGTCCATGCTCTGCATTCCCTCTGCCTTGTGGGTCTGGATGACGGAAGGAATCTGGAAGGTCTTGTTGTCGCGGATGCAGCTGCGGATGGCGCTGTTGGGCAGCATGACTTCCATGGCGGCCACGCGCCCTTCCCGGTCGGAGCGGGGCAGAAGCTGCTGGGAGACCACGCATTCCAGCACGTCGGCCAGCTGGGTGCGGATCTGCTGCTGCTGGTGCGGCGGGAACACGTCAATGATTCTGTCCACGGTGGAGTGAGAGCCCGGTGTGTGCAGAGTGGAGAGCACCAGATGTCCGGTTTCGGCGGCGGTGATGGCGCTGGAAATGGTGTCCAGATCGCGCATTTCGCCGATGAAGATGATGTCCGGGTCTTCACGCAGCGCGGAATACAGACCGGTGGCAAAGGACTTGGTATCCATGCCCACTTCGCGCTGGTTCACGATGCTCTTTGCGTGGGGGTGCAGATATTCAATAGGGTCTTCAAGGGTAATGATGTGCTTTTCGTAATTCAAATTGATCTGGTTGATTAAGGAAGCAATGGTGGTGGTCTTGCCCACGCCGGTGGGACCGGTCACAAGAATCAGGCCGCGCTTTTTATGGGAGGCTTCCACAACGGGCAGCGGAATGCCCAGCGACTTCGGATCGGGAATGTCCGCGTTCAAGATGCGGGCGACCAGTGCCAAGCTGTTGCGCTGTTTGAAAATGTTCAGGCGGAAACGGCCAACGCCGTCCTCATAGCGGGCGAAGTCCACTTCGCCTTCCTCTTCCAGCACCTGACGCTGGTGATCGGTCATGATCTGGTTGGCGATGGCCTTTGTATCCTCCGCCGTCAATACATCAGGGAGAATGCCGACGATCTCGCCGTCGATTCTGCAGCTGGGCACGCGCCCCGGAGACAGGTGCAGGTCGGAAGAATGTCTTTCCGCCGCCATTTTGATGAGAGTATTAAATGTGTACATAATCGCTCCTGCTTTGATAAAGATTGTTATCTTTATTGTAACATGAATGTGGCTTCTGTCAAGCTGAAAAAACAGTGGGCTTTGCATTTTCTCGGGAAATGAATGTATTTCTGAAAGGAAATTCCCTGTTAATTTCTCGCGCCGCCCTTGATTTTCCTTTTGAAATGGGCTATCATGGCAAATAGAACAGAATCGTTCTGCATGGAGCCGAAAACAAGTACCGCAAAACAGATTGTCCAAAGAGAGCCGGAGCAGGTGGAAACCGGCGGCAGGGTTTGCGGGAAGGCAGTCGGGGAGCGGGACAAAACAAGCAAGGCGGATGAGGAATCTCATCAACCTGGGTGGAACCGCGGAAGCAACCCTTTCGTCCCAGAAGACACGGGATGAAATGGGTTTTATTTTTATATAACAATGTATTTTAGGAGGAACTTTTCATGGCTGAACTTACGATGGAAAAGCTGATGAACCTGTGCAAGGGTCGCGGCTTCATCTTTGCGGGCTCCGAGATTTACGGCGGCCTGGCCAACACCTGGGACTACGGCCCCTTGGGCGTGGAGCTCAAAAACAACGTCAAAAAGGCATGGTGGAAGAAATTCGTTCAGGAAAACCCCTATAACGTGGGTCTGGATGCCGCCATCCTCATGAACCCCCAGACCTGGATCGCCTCCGGCCACCTGGCGGGCTTCTCCGACCCTTTGATGGACTGCAAGGAGTGCCATGAGCGTTTCCGTGCGGACAAGCTCATCGAGGACTTCTGCGCCGAGAAGGGCATCAAGCCGGAAAAGGCTGTGGATGCCATGTCTCAGGCTGAGATGATGGACTTCATCAACGGGAACAACATCCCCTGCCCCTCCTGCGGCAAGCACAATTTTACCGACATCCGTCAGTTTAATCTGATGTTCAAGACCTTCCAGGGCGTCACCGAGGACGCCAAGAACACCGTCTATCTGCGTCCCGAGACCGCGCAGGGCATTTTCGTCAACTTCCCCTCTATTCAGCGCACTACAAGAAAGAAGCTGCCCTTCGGCGTATGCCAGATCGGCAAGTCCTTCCGCAACGAGATCACCCCCGGCAACTTCACCTTCCGCACCCGCGAGTTCGAGCAGATGGAGCTGGAATTCTTCTGCAAGCCTGACACTGATCTGGAATGGTTCGCCTATTGGCGTGCCTACTGCCGCGACTGGCTGCTGAACCTCGGCATGATCGAGGAACGTCTGCGTCTGCGCGACCACGAGAAGGAGGAGCTGTCCTTCTACTCCAAGGCCACCACGGACTTTGAGTATCTGTTCCCCTTCGGCTGGGGCGAACTGTGGGGCGTGGCCGACCGCACCAACTACGACCTGACCCAGCACCAGAATGTCTCCGGCAAGGATCTGACCTACTTCGATCAGGAGACCAACTCCCGCTACATTCCCTACGTCGTCGAGCCCTCTCTGGGCGCTGACCGTGTGACCCTGGCCTTCCTCTGCAACGCCTACGAGGAGCAGGATGTGGGCAAGGACGGCAAGGAGGACATCCGCGTGGTCATGCACCTGCATCCCGCGCTCGCTCCCTTCAAGGCTGCCGTTCTGCCCCTTTCCAAGAAGCTCAACGACAAGGCCGAGGAAATCTACACCGCCCTTTCCAAGTCCTTCATGGTGGACTATGACGACGCCGGTTCCATCGGCAAGCGCTATCGCCGCCAGGACGAGATCGGCACCCCCATGTGCATCACCGTGGACTTCGACACCGAAACCGACGGCTGCGTCACCGTCCGCGACCGCGACACCATGGAGCAGGAGCGCGTCGCCATCGCCGACCTGGAAAGCTACATCGCCAAGAAGATCGCGTTTTAAATATATAGTAAATACCAAAAGCGTACAATGGGAATTTATCTCGTTGTACGCTTTGCTTTAGTTTGTGAAGAAGATATAGCTTGATGAAGTAAAATAAAAAAATGTAGACAAATTACTTGACAATTTTGTGCGATTAATGTATAGTAATGTTGAAAGGAGGTGAACCTCTATGAGAGAGTGTACCGATGCTGATATACAAAAACTCCAAACAAATCTATCGACTATTCGGAGAGCAGGAGAATGGACGGCTGAAGAGTTTGGAGACATGATTGGGGTGACAAAACAAACTATAAGTAATTTAGAATCACAAAAAGTTGCTATGAGTAAAACGCAGTATATCGCCATTAGAGCTGTTATTGATTATGAATTAGGAGAAAGACCAGATGATACAGCTTTTCTTTCTGCGGTGAATCTTTGTTTGAATTCTGATAATGTTCCTGTTGAAGACAAACAGAAGGCACAAGCGTTTGTTGAAGGCGCAAAAAGAAATGGTTTAGCAACAGCAGCAATTATCGCCGGTGTTACTGCTTTAGTAGGTGTCGCAATTTCACAAGTTATTTTTCGAAAGAACGACACTGCTTTGTTATCAAATTCAACAAAAGAATGGATGAGCAAAATAATCAAGAGAAAGGTATAGTTGTTTATGGGTAATTTGGGAGGTTACCAGTTGATAACAACATTAGCAAAGAAAGTTGGAGGTCCACTAAATTTCTGCGGAATTCTGGTTGGTGCTGGAATAGTAGTTGGAGGAGCTACGGTTGGCGCTATTAAATGCAAGAAAAATTTAAGCGAAAACAAAAGAAATGAGGAACGGAGTAATATTCTTTATACAGTTGTTGAAGAAGGTGTATCCAATGAAGGAGTTCATTTCTATGTTGGAGATCAATTTCGTGTATGGAATGTTGATGGAGATGCAGTATTGATTGAAAAAATTCACGATACTAACAATCCATACTTTGTATCAGGTAGATTGTTGAAAAACATTTCAAACTATAATTAAGAAAGGACGCGCAATTATTCATGAAACATGTTTTCAAAGCCACTGGAATGGGATGGACACCTGATAGAGAAGGTATTTGGTTTGATGCCGACTACTACACAAAAGAAGAAGCAGAAGCTCAATTTGTTCCTGTCGAGAAAACAAGCAGGGATGGGTGGCCATATACGGCTTATGAGTACCAAGGTGACACTTTTAGGTATGTTGAATACCTTGGTCTATATGATGATAATGATATGCCAATGAACGACGACGAGTATTATAGAGGAATTCATAAAAAGCATTAGGTAATAGTAATGTCCATATATTGACTGTAAAAATGCCAATATATGGACATTGCTATATGTGGTGATGAGAAAGTATACATTTAGCCGAAGGTCGGCGAGTTTATCAATTTGATTTCTTGATGCTTGAACTTTGTTCAAAATTTTTCAGGATTCGCTCTTTCTAATCATTCGTGTCAAGCAAAATGATTAGAATTGATTTGAATGATTAGAAATACATAAAACGATTAGGGCTTGCTTTTCCAGTCGAGGATTTCTTCCAGACGCTGCCTGTATTTGCCCTCGTTGCCCTGGGTGGTGGGGAGGTAGTAGCGGGTGCCTTGCAGGGAATCGGGGAGGCAGGTCATTTTGGTGAGCTTTTCCTCGGTGTCGTGGGCATACTCATAGCCCTTGCCGTAGCCGTTTTCCGCCATGAGGTTTGTCACGGCGTTGCGGATGTGCAGCGGCACGGGCTCCGCGGGGGATTTTTCAATGTCGGAGAGGGCGGAGAGCGTGGCGGTGTAAAGTGCGTTGGACTTGGGGGCAAGGGATAGGTAGGTCACGGCATGGGTTAGGTGAACGTTGCATTCCGGCATCCCTAAGAAGTGACAGGCCTGATAGACGTTGACCGCGACGTTGAGCGCGTTGGAGTCTGCCAGCCCCACATCCTCCGAGGCGAAGCGCACCAGCCGCCGGGCAATGTAGAGCGGGTCTTCGCCGCCGTCCAGCATCCGCATGAGCCAGTAGATCGCCGCGTCAGGGTCGGAGTTGCGCATGGACTTGTGCAGGGCGGAGATGAGGTTGTAGTGTTCCTCGCCCTTTTTGTCATAGAGCAGTGAGCGGCGGTTGATGCAGCCGGACAGGTCTTCATCGGTGACGTGCAGGGTGCCGCTTTCGTCCATGTCGCTGTTGACAATGGCCATTTCCAATGTGTTGAGGGCAGTTCGCGCATCCCCGGCGGCAAAGCGGGCAATAACGGCGATCTGCCCGTCGGTTATGTCGATGGCGGTGCCGCCGAAGCCCTTTTCGGAGGCTAAGGCGTGGTGAAGCAGCTGAATCAGGTCGTCCTCGGTGAGACCTTTTAGGATGAACACCTTGCAGCGGGACAAAAGTGCGGAATTGATCTCAAAGGACGGGTTTTCGGTTGTCGCGCCTACTAAGATGATGCTGCCCTTTTCCACAAAAGGGAGAAAGGCGTCCTGCTGGGCTTTGTTGAAGCGATGAATCTCGTCCGCAAACAGCAGGGTGCGGATGCCGCTCATGCGGTTCTGTTCCGCCCGGCGCATGACCTCCTTGACCTCCTTAATCCCGGAGGTGACGGCGGAAAATTCGACAAATTCCGCTTTTGTGGCTTTGGCGATGATGCGTGCCAGCGTGGTTTTGCCCACGCCGGGAGGCCCCCAGAAGATCATGGAGGAAATCTGGTCGCGCTCGATGAGCTGCCGCAGGATTTTTCCTTTTCCGACAAGATGCTGCTGCCCCACATAGTCGTTGAGCGTTTCCGGGCGCAGACGGCTCGCCAGCGGGGCGGAGCGATTCTCCTGCTCTTGTGCAAAAAATCCCATCTGTTCCATGCAAAAATCCCCCGCTTTCTTTCGCGCTTTTGATAAAATTATAGCCGTTTTTTGTGTCCTTTGTCAATGTTTACAAACGGGCAAAAACCCGCTATACTAAGGACAGAAAGTGTGGATGAAGGAGGACAATGAGTATGCTTCAAATTTATCCCGTTGCTCCCTTTTCGCAGGTGAGCACGGATTATACTGTTAAGGCGAACGGGAAGGAGGTTCCCGTGCTGCCCGTGCGGGTCTCCGCCATGCCCGTTGACCAGATTTTCCGTGGTACCCAGCGGGGCAAGGACGAGACCGAGCTTGCGTCCTATGTGCATTTTGCCGCGGACGAGGCGGTGAAACTGGAAGTCACCGTGAACTTTGACGTGTTCCGCGCACTTGTTGTGCCGGAAAGCCGGAACATAAAGGCTGTCCGCGACGGACGGCAAGTGACCTTCACGATAGATCAGTGCGGCGATTATGTGCTGGAAATCAACGGCGTACATAAGCCGCTGCACATTTTCATAAGTCCTGTTGAAGAAAACATTCCCGATTTATCCGATGAAAACGTCATTGCCTTTTCGGCGGGACTGCACCGCGCAGGGGAGATTCGGCTTTCCTCCAATCAAACCCTGTACCTTGCCCCCGGCGCACGGGTCAAGGGATATGTTGTGGCGGAAAATGCCGAAAACATCCGCATCTGCGGGCGCGGTATGATCGACTGTGAGGACGAGGTGCGCAAGGCGGCGCACAACTGCATTTTCCTGTCGAACTGCAAAAATGTGACGGTGGCGGGCGTGCTCCTTCACGATGCGCCGTGCTTTGCGCTGCGGGCGGCGCTGTGCGAGAACGTCCTTGTGGACGGCGTGAAGATCATCGGCCAGTGGCGGTACAATTCAGACGGCATCGACCTCTACAATTCCTCTCATGCGCTGGTCAAAAACTGCTTCGTGCGCACCTTTGACGATTGCCTTGTGCTCAAAGGCAATCATACCGTGGACGGAATCAAAATGGAGCACATGAATCTGGAAGACATTGTATGCGAGGACTGCGTGCTGTGGAACGACTGGGGCAGAGCACTGGAAATCGGCGCGGAGACCGTGGCGGAGGAAATGCGCAACGTGACCTTCCGGCGAATCGAGGTGCTGCACTTCCTCTTTATCGCCTGTGATGTGCAGGCCTGCGGCGATTCCCATGTTCACGACATTCAGTTTGAGGACATTTCTGTGGGCGAACCGCTTGACCCCCAGTGCGAGCCGAGGCTCACCGAAATCTTCCTGCGGCCGATGTGCTGGCTTTCCGTGGAAAAGCTGGGGCGCGTAAGCAACGTCACCTTCCGCAACATCCGCTACCACGGCAGAACCCAGGTGCCCAACCGCTATATCGGCTTGGATGCCGACAGCGATATTCAAAAAGTCGCGCTTGAAAACGTCACCGTTAACGGCGAACCCCTCACAAATGACGGCCACCTAATGAGTGGTTTCATCTATAACGAATATGTCAGCGGTGTAACCGTGGACGGCATTCCCATGAACACAGAAAAAGCGCACTTTGAGCCGGATGCGGAGACCCGCGAGAGCTTCCTCATCGGCAACGGCGCGTACATCGTGCTATAAATCACAAAAGGAGGACAAAACCATGTTCTGCAACAACTGCGGCACCCAAATTCCCCCCAACGCCCGCTCCTGCCCGAACTGCGGCGCGCCCATCGTCAACCCGGAGCAGCCGAAGATGACCAAGGATATGCTCCCGCCGGAATACAAGGTCATTTCGCCATGGCAGTATTTCGGCTTGCAGATTCTCTTTTCCATCCCCATCATCGGCTTTATCTTCCTCATCGTCTTCACCTTCTCCAAATCCAACTACAACCGCCGCGCCTACGCCCGCTCCTTCTGGTGCAGCCTCATCTTGGGAATCATCCTTGCCGTGATCGCCGGCGTGGCCATCGCCTCCTCCGGCATTGTGAGCACCCTTGTGGATGTTGTTTCGGCCTATCTCTAAACACAAAAGCCCTCTCTTTCCGCATTTTCACGGAAAAGAGAGGGCTTTTTGCCAATGAAGGGAGCGAAGCGACCGGAGGACGAGCGTTTCGCAGGAAAACAGTCCGGTGGACTGTTTTCAAGAATAAGCCGCCTGAAACACCGGAATTTCCCGAAGGGGAATTTCGGTGCGCAATTAGATATTGAGTTCGCAGCCGATGGCGCGGGCGTTGACGATTTCCTGATGCTGCACCTCGCCCTGCAAATCGAAGAACACCATGTCCTTCCCGGACTGGTTTTCGGTCACGGCGTTGCGCACGGTGAGGTTTTCCAGCAGGCCGTCCTTGCCCAAGAACACGGTGGACACCGGCACGCACTTTTCCACGCGGTAGAGCTCGGAAATCGACAGGGACTTGACGTGTACCTCCGCCTCCATGAAGATGATGGGATACACATAGGAGTGCAGGGCGAAATCTTCCGACCAGTGCAGCCAGCCGTAGCGTGGCGACTTTTCGGCGTGGATATTGTCCAGCACGATGGAATCAAAGTAACCCACGGTCTTGCCGGGATAATACTTGGTGATGCCGATGCAGTACTGGTAGAAGGAGCCGTAGACGTTGGAAATGTGGATGTGGGAGACCTCGTTTTTCACGGACAGCAGACGGGCGGCGGAGTGGCAGCCCTCACAGTAAATGCCGTCGATGGAAATGTGGGTGATGGGGCCGTCGGAGCCCTCATCCGCGTTGAGCGCCACAAGGTCGTCATAGCACGCGCCCTGCAGGTTGCGCATGGTACCGTAGTGGCAGTTGCCGTTTAGGTGGATGCCGTCCATGTTCATGGGGCGGGGATTGCCGCGGTTGAAGTCGAAGACGATGTTTTCGATGGTGAAATAGGAAACCGTGTCCATGGTCACGGCGTAGGTGACGGGGTCTTTGAAGGTGATGCCGGAGAGGACAAGGTTCTTCATGTTTGTGAGCATGAACATCTGTCCGTCATAGGCGGGGAAAGCGTCATGGGAAAAGTGGAAGGGGTTCTTGAGCTGCTGCAAGTTGTTGTAGTCCCAGATGCCGCCGCGCACGGTGACGTTCTGCGCCCCGTCGCATTCCAGCATATGGCAGTTGCACATCTCTTTTAAGCGAATGATGGCGTAGGCCGGGAGAATGAGCTCGGTATTGGAGGAAATGCGCAGAGGCTTGTCGATTAAGTAGAAGTTCTCGGGCGCGGGCAGAATAACCTGACCGTGCGCGTTGTCAAGCAGCTCCTGAATCGCTTCGGTGTCTGTGTGGATGCCGTCGCCGTATAGGGTATATTTCATTTTCATTGCTCCTTTTTTAATGTTATTTTCTTTAAGTGTAGCACATAGGGCGGGGCTTGTAAATCCCGTGAAGAACAGATATAATGAAAACAACGAAAATGCGGGCACAAGCCCGGAGGAAGACGGAGGAACCATTTATGGCAAGAAACGCCTACACGAAGTTTGCGGACGGTCTGGAATTTGAGCTGCGGCAGCTAAACGAGGAAGGCCGCGTCATTCCTGCCGAATTTGAGGAAGCCGTAAAGGCGACCCTTTCCTTGGAGGACGGCAAGGAGAAGGACGACAAGGCCATTGCCCTGTTTGAACAGGCGCAGACCTTCCCCTA
Source organism: Christensenella sp. UBA1750 (assembly GCA_002315655.1). Lineage (GTDB taxonomy): Bacteria > Bacillota > Clostridia > Christensenellales > UBA1750 > Spyradocola. The sequence continues at coordinate 13,007 of DCHO01000045.1, forward strand.
CATCGGTGGGAAGAATGAGGAGCCCGACGATCTCCCCGGCATTTTTAAGCTGGCTCCCGGTGCGCAGAAGACGGAAGTTGACAAGGACAGCATTCTTGACAAGGTTTACGGCGGCTGGCTGGCCAGATGCGCCGGCTGTCTCTTAGGCAAGCCCGTGGAGGGCTGGCGCTCCTACACCATTGAGAAGCTGGCCAAGTACCAGAACAATTTCCCCCTCACCAAGTATTTGACCTCCGACGGTGTGCTGGAAATCGGCACCAAGGACGGGCTGCATCAGGGCGCAATGGTGAACCGTGCGTTCATCGACAACGTGGACGGAATGCCTGAGGATGACGACACCAACTATACCATCATCGGCATGAAGCTGCTGGAAAAGTGCGGGCGGGACTTCACCCCCGAGGATGCCCGGGACAACTGGCTGCAAAACCTGCCCTACTATCATGTTTTCACCGCCGAGCGCGTGGCGTACCGCAATCTGGTCATGAATATGCTGCCCCCCGAATCCGCCTCCTGGTGCAACGGCTACCGCGAGTGGATCGGCGCACAGATCCGTGCGGACTTCTTCGGCTACATCAACCCCGGCGACCCCATGACCGCCGCCGATATGGCGTGGCGCGACGCTTCCATTTCCCACGTCAAGAACGGCATTTACGGCGAAATGTGGGTGGCCGCCATGCTGGCGACCGCTTATGTCTCCGACAACATGATCGAGATCATCCGGGGCGGTCTGAAAACCATTCCCGAAAAATCCCGTCTGACCGCCGCTATCGAGGACGTAATTGCGTGGTTTGAAGCGGGGCTCACCTGCGACGAAGTGATGGCGAAAATCGCCAACCGCTGGGACGAAAACTTCCCGCACGACTGGTGCCACACCATCTCCAACGCGCAGATCGTGGCCGCCGCGCTGCTCTTTGGCGGGGACGATTTGACCAAGACCCTCTCCATCGCCGTGCTGCCGGGCTTTGACACCGACTGCAACGGCGCCACAGCCGGTTCCGTCTTGGGCATCAAGCTGGGTGCCGCCAAGCTGCCCGAAAGCTGGCTTGCCCCCATGCACGATACCCTGTATTCCGGCGTGGACGGCTACCCCAAGTCCTCCATCAAGGCACTCGCCGAAAAGACCATGACCTTTATGAAATAATAAACCACAAAAAAGGCTTGCTTCCTGCAAAATGGGGAAGCAAGCCTTTTGTTTACCATGAAATATGGCGGTTTTTTGCGTCATACAGCGCAAAATTGTGTTCATCAGAGCGGTTTTCTTTGTTATCCGGGTCGTAGGAGCGGGAGCGGAGGAAGAACTCTGCGGCGGTGAAGGCGGAAACTTCGGCGGGAAGCTCGCCCTCCAGCGGGTCGTAAAGGCGCATGGTGTAGCCCTCGGGGCGCAGACGGTTGAAGGTCAGGTGCAGCGCCTGATGCAGCGCGGCCTTGGCCATGTTGTAGCCGTAGCCGGAGGTTTCCTCGCAGCCGGTGACGCAGGCCTTGTGGGAGGAAAGGAAGCACACGCGCTTGATTTCGCTCGCATCCAGCGCGTTTGTGGCGGCTTCCAAGGCTTTGATGGGGGCAATCATATTGTAGCGCAGGGATTCCAGCACGATTTCGGGCTTAATGCCGTCGTTTACGGTGAAATCGTCCCCATCAAGCCGCTTGTTCTCGGTGGCGACAAACAGGTCGATGACGGAGAGCTTTTGCAGGTCTTCGCCCGCAAAAACCTCGTGACCGCGGGAGACAAACTCGTTTTTCAATGCCTTTGCAAAGGCGGATTCCAGACTTGTCAGGTAGATTTTCATGCTCTTTCCCTCCTTAGAACGGCCACACGGAGCCTAAGTAATCGACCAGTTCCAGCTTGTACGCATCGTCGGGACGGCGGGAGGTGAAGATGGGAATGGCGGCCTTGGCGGAGTCGGCGGCGTTGATCTGGCAGTCGTTCCATTGGGTGAAGGAGCCGTCCGGCTGCTGTCGGCGCATCCAGCCGGGCTGATAGAGGCGGAAGGTGAAGCCCTCGGAGGCAAGCGTGTTTTGCAGCATTCTCACCGCGACATTGAGTGCGGTTTTGCTCATGCAGTAGCGGAAATCGCCGTCGCGCTGCATGAGGGTCACGGAGGACACCTCGGAGGAAACGATGCACAGCCGCTTTTCCTCGCCCTTGCGCAGCAGAGGCAGCAGGATTTCCACGCATTGCAGGGCACCCAAGGCGTTGACCGCAACGGCCTTTTCGAGCAAGCTCTCGTCAATGGGCATTTCGCCCTTGACGCGGGAGTTTTCCGGGCCGCCCATGTAGGCGGCATCGGAGACGAACACATCCAGATGGTCGGTGATTGCCGCCACTTCCTGCGCGGCGGCAAGAATGGAAGCGCGGCTCTCCACATCGAGCTGTACGGGATGAAGCGTGTCCGGCCACTCCTTTTTCAGATCGTCCAGCAGATGAAAGTCCGCAAGAAAGCGACCCGCAAATACGGTGTAGCCCAAGTTCAGATATTCCCTGACCAGCGCAAGACCCAGGCCACGGTCTGCGCCGGTGATCAGTGCGGTTTTCATGGAAACGGAAGCCCCCTTCATATTTTTGTGTATAAAGGAAGTATGCAGGAATTTTTGCGGTTTGTCAAGAATTTATTGATATAGAATCAAAAAGGGGGTGCGCGGATGCTGCCGACACGGGAGGAAGCGGAACAACTGCTTATGGAAGCGGAGAAATGCAACCCCGGCGCGTGGGGAAACCACAGCCGCATTGCCGCAAAATGCGCAGAGCGCATCGCGGCGCATTGCCCCGGAATGGACAGCGAAAAAGCCTATATTTTAGGGCTTCTGCACGACATCGGGCGAAAATTCGGGGTGCGCCATTTGGGGCACGTCACGGATGGTTACATCTACATGAAGGCCTTGGGCTATGACGAGGCCGCCCGGGTATGCCTTTCCCACTCCTTCCACAAGCCCGAGCTGCGCTTTTATATCGGCAAAACCGACACCACGGAGGCAGAAACCGCGCTGCTTCTCTCCGCGCTGACGGAAGCGAAGCAGGATGAATACGACGACCTCATCCGCCTGTGTGACGCGCTTGCGGGGACGGAAGGCGTGATGAACATAGAGGACAGAATGGCGGATGTGAAGCGCAGATACGGCCTTTATCCGCAGGAAAAGTGGGACGCGAACCTTGCCCTGAAAGCCAAGTTTGAAGAAGCAACAGGACAGAACCTCTATGAACTGCTACGCGACATACAAATATAGAAGAACCGCCGATGACAAAAAACTCCTTGCCATCGGCGGTTTTGCGGTTAGTCCTCAAGGATGCTCAAGGTGATCTGTTCGGGTATCTCATTTGCACCTTTTTCGGCGATGTTTAGGGCCATGTCGATTTTCCTGATCTCATCCATGTTCTGCATATCGGGAAAGGCGGAGGCTATATCCCAGATATTGTAGCACAGCACGACTGTCTCGCCGTCTTTCACGGTATAAATCCGGGATTCAAAATCAATGGGATTGCCGTCCAGCAGCAGGGATTCGTAGCCGTTGTCGGAGATTTCCAGCGTTTTCCCGGTGGTGTTTTTGAGCAGCAGAAGCAGGGAAGTAAAGCCGATGTAGTCTTCCGCGCCCTCATCTTCCAGCCCTAAGGAATAGACGGTCACGCCGTCCTTGTCGTAAACCTTATCCCCGTCAGGGGCTTCATCCTGCACGGTGTTCGGCACAAGGAAGGTGTATTCCACGCCTTCTTCCTCATCGTTCAGACGCAGGGTAACGTCCACCTTGGCAACGGGGTCAAATTCCAGCTCGTCAAAGCAGTAGGCGGGCACGCCGTCCGTTAAGGTAGCGGAGAGCAGCCCGCGGGTGCCGGGCATCAGGCGCAGAACGTAGCTCATGGCGGAATAGGTGAGCAGGTCGTTGAGCTTCAGATGCGCCGCGTGAACCTCCACCGCTTCTTCCGTGTCGTTGTAAAGCTGGAAGACGATCTCCTTGGTATATTCGTCAAAGGAATAAAACTCGGCGTTGGCATAGACGCCGGGGGCAATCTCCACGGTGTCCCGCGCAGAGGCGGTCACGGGATAATCAAACTTCTGCTGGGTTTCCGCAGCGGTGTAAAAGTCATAGCAGTCCGTGACATCTGCGGCGGCACCGTAGGCGTTGGTACGGATGGTGATGGGGTCGGCAGTGGTCGTGTTCCACTCCTCGTCCGTGAAGCTGAATCCGTACAGCACGATTTCACTGATGCAGTCGATTCCGGCGGTCATCAGCCGTGAATAGCTGAAATCCAGTTGAACATCCTTGGTCTCTCCGGCTTCCGCAAATTCCAGCATAAAGCTGGAATTCATAAAACGGTTCACAGAGGCTTCTTCCAGAGAATAGCTCTGCTGACCGTCGCTTTTGTTGGTGAGGGAGAGCAGAAGGTTCACCGTGCCGTCCTCGTCGGAGTATTCCAGTCCATTGGCGGTAATGGTGAGGTCGTCGCTGTCATAGATCACAGTGGGCGCAAGGTTCGCGCCGGTGTCAAAGCCGTAGGAATTGCGGGTTTCCGTATAGGGCGGCAGCTCGGCAGTGCCTTCTGTCGGTTCGGGGGTGATTTCGGGCTCCGGGGTCAAAGTGGCTTCCGGCGTGGCCGATGCGGTGGGCGCTTCGGCCTTCTTTTCACAGGCCGCAAGGGAGAGCAGAAGCAGCACCGCCAGCAGCAAAGCCAAGATTTTTTTCATAAGAATTTGTCTCCTTTCGGTTTGAGTACCATGACTATACCACAAAAATACCCGCATTACAATGCACTTAAAACACCCGCCGCAGAAAGACCTGCAGCGGGCGTCGGTTATGGACTTATAATGCCCAATCGTTCTGATTGGTGTGGAGCAGGTGATGGGCTTTCTCGGAAAGCGGTGCGCCCATGAAATCCCGATAGAGTGCCTGTACGGCGGGATTTTCGTGGGAGAAGCGCAGGGCGTTGCGCTTATCCAGCGTGTAGAGGCGTTCGCCGCGCTCGCCCGCCAGCTCGCAGCCCTCGGAGATGGGCTGTCCGCCGCCGCCGGCGCACCCGCCGGGGCACGCCATGACCTCCACAAAGTCGTATTGGGCTTCACCGCGGTCGATGGCTTCCACCAATGCCCGCGCATTGGCCAGCCCGGAGGCGATGGCGACCTTTAACTTGATCTCGCCGATGGTAAAGACGGCTTCCTTCCAGCCCTTCAGGCCTCGTACCTCGGAGAAGGCGTCCGCATCGGGGTTTTTGCCCGTGATGAGGAAATAGGCGGAGCGCAGAGCCGCTTCCATCACGCCACCTGTGGCACCGAAAATGACGCCCGCGCCGGTGGAAATTCCGAGCGGCTGGTCGAAATCCTCCTCGGGGAGAATGGACACATCCACGCTGCGGAGCATTCTGCCCAGCTCGCGGGTGGTGATGACCACATCCACATCCTTGGCTTCGCCCGCGTTGAGCGCGGCAACGTCGCACTCATATTTCTTTGCAGAGCAGGGCATGACGGAGACGCAGAACAGCTTTTCGGAATTAACGCCTAACAACTGTGCGTAGTAGCTCTTCACCACCGCGCCGAACATCTGTTGGGGAGACTTGGCGGTGGAAAGATTGCCGACATACTGCGGGTATTCATGCTTTAAGAACCGCACCCAGCCGGGGCAGCAGGAGGTGAACATGGGGCCGCTCTTGCCCTCTTTGATGCGCTCCACAAGCTCGGAGCCTTCCTCCATGATGGTCAAATCGGCGGAGAAGTTCGTGTCAAAGACATAGTTCACGCCCAAACGGCGGATGGCGGAAACCATGCGCCCTTCGGTGGCCAGCTCGGGGGCAATGCCTACGGCATCCCCGAATGCGGCGCGGACGGCGGGAGCCACCTGCACCACCACGATCTTATCCGGGTCGGCGATGGCGGAGAGCACCTTGTTTGTGTCGTCTCTTGCGGTCAAGGCACCCACGGGGCAGTGCGTGATGCACTGGCCGCACAGAGCGCAGTTGATGTCCTTAAAGTTTTTCCCGTCCCGCACCTCGATTTTGGTGCGTAGGCCGGTGCCGTTTAACTGCCACACGCCCAAGGACTGCACCTTTTCACAGACGTTGATGCAGCGCAGACATTGAACGCACTTGGAAGCGTCCCTTTGCAGGGGCAGAGACCTGTCCCACTTGTTGGGCAGGGGGGACTTGATGAAGGGATCGTCAATTAAGTTCATCTCATTGGCGACGGTCTGCAACTGGCAGTTGCCGGAGCGCACACAGGAGGTACAGGCGACGTTGTGCTGGGAGAGGATGAGCTGCACGTTGACCTTGCGGGCGGTCAGCGCCTTGGGGGAGGCGGTGTGAATGACCATGCCCTCGCAAAGCTCGGTGTTGCAGGCGGCGGAGAGCTTTTCCTGCCCTTCAATTTCCACCACGCAGACGCGGCACGCGCCGACGGGGTTTAAGTCTTTGAGATAGCAAAGCGTGGGAATGATGATGCCGACGGACCTTGCGGCATCCAGAATGGAGGTTTTTTCGGGAACGGAAACCGGTCTTCCGTCAATGATTGCATTTACCATGGTTTGCGCTCCTCTCCGCGGAATGCGCCGTAGCCGTGGTGATCACACCGCAGGCACCGGGAACATTCCTGTGTGCATTCCTGCAAAGTCAGGTTTTTTTCCATAATATCAAAGTCGTTCTTGCAGTCCAGGGCGCGTCTGGCGGACTGGTTGACCCGTCCGCAGGGACCCATGGGCGCGGGAGCCGGGGCGGGAATGTCCACTTCCCTCGGCAGAACGTGGCGGAAGCCCAAATATTCGTCAATGTTCGCCGCGGCGGTCTTGCCCGCTTCCACGGCGCGAATCACGGTTTCGGGACCCGAGGCGCAGTCGCCGCCGGCATACACGCCCGGCTCGATGAACGCGCCCTTGTCGGTCTGAATGTTGCCCCACTTGGTCGGGATGCCCTTTTCCTCAAAGGGCTTTGAGGCGACCTTCTGCCCGATGGCGGCAATGACCACATCACACTCGATGCGCTCCTCGGGACGCTCCGCCTTCACGGGCTTGGGGCGGCCTCTGTCGTAAGCACCGGGAATCTGGGGCTGCACGATCAACGCTTTGACCCTGCCTTCCTCATCCTTTTCCACGCGCACGGGGGTCATCATCGTCACCATCTCGCAGGTCTCGGCAATCGCGCCTTCCACTTCCTCAGGCAGGGCGGTCATGTCCACCTGACGGCGGCGGTAGACGCACTTGACATCCGCCGCGCCAAGGCGCATGGCGGTTCTGGTGCAGTCCATGGCCACGTTGCCGCCGCCCACGATCACCACGCGCTTGCCGGTGAAGTCGGGACGGATGTTGTCGCCCATGTCGCGGAGAATATCCACCGCGGACATCACGCCGATGGCGTCCTGCCCTTCGATTCCCAAGGGATTGGCGTTGTGCGCACCGATGGCGATGTAAACGGCATCGAAGTCTTTCTTTAACTGCTCAAATTCCTCGCCCTTTACGGAAACTTCCATTTTCGCTTCCACGCCGGTGGAGAGGATGCAGTTGATGTCGGAATCCAGGTATTTTGCGGGCAGACGGTAGCGGGGGATGCCGTAGCGCATCATGCCGCCCAACTGCTTGCGCTGCTCAAAGACGGTCACTTTATGCCCCATGAGCTGCAGGAAATAGGCACAAGTCAGACCCGAGGGGCCGCCGCCGATGACGGCGATCTTTTTCCCGGTGTCGGGCATATTGGAAGGCGGCAACACCAGCCCCGCCATGTCCACGGCGCGTCTCTTGATGCCGCGGATATTGACGGGATCATCCACCATGTTGCGGCGGCAGGCAAACTCGCAGGGATGCTCGCACACTAAGGCACAGGCGGCGGGGAAGGGGTTGTCGTAGCGGATCACGCGAACCGCGTCGGCATACCGCTGTTCCTTGGCAAGGGCAATGTAGCCGGGAATGTCCACATGGGCGGGGCAGCCCGCCTTGCAGGGGATGGGCTCGGTCTTGGCGGTGCAGCGATCCTCATGAATGTGGGAAAGGAAGTCGGCGCGGAAGGCTTTCAGGCCTTTCAGCAGTGCAGACCCCGCCTCAAAGCCGATGGCGCAGTCGGAGGAATCCGCCATGACCTGCGCGACGCTTTCGATGGTGGCAAGGTCGCTTTCTTCGCCCTCGCCGTTCAGGATGCGGTCAAGAATGGAATAGAGCTGCTTTAACCCCACGCGGCAGGGCACGCACTTGCCGCAGGACTGGGATAAGCAGGTGCGCACGAAGGCCACGCACTGCGCCACGGGGCAGTTGTTGGTGGGACCTACGACGCTTCTGTGGGAGAGCACGCCGTAAAGCTCCTTGGCGGCGCTTTCGGCAATGCCGGGATGGATGATTTCTTGTCTCAAAATAAAGACCTCCTGTGAAAGTCGGTGCTTGTTTTCGTTCGGTTTAGGTTGCTTGACTTTCGGAAGCCCCATGCAGGATTCCCGAAAATAAGCCCATTTGATATTATTTTATCATATCCAAAGTGGCCTTGCAATGGACTTCACCAAAACAATACACTCTCTGTCCGCCATCCGAAACAGGAGGATGGGAAGCAGACAAAAATCGACCCTCCGAATTTTTCGGAGAGCCGATTTGATGGGATTTTATCGAATTTTATGAGAACAGCTTGTCGTTGGAATACACCATGTCCCACTGCTCGGTGGAATCCCACACGCCGCCGGTGCCGGGCATTAGGTGCTCCGCCAGAACCTCGTCGTTCGTGTCGTCAAAGCCGAGACCCGGCTTGTCGGGCGGGGTGATGAAGCCGTTTTTGATGACGGAGCCATCGAAGCCGGTAATCATGTCGTCCCACCAGGGCACGTCGGGGGCGTTGAACTCGCTGGCGATGAAGTTTTCCGTGGCAACGCCCATGTGCGCCGTGGCCAGTGCCGCGATGGGGGTCTCGCACATATGGGCGATCATGGCAACGTGGTACTTTTGTGCCATGTCGCCGATGCGCTTCATCTCGCCGATGCCGCCCGCGGAGCAGATGTCCGGGTGAATGATGGGTACGGCGCGATCGCGGCACAGGGCTTCAAAGGTCTCCACGCCGAACAGGTCTTCCCCTGCGGCCAAAGGCGTGCCGCTCATCTGCGACAGGCGCTTAAATTCCTCCACATAGTAGGGCGGCAGGGCGTCCTCCACCCAGGAGAGGTTGTATTTTTCAAGGCGGCGGAGCAGTCTGCCCGCGTCCTCTAAATTGATGCGTCCGATGTGGTCGATGGCAAGGGAAATTTTCGGCCCCAGCACCTCGCGCATGGCGGCGATCTCCTGTTCGTAGAGGTCAAGCCCGCGTTCGGTCATGCGGAAGAAGGCGTAGGGCATTTCCAGCGCAAAACCCTGATCGTAGGTGGCGTTGCGGCGGGCGAAATAGTCCTTGTTGTACTGGATTTCCGGGTGTCTGCCCGAAACGAAGGTTTCGTAGTGGTCGCTCTGCGCGGAGCTTATCTGCTCGTACAGTCCCAGAGGCGCGGAGATCACGCACTCGTCGGGGTAGAGCGATTGCACATTTTCCACGCCGAAGGCCGCCTTGACCATCGTGAAGCCCTTTTCGTCCACATATTTCTTTAATTGCGTGGCAATGCCGCGCCCGTCCTTGGCGCCGTGGTAGTTCACGCCGATGTCGCAGTACATCCGAATGGAGTCGCGGTACTTACCGCCCAGCATCTGATACACGGGAACACCGTAAGCCTTGCCCGCCAAATCCCACAGGGCGATTTCGATGCCGGACACGCCGCCCGCCTGCCGCGCCGGGCCCGCGTGCTGGCGCAGACGCTTGAAGAGCTTTTCCACGTTGCAGGGGTTTTCGCCCAGCAGTCGCCCTTTGAGCACCTCGCCGTAGATGCGGGAGCCGTAGTCGCGGATCTCGCCGTAGCCCGTGATGCCCTGATTGGTGCAGATTTTAACCAGAATGCAGTGCATGGGCGCACCGGTTAAGTCCACAAAGCGCACATCCGTGATTTTCAGCTCGGACGGCCAGGAATTGCGGTTCACGTTGATTTCGGTCATTGATTTGCCTCCAAGATTTTATGTTTATAAAGTCATAAGAGTTGCGCGGCAGGGGGAGCCCTCCGCGCGGGTGAGGTTGAGGGGCGCACAGTGCAAAAGGTAGGCGCCCTCCGGGACGTGCCCCAGCCGCACGCCTTCAAGCAGCACCATGCCCTTGCCCAGCAGAATGAGATGCACAGCCATAGGCGCGGATTCGGAGCCGACGGTCTGGCTCTCGTTGCCGTAAAGCTCCATATCGCTTGCCGCAAAGACCTTCGCGGCATCTTCCGTCAAGGTGGCTTTTCCCTTAATCAGCAGCTTTTTTGCCCCGGAACTCTTCATTTTGGCAAGCAGGATTTTTGCGTCCTGCGCCGAAACGTCGCCCGCAAATTCCGCCACATAAGCACGCCCAATGTAGATGTCCAGCGGGATTTCGTCGATGGTCTTGCCGCTGTTCACAAAATGATAAGGCGCGTCCACATGGGTGCCGTTGTGGGCGCACATCGAAAGCTCGGTAAGGTTGTACTTGTCGCCCTTGGAAATGCTGTGGGTGATGAATCGTTCCGGGGCGCGGTCGCCGGGGAAAACCACGCACTCAAACAAGGGCTGGGTGATGTCGTAGATCATGGGTTTGTGCCTTTCTGACAAAATCCCCGGCGGCAAGCCGCCGGGGACGGGTTTATGTGGTTTATTTGAGGAGCGAGGCTTCGTGCAGGCCTTCGCAGATGGCGCGGATGTTTTGCAGCGGCACATCGGCGGCGCACTCCGCAGAGAGCCACAGACCGCCCTTTGGAAGATACAGTGCCTTTGCGCAGGTGAGAATGTGTTCCCTGATCTCCTCCGGCGTGGCGAAGGGGAAGAGCTGCCTGTCCAGATCGAGGTTGATGGGGATTTTCCCCTTGCAGACGCGCACCAGATTGTCAAGCCCGTTGGCGCGGAACTGCGGATTGATCATATCCGCGCCCGCCTCCTGCATATCGGCCATCACCGGCCAGATGCAGCCGTCGGTGTGCATATACACCATTTTGCCGTGCTTTTTCGCCACATCGTAGATGGCTTTGTAGGCGGGTTTCAGATATTTGCGCCATGTCGCGGGGGAAATGGGCAGATTCTGCTGGATGCCGTTGTCGTCCCCGACATAGATGATGTCATCCTTGGAGTTTTCGCAGATTATCTCCATCTGCCGGACGTTGTAGTCCCGCACAATGTCGATGAGCAGCTGCAATTCCGGCGGTTCCTCGGCAAAGTCGATCATCATTTCCTCAAAGCCGCGCAGGTCGGTCAGCCGCAGAAACATAAAGCCTTGGGGAAGACCGATGTCCTCCGTGGGGGCTTTCAGGCGGAGAATGTCCTCGCGCTCTTTCAAAGGATGCCCCATCACGATGGACTCATAGCCCTCGCTTATGTTCTCCCAGCGGCAGCCCCACGCATCAGTGAAGCTGCCTGCATGGTAAGAAGCGGGGGTGTAGTGCGTGACCTCGCTCAAATCCTTGATTTCCCCGAAAATGTCCGGGAAATCGGCACGAATGCTGTTGAGAGCCGCACCGTATTTGTTCCACGTTGCGGGGAGAATGCTGACCGACACGGGAATGCGGGAAGGAGATTGATACAGAATCGCCTTCATTTGGTCATTCATGTGCGTCATCTCCTTCCTTCTTCCGCTTATCTTTTAGTCAATGACCTCAAACCAGAAGTCGCGTCCGGGATACATGGGCACCTCAAAGACGTACTCGGTGGGATCGGGCAGCACGGTGGTGGCGTCACCCTTCATGCCGGGCGTGGGGCGCTTGTAGCACTCGGTGATGGTTCTGCCGTTCTCGATGTTGCGGATGCCCTTGCACTCGCCGCGAACGATGACCTGCGCACGGGTGGGATACTGGGCGTAGCACTGGATGCCGTAAACGTTGTTGTCATAGGCAAACAGGTTGAACTTGGGCTCGCAGCCTAAGAACACGCGCTGACCCATGGACAGGTGCTTGTTGATGTTGCGGACAACGGGCAGCGGCAGGTTGTAGAGGTCGGCATAGTTCTCGGGCAGGTTCAGGATGAAGAAGCGGCCTTTGCCGTAGTAATCCTCGGTCATCACGGGGAAGTTGTCCTCGCCGATGCACAGGGAAATGTCGTTGTGGGTGGCGTTGGTCTTGTACTGAATGACCTCAAACATCATGGGCTTCTTGGCCTTGCAGACTTCCATGGCGTTGTAGTTCTGGTTGTCGATGTAGAACTCATCGCCAATCACATGACGGCCGGTGATGTGTACGGAGGTCAGATCGCGGATGCCCTTGTCGTACATCTTCTTGAAGTAGCCCACGGTCACAACGCCGTTGCCGCCGTTGCGGACGAACTTTTCCAGCTTCTTCAAAGAATCGGGGTCTTCTGCGGAGGCCTGGGTGTAGAAGATGGTCTCGGCCTTCTCGTTGAAGAAGGGGGAGGGCTCGATGGGCGTGCCGCACATCCCTAAGTAGTTGTAAACCTGGTCTTCGCCGTCGCCGTTGAAGGGCTCATAGGTGGCAACGCCGACGGGGTTGCCCATCTTGCCCACCAGCATATCGACGCGGTAGAATTCCTGTCCTAACGGGGGCAGAGCGGGAGAGCCGACCATGGATTCAAAGTTGAAGAGCATCAGCTCTTTGGCTTTGGCGTACATGGTCAGGTTGGCCTGTTCCAGCCACGCGCTCATGTTGTCGGAGGAGCCGCCCAGGTCGATCCAGCCGCCGCCGTTGCGTCCGGGCGCGGTGTTTTCCAGCAGACGGATGATGGAATAGGATTCGTATCTCTGCAGATGCTGATGGTTGTAGAAGGGAGAGCGGGTCTCGGTGCCGGTATAGATCATGTCGAAGATGTCCTTCTGCTTGCCGGGGTTGTAGCCGGTGTCCTGATAGGACTCATACCAGTTGGGGTACTTGATGATGAAGTTCATCTTGGGGTTGATGGACTTGGCCAGATCGACGATCTCGTGGGAGAACTCTTCCATGAGGTCAAGACGGTACTGCTTCCAGGTTCTCTCGCCCTTGGCCTCGATGCACATTTCGCAGCGGCAGCCGGTGAAGAAGAAGTCGTCCAAGATGATCTCGTCAAACACTTCGGCAAGCTCGCGGACGATGCGCAGGTATTCCTTGCGGTGATCGGGATCGGTGTAGCAGAAGGTGTCATAATAGGAGGGCTTGCGGATGCCGTTGACCAGCTGGGTGGAGGTGATGCCGCCGGAGGCCTTAATGCCGTTCTTCTCGAACAGCTCCTTGACCTGCTTCATGCGCTCGGGCTTGATGTCCACAACGCCGCGGTGATTTTCCAGATAGACCTTATCCAGGTGCATATACTGCTTGAAGTAGTCAATGCCGCGCTGAATTTCAGCGTCATCGGCCTTTGCCAGATAGTAGGCATAGACATAGGATGCCAGAGAGAAGTTCTCGAAAGGTTTCAGCATAGAGTGTTATCCCCCTTTTGTATTTTCTGAACCTATGTAAAGAATAGCACATGATGTGACTTTTGTCAATTTATTGCGAAAATCTTTGCGCGCATCCGACACCTCTCTAAAATACCTGATATAAAGGAAAACTTGCACTTGAATCCGGGATTTTATCCTGATAATCTGTTTCTACGGTTATCAACATTTTTCGATTTGTCCGAATATGAATCTCCCCGCGTTGACAGATGCGCGGATAGGTTTATAATGAAAACGGAAGACCTGCTGAGAAAGGAGCGCTTTTCCTTATGGCTTTTTTCATTGAGGAGCGCGGCATCCGCATCCGTCCGGCGCAAGAGCAGGACAGCGTACTTCTGGCAACATGGTGGAACGACGTCTGATACAAGGCTATGAAAATCATCATCAATTTAATGGAGGAAAACGATATGGCTTCAAAGGTACTTTTTGCGCCCATGGCTTACACCCGCTATGAGGCCTCCCAGACCCTTCCCGAAAAGTTCTCCCGGATGCTCAAAAAGAGCGGTCTGGGCGAAAAGGTAAACGGCAAGACCGTCGCCATCAAAATGCACGTCGGGGCGGGCATCACCTATTCCACCATTCCCCCGGTCTTTGTCCGCAAGCTGGTGGACTTCATCCACGACAATGGCGGCGACTGCTTCATCACCGACCACTATGTTTACAAGCGCCATCCCGAGCAGCGCGGCTACACCGAGAGCAACTTGGGCTGCCCCGTGCTGGACGACTGCGGACATTTGGGCAAGTATTACTACGAAAAGGCCGTGGACTACAAGACCTTCCGGCACGTTGACGTGGCCGGTCTCATCCATGATGCCGATTTTATGATCGACTTCTCCCACATCAAGGGGCACGGTGCCTGCGGCTTCGGCGGCGCGTGCAAGAACATCGCCATGGGCTGCGTCACCGACCGCACCCGCCACGAAATCCATGCGCTGGAAGGCGGTCTGGTCTGGGATAAGGACAAGTGCATCCACTGCGGCAAGTGCTTAGACGCCTGCAACCACGATGCCAATTCCTTTAACGGCGACAACTGCTATTCCGTCAACTACCACCATTGCACCATGTGCCAGCATTGCCTGAAGGTCTGCCCCGTTCAGGCTATCACGCTGGATTCCCACGACTATCAGGACTTCCAGACCGGCATGGCGGTGTGCACCAAGGCCGTGCTGGACACCTTTGCCCCCGGCAATGTCTATTACATCTCCGTGCTCACCTCCATCACCGCCCTGTGCGACTGCTGGGGCATGACCACGCCCTCTCTGGTGCCCGACATCGGTATCATGGCCTCGGACGACATCGTGGCCATCGAGCGCGCCGCTCTTGATGCCATCAAGATCGAGAACCTCATCCCCGCGGGCGTTCCCGCCGGCATGGAGCTCTCCGGCGAAGGCCACCTCTTCCAGCAGCTCCACGGCAAGAACCCCTACATCCAGCTGCAGAAGCTGGAGGAGCAGGGCTTGGGCACGCAGGAATACGAGACCGTCATCGTGAAATAAAAACAGACCGTTGTTCGGTTTTGTTATCAAATAGAGAATCCCCGTCCGTCATGGGCGGGGATTCTTTTGCTTGAACGGAGTGATTTATGTCGATCTGTCGATTTCCGCAATCCCATTCAGTCAAATTTTCAATTTCCATTCAGTCAAATTTCGCATTTCCATTCAGTCAGATTTTTAAATTTCATTCAGTCGAATTTTCGAGACCTGTGATTTTTCCTTAAATCGGCGATTTTGTGTTGAAGCGGAAGGAATACAGGTCGGCGTCGCTCATCTCGATGCACATCCGCACGGGTTTTCCGACGAGGCTTTCCGCATCGCCCGCAAAGTCCACCGGGCGGCTCACGCTGTCGCCGAAAAGCCTGCCGGAATCAAAGTCGGGGAGGGCATTTCCGTTTTCATCGCACAGAAGGATGCGCACAAACCCCAAGGCGGAGGTGGCAAAGTTGATTTCCAGATCGCTCCCGCCGAAGGTCAGGGGCTTGGTGAGCAGCGTGCCCGTTTTGTAATCGCAGTGCCAGGAGAAGAAGCCGTCCAGCCGCACGGCGTAGCGCTCCAGTTCCACGTTTTTCACGCGGTAGCGGCTGTGACAGTAGATGCTGATCTCCTTCGGGCAGCCGGGGCGGTCGCTCTCGGTCTCAATCATGCCCAAGGTCGGGTAGCAGTCGCCGTAATACCAGTTTGTGCCGTCTTCGATGCCGGGGGTGAAAAAGGCCTCGTCCGTGCGCCGGAAATGCAGCCCATCTCGGGTGGTCATCAGGATGGAATCGGTCATGGCAAAGCCGCTGCGTCCGGCAAGGCGGATGATGTCCGCCCGGTGCCGTCTGTCCGGCAGATAGCGGAAGTTCGTTTTGTCCTCGAGCCGCTCGGTGTAGCGGGTTGGCATTCCGAGGAAAACGTGCGGGGCGCGGTAGTAGGGCTTGATTTGGTTGGTGTAGAGCTGATATTCCTCCTGCTCTTCCCCGAACGCAAGCATTTCCGGCTCCGACCAGTGCACAAAGTCCGGCGAGGTGCGCACGCGGATGTCCCGCACGATCTCCTTTCCCTCGCCGGTGTCGGACTTGTCCCACTTTTCCCCGGCGGCGTTTTCGCGGTAGTGCAGCCCGCGATAGTAGAGGTAATATTGCTGCCGCGTCTTGTCCCAGAAGGCGACATTCATGGAATCGTAGGCACCCTCATCGAGCATCTGCCCGACCTTCTCAAAATGCACGCCGTCCGCGCTCTTATACAGCCACAGCTTGTGATCCATGCCGGACAGGGCTTTGAAGAGTGCATCCTTCGGGCAAGCGGGGTTTTCGTCCTTAAACACCACAAAATTATCGATAAGGTCTTTTACAAGAATGTTGTTTTCCGCATTGCCCCACACACTGACCATCCCTAAATTCTGCTTAGTGAAGGTCTTTCCGTCATGGCTTTCGGCATAGCACGCCTTTCCCGTGGAGGCGTTTTCCTCATTTAAGTTCGTCACCCAGTTTCCGTCCTCGTCCATCAGGAGATCGGCACCGCGATAGTACAGCCGAATCTTGCTGTTGTCCTGAATCACGGTAAAGTACCCGGAGCAGTTGCCCTCCCAGGGTTCGTCGCAGAGAAGCGCCACGCCGCGGTATTCCGGCTTGTGCATCTGCACGGAAATGCCCGCAGCCGTATCAATTAGGGCTTCATCCCAGCAGACCTCGCGCCGGGTGGATATTGCAATGGGATTCATGGTTCAGCCTCCTGTGTGTTCTTTTTGCTTCATTTTACCACATTTTCGGAATATGTGCCATTCCTGTCAGAAAAAGACTTTTCACAACGCGGATTTTGATGTATAATAATTGCAGATGTAATTTTCAGACAGGAGAGAAATAGATGGAGATCAAAAGTACAAAAAAGCAGCTTTTCAGGGAATATCTCATTCCGCTGCTGCTGGAATACCTCATCATGGGCGTGCTCATTTTCTGTCACAGAACCATTCGCAACTTTGGCGTGCTCCTTGCCGAACCGAAGCTCGTCGGCGATGAAATGTCCTCGCCGACCATGGGGCGGTTTGTGTATGCCGTTGTGTCCTTCCTGCTCTTTGCGGTGTTCACAAAGCTCGGCTCCAACGCCGCCAAGAAGGATAAAGACTTATGCTCCTTCTGGTTCGGCTTCACGGCGGGCGTGCTGCTGTGGCAGTCGGTAGGCGAATCCTTCTGGCACTTTGCCGTGGGCGGCATCAACTTTGTGGTGCTGGAAAACATCACGTCCTTCCCGCTGGCGGTGCTGTTCGTGATGCTGATGATCTACGGCAAACGCCACCATTCCTTTGACTGGGGCGTTTGGTGTATGCTGCTGTCTTTCGCCTGCAACTGGATCGGGCACTACATCACCATCGGTATTTACCCTTTTGTCGAACCCTATATCGCCAGCCGCCCGTGGAATGTGTGGGTCTCGGTCATTTTCGGCGGCCTGCTCACGATTTATTCCTTCCAATTTCTGCTCTTCCGCGCCAAGACCACAAAGGGCAGAATGCTCGCTTCCATGATGACCTATATCGCCCTGGCCATCATCTTTTTCGGCATTGCGGAGGGCTGATTCTCTCCTCCCTGCAAAATAGCAAGGAATTTCCTTTTGATTGTTTATGAAGCCGATTGGAATACTGAATATAAAAAAATCCTATCAGATACCGATAGGATTTCAGATTGTCAAAAAAGCTACCGCTTGGGTAGCTTTTTTCTGTAACTGCACGGAACAGTTGATACAATGCACCCTCTTGGATTAAGGGGTACATTGCTTATTCAAACAGTTTAAGCTGGCAATCTTTGCATGACTTTTGTCTCCCGCCAGGACGATAAGTACCGTGCCTCCTTCGGCAGACGGGTCACGCCCCATCCGAGGCAGTGCATCTTCATCGGCACTACCAACGCCGAGAACGGCTACCTCCGGGATGTCACAGGCAACCGCAGATACTGGAACATCCGTGTCAACGGCAATGGTAAGTACAAACCTTGGGAGATGACACAGGAGACCGTTGACCAGATATGGGCGGAGGTCGTTGTCCTCTGTGAGAAGGGCGAAGACCTGTTCCTGCCGCCGGAACTGGAGCAGTACGCTGCCGAGGAACAGCGTATGGCAATGGAGCAGGATGACCGAGAAGGTCTCGTTGCCGAGTACCTCGATACCCTTCTGCCTGAGGGATGGGACACGATGGACATCTACTCCCGCCGGGACTATCTCCGTGAGACTGATGACCCCACCAGACCGAAGGGAGTCATTCGGAGAACAGAAGTCAGCAACATCGAGATTTGGTGCGAGTGCTTCGGCAAGTCCGCGGAAGATATGAAGAATGTCGAAAGCCGTTCCATCAGCGCCATCATGGTCAGGCTGACAGATTGGGAGAAGACTGACATTCGTAAGCGCCTCGCCATTTACGGTCAGCAGCGGATTTACACCAGAAAGCCGTGACAGGCTGCTGTGACAAGCCGTGAGATTGTCACACTGTCACAGACTTGTCACAGCGAAAAAGTCAGAAATCACAAGCATTTCAGCCGTTTGTGACGGACAAGACAGGATTTTCTATATAAGACAAAATCATAAAAAATATAGGAAATAGCATATACGCACACGTCATACGCGCGTATAGGAAATTCCCGTCATATTGTCACAAGCTGTCACAAACGGCATGAAATAAAACACCAAACGAGGAGGAAAGCACTATGAAATTCAGAGCAATCGGTATCGCTCCCGGCACAAAGAGCGAAAGGTATCCCCGAAAGGCATCGGACTACAGCAACAAGATTTATGACGGCATCCAGCTCCGCCGCAATCACCGCAATGAGCCCGTGGTCATTATGTGCAGCAAGCGAGATGACCCTCTCCGCTGGAAGGTCGTGTACGGCTTCAGCAGTATCTTCTTCCGCACCCTTGCCGAAGCGGTCGAGTTCTGCAACAGCCGTGGTATGGAACTGGTAAAGGAGCAGTACGAATGATGGACGAAATCAGGTATCACCCTCTGGTGGATGCGGACACGGACGGCACGGAGAAGGTGCCTATGTTCTGCACTACCGCAAGGGAGAATATGGACAGGCACCGTTTCTTCCTTGAGGAGATCGTCCCTTACTATTTCCGGCTCTGCTCCACCGCAAGCGTGGACGCGCAGACGGCAGACAGCTTCTCCATCCGCTGTCCTTACTGCGGTAAGACCATGCGGCAGATATCCAATCAGAAGAGCGGCACACGCCACGCTCTGTACGCCTGTCCCCGGTGCAGCTGACCCCATTGGGGCATATACATCCCTGCAGCCTCTGCTACCGACCAACGGCGCGTCCTCGTGTAAACACATTCGCATAATCAAAGGGGTAATTAACCCCCATCAAAAATCAAACCATTTTAGGAGGAATTATTATGGCAAACTATCCCCTGAACAGAACCAAGAGCGGTTCAGACTATCTCATTGCACACTCTTCCGGCTACTCCGATGAATGTGCCGAACGCATCTGCGACCTTCATCTTCGCTCCGAACTGCTTAAATGCGAGGACGGAAAGGTACACGCCGTCTACCGTCTTCATGCGTACAAGCCCCACACCATCGAGGATGCTCTCAAGTATGACATCTACTGCCCCCAGTGCAAGACGCACATCATGAAGCAGATTGGCGGATGCCGCAGTTCCCATGTTC
>DCHO01000063.1 GCA_002315655.1 Christensenella sp. UBA1750
CCGGCCGTGAATCGTAGATGAACAGGGCTTGCAATTCTGTGTCAAAGAACGAAGTTCTTTGACACACTGGGGAGGCTCTGCGCGAGCCTCCTTTTTTGCGGAAATTGGGTTGCTTTTCGTTTTAATTTATGGCATTATTAGGGAAGAGAATTATTGCTCACGGAGGACATAAGCTATGACTGATTTTGTGTATAAGAACGAAAACGCCCGGGAGGTTGTGTTCCCGCTGGGTGGCATCGGCTCCGGCTCTGTGGGGCTGTACGGCAACGGGCAGTTAGGCGACATTGAGATCTGGGGTCGCCCCAACAAGGGCAGCCACGCGAACCTTTCCCATTTCGCCATCAAGGCGGAAAACGAAACGGAAGTGCTGGACGCCCGCGTGTGTCAGGGACCTTATCCCGGCTCCCGCATGGGTTCTTTTGGCAGACCGCGCTTCAACTCCTACGGCTTTGGCACCGACCGCGCCTCCATGATGGGAATGCCCCACTTTGAGGACTGCGAATTGGAGTGCCGCTTTCCCATTGCGGAGCTGCGCCTGTCCGACAAACGCTTCCCCGGCAAGGTCACGATGGAGGCCTTCAACCCCTTCATTCCGTTGAAAGATTTGGATTCCTCCCTCCCTGCGGCGTTCTTCAAGTTCACCGTGGAAAACACCACGACAGAAACCCTCAAATACACCGTCGGTTTCTCCCTGTGCAACCTGTTGAGCACAACCGGCGGAATTCACACCTACCACGAAACGGAAACCGGCCGCGCCGTTTTGATGAAGGGCGTGGAGCATGAGGAAAACGGGCTGTGCATTGCCACCGACTGCATGGAGGGAGCGAATCAGCTCTACTGGTATCGCGGCAACTGGTTTGACAACCTTTCGGTCTATTGGAACGATTTCTCCACCTTCGGACGCATGAAGGAGCGCACCTATGATGCGCCCAAGGTCGGCGGCGACCCGAACTATTCCGCCGTGGATTTGGGCACACTGACCGCCGAAGTGACGGTTCCTGCAGGCGAAAAGCGCGAGCTGCGGTTTGTCTGGGGCTGGTATGTTCCTGAAATGACGAACTTCTGGAACCCGCCCAAAGAAGAAGAGCACCACCACGAGGACGGCGAGGAATGTGACTGCGGCTGTGATTGCTGCTGCGGCGAACCCGAGAACAAGTGGCGGCACTATTATGCCACGGTCTTTACCGGCGCACTGGATGCGGCGGCTTATGCCATCGAAAATTTTGAGGCACTGGAAAAGGAAACCAAGGCGTTCCGCGACACGCTGTTTGGCTCGACACTGCCCAAAGAGGCCATCGACGCGATCTCCGCAAACCTCTCCGTGCTCAAAAGCCCCACCTGCCTGCGCTTGGAGGACGGCTCTCTTTACGGCTTTGAGGGCTGTCACACCGACTGCGGCTCCTGCGAGGGCACCTGCACCCATGTCTGGTCTTACACCTACGCCGTGCCCTTCCTGTTCCCCGCGCTGGAACGCTCCGTGCGGCAGAACGAATACTGGTATTCCGTCCACGACAGCGGCTCCATGGGCTTTAGGCTGATGCTGCCGTTGGGCAGAGAAGCCACATCCTTCCGCGCCTGCTGCGATGGGCAGTTTGCCACCGTCATGCGCGTGTGGCGCGAGTTCAAGGTCTGCGGCAACTTGGAATGGCTCAAATCCCTCTGGCCGCAGATCAAAAAGACCATCGAATTTGCGTGGAGCGAGGAAAACTATGACCGCTGGGACATGAACAAGGACGGCGTTTTGGAAGGACGGCAGCATCACACTCTGGATATGGAGCTGTTCGGACCCAACTCCTGGCTCACGGGAATGTACTTGGGCGCGCTGCAGGCGGCTTCCAAGATGGCAAAGCTGGTAGGCGACTGGGCGGCTGCCGAGGAATATGAGAAGATTTATGAAAGCGGAAAAGAAAAGCTGAACAATGAGCTTTACAACGGGGAATACTTCATTCAGAACGTGGATTTGAAGGACAGAAGCATTTTAGAGCCCTTCAACGAGGGCGACACGCTGGTCAAGGGCGGCGCGGCGTATGTGTACTGGAACGAAGAAAACAACGAGATGAAGTACCAGATCGGGCAGGGCTGTGCGCTGGATCAGATGCTGGGTCAGTGGCACGCTGACCTCATCGGTCTTGACCCCATCTTTGATGCCGATAAGGTGGACTCCGCCCTGCACGCCATCTATAAGAACAATTTCATGGAAAGAGCGTCGGATTATGTCAATCCCTGCCGCCTCTTTGCCATGGAGGACGAACAGGGTCTGCGCATTTGTTCCTGGCCGAAGGGCGTGGAAAAGCCGCTGATCGGTGTGCCCTACAACGAGGAATCCATGCACGGCTTTGAGTATGCCGCCGCTTCCCACATGATCGCACGCGGCATGGAAGAGGAGGGACTGCGCTGCGTCCGCGCCGTCCGTGACCGCTACAACGGCGTGTACCGCAACCCCTTCAACGAGTTTGAGTGTGGCTCCAACTACGCCCGCTCCATGGCCTCCTTCGCCCTGCTGCTGGTCTATTCCGGCTTCGACTATGACCTGTTCGAGCGCAGAATCGGCTTTAAGCCCCTGCATCCCGAGAACTTCCGTGCACTGTGGTCATTGGATTCCGGCTGGGGCTCCGTGGAGTATTCCGACAATGCCGTGACTATCGCGTTGCAGGACGGCTGCCTGACCTTGCAGACGGTGAATGTGCAGATGGAAGGCAAGACCGCAGACAAGTTGCTCATCGACGGCAGAGAGGTCGCATTCTCCGTGAAGGACGGCATGGTCGTCTCCGATGCGCCTTTCACCGCAAGGGAGAACATCAAGGTCATTTTCGCGTAGAAAGGAACTTTAATGGACAATACACTGTATCAAACCATCATGGACAGACGCTCCATCCGCGCCTACAAACCCGAAAAGGTGACAGAAGAACAGAAGAAGCTGCTGCTGGATGCGGCGCTGGCCTCACCCACGGCGGCAAACCGGCAGCTGTGGCACTTCACCTTCTGTGAAGATCAGGCGCTTCTGGATCGCGTCAACGAAGTCATGTGCAAAAACAATATGGCTGCCGCCGAAACCGAAGATAAGAGAAAACGCTGGGAGGGCTTCCATGTCTTCTTCCATGCGCCGCTGGTGGTGTTCATCTCCGCGCCGAAAAGGGGAGAGGCGATGCCCTATTATTCCGAAGTGGATGTGGGCATTGCCTGTGAAAACATCAATCTGGCGGCAGAGGCCATCGGCCTGGGCGGCTGCATCTTAGGCTTCCCTCGCACTGCGTTCTGGGGAGAAGAACGGGAAGAACTGGAAAAAGCACTCCATTTCCCGGAGGGTTATGAATTTAAGGTTGCCATATCCATCGGGCAAAAAGCCACCACAAAACCCCCGCATCCTATCAGGGAAAACAAATATACTTTTATCTGATAGAAAAGAACCCTCGCAATCGACATTCGGTTGCGAGGGCTTTCTGTTATATGATGGGAATTTTTGTCTTTGTCCCTTTCGGGATCAGCTTCATGCGCACCAGCAACGGGCGGATGGTGCGGAACACCAGCACCATGATGAAGGTCTCAAAGGGCAGCAGCAGCAGGTTTTTGACCACCGATTTGGCGAGGTAATAGAAGTACCCTTTGCCGTAGAGCAGATATGACCACAGCGAGCCTAAGCAGACATTGATGAAAATATTCACAAGCAGCTTGCAAAGGAAAATGCGCAGGATGGAAAGATTCTGCCGATAAAAGAACA
The DNA here is from genome assembly GCA_002315655.1 of Christensenella sp. UBA1750. GTDB lineage: Bacteria > Bacillota > Clostridia > Christensenellales > UBA1750 > Spyradocola. Next base: position 3,719 of record DCHO01000063.1, read on the forward strand.
ATGCGTAGACAAAGGAGCCCAGCATGGCAGACAGCGTATAGCCCGGGAAGAACGCGCCGGAGGGCGCGATGATGTAGCCGATGATGTCGGATAAAAACCCTTCCGCCAGCGCCATGAAGGGGCCGTAAATGGATGCGCCCAGCGCGGAGAGGAAAAAGGTGAAATAGATGCGCAGGTTTTCGCCCACGGGGATGAATACCGAGGAGAGAACCGCGTGCAGCGCGACAAACATGGCGCAGACGGCCAAATAGCGCACATTGCGGAAGCTCCCGGCGGCTTCTTTCCACAGTGAGGAATGAAACGGGGTCTTGTAGCTTGCGTTTTCCATGGCATCAGCCTCCAATCCAAAGGGGGAGCAGAGTGACCAGTGCGGCGGGCAGTGCGGGGAGGAATCCTAAATCCGCGATAAACATCGAGAAAACAAAGCAGAGGACGGAAATGCCTTCCCCGAAAAGCAGGGCGATGAGCAGCCGCTTGGAAGGCAGCGTTTTCCCGAATGAACCTGCTGCAAACACCATCCCGAGCGGCACGGAGAGCAGCAGCGCAAGGGTCAGGTATTGTTTAAGCGGTAAAGTGGCGGGCAGCGCACACAGGAACGCCGGAAACAGAAGGATCGGCACAGCGGCGTTTGTAAGGTTCAGCAGCTTCCGTTCGGGAAGAATGGGCTTGCAGGGCTGCACAAGATCCCAGACGATGCAATTCCCCATGGCTTTGAGCCCGTCCTGCGCGTAGAGCATGGGAAGAAAAATCAGGATTGCGGAGAGAACGCCGCGCAGAGGCTTTGGCAGCACGACCCAGTTGGAAAGCTGCAAAAGGATGGTTTCCGAGGAAACGGTATCGGATAAAGTATCGTCCGCAAGAACCCCGAAGGAGCCCAGCGCGCCCGCAAGCAGCAGAAGAATCGCAAAGAAAGAAAAGGCGAGAACGCCTTTCTTTTTTTTGCACTGCGAGGCGGAAAAGCGCAGGGAGGGCAGCAGCAGCCCCGGCAAGCCCAGCCCCATGCAGGCGCAGGAGAGAATGGACAGTGGGGAGATGTCGCTCATTATCAAATGTTCATTGAGAAAATCGGAAAGTTTATTATGTTTGAAGAAATACAGACAAACACACAGCGCAAGCAGGGCGGCAATCGGCAGAAATGCCGCAAAGCGGTCGGAAACGGCGCGTCCGGCGGCGTTTTTTAGCAGACAGAGCAAAAGTACCGACAATGTAACGCCGCCCAGCGCGATCACATAATGCAGGGAGAAAACCCCGGCGACGAACCGTGCGGACAGGGACAGCGCCCCGGCGGTCAGAACAAACGTGGAAACCAATGAAAACGCGGAAAGAAATATGCGCATTTTCGGGGAAAGTTTTAGCTTATCGGTGGGTGTCAAGCCGGGCAAAGCGGAGAGCTTCGGTAAAATCACGAAAAGAAGAACCGCCGCGCCAATGAGCAGGGAGACAATGCCAGTGGCCATGAGCAGCCCGCCGGAATAGAGCATTCCGGGCACCACGGCAAGGGAGGCCAGCCCGCACAGCCGCAGGAAAACGCCTGTGTCCCGGGAGAAGATGCCGTCGTTGATCGTCAGCCGCTCGGACAGGGTGATTTCCGGACGGAGCTTTCTGAACCCGAGCAGCAGCATAGCAATATACAGCACAAGAAACAGCAGCAGTACCCAACCTTCGTCGTTCAGCACAGGCGACACCTCCTTTCCGAATGGTTAAAAGTATAGCATAACGCAGAATAAATGAAAAGACGACAAAACCCGACAGACCATGTAAAAAATCGGAAACACTCAAACGACGTTTATCGCAAACGTCCTGCTCTATGCTTGAAGCGAAAGAGGGGATGACGATGACGGTCAGTGCGGAAGGCTTCCTGATAGGCAATCTGCTGCTGGACAGCCTGATCCTGTGGCTTTCCTCCCGGATGATCGGGCATGACGGCGGGAAAACGGTCTTTCTTGGCGGCGGGCTTGGTGCGGCCTATGCACTGTGCGCCTATCTTCCCTGGGGACGGTTCATGATGAATCCCTTTCTGCGGCTGATTGTGTGCGGCGGCATGGTCGCGCTGACGTATCTGGGAAGCGTGAGGATAGGGTGGAAGCGATACGCAAAGCACGTTGCCACAGCGTTCCTGTGCACGATTCTGCTCGGTGGGACGGGGACAGGCTTGCTTTTTGCCATGGGGCAAAGAGGCTGGGGCATTTTCCCGGCGATGCTGACTGCCGGCATCGGCACCATTGCGATTGCCGCATTAACCGTGCGCAGGAACCGCGTAATTGCCGGGAAGCCCGTGCGGGTGACAGTGACAAATAAGAATGAAACAATAACTTTTATGGCTTGCGTGGACACGGGAAATGTTCTTGTGGAGCCGCTGTCCAATCTGCCGGTGATTGTGGCGGAAAGACAGGCTTTGCAAGGGATTGAGGAAGGGACGGCGGCGAGGCCGGTTCCTTTCTGCACAGTCGGAGGCAAAGGGAGGCTTTTCGCCTTTGCGCCGGACAGCGTAGCGGTGGACGGCGCGCCCGTAGAAGCGCTGCTGGGGGCCTTTGACGGCACACTTGGCATAGAAGAAAAGGGGCTTGTGCCTGGACGGCTGATGAGAGAAGGAGGAGCGGGATGAAAAACGTGCTGGACTTGATGGAGGATTTGCTGCGGCTGCTGTCGGGGAACGGGCTGCATTTTGTGGGCAGCGGGGAGAGCCTGCCCGCGCCCTATACAAAGGAAGAGGAAGAAAGCGTGATGGAGCTGTTGCGGGGTGGGGACGAGAGCGTGCGCAAAGGCCTCGTTGAACACAATTTGCGCCTTGTGGTCTATATCGCCAAGCGGTTCGAGAACACGGGTGTGGGGATGGAAGATTTGATTTCCATCGGCTCCATCGGGCTGATCAAGGCGGTATCGACCTTTGATGCGAACAAGAAGATCAAACTGGCGACCTACGCCTCCCGGTGCATCGAAAATGAGATTCTCATGGTGCTGCGCCGCCACAGCAAGCAGAAAAAGGAGGTGTCCTTTGACGAGCCGCTCAATGTGGACTGGGACGGAAACGAGCTGCTGCTCTCCGATGTGATGGGCACGGAGCCCGACCTTGTTGGGAAGGAATTGGAGCAGGAGACCGACAGGAGGCTGCTGTATGACGCGGTGAAAAAACTGTCGCCCCGGGAAAAGACCATTGTGTCCATGCGTTTCGGACTGTCGGGAGACAGAGAACGCACCCAGAAAGAGGTCGCGGACGAGCTGGGCATTTCGCAGAGCTACATATCGAGGCTGGAAAAGCGCATCATGCGACGGCTGAAAGGCGAGATCAGTGCCGGAATGTGACGGAACTTGCGGAGGATGAAGCGCCGCATTCTTTGGGACAATAGAAGGGAAAAGGAGGCGGCGAAAATTGGGAATGAACAAGGTGGAGCTGTGCGGGGTGGACACAAGCGCATTGCCGGTGCTGACCAATGCGCAGATGAAGGTGCTGTTTCAGCGCATCGCAAATGGGGACGAGAGCGCACGGGAGGAATTTATCGGGGGCAATCTGAAATTGGTGCTGTCGGTGGTGCAGCGGTTTGCCGGGCGTGGGGAGCAGATGGACGATCTGTTCCAGGTGGGGTGCATCGGGCTGATGAAGTCCATCGACAACTTTGACACCACATTGGGTGTGCGCTTTTCCACCTATGCCGTGCCGATGATCATCGGAGAAATCAGGCGGTATCTGCGGGACAACAACGCCATCCGTGTGAGCCGTTCCCTGCGGGATATTGCCTATAAAGCCATGAAAGCGCGGGAAAGTTTAGGGATTTCCTTGGGCAGAGACCCTACGATTAAGGAGATCGCAAAGGAATTGGACTGCAAAGAAGAGGATGTGGCTATGGCACTGGAAGCGATTGTGGAGCCGATGAGCCTAAATGAACCTATCTATAAGGAAGGCGGGGATGAGCTCTATATCGGTGATCAGATCAGAGATGAGAGCACCAACGAGGAAAAATGGACGCAGGACTTGTCCATCAAGGGCGCAATGGAGCACCTGACGGTTAGAGAGAAGAAAATCGTTGATATGCGGTTCTTTGAGGGCTGTACGCAGATGGAGGTCGCGCAGGAGATCGGCATTTCCCAGGCACAGGTTTCCCGGCTGGAAAAAACAGCGTTAAAAAGAATGAAGAAATTCATCTGAAAAAGAAGGGACTTCGGATTAGATTATGAAAACCTCCTTCACCAAAGAAGAATGGAGGCGTGCTATGAACATCAAAATCGAACGCAAACCTACCTTTTCCGTTTGCGGGAAAAAGGTGTGGATCACAGGGCAGCACAACGAAGAGTTCGGGGATTTCTGGAATGAGTGTAATTCCTCCGGCTTTTCCGAGCGACTGAAAGAAGCATCCTCGACCCGGAGAGCAACGTGACCCACAGCCGCATCTTCGGCGTGTCCCGGGTGGAAAAAGACCCCATGGCACTGATTCGCGCGGAAATGGAGTGCTTCATGAACTGGCTGCCCATCCGGGAAAAGCGAGCATACAACGGATTGTGGTGCTAAGATTGAGTTTGCGAGAGAGGACTTGTGCCCCCTCTCGCGCTCTTCCTCCCAAGGGCGCGACCGGGGAGGAATGCGTCAAGCGTGAGAATTGTGTGGTCGCACCGAGCCGAGACAGCGGGGCGCCCCACGGCAAGTAGCATATTTGCGTGAAGTATCGCATACTGAAATGGTATGCGATATTTTTGTGCAAGGAGGATGGAACATGACTTTTTCATCGCTGCGTCAGAAGGAAATCATCGACACCTGCTCGGGAACGCGCTTGGGGAGCCTGTGCGACCTGGAGCTTTCGCAGGACGGGCGCATCCTGTGCCTCATCATTCCCGCGCCTTTTTCGCTGTCGGGCATTTTCAAGAGCGAAACGATCTCGATTCCCTGGTCGGAGGTGACGATGATGGGGGAGGATGTGATCTTGGTGCAGCTCCGTGCGGGGAGCAGCGAGCGTAATCGTAAAATCAAGGAGGAAAAACGCAACCTTCCGTGACGAATCCGTTCCACATTGTGAAAAAAGTAACCCATACGAAAAAAGTTTACAAATTCTTCGGAAAGGGCTTTACGGTGGAAGCAAAATCGGTTATACTAATACATGGCAAAAACTTTTCATTTACAGGGAACAATCTGTGCGCCTCATTTCTCAAAGGAAGGGAGAGAGGAAGAAACCGAATGAAATGTATGTTTTGCGGTTGGGACGATAGCCGTGTGATCGACTCCCGCCCCACCGATGAAGGTCTCGCCATCCGCCGCCGCAGAGAGTGCATCAAGTGCGGCCGACGCTTCACCACCTACGAGAAGATCGAGAATCCAGAGATCATTGTGGTCAAGAAGGACGGCTCACGGGAGGTCTTTGACGCGGACAAGATCCGGCGCGGCGTGATCAAGGCCTGCGAAAAGCGGCAGGTCACGACCTCACAGATTGACGCGCTGGTGCGCGATGTGGAACAGCAGCTCCAAAATGCCCTGGAATTGGAGGTCGCCTCCACAAAGATCGGAGAATTGGTCATGGACAGGCTGAAAGACTTGGACGAGGTTGCCTACGTCCGTTTCGCCTCGGTCTATCGCTCGTTCTGCGATGTCAACACGTTTATGCAGGAGCTGCAAAAGCTCGTCAGTAAGTCATAAAAATTTCACTTAGGATAAACAAAAGGAGGATTCTACTTATGTCCAACGATACCATCTTGGCTGTGGATGATGAGGTCCATATCTTAGAGCTGATCTCCTTCAACCTGAAGGCCGCAGGCTACCACGTCGTTACCGCCTTGACCGGCGAAGAAGCCTTGAAGCGCTGCGAAGTCGAGCGCCCCTCCCTTGTCCTGCTGGACATCATGCTGCCCGGCATCGACGGTCTTGAGGTCTGCCGCCGCTTAAAGGGCGACCGCGCCACCTCCAACATTCCGATCATCATGCTCACCGCCAGAGGCGATGAAGTGGATAAGATTCTGGGACTTGAGCTGGGTGCGGATGACTACATCACCAAGCCCTTCTCCGTCCGCGAGTTGGCTGCGAGAGTCAAGTCCCTGCTCCGCCGCGTGGCGCCCCAGCAGGAGAGTGAGCCGCAGACCTTGCGCTCCGGCGACATCATGATCGACATCACCAACTATGAAGCCTTCAAGGGCGGCGAAAAGCTGTCTCTGACCTTGAAAGAGTTTGAGCTGCTCAAGGTTCTTGTGCTTTCCCGCGGCAAGGTCTTAACCCGCGACTTCCTGCTGGATCGCATCTGGGGCTATGAATACTACGGCGAGACCCGCACTGTGGATGTGCACATCCGTCATCTGCGCCAGAAGCTGGGCGAAGAACCCTACATCGAGACGGTCAGAGGTGTCGGCTATCGCTTCGTGGATCGGGAGCAGGAGCAATAAGTGAAATCCATGCACCGCCGCATTGCCGTCACGCTCTGCGTGATGGCAGCAGTGCTTGCAGTGCTTTCCTGCTTCTTCGCCATGCGTCTGGCCATCACGGAGAACATGGAGAACACAAGGGACGACCTCTATACACTGCTTGACTATGCGGCAAAGAACGATGTGGACGATGAGGACTTAATGGGGCTTTCCAAAGCCTCGGGCGCCCGGCTCATCCGCATGAACGAGGACGGCGAGATTCTTTATGACACGGCGGATAAGGGCGGCTATTACTTAGACCAATCCGATGTTGCCGATGCCATGAAAAAGGGGAGAGGCGAACAGATTCAGTTCGCGGAAAACCTTACATTGGAATTTTCGCTGTCGGAACTTTCCCCGGACGGGAACATTCTGCGCATCATAAAGACCCGCAAGGCCTTTTCCAATCGGAACTATGCGGTCTTAGGCGGCTTTACACTCATCTGGCTTGCCGCTGCCGTGTATATCGGTGTGCGGTTTGCGAAAAAGACCGTAGAACCTATTCGGCAGATCTCCGATTCCGCAAAGGACATGGTTAGCGGAAAGACCAATGTGAACCTGCGCAGGATCGAGAGCTATCAGGAAATTTCCACGCTGTTGCAGACCTTACGGGACATGAATGCCCATCTCAATGACACGGTGGAAAAGCTGCGCAAAAAGAGCGCGGAACTGGAATCCATCATCGGTCACATGAGGTCGGGGCTGATCGCCGTGGACGGCCAGCTCAAGGTCGTGCAGATGAACTCTGCCGCAAAGCATCTGCTGGGCGTGATAGGCGAGCCTGCGGGAAAGCACGTTCTGGAGGCCACCGGCAACACCAAGCTGGAAGACGGCCTTAAGGAAGCCGTGGAGCACGACGAGCTCTACACTGTGGAATTGCCCGTGCGCATTGCCTCCGAGCAGCGGCAGCTTAGGCTCTATGTTTCCCCGCTGGAACAGGAGAACGAATCCATCGGCGCGGTTGCCCTCATTGAGGACATTACCGAATTGCGCAATCTGGAACAGATGCGCACCGACTTTGCGGCCAACGTTACCCACGAAATGAAGACGCCGCTGACATCTATTCAGGGCTTTGTGGAAACGCTGCAGGCCGGCGCGGTCGAAAATCCCGAAATGGCGCATCACTTCCTGGACATCATCGAATCCGAGGCGGATCGCTTATCCCGGCTCATCAATGACATTCTCTCGCTTTCCTCTATGGAGAACGGCAGAGTGCGCGTGCCTACCGAGCGGCTGGATCTTTCCAAGTACGCCTCCGACGTGTGCATGATGCTGGAAAACTCTGCACGGCAGAAAAACATCACCCTGCAGATGATCGAGGGCGAGGATTGCTTCATCACCGCCAATCAGGATCACGTCAAGCAGCTGCTCATCAACTTAACCGACAACGCCATTAAGTACACACTGGAAGGCGGCATGGTGCAGGTCTCCACTGAAAGGGAAGGGGACAATGTGCTGTATAAGGTGCGCGACACCGGCATCGGCATTGCGCAGGAGCACATCCCGCGCCTGTTCGAGCGATTCTACCGCGTGGACAAGGGCAGAAGCCGCAACATGGGTGGCACAGGCTTAGGCCTCGCCATTGTCAAGCATATCGTGATGGATATGGACGGCACCATTGACGTGCAGAGCGAGTTGGGCGTCGGCACTGAGTTCACCGTGACGCTGCCTTATGTTCCGGAAAACAAGTAAATGAAACGCGGCTGTCTCAAAGCGATTTGGGACAGCTGCTTTTTTATGCAAAACCAAGGCTGTAAAGATATTTTCGCTAAATTAACACAAAAATCCAACACGCATAGCAATGTTTTGCTATATTGATAATAAGTGTAATTAGGTTCCTTCGCTCAATTATCATACGGCACACGGAAGGAGGCGCGAAATCCCATGAAAAAGGCAACACAGGGCAGTTTTCTGTCCCGATACTGGGGTCTTGCGCTTGTCTTTGCGCTGTGCCTGTTTTATATCATAATGCTAATTGTCATGCCGGAAAAAATGGGCGTTGAAAACGGCGCTTGGGGCATATATCTTCTTGATGCGGGCAGAATCGTGGGATTTTCCGTAGCCACCGCGCTCACAGCGGAAATTCTTTCGCTGCCCTTCTGCATTGCACTGGCGCTGGCCGTCACCATGATTGCGCCCGAGGGAATCCGCCGTCTGCTGGAACGGGTTGCTTCCGGGCTTTCCGCTATTCCCGCCGTTGTGTTGGGCTATATGAGCCTGAAATTCTATGTTCCGAAGATCTCTTCGCAGTTTGCCGCCGTGGTCGTAACGCTGCTGCTCATGTCGCTCATGGAGCAGACTATGGATTTCATCCGAATCAACGGCAGGGAAACCGCCCTGATGGAGCGGGCGCGGGCATTGGGCGCGAACTTCCGCGAGACCGCGCTGGTTTTTGTCTATCCGCAGGTGAGAAGGAACTATATCGTCATTGCCGCAAACACCCTGATACGCGATCTTTCCGAGGGCGTGGCCATCCTGCTTGTGGTCTCCGCCTATGACAGCGGCGCGGACACCTTGTCCACCGCCATCATGAAGGCCGTGGGCGTTGCGGGCGAGAGCCGGAACCTGCACTGGATTATTTTACTGGTGCTGCTTATTTTCCTGCTTTCCGAAAGCGGCAGAGCCGTTGTCTCCGCCATCAAGAGGGGAGGCGGAAAGCATGAAGCGTGAGATCAGAAATCGCAGATTCATCTGCGTCATTCTGCTGCTGTGCGGCATGGCGCTGGCCTTTCTGCTTTATCCGATGATTTCCCTTGCGGTTGCGGCTGTCACCACTTATCTGCGCGCCTGGGGCGTGCTGCCCGGCATCGGGGTCGTGGCGCTGCGCACCCTGTTGCTGCTTGTGCTTACCGTCGCGCTGGTGCTGCCGCTTTCCTTTGGCATTTTCCGGCTGCTGCGCAGGCGCGCCAGGTGGGAACCCACCGTGCGTCACTCCATTGCCGGAGTTTCGCGGGTGCCGGCAGTGCTGATGGGCTTTATCGGCTATCTCATCATCCGCAACCACGCAAATCTGCGCGGCCGCATTTTCCCTATGGCGGTGCTGTTGGCCGTCATGTTCATTCCCTCCTGTCTTTTCCACATGGAACAGGCCATTGACAGCCTGCCGGAGGAATACCGCATGGCAGGGGAGGCGCTGGGCGGTTCGGTCAACAAGGTGTTGCTTTTCGTGCTCATTCCCGTGGCCAAGCCGGAGCTGCTGCGCACCGGGCTTGAACTCATTGAGGATATTCTGTGCGAAGCCACAGCGCTGTTGGTGCTGATGGGCGCCATTGACGAAGGACAGGTGCTCTCCACCGAGCTGTTCCGTTTGGCATACTTAGGTAGAGCGGACGCTGCAGTGCTGGCGTTCCTGCTCATGGCCGCACTCATTTTGCTACGTTTTTTCACTGCGCGCCGATTCAGGCGGGAAAAGGAGGACAGCTTATGCCGGTACAACTGGTGGTAGAAAACATGAACGTGCTGCTGGACGGCAAGAATGTTCTCCGAGATGTGGCCGTGACGGCGGAGGCCGGGAAAATCTTAGCCCTCATGGGTAAAACCGGCTCCGGAAAATCCACCTTCCTTCGGGTCATCAACCGCATGGCGGAGCAGTACGGCGCGGAGGTGAGCGGCAACATCACCTTGGACGGCAGCTCCATCTTTATGATGAAGCAGGCCGAGCTGCGCAAAAGGGTCGGATTGGTCTTTACCGAGCCTGTGCTCTTTTCCGGAACGGTGTCGCAGAACATCACCGCGGGGCTCAAATTGCAGGGAATCCGTAAAAAGAACGAATTGGAGGAGGCTGCGGAGGAAACCCTGCAGCGCATGGGCTATTGGGAGGACTTCAAGGACGAGCTGCGAAGCGACGCCCATGATCTGACCCGCTCGCAGGCGCAGGTCATCTGCATTGCCCGTTCTTTATGTCTGCATCCCGAGCTGCTGCTCATGGATGAGCCCACCCGCATGACCGATACCATGACCTCCATTCGCCTGGAAGAAATGCTGTTCAATCTGAAAAAGGACTGCACGGTGGTCATTGCGGTACATTCGCCGCAGCTGGCGGGACGCATTGCGGACAAGACTGCCATGATGGAGGAGGGTCAAATCTTGGAGTGGGGCAAAACCTCCGATCTTTTCTTCCACCCCAAGCACGACCACACCCTGTCCTTCGTCAGCGCGTAGGTACACCTTCGGCGCTCAACAGAAATGATTTATTGAAATGAGGAAACTATGCGGAGTATTTACGAAACGGAATTGAGGGACATTCAGCGGGACAGCATTCGGATGTGCAACCTTGCCCAGGAAGCGCTGATGGACGTGATGGAGGCGATCCGCCGCCGGGACTTTGTGCGCATTGAGAAGGTACACGAATCGGACAACCGCATCCGGGAAATGCGGATGGAGATTAACGAGCGCGTGATGCGCCTTGTGGCCACCCAGCATCCTGTAGCGGAGGATCTGCGCCGCCTGTTTTATTTCATCCATGTGGCGGAGGAGATGCAATACATCGGTTATGAGACCGTTGTGACGGGCAAGTGCATCCGGCGCACCCAGTACGGCAGGATTTTACTGCTGGAGGATATTTATCGGATGTGTGAACGCATTGACGGGATGTTCCAGAAGATGCTTTCCTCCGTTCTCGGCGACAGCGCCTCCGAAATTCGCGCCATCATTCAAGCCGACGACGATGTGGATGTGCTCTTTGAGCAGATTTGCCGGGAATGCGTCGCGCGTCAGAATGATCCGCATTCCGGCTCCGATCTGCTGATGGCCTACAACATCGCCGAGCACATCGAGCACATCGGGGATCGCATCGTCAACTGGGGCAGATGGTATCTTTATTTCCTGTCAGACTGCGAAGAAAGCATTATCGTCTGATCTTTCCTGAAAAGCCATGAAATGATACGAATATGCCGCGCATTCTTATTGTTTATAATTATTTCACATACACAATACTTGACAAAAAGATTTATCGGGTATAAAGTAAGTCTGTTAAGTGAACCCATATCACTAAGTAATAAAGGAGCAGCAACATGAAACCTATGTACACCGAGGAGGACAAAAGAATGGAGAACAGCATTGCCAGAGTTATCCGTCTCTATTTCAACCGCACCCAGGACCATCTGTCCGAGTATGGCCTTTTCCGCGGCCAGCCCCCTATCCTTGCTTTGCTCGTTGCCGATGACGGCATGAGCCAGAAGACCATTGCCGATAAGCTTGATCTTTCCCCTGCAACCGTTACCGTTACTTTGAAACGTATGGAAAAGTCCGGCCTCGTGACCCGTCACATGGACGAGCGCGACCAGCGCGTTCTGCGCGTGCACATCACCGAAAAGGGTCGTGATATGTTCAATAAGAGCGAGCAGACTATGATTGACGTGACCGAGGAAATTCTCGAAGGCTTTACCACCGAGGAACGCCGCGTTTTCCATGACTTTATCGCCCGCATGGCCGAAAATATGGAATCCAAGATGGAGAAGCAGGATTGATTTTGTCCTTATCAGACAAAATGCTGACAGAGGTTAAAAGAATCGTCGGGAATCGATCCGTGTTGCTGGCCTTGTCCGGCGGGGTCGATTCCTGCGTCCTTTTGCACCTGCTGATCAAAGCCGGTGTCAGGGTGTCCTGTGCCCATGTGGAACACGGCATCCGGGGAGAAAGTTCCCTTGCAGACTGTCGTTTTGCCGAACGGCTGTGTGAGAATTGTTCTGTCCCCCTGTTCGTTGTGCATCTAAATGTTCCCCGGTATGCAAAGGAACACGGCCTTGGATTGGAGGAAGCCGCACGTTGTCTCCGCTATGCGTATCTGAGGCAGGTGGTCGCGGAGCAGGGGATAGATGTGCTGGCCACCGCGCACCATGCAGGAGATCAGGCAGAAACCGTTCTGCTGCATATTTTGCGGGGCACCTCCGTGTCCGGGCTGATCGGCATGAAGCAGGAGGAATGCGGCATCGTCCGTCCGCTTCTGCCCTTCACCAAGGAAGAAATCCTGCAATACGCAAGGGATAACAACATAACCTATGTCACGGACGAGACCAACAACGACATCCGCTATACCAGAAATTTCATCCGCCATGTGCTGCTGCCTGAGATGCGGAAGGTAAACCCTTCAGTTGTCTCCGCGCTGCAGCGTTTGAGCGTTACGGCAAATGCGCAGAGCGAATACCTGCTTGCGGAAGCTGAAAAGGTGCTGGATGAAAGAATGTCCGGCACGCATCTTTCCGACATTTCCGATCTGCACCCGGGACTTTCCACAGAGGTTTTGTCAGAGTATCTGAAACGGTGCGGCTTTGTGCAGGACATTTCGCAGAATGATATTTTCAGACTGTCGGAGCTGTTTGAGAAGCAGACAGGCAGCCGTGTCACCATCGGAAAGCACCTGTTTGAAAAGGACGCAAGCGGCATTGTCCTTGTTTTCGGGGAAAAGATATCGGAGGAAATTCCGCTGCATATAGGGATGAACGACACACCGTTCGGCTGCATCGAGATCACTGAGGCGGACTTATCCGAACCGCTGTCGCAGGGAAAAAACGTGCAGTTATTGGATGCCGAAAAGGCGGAAAAGCTGACCGTTCGCAGCCGCAGGGACGCAGACCGGGTGCGCCCTTTGGGAGCGGATTATGACAAGCTGCTGTCCGATGTGTTTACCGACAGAAAAGTGCCCCGCGGCAGGAGGGATTCGATTCCCCTGATCGTCAGTTGCGGGAAGATCGTTTGGGTCGCAGGTGTATGTGCCTGTGAAAATGCAAAAATCACAAACAAGACCCGACGGGTGGTAAAGATCACCCTGGACGGTTTGAAGGAGTAAGTATGGAATATCCAAAGGATGTTATTGAGAGCGTGCTGGTCACAAATGAGGAGATTCAGAGCAAGCTGGATGAGCTCTGCGCCCGCATCAACAAGGACTATGATGGGAAAGAATTGCTGGTGGTCTGCATTCTGAAGGGTGCGGTGTGCGTCTTTGCGGATGTGCTGCGCCGCATCACGATTCCCTGCAACATCGACTTCATGGTCGTGTCCTCTTACGGTTCCTCTTCCACATCCTCCGGCGTTGTGCGCATCCTGAAGGATCTGGATCACGGCATCGAGGGCAAAAACGTGCTCATCGTGGAGGACATTGTGGACTCCGGCAAGTCCATGAGCTATCTGATGGCCAACCTGCGCACCCGTCACCCCGCTTCCGTCAAACTGCTGACGCTGCTGGACAAGCCCGACAGACGGCAGGTGGAATTGAAGGCCGACTATTACGGCTTCATCATTCCCGATGAATTTGTGGTGGGCTATGGGCTGGACTATGCGGAGCAGTACCGCAATCTGCCGGACGTTTGTGTGCTCTCACCCAAGGTTTACGCGGAAAATTAAGGATAACGATCCCAGAGGAGAAACAAATTGCAAAAGAAAACGAAAATGCTGCGCAGTCCGCTGCTGCTTTTGCTGGTCATTGTGCTCGCAGTGACCATGGTGCAGCTGCTCCTGCCGGGCAATGAAACCGAAAACAAGGAATTATCGTATTCCGATTTCCTCTCGATGGTGGAAAAGAATGACATTGCCATGCTCTCCATCGACGAGGACAAGGCTTACGGTCTCAAAAAGAACTCCATGACGGCGCAGTCCGCCTTTCCGGAGAAATACGACTTTTATCTGATCATTCCCTCGGACATCACTTCGCTCAACAGCGACATTCGCGCCGTTGTGGCCAAGCGGGACGGCGTGGAGCCCGATACCGTGTCCACCTTGAACTACGGCTTCACCCTGATCAATCAGGCCGTGGAGGAGCCCGCATGGTGGCTGGAATGGATTCCCTATGTCGTGCTGCTCGTTTTGCTTGCGGTGTTCTGGCTGTTCTTTATGCGTCAGCAAAATGGCGGCGGCAACAAAATGATGAACTTTGGCCGTGCTCATGCCAAGGTGCTGGATGAAAAGCATAAAGTGACCTTTGCCCAGGTGGCGGGTGCCGATGAGGAAAAGGAAGAGCTTAAGGAAATCGTTGATTTCTTAAAGCATTCTGACCGCTTCTTAAAGCTCGGTGCACGCATCCCCAAGGGCGTTCTGCTGGTGGGTCCTCCCGGCACGGGCAAAACCCTGTTGGCCAAAGCTGTGGCCGGCGAGGCTGGTGTGCCTTTCTTCTCGATTTCCGGTTCCGACTTTGTGGAAATGTTCGTCGGTGTCGGCGCGTCCCGTGTCCGTGACCTGTTTGAACAAGCCAAGCGCAACGCTCCCGCCATCATCTTCATCGACGAGATTGATGCGGTGGGTCGTCAGCGCGGCGCAGGCTTGGGCGGCGGCCATGACGAGCGCGAACAGACGCTAAACCAGCTGTTGGTGGAAATGGACGGCTTCTCCGCCAACGAGGGCGTCATCGTCATTGCGGCCACCAACCGCCCCGACATTCTTGACCGCGCTCTGTTGCGCCCCGGCCGCTTTGACCGGCAGGTGACGGTGGGCTATCCCGACATCAAAGGCCGCGAAGCCATTTTAGAAGTTCATGCTAAGGGCAAGCCGCTGGCTCCTGAGGTCAGCCTGAACACCCTTGCCAAGCGCACGCCGTACATGACCGGCGCGGATCTGGAAAACGTGCTCAACGAGGCTGCAATCCTGGCTGCTCGGAAGAATGCGGAAAACATCTCCATGACCGAGTTGGAGGAGGCCATCACAAGAGTACAGGTCGGCCCCGAAAAGAAGTCCTCCGTGATTACGGATAAGGATAAAAAACTCGTCTCCTACCATGAGGCGGGTCATGCGGTTCTTGCACATCTGCTGCCGAATTGCGACCCCGTGCATGAGGTCTCCATTATTCCCAGAGGCCGTGCCGGCGGTTACACCATGACCATGCCCAACGAGGAAAAGAACTATATTTCCGGCGGCAAGCTGCATGACGAGATTGTGGAATTGCTGGGCGGGCATGAGAGCGAAAAGCTCATGTTGGGAGACGTTTCCACCGGCTCTACCTCCGACCTCTCCCGTGCTACGGATCTTTCCCGCAGAATGATCACTGAGTACGGCATGAACGAGGCTATTGGCCCTGTGTTCCTGGGAGGCGATCAGGAGGTCTTTGTGGGACGCGATTTCGGTCACACCCGCAACTATTCCGAGGAGCTGGCTGCGAAGGTCGATGCGGAGCTTTCAAAGTTCCTGCATGAAGCCATGCGCGAGGCGGATAATTTGCTGACCCAGCATAGGGACAGCCTCATTCGCGTGGCGGAGGCGTTGTATGAGCGCGAAAAGCTCGATCAGGACGAATTTGCGGCCTTAATGGACGGAAAAACCTTGGACGATTCGGATGCACGGAATACGGCTGACGAAGCCCCTGCAATGAATCCCATCGAGGAAGTTCTGAACAACAACTAAATACACAAGCACCGGGATACAAGCGCTGTGTTCCGGTGCTTTGCAGTTGTTTCAAACCTGCAAACTCTTGACAAATGGCAGGAAAAATGCACTTTTCTGTCTAATACTTAACAGATATTGGTTATAGAGAAGGGGAGGAAAGGTTATGCTCGATCTACACATTCACTCCACCGCCTCGGACGGCTCCTACACACCCACACAACTTGTGCAGATGGCGAAAAAGCAGGGCTTTTCCCTGATTGCAATCACCGACCACGACACCATGGGCGGCGTGAAGGAGGGACTGGCAGCCGGGAAGCAGTACGGTGTGGAGGTCATTCCCGGTGTGGAGATCTCCGCAGGGGTGGAACTGGAAGTGCATATGCTGGCCTATGGCATCTCCCCTGACGACCCCACCATGGTCGCCATGCTGGAAGATATGTCACAGGCGCGTGTGGAGAGGATGCTGGGAATCATTGAAAACCTGCGGAATTTGGGCATTGACATTACAAGGGAAGAAGTGGAAGCCTTAGCGGACGGCGTGATCGGCAGACCGCACATTGCGCGGGTGCTTGTGGCGCACGGCGTTGTGCCGGATGTGCGCACCGCCTTCCGCGAGTACATCGGCGTCGGCGCAAAAGCCTATCAGGAGAGACGCAAGATGACCGTGGAGCAGGTGATCAGGAACATCCGCAAGGCCGGGGGCATCCCTGTTTTGGCTCACGGAGGTCTTCTAAAACTATCCGAGACCGCCTTAAATGAATGGATCGACGTCATGACCAAACAGGGGATGTTGGGGCTGGAATGCTACCATAACGCCCACACGCCGCAGATGAACGCCTTCATGCGCAAGGCTGCGGAGCGGAACCACCTGCTCGTCACCGGCGGCAGCGATTTCCACGGCGTTGCCCGCCCGGACATTCAGATGGGCGCTGGTCTTTCTGGCTGGAACGATTGTCAGGTTTGCAGAGGAAAACTGCTCAAAGCCCTTGAGAAATAGAAATTTGATGTAAAACAAAAAGCAGGAGACAGAAAATGACGGAAAACAGGAGACCCGGAAACGGACAGGAGCGCTCCCGTGCCTTGCAGGACAGGCCTTTTTCGGAAACCAGACGGATGCAGCCGGTGAATGGCAATGCCCCGCGGCAGAATCCGCAGCAGCCGTCTGTAAACCGTGCGCCCGCCCACACCAAGCTGGGCGAATCCCGCTATTACGGCGCACAGCCGGACAGACGAGCAATGCCCACCCGGGAGCGCATCGAGCGCGGCGGAAACGCCAACGGTGAATTTAATTTCAAGGCGCGTCAGGCGCAGCGCAGAAAACAGAGGCGTACCAACCGCATTTTATTACTGGCCGCGTTGGTCGTTGTGGTCATTGCTGTGTTTGCCATCACCATCGCTTCCGCATTGGGCAGCGGCGCCAATACCTTTTATGAAGGCATCACCATCGACGGCTTGCGACTGAACGGCTACACCAAGGAGGAAGCCAAGGCACAGCTGCAGAACCTCAACACCGAGCGCATTGCCGGAACCTCCTTGAAGGTCGCCTACGACGGTCGGGAATGGACGATCGCGCCGGATCAGATGGGCGTGACCTTAAACATTGACGAAAAGTTGGAAGAGGCCTGGAATTTGGGCCGTCAGGGCAACATCTTCGCCCGGAAAAAGGAGATTAAACGCCTGAAGAAGGAAGGCGCGGCGCTCTTTACCGGCATGACTTATTCCGACAGTATGCTGGAATCGAGACTGTATGAGGTCAAGGAATCCATCGACCTGCCCGCCACGGACGCTTCCATAGCGTTTGACCCCTCTCAGGAGGAAAAGTTCCGCATCACCCAGGAGAGCACCGGGCGTTCGGTCAATCTGAATACCCTCATGGCTGAGGCGAAGAATCATCTGGACAATGACATTCACACCGCCATCACAGTGCAGCCTGAGGTCGTGAACCCCTCGGTTTATGCTGCCGATCTGGAAAATTGTACCGAGCGCATCGTGCGCACCACCACCGACTTGGGCTCTTCCTCCGACGCCCGCATCCATAACGTGAAGCTGGCCGTGTCCTTCTTCAACGGCATGGTCGTGCAGCCCGGGCAGGAGGTCTCCTTCAACAAAACCACCGGCCCCAGAACCGAGGAGGAGGGCTACGAAAACGCAGGCGTCATTTTGGATGATGAAATCGTGGACGGCGCGGGCGGCGGCGTCTGTCAGGCCTCCACAACGCTTTATCACGCTGTTGTCAAGGCCGGGCTTGAGATCGTTCGCTCCAATAAGCACTCTCTGCCCGTTTCCTATGTGGACGTGGGCACCGATGCGGCTGTGGCTTACGATTACAAAGACCTTGTGTTCCGCAACAATACCGACACCCCCATCTTCATCGAAGGCCGCGTGTCGGGCAAGACGGTTTCCTTCTCTATTTACGGCAAGCCGCTGGATGAAGGCGTGTCCATCGACATTGTGACGGACATTTATGAAAAGATCGAACCCGCCGAGACCGAGATCATTCTGGATAACAAGGCCGAGTTCGTCACCTACACAGACGAAACAAAAGTCAAGAAAAAAGCGCGTACTGGGTACAAAGTACGTTCCTACCGCGTTTATAAACTGAACGGGGAAGAAACAAGCCGCGAACAGCTCCGCGACGATTACTACGAGCCCGTGCAGGGTGTGGTCTATCAGGGTGTGACCCCCCGCGCTTCCGGGAGCGGCTTATCTTCGTCTTCTTCCAAGACGAACAACAAAATTCCCACTGAGAACTAAGTTGAGGAAACGAATATGAAAGCAAAAACCGAGCCTTGGATGCTCATTTTAATGATTGTTGTCGGCGCGATCATCGGCAGCCTGTTGTGGTCGCTGGTGACGCCATATCTGCCGGAGATCTTCGCCAAGTCCGTCAGCATCGGCACCACCAATGCGCCGCTCAATGTGGATTTGGATGTGGTAAATTTCACTTTCGGCATCGTCCTTGAAGCCAACATCGGCTCCATGCTGGGCATGATTGCAGCCTTTATCATCTATCGCAAAATGTAAGGAAACATATATGGAAAAAATTTATCTCGCATCCAAATCCCCGCGCCGGGCAGAGCTGCTGACCCGCGTGGGTGTGCCGTTTTCCGTCATTTCCCCCGAGGTAGACGAAAACGTGTCCGGCAGACCTGCCGACATGGTGATGACCCTTGCCCGCCGCAAGGCAGAGGCCGGGGCGCAAATGGTCTCGGATGGCTTCGTTCTTGCCGCAGATACCCTTGTCTTCTTAGACGGCGAGCCGCTGGGGAAGCCCAAGGACAAGCAGGACGCACGGAAAATGCTCTCCCGCTTATCCGGGTGCAGCCATCAGGTTATGACGGGGATGTGCCTTAGAAATGTAACCACAGGGGAAGAATTTGTCCGCTGTGACGGCGCTATCATCACCTTTGACGAAATGACGGTGTTTGAGATCAACGAATATGTTGAATCCGGCGAGCCGCTGGACAAGGCCGGCGCTTACGGCATTCAGGGCTTGGGCGGGCAGTACATTTCCTCCGTTGCGGGCGATTATTACGCCACGGTGGGGCTGTCGCTTTTCGGCCTTCGGGCACTGCTTCACGAAGCGGGACTACATTAACTTTGGAGGAACCTGCATGGCTTTAGGCGTAAAACTGGTCAGCCGCAACATGGGCTTTGATCTTGGAACCGATAATATCGTGGTGTGCGTGGACGGAAAAGGCATCATTTTGCGGGAACCCACGCTGGTAGCGGTGAAATCCAATCACCGTAGACAGGTGGTCGCCGTTGGCGCGGAAGCCAAGGAAATGGTCGGCAGAACCCCGGACACCATCACCGCGCTGCGCCCGCTTAACGACGGTGTGATCGCGGATTTGGATTCCACACAGCTCATGATCAAATATCTGATTCACAAGGCGAACGACTTTTCCGTGCCGCTGGTGCGTCCCCGTGTCGTGGTGTGCGTGCCCTGCGGTATCACTCCGGTGGAACGCCAGGCAGTGCAGCAGGTGGTGCGCTCCGCAGGTGTGCGCTCCGTGCATCTGGTGGATGCCCCCATGGCGGCGGCCATCGGCGCGAAGCTGCCCGTGGAGGAGGCCACAGGCTCCATGGTGGTGGACATCGGTGGCGGAACCTCCGAAATGGCCGTGGTTTCCATGAATGGCGTGGTCACATCTTCCTCCGTCCGCACGGCGGGGCAGAAGATGGACGAGGCCATCATCAACTTCATCCGCAACGAGTATAACCTGCTCATCGGCCAGCGCACCGCCGAGGAAGTCAAGATCGGTATCGGCTCGGCAATCCCGTTGCAGCACAGAGAAACCGTCATGGTGAAAGGCCGCGACCTCATCACGGGTCTTCCGCACATGATCGAGATCGGCAACGACGAAATTCACGAAGCCCTGCATGAGCCGCTGCAAACGATACTCAACAACATCAAGGTCTGCCTCGAAAACACCCCGCCGGAGGTGGCCGGGGACGTGATGACCAAGGGCATTTACCTAACCGGCGGCGGCTCCCAGCTCCCTGGCTTGGAGCTGCTCATTTCCGAAGAAACCGGGCTGCCGGTGCACATTGCGGACAACCCCACGGATTGTGTTGCCATCGGTGCGGGCATTTTGTCCGGCGATATGGAGCGCCTGCGCCACATCACAAGAAACCATGACGATTTTGACTAAACCCATAGAAACAGATAAGGAGGGAAGGACATGAAGCTGAAAAGCGACAGGCATCGCGCACGGATTCCGCTCATCTGCTGCTGTGCACTGCTGTGCCTTCTCATCGGTCTGTTCGGGCTTTCCACGGTGGGCTATATCAAGCTCCCGTGGCTGGAAAATGCAATAAATACCGTGACCATGCCTGTGCAGAAGGCCGTGACCTCCCTATACAGAACCACGGTTTCCGATATGGAAAAGAAGCAGACTATTGCTTCCTTAAATGAGGAAATCGCTCTGCTCACAAAGACCCAAAACGAATTGGAAAGCCTGACTTTGAAAAATGCCGAATTGGAAAAGGAAAACGAGCGGCTGAAAGCACTGCTGAATGTCACACAGCTCAATCCCACGGAAGAATACATCACTGCCTCCGTGATTGCCAAGGAACCTTCAGGCTGGTTTGTCACCTTCACGGTGGACATGGGCGAGGCGGACGGCGTTTCCAAGGACGATCCTGTGCTCTCCGGCGACGGACTTGTGGGGCGCGTGCTTTCCACCACAGAGCACACGGCGGTTGTTATCACCCTGATCGACTCCCGTTCCTCCGTTTCGGGCTTGGTGGAGCGCACCCGCGACAACGGCATTTGCCACGGCTCTCTCTATGTCAACGACAATGATGAACTGATCCAAATGAACTATCTGCCTTCGGGCTGCGAGCTTGCCACAGGAGACACGGTGATCACCTCGGGACTGGATGGTATTTACCCCAAAGGTCTGCTCATCGGCTCCGTGCGTTCCATTTCCCGAGATGCCAAATCCGACGAGGAACGCTACGTTGTGCTGACCCCTGCCGTGGATTTCAAGCATTTGGAGGAAGTTCTCATCCTGCACACCGGGGAGGGAGAATAGATGCAGCTTCTCCTGGATTTCCTGCTGCTTGCGCCCGCATTGCTGTATGAGTGCAGTGTGTCGGGCTTTTTGCAGTTTTTCGGTGTTGGGCTAAATCTGCTTGCTATTGTGCTGGCAGTCCTCTCTTTTATGCAGGGTTGGATAATGGGGGCGGCTGCGGGCTTTGTCTGCGGCCTCATTTTAGATGCGGTCTTCGGGCATTTCGGGCTTTGCGCTTTCCAGTATATGCTCATCGGTCTTGTGATGGGGTTGGCCGGGCAGAAGCTCAACCCCATGAAGCGCACCTTGACCCCGGCGCTGATGCTCTTTGCGCTGTGCTTTGTCAAGGAGATCGTCCCTGCCATCTATCTGTTTGTCATCGGTGGCGAGGTTTCCTGGGGCTATGCGATGCTGCAGCTGCTTCTGGAATCTTTGGTCACAGCTATTCTGTTTGTGCCCCTGCTGCTGCTTGTGCGGCTGCTGCTTAGGTGGGAGGTCATTTCTGCCCCCGTATTCCGCTCTCATAACAGAAAATGGTAAAATCAATCGAAAGGAGGGCGTTTCCTTATGCGAATGCCACGAAATCTGCGCCGGGAAGACAATAAGCCCTCCGCTTTGCGTTATCTCATTCTGGTACTGGTCACGGTACTTCTGTTCGGCACCATTGTTTTCCAGTTAACCAATTTACAGGTGCGCGACGGCTCCGACTACAACGACACGGCCGAGAGCCGCAAAATGAAGACCTACGCCTTGACAGGCTCCCGTGGCATGATCCTGGATCGTAACGGCATCCCGCTTGCCTATGATGAGGAAAGCTACAACGTCACCTTTTACCGTGACCCTGCCCGCAATACCGCAAAGGATGTGCAGAACTACACACAGGTGATCTTAAAGGTCATTAACATTGTGGAAGCCGGCGGCGGGAAGACCGTGCAGAATTTCTATCTGAAACGCGACGAGGAAGGGAAGGATTATCTGGACTTCCTCACTGAAAACACGGAAACCTACGAAAAACGCCTCAAAACCTGGACGCAGAATATGTACTTGACCAAGGTAAGCGAGGAAGATTATTTTACCAAGCTGACGGAGCGCTACGGCATCGAGGAAATGGACTACGAAACCCAGTATAAGGTGCTCTCCGTATGGCAGGAATTGCAAATGTACGCCTATCTCTCCAAGCCTGTCACCATCGCTTACGATGTGGACATGACAACAGTGGCTCGGTTGGAGGCCGCGTCCATTGACTTAACAGGCGTGGACATCGAGGAGACCACAAAGCGGGTTTACCCCTACGGAACTTTAGCTTCCCATATCTTAGGCTACATGGGCTCCATTTCCGATGAGGACACCGAGGAATACACGGCGCTCGGTTATTCCGCCGACGATAAGGTAGGTGTATCCGGCATTGAAAAGAGCATGGAGACCCAGCTTTCCGCCAACGTTTCCTACCGTCAGGGCGCACGCGAGGTGGAGGTGGACGCCAACGGCTCCGTCATGCGCGAGCTTTCCTACACCGCTCCCATGGACGGCAACAATGTGCAGTTGACCATCGACCTGGAAATGCAGCAGACGCTTGAAAATTCCCTCAAATACAACATTGAGGAAGCGCGAAAGATTCAGTTGGAAGCACTTGAAAATGCTACCGAACGCGATCTGGAGGATTATCGACAGGCCATTGAGAACCGCGATGGCGAAACGCTGCGCCTGGCGGAATCCGGCGCGGCTGTGGTGCTGGATGTGCACACGGGCGAAGTGCTGGCCATGGCAAGCTATCCCACCTTCGACCCCAACGACTTTGTGAACGGTATGAGCACGGAAGAATACAACGAAAAGTACAATATTTCTTCCGCACCGCTGTTCAATCGTGCCATTTCCTCCAAGGCCACCCCCGGTTCCATTTTCAAAATGACCACTGCATTGGCTGCATTGGAGGAGGGGGTCGTCACCACCGACACCACCATTGACGACGAAGGCCCCTTCACCAAGTATGACAGCTCTTCCTACGCGCCTTCCTGCTGGACGGCGCACCCGGAAAAGCATGACCATCAAAACGTCACCTTGGCGCTGACCAACTCCTGTAACTACTATTTCTACACCGTCGCCGATATGCTGGGCATCGACAAGATCAATAAGTGGGCATCCCTCTTAGGCCTCACCAGCAAAACAGGCATCGAGCTCTCCGGCGAGACCACCGGCGTTGTGGGCAACCAGAGCGTGCTGTATGATTCCGCGCGCGGCATCACGTCGCAAAAGTCCTCCAAGACTAACTATGTTGCAAGAACCATCAAAAAAACGCTGTCCGACACGGGAACGGCTCTGAGCCGCAACTTTGAGGAAGAACGCTTGGAGCGCGTCACGCAGGAGCTGATGAACCTTGTGCTCGAATACGACTCTACTGAGATGATCGACGCCATCCGCAATGTACTGATGACCGAACTGGGACTTTCCTCTGAAGAAATATCCAGAAGATACCTGCTCAACACCTTAAACTCTTACCTCCGCGAGGTGCGCTGGACGCCCACCGAAACTATCATGACCGGCATCGGCCAGTCCATCACGGAATTGACCCCCGTGGCCGTTGCCCGCTACATTGCGGCCATCGCCAACGGCGGAAATGTGCTGGATGTGACGCTGATCGACTCGATTTTGTCGAACGAAGGCAGCGTCATCACGGAGAATGAGCCGGTGGTCATCAATACGCTGGACATTTCCGAAACCTCCTTAGATGCCATCAAGCGCGGCATGAAGGGCGTTATTTCCGCGGAGGACGGCGGTACCGCTTCCTCCTACTTTACCGATTTCGAGTACAACGATATGGTCGGTGCGAAGACCGGCACCGCGCAGGTCAACGCCATCGACATTGAAAACAACGCCTGGTTCGTTTCCTTCGCCCCCTATGACGATCCCGAAATCGCGGTTGTGGTCTTTATCGCCAACGGCTATAAGGGCGGTGTGGCCTCTCTGACTTCCAAGGATGTCATCGCGGATTATCTGGAACGTAAGAACAATCCTACGGTTGATACCGTGCCCAAGCAAAATAGCTTTGTACCATAAATAATAAATAGATAGACCGGAATAATATTTTTCCGGTCTTAAATATGTCTAACTAAACAATAAAGGCAAAATTAGAAAATATCAGGTAATTGATCGAAAAATGTGCGAGCTTCATATCATTTATAGATGAGTATGCGCAAATAGTTGTAAATTATGCCTAAGTAATTGATGAAACCAATTGATAATTAGACGCAAAAGTTTAATATGCTTTCTTCATAATAATCTTTGACCTTTGTGGGAATTTGTGGTAGAATAACATAGACTAAGTTTGGCTTTGATCAGAAGAAAGTCTTGCTTGTAAAAGAAAATCTATTGCAAAGGATTTTGTTGGATGAAGGAGATTGTTGCTGCCTTGTGCAAAAAGTTCACAAGCAGAATGTCAGGTCAGGGGATGAAGATTCGCTGGCTATTGGTTTTGTATGATTTTTTGGTATATTTGATTGTTATTGGTCTGCTTTCCTTTGTTTATCACAATTCATACTTTGGCGTAAGCATCGCATTGTCACACATTCATTTTTTTGCGGGCTTTGTGTGTATTTTCGGCTGGCGGCTGCTATTCCGCATTTACAATCAGGTGTGGCGCTACGGCGATCTTTCAGCCTTTATGCTGCTCATGGTCTCGGATTTCGTGGGCGGTGTTCTTTGGGCGATTTATGAGCGAATGCTGGGCGAAATCGGCGTGGAGTTCTACAAGGTCATCATTGTGGTCTGCCTTGATTTGCTCTTTGCTTATGCCATGCGCATGGTCTATCACTATATCTATGTGTATATCACGCAGCACAACAGCAAGCTGCTCCATGTCCTGAACTTCATGACCGGCTCCAGAATCAAGCTGGATGAAGAGATTAAGCCTGAAAGCCGCATCAAGATTGCAATCTTGGGTGCGGGGAGAGTGGGCACTTCTCTGCTGAATGAACTGAGAAACAATCCTTCCGCTCCGTATCTGCCTGTATGCTTCATAGACAAGGACAAGAACAAGGTCGGCCGTTCGATCAGCGATCTTCCCATTGTCAATCTGGATCATCTGAAAACCATCACCATATCGGAATTGGGGATTCAGGAGGTTGTCTTTGCCGTCCCGAACATGGAATTGGAGCACAGACAGGAGCTCTACAATTTCTTCAAGGGAATGCGTCTTCCCGTTAAGGTTTATGATTTTCCACAGATGGATTCCATCGGTTGCCGCTCCATCCGCGATTTTGATGTGGAAGAGCTGCTGTTCCGTCAACAAATCAACGTGGACAACGAGAAGACCTCTGCGTTTTACCGGGGCAAGGTCATTTTGATTACCGGCGGCGGCGGTTCCATCGGTTCGGAGATCTGCCGTCAGCTTGCCAAGATGGAACCGGAAAAGCTTGTTATCCTGGATGTGGCCGAGAACGGTGCGTATGACGTGCAGCAGGAACTCAAACTGACCTATGGGCAGAAACTGAATCTTTCCATCGAAATCGCTTCCGTCCGCGACAAAGCGGCGCTGCGGCGCATCTTTGCCGAACACCGTCCGGAGGTCGTGATCATGGCAGCGGCGCACAAGCACGTTCCTCTGATGGAGAAGAACTGCATCGAAGCTGTGGAAAACAATGTCTTCGGCACGCTGAACACCGTTGAGGTTTCGGAGGAATTCGGCGTGGAGCGCGTTATCATGGTTTCCACGGACAAGGCCGTGAACCCCACAAATGTGATGGGCGCAACCAAGAGAATGTGCGAAATGATCGTCCAAGCGCACAGTCAGATGGGTGGAAAGACCACTTTCTCCGCCACCCGCTTCGGGAACGTGCTGGGCTCTGCCGGCTCCGTCATCCCGCTGTTCAAAATGCAGATCGCCAAGGGCGGTCCCGTCACCATTACAGACAAGCGCATCATCCGCTATTTCATGACCATTCCCGAGGCCAGCCAGTTGGTGCTGCAATCCGGTGCTATGGCAAAGAACGGCGAGCTATTCGTGCTGGATATGGGGAAGCCCGTCAAAATCTACGACCTGGCGGAGAATATGATCCGACTGTCCGGTTTTGAGCCCGGACGGGATATTGAGATCCGCGAAATCGGCTTGCGTCCCGGCGAAAAGCTCTATGAAGAACTGCTCATCCGGAGCGAAAACCAGTCCCGCACCGAAAACGACCTCATCATGGTGGAGAAGGACAATCCCATCACTATGGAAGAGCTTTCCGACAAGCTGAATACGCTTAAAGAGGCCATTGAAAGCGGCACGGACGAGAGCGTGCGTGAGGCTATGAAACAGGTCGTTCCCACTTACA
>DCHO01000032.1:0-33984 GCA_002315655.1 Christensenella sp. UBA1750
TGATGGAATCCTTCGCCTTGACCTTATCGCCCTTGAGCACTTCGGAAATGACCAAGGTGTACTGCTGCTCCATCATGAAGATGGTGGTGGAAGCATTGCCCTTGGCGTCCCGTGCCTGGTTCCATTCGCCCAATGACTTGGTGAGGGTGCCGATCAGCACATACTCGCTCTTTTTATAAAGCTCGGAAAAACCGGCATCCACAACCTCGCCGTCCATTTCCTCCGAAACATTGGGGGTAGGCGCAGCCACGGTGGGCGTGGGGGTGGGGGTCGCAGTCAGCGTGGGCGTCGCGGAAGGCGTCGCTGTAGGGGTCGCCGTGGGAGTCGCCGTGCTTTCCAGAATCACATCAACATCACTACTCTTGGCGCAGCTGCACATGAAAACCAGCAGCAGCGCGAGCAGCAGAACAAGCATTTTTTTCATATTGTAAATCCTCCTGAGCATAATTGTCAGAACAAAATGTCGTCCGTAGAGCCGGACAACTTACGTTAATCATTATACAAGCCCTTCCCGGTCTATGCAACAAAGGGCGCGTTTCTAAGTTGTAAAAATAGTTTCAGTCCCGTAAACGTTTTTCCAATGCCCCTTTTTTCATTGACGAAGCCCCTGAAAGAAGTGTAAAATGGGTACAAATCAAAGTACGCCTTCACACATTCCGAAACTGTGCGAGGGTAAAAATTTCTGAATGCCATAAATGAGGGTGATGCCAGATGCCTGTAAAAATTGTAGATAATCTGCCTGCCATCTCCATATTGGAGCATGAAAACATATTCGTCATGACCGCCTCCCGCGCCAGCCAGCAGGACATTCGCCCGCTGCACGTTGCGGTACTGAACCTGATGCCTACCAAGGAAGTCACCGAGACCCAGCTGCTGCGCGTCATCGGCAACACTCCCTTGCAGGTGGAGGTTACCTTCCTGCACACCGCGACCCACGAATCCAAGCACGTTTCGTCCGAGCACCTGGACACCTTCTACAAGACCTTTGAAGAGATCAAGGACGACAATTTCGACGGGCTCATCATCACCGGCGCACCCATCGAGCAGATCGACTTTGAGGAGGTGCACTACTGGGAAGAGCTCAAAACCATCATGGACTGGGCGCAGGAGCACGTTTTCTCCACGCTTTACATCTGCTGGGCGGCACAGGCCGGGCTTTTCTACCGCTACGGCATCGAAAAGCATCCTCTGCCCCAGAAAATGCACGGCGTTTTCCATCATAAGGTTCTGATGAAACACGAACCCCTTGTGCGCGGCTTTGACGACTGGTTCTGGGCACCGCACTCCCGCCACACGGAGGTGCGCGAAGCAGACATTGCCGCCTGCCCCGATTTGGATATTCTGGCTTCCTCCCCCGAAGCGGGTGTGTATTTGATCGCTTCCAAGGACGGCAAGCATATTTTCGTCACAGGACATGGCGAATACGAGCACGACACCCTGCAAAAGGAATACGAGCGCGACAGAAACAAGGGCATGGATATTCCCGTGCCGAAGCACTATTTCCCCAACGATGACCCCACGCAGCGTCCCATCGTCACCTGGCGCGCCCACGCCAACCTGCTCTACGCCAACTGGCTCAACTATTACGTCTATCAGGAGACCCCTTACGATCTGTCCCAGGTGGCGCACAAGAAGAAAAACTAAGGCAACCCCGCATCGTTGTTTTCGATCACCCCAAACGATGTTCCCTATCATCTGACATGGAGGTAAACGGCAACCTTTTGCCGCAAAAAATATATGGCAGAGAAATTGCGAATCTACGGAGGAACGCATCTGCACGGCGTTGTCACCGTCAATGGCGGCAAAAACGCAGCGCTGGCCATCATACCCGCCGTTCTGCTGGCAGGTGAGCCCTGCACCATAGAGAATTTGCCAAATGTCAATGACATCAATGCGCTGGAAGACATTCTGCAATCTCTGGGGGCGATTGTCTCCCGCACCGAAAACAGCATGACCATCGACCCCAGAAGGATCAACTCTACCGTCGTTTCCGAGGCCTTCGCCAGCCGCCTCCGCGCTTCCTACTATTTTGTGGGCGCGATGCTGGGGGTCTACGGCAAGGCAGATGTGGCGCTTCCCGGCGGCTGTGCCATCGGCGCACGTCCCATCGACCAGCACATCAAGGGCTTTGAAGCCCTTGGCGCAACGGTTTCCACCGACGACGGGCACATTGTCGCCGATGCGAACGGCGGTCTTGTGGGTTCGGAAATCTACCTCGATATGCCCTCCGTGGGCGCAACCATCAACATCATGCTGGCTGCCGCCTCCGCCAAGGGCAACACCACCATCGTCAACGTGGCCAAGGAGCCGCACATCGTTGACCTGGCCAACTTCCTAAACGCCATGGGCGGCTGGGTCAAGGGCGCGGGCACGGACACCATCCGCATTCGCGGCGGGCGACCCATGCACGGCTGCACCTACGCCATCATCCCCGACCAGATTGAAACGGGAACCTTAATGATCGCCGCCGCCGCCACGCGGGGCGATGTGCTCATCCGCGGCGCACTGCCCACCCACATGGAAGCCCTGACCGCAAAGCTGCTGGAAATGGGTGCAAAGGTGGACGAGGGCATCGGCGAGGACAGCATCCGCGTACGGGCGGAAGGCGTGCTGCGCCATGTCAACATCAAGACCCAGCCCTACCCGGGCTTCCCCACCGATTTGCAGCAGCCCATGTCCGCCCTGCTCTCCACTGCAAAGGGCACCTCGGTCATCAACGAGACCCTGTTTGAAAACCGCCATCGGCACTTGGACGAGCTGCGCAAAATGGGCGGTATTTCCTCCGTGGAGGACAATCGCCGCATTGCCACCATCGAGGGCGTACCTGCGCTGCACGGTGCATCCGTCACCGCCACCGACCTGCGCGCCGGTGCGGCCTTGGTCATTGCCGGGCTCATGGCGGACGGCATAACCGACATTTACGACATCAAGTACATCGACCGCGGCTATGAGCACCTGGAACAGAAGCTCTGCGCCTTGGGCGCGATCATAGAGCGAATGTCAGCAGACGAATAACCGAATCTTGTAGTAACCAAACAAAGGCAACACCCACTGTTTCTGAATCCCGGAAACAGTGGGTGTTTGTGAATCTATCGGATTTTTACGCTCTGTGCGCTTTCCGTTTTTCCGCCAGCCGGTAATATGTCGCAAGGATTTTCTCCCGGAGGAACCACAGCAGCAGGAACAGCGTGACCAGAATCGCCGCAAAGACACAGGCGATGAGCCAATCGCCCTGAATGATGCGGTTGCCGACGGCGCAGCACAAAAGCACGTTGATGAGGCTGCCCGCCCACACGCTGAAGGTGTATTTCCCGGTGCTGATGTCCATATCGGCGGCCAGCAGGGCAATTAAGCCGTTCGGCATAATGGGAATCATACAGGCCAGAATCACGGTGTACGCCGGGGGCGCTTTAGTGGCCAGGAATTTGTTGACGGTGCCGCTTTGCGTCCCGATGGGCAGCCATTTTTCCAGCTTCTTCCCCATTCTTCGCCAAACCGTCAAAGCGATGAGCTGTGCCAGCACCGAGGACAGATGGCAAATGACGAAGGCGGGCAGAAAGCCGTACACACAACCCGCAGCCACCTGAATGGGCATCCCCGCGATGAACAGCGACCACACCTGCACCATTTGCAGAAGCACCGTGCAGGCAATGCCCTTAAACGTGCTGCTTTCCCGCAGATAGGCCTGAATCTCGTCCACATTCCCGTGCTCGATGATGGGAATCAAATCCGGCAGCGTTTCCAGCAGGGCAAAGTAGGTCAGCCCCAGTGCCAATGCCACCACCACGACCACGAAAATCAGCTTATACAGAAATTGCTTTTTCAAAATGATCTTTCTTTCCGCATTGAAAATTCAGTATGTAACGCAACTAATGTATGTTTTAGAGCAGTCCCAGCAGCGCGACGATGAGCAGATGCGCCGGGTAGAACCCGTAATAGAACCACTTGGGCAGCTGTTTGCCCTTCTGTCCGTTGTAGAGCAGCATAAACGGAATCACTGCGATCATGCACAATTCGGAGAGCATGAAGAAGCTGGGCTTGCCGAAGGGCACGCCGTAGCCGACGTAGAACATCAGCGCCACCAGGACTGGAATCGCGGGAACCGTGAGGAGCATCTGCAATTTGCGCCTGTCCCGCAGAACATACCACAGAAGCGGCAGCAGCACGCATAAAATCGCATAGGAGAAGGCGAACTTCACCGACAGCACGCACAGCGCAGCCAGCAGCACGAAGAAGGCGACCTTGTTGCTCTTCCAGAAGCGGTCATAAACCTCGATGGCCAAGCCGCCCGCCAGCAGGTCAAAAAACACATTGAAGGAGCGTGTGGTCAAGGGGCCGTCGATGAGCGCCCAGCCGTAAATGGGCTGGGAAATGATGGCTAAAATGAGCAGCCGCAGCAGGTATTTCTCGCGGCTCCGCGTGTGCGCCATGCCCTCGACCTGCAAAAACACAAACAGCGGATAGGCAATGCGCGTTACGCACCACTGAATGTAAAACAGCACGCCCACGCGATCCGGGGAGAACCATTGCAGGGTGGAGAAGTGATTGATGACCATGAGCACAATGGCGATGGTCTTGAGCACGGAGGAAGAAAGCCCTTTTTTCTGTTCTATCAATGTAGTCATTTTGTCTGCACTCCTTTATTTTCTGTTCGGTCTGCGCTTGATGCGAACAGCCATCGTGATAGGTCGGGGTTTCGTTACAGAGGCGTATTGTGGCTTCGGAAAAAGGTGGGCAGCAGTTCTTCTGCCTTCCTGCGCCCGGCAGGACAGGCACCCCCACAGTATCGTTTGTAATCCGGCATCCAAAGGTCAGAACAAACTCATCTGCTCCTGATTTGTGGGAAATTCGTGCATATAGGAAAAGCACTCCTGCCCAATAAGGATGTTGTGCTGTGCGCAGGTTGTTCGGAGAATGGTCATCAATTCGTCATTGCGCGGGGAGAGGATTTCATACGCAAGGCCGAAGGTGCGCAGGTATTTGTCGGTCAGCCCGGGGAAATGCCGATCCAGCGCGGCGAAGAAATACTCCCTGTCGCCCTCGCGCAGAGTCAGCCCCATTTCAAAGGTGACGATGCCCTTGACCCCTGCCTCGATACAATAATTCAACAGCCCTTCGATGTTTTCCTTCGTGTCGTTAATAAAAGGCAATATGGGGCAAATCCACACCACCGTGGGGATACCCGCATCTTTAAGGGCGCAGAGGGCGGCAAAACGCTCCTTTGTGGTGGCGACGTTCGGCTCGATGATGCGGCAAAGATTCTCGTCGTAGGTGGTCAGCGTCATCTGCACCACGGCCTTGGCCTTGCGGTTGATGGAAGTAAGCAGGTCGATGTCCCGCAGCACCAGCGGGGATTTGGTCTGCACCGCCGCGCCAAAACCGTAGCGGTCAATGATTTCCAGACATTGCCTTGTGATGCGCAAATCCTCTTCAATGGGCATATAGGGGTCGCACATGGAGCCGGTGCCGATCATGCACTTTTGCTTTTTTCCGCGCAGCGCCTTCTCCAGCAGCTCAGGGGCGTTTTCCTTTACCTCGATGTCCTCAAAATCGTGCTTAATCCGGTAGCAGACGGAGCGGGAGTCACAGTAGATGCAGCCGTGGGTGCAGCCGCGATAAACGTTCATCCCAAGGCCGGTCTGATTGAGGATGCCCTTGACCCTGACAAAATGCACCGTGATCCCCCCCTTCGTGAATAACGCCCTCTCAGTCATTTTTTGACAAGTCAAAAAATGCCGGCTCTCCCGCACGCGGGCGAGCCTTTTGGTGCCCTTCCTTTATTTCAGTGGTAAATAAGCTCCTGCGTGTCCGCGTTGAGCGTGACGGACGCACCGATTTCCAGAATCGCCTTGTTTTCCTCGCCGTGGCCGAAATCGCTGCAATAGATGACCGGGATGCCGTGCTTTCTGCCCAGTGTCGTGAGCCGCGAAAGCAGTTTTCCGTCGGGTTCGGGGGAATATTCCCCAAAGAGGATGCCGCGGCAGTGCGCCATCATGGGGCTGTTTTCCAGCCGCGCCAGCTCGTCCGAAACGTGCTCCGGGATGAAGAACATCTGATGCTCCTCCAGACAGAGGATGTAGTCTTTGTCCTCCGGCACGATCCAGCCGCCGTTGGCCAGATAGGTGTAATTGTCCAGATAGCCGGCGGAAAGCTCGCCGGAGGCCACGCCGGGGGTCAAGGTGATCCAGCGGCTGTTCTTCAAATGCCGCCGCTGACCGATGCCGCAAACGTGGGTCATAAAGTTTTCCTGATTGTAGGGGTTCATGCGCTTTTCAAAGTCGCTGGGGCATTGCCCGTAGAGCATGGGAAGCCCGGTTCTAAAATGAATGGCATTTAAGATGGAGGTGCCGTCGGAAAAGCTCATCCACAGCTTCGGATTGCTCTTGATGAGGGAAAAGTCAAGATAGGGCAGCACATCGTCCGCGCCCTCGCCGCCGCCAAAGAAGATAAGGGAAACCGATTTGTCGCGCACCAGCTCATGGATGGCCTCCGCCCGCTGCTCCGGGGAGGCGGCAAAACCCCAGCCGTCCGCGTAAGGGTTGGAGGCGGGCTTCACCTTAAAGCCAAAGGATTCAATCGCGGCAAAAATCGCGTCATATTCGCCGCTTTTCACGATCCAGCTCGGGGACGCGATGCCTATGGTGTCGCCCTTTTCCAAATATCCGTTTTTCATAAAAATCAAGCTCCTTTTTGAAGTCTATCGGAATGTATGTTCGGTATTATAGCATAGGCCGCCTTAACTTGCAAGGGGCATTTACGCACCGAAATGTGCTTTGCTCCCTTCCATTGTGCCAAAAAGAGAGCCGATTGCAGCTCTCTTTTCAGGGGCTATTCGCTTTTTCCCTCCTCCTTCGGGGCTACGGAGGAAATGGGTTCCATGGTGAGATGCAGCTTCTTCATGATAAAGGTCGTGCCGTCCAGTGCAAGGGATGTAACCACAGTATAGATCATGCCCAGGATGAACGACCGGTAATCCTTATACACGAACACGGACAGCACAATGACGGTGGAATCAATGAGGAACGCGAGGATACCGAAGGAGAGCTTGGGCTTCGCCCGCTGCACCGCCACGATGATGAAATCCGTGCCGCCGGTGGTGGAGCCCTCATTGAAGAAGATGGAATACGCAATGCCCGCCAGTATCCCCGCAAAAACCGCCGCAAGATACCTATTGCCCGTGAAGGTCGGCAGGTAAATCACCACATAATCCACAAAAAAGGAGGAAATGATGACCGATTTCATCGAAACGAGGAAGAAATTGCGCCCTAACTTTTTGAAGGTCAGCGCGATGATGGGAATGTTGATGAGAATGGTCATGAGGCCGATGTTGATATCGAACAGATAATTGGACAGCACCGCCAGTCCCGTCACGCCGCCGGGAGCAAAGTTCGCCTGCACCGCGAAGCACACCACCGATGCGCCAAGGAACACAGAGCCGATCAGGTCATACACAAGCATCCGAATGAAAGTCTTCATACAGTTTCGTCACTCCGAAAGAAAATGGCATAAAAACAGGAAAGATTATAGCACTGTTCGCAATTTCCTGTCAAACAGGGAATTTTGCATACATAGAAGATTTACTTGACAAAAACACGCTGCATAAGATAACATTTACATAGTATGTTCACCAAAGGTAATGGACGGTCATTGCCGCTGCACGGGAGGATTTTGATGAAAAGCAAAAGATTTCTTTGGGCTTTTATAGCCATTGCCACGCTTCTTGCTTTTACGTCTATCAAATATGTGACCACGGACCAATCAAAGGAAGATTTCGGAGAGGTTCGATATGCGACTTTTGAGGATATGAAAGGCGCAAACTTCGGCTCTCAGACGGGCACAATCTTCGATGAATATATGGAAAAGGTACTCGAAGAGCCCAATTTCCTCTATTACGATGACATCAGTTCCGAAATTCTGGCACTGCAGACCGGCTACGTTGACGCCATCGGTCTGGACGAGCCTGTGGCCAAGCTGGCGGTCGCGGGAAATGAGGAGCTTGCCATGTTCCCCGAGGTCGTGCAAATTGATACCTATGGAATTGTTCTTCCCAAGGGAAGCGATTTGACCGATGACTTCTCCGAATTAATCATTAAATACCGCGAAGACGGCACGCTGGACAAGTTGGCGGAAAAATGGTTCTCCGGCAGTGATGAAGGCATGAAGATCAACATGGATGAGTACACAGGGTATGACACCTCGGCAGGAACCCTTCGTTACTTCCACGATTCGACCCAGGTTCCCATGTCCTATGTGGACGACAACGGCAATTCACAGGGCTATGAAGTGGAACTGGTGCTGATGATCGCCAAGGAGCTTCATAAAAAGGTTGAGATCACCCAGGCGAATTTTTCCGCATTGATCACATCGGCCTCCACGGGAAAGGCGGATGTTTCCACCGGCTGCATCACCATCACGGATGAGCGGCGGGAGCTGGTGGATTTCCCCGAAACCCACTATCAGGGCGGTATCGTTCTGCTCTGTCGGGCAGAGGATCTCGGTATTATCACAGATTCTTCCGCTTCAGACGGCAAAAACTTTTTTACCAAGATCGCGGAGAGCTTTGAACGCACCTTCATCCGGGAGGATCGCTATCTTCTGATTCTGTCCGGTCTCGGCATCACCATTCTGATCTCCCTTTGCGCCCTTGTGGTCGGCACGGCTCTGGGCTTTGCCGTCTGTATGCTGCGTCGCAGCCCCAATCCGGCCGTCGCCCGCACCACAGCCTTTGTGATCCGGTTTGTTCAGGGCATACCATTGGTCGTGCTGCTCATGTTCCTGTATTATGTAATCTTTGCATCCTCGAACGTTTCCGGCGTGATTGTTTCCATTGTCGGTTTCTCCTTGAACTTCGGCGTAAACTCTGCGGAGATCATGCGCACCGGTATCGACGGCATCAGCCAGAACCAGTGGGACGTTTCCGAATCTCTGGGACTGACCCGTTTCCAGACCTTCACAAAAGTGATCATGCCGCAGGCGACCCGCCTGTTCCTGCCCGCCTTCAAGGGAGAGTTCATCAACATGATGAAAATGACCTCCGTTGTCGGCTATATCGCCGTTACCGACCTGACCAAGACCTCCGACCTCATCCGCAGCCGCACCTACGATGCGCTGTTCCCGCTGTTCACCGTCGCCATGCTGTATTTCCTGCTGGCCTGGCTTTTGACGGATCTGATCACCTTTGTGGACTTCTGCGTCAGGCGCTTCCGTAAACACCCCGTTGTGTCCCCGACGGAGGATCTGGATGTCCAGCCCTTTGAGCCGAAGAGTGAGCCTGCCTATTTCGGCAAAGAAGTCATCCGTCTGGAACATCTGAAAAAGGAATTCCCCGACGGAGTACCGCTTAAAGACGTCAACGCCTCCATTTTGGGCGGTGAAATCATCGCCCTCATCGGCCCCTCCGGCACGGGCAAATCCACCCTGCTCAAAATCGTGGACGGAATCATCCCCTCTACGGAGGGCAAGATCGAGATCTTCGGGCAGGACATGGGCGTTACGGAAAACCGTACCGCGGCGCGGAAGAAGCTCGCCATGCTGTTCCAGTCCTACGACCTGTTCCCGCATCTCACGGTTCTTGAAAACGTCATGCTGGCGCCCATGCTGGTCATGAAAAAGAGCCGGCAGGAGGCTTACGCCAGTGCCATGGCGCTCCTTCGCTCCGTCTGCATGGCGGACAAGGCCAAATCCATGCCCGACAGCCTCTCCGGCGGTCAGAAGCAGCGCATCGCCATCGCACAGGCACTGGCCATGGAGCCTGAGATCATCCTATTTGACGAACCGACCTCCGCGCTGGATCCCACGATGGTGTCCGAGGTGTTGAGCGTGCTGCGCTCCCTGGCCAAGCAGAAGCTCACCATGATCATCGTCACCCATGAAATGCAGTTTGCAAAGGCCGTGTCCTCCCGCGTGTTCTACATGGATGAGGGCGTGATTTACGAAACCGGCACGCCGGACGAAGTTTTCGACCATCCGCAGAAAGAGAGAACGCGCCGCTTCGTGCACCGCCTGCGTGTGCTTGAAACCTCCATCACCTCCCCCGACTACGACTTCATCGGGCTGTCCGCCAACCTCGAGAGCTTCGGAAAAAGGCATATGCTGCTTCCGAAGACGATCAACAATATGCTGACCGTGTTTGAGGAGCTTTGCGTTCAGCTGATCGTGCCCAAGCTCGGTCGGCACCCGGTTCTGCATCTGCTGACGGAATTTGCAGAGGCAAACGGCGATGTGCAAATGATCGTCCGCTACAACGGAACGGCTTTCAACCCGACAAAGGACGAAGCCTCCATTCCCGTGCAGCTGCTCCGCAACGCCTCGCAGAGCATCGTTTACAGCGAGATTGCAGAGGGCGAGCTCACGAACGAGATCATTGTGCAGGTGAAATAACACAGAAATCCGGTTCCCGGCATTGGATGAAACCCGATGCCGGGAGCCTTGTTTTCAGGAAAAATCTTTTATATCTCCGCCAAACGGGAAGCGGCGGTCTTGCACATTTTTCCGATTTCCTATATAATAGATAAGCTGTAAGAATCTCGGAAAGGAGAACACTGATGAGCACCAGAATTTTCACAGACTCCACCAGCGACATCTCTGTCGCGGAAAAAGAGCTGTTTCACATTGAAACGCTGCCGCTGCACGTCATCTTAGGGGACACGGATCACTTGGACGGCGTGGATGTGACGGAAGATCAGCTTTTTGCCTACGCCAACGAGACCAAGACACTGCCCAAGACTGCCGCGGTTGGTCTGAATGATTTTATCCAAGCGTTCAGGAAGGCTCTGGATGAGGGCTATGACGACCTGATCTACACCGGGCTGTCCTCCAAGCTTTCCTCCACCTATAACAACGCCTGTCTGGCTCGCGACACGCTGGTCGATGAGGGCTACGACGCAAAGCGCTTTCATCTTGTCGATTCCCTGCAATTATCCACCGGCGAGGGACACCTGCTGCACACCGCAGCGGAGGTGCTTGCCTCCGGCGGCAGCGCAGCGGAAGCGGAGGAAGCTATGCTTGCCGTCCGTCCCCGCATCGTCACCTCCTTTGTGGCGGACACCCTGACCTACCTGCACATGGGCGGCCGCTGCTCCTCCATCGCATACTTGGCCGGTTCCATGCTCAAGCTCCATCCGCAGATCAACATGATTGACGGTGCCATGTCTGCCGGGGAAAAATACCGGGGCAAGATGAACCAATGCGTCGAGACGTATTTTAGAAATATCGTACTCAATCGGCTTGACCAGATCGACAAGAAGCGCATTTTCGTCACCACCACCATGAACGAGGAAGACACCCACGCCTGGGCAGAAAAGGTTCGTGCGCTTAACTATTTTGACGAGGTGCTGGAAGAACACGCCGGTGCGACGATCTCCAGCCATTGCGGGCCGAACACGATCGGATTCCTTTACATCACGAAATAATCAAAGGGTATTGGAGGATACAACTATGACTTTTGAAAAACAGGTCTTCGGCGCGCTGCGCAACGAAGTCGGCAAGGACGCCTGCAACAATATTCTGCTCATCGGCGACATGAACCGCAACGGTTGGAACGATGTGGTCATCTGCGGCCACAACGGCAGACTGTCCATCCTGAAAAACGGCGAAGCCTACCGCCGCTGGGAGCATGAGATTCTGTCCGAGAGCATGGAACACATCGGCACCTGCGGCGTGCTGTGCGATGTGACCGGCAACGGCTATCCCGACATCGTGCTGTTCGGCGACGAAGAAAACGCTTCCGTCATCTGGTTTGAGAACCCCGGCAAGGAAGACAAACAATGGGCTTGCCATGAGGCCTTCACCCTTTCCAATCCCGGCGTGTATGATGCGGTCTATGCGGAAAACCTGCTGGGCGACAACCGCGCCGGTATTCTCTTTACCTGCACGGGCGAAAACGGCACCGATGTTTATTTTGCCTCTCTCCCCGACTGGACGCTGACCAAAGTGGCTGCCGACCTTATGGACGTGAACGAGAAGCAGAGCTTCACCGCCGCATCCGTGGGTCTTGCGGTGGGCGATTTGGACGGCGACGGCAAAAGCGAATTCGTCTGCGGCAATTTCTGGTTCAAGCGCGATGGCGAGGGCTTCACCGCCTACACCTACTGCCGCGACAAGGTCGGCGCACGCATCATCCTGGCCGATGTGGACGCCACCGACACCTTATCCATCGTTTCCTGTGAGCGCGACGCGGTCTCCGAATATGAACTGCCCGGCGCGACCCTTTCCGTTTACAAGCAGGGACTGGACATGGAAAGCCTGTGGGATGAGGAAGTTCTTTCCGCCGAAATCATCGACTGCGGCCTGCTCTGCGCCGGTCAGATGTTCGGCTCCGCCAACGACATTTTGGTGGGCGAGATCGGTCTGGAAGGGCAGACCTCCGGCCTTTGCACCTTCAAAAAGCCCGCGCATTTGGGCGGCTTTGACTTCACCTCCGACACCACCCGCTACCTCGCGGCGGGCAAGAACCCGCAGACCTTCGCCTTCGTCAAGTCCGGCGAGGGCTATGAGCAGAAGGTCGTTGCCGAAAGCGGCCTCTTCGCCGGCGCGATTGCCGATGTGCTGCACAATGGCGCACTCTCCCTGGTCGGCGTGCCCAAGATCGGCCCCGAACGCTGGGCAATCCAGTGCTACACCGCCATCGACGCACCCAAGACCCTGTTCGGCTAAAAACAGAACACAACAGTGCCCACAATCCAAATCGGTTGTGGGCATTGTATTATCAGAAAAAGAGGAGGAAATCAATATGAAAAAGACCGCAATCGTTCTGCTGCACGACTACTGGCACCCCGGCAACACCATCGAGCCTTTGCTTCCGCTGATCTTTGACGAGAAGGAATGGCTGGTCAAGGTCACGGAAGACCCCAACTACATCGGCGCAACCATGATCGCCCCCGACCTCATCGTGAACTTCAAGGGCGGCATCGCAAACACCCAGATACCCACGCCCAACTGGTACGCAAACGGCGCAATTCCGGGTTACATTCCCATGATGATGTCTGCCGCCGGAACGGGCTACATCGGCGTGCACAGCGGTCTTACCAACATTCCGGACGACAGCCCCTTCTACACCGACATTCTCTATGGGCGCTTCATCTCCCACCCGCCCAAGTGCGAGGTCAATGTGCACATCGTAAAAGGCCATCCCGTCACCGAAGGTGTCAACGATTTTGTGATCGAAGATGAGCACTACCAAATGGAAGGCGACTGGGAAAAGACCAACGTGCTGGCCGAATCCGCCTCGGTGCACAGCACCCAGCCGGCCGTGTGGGCGCATGAGCTGGCCGCCTCCCGCGTGGTAGCCATTACCCCCGGCCACACCACAGAGGTGCTCACCAACCCCGAAATGGTTAAGCTCTTCAGAAACGCCATCGCCTGGGCTGCGCGCAGGTAATCCACGCAGAAGGAAGGAGCTCTGCATGAACTACACAGCACACGGGCAAAGCCTCACGGTGCTCTGGAACGACGGCGAAGAAGCCACCTTTACGATGGACGGAACCGCCTACACCCTGCAGGACAACGAGCTGCGCATTATCGAAAATCGGTAAAGAAATCCCCTGTTTTCCGAAATCACGGATAACAGGGGATTTTTTGCTTATTCCATCGGGATATAGAGGATGTCCGACAGCGGACGCTCCTTGTTGGCGGTGCCGCAGGGGGTGGAAATGACCTTGCCGTTGAAGACCATGCAGGAGGTCATGCCGCCGTCCAAGTTGTAGGCGTTGACGCAGCCCAAGTCGAACATATACTGCGCCAAGTCCTGCACATTGAGACCGACGCTGCCCGCCGCGCCGCGCCCGTCCACAACGACAATGACGTAGCTGCCGTCTTCGCATTGTCCGACAGCCGTGCGGGGGTTCTCCTTGCGCACATCGGTGCGGAACTCGTCGGGAATCACGCCGTCCTTGACTAAAATGGGGCCGAACGACCAGGAATCCGTTCCTCCCGCTTCCAGCAGCATTTCCCCGGTGGTCTCCCGCTCATCCAGCACCTCGATGTGCCCGTCGGCGTAGAGCACCATGGTGTCCCGGGTGGGCACGCTGCGGATGATGCTGCCCTCGCGCAGGATGATGCCGTCGGAGCGGAAGGAGCAGTAGTCGCCGTTGACGGCAAACAACGCGTTCACGGACTGCGCGATCTCGCTGGTTCTAAGGCGCATATTCTCCGCGCAGGAGCCGCCCGCAAAGGCGGTTTTCAGGCCGTTTTCTTCGGTTTTGCGGGTGATGCGCGCCACCGTCGCCACCACGTTGTCCTTGGGATTCGTGCGTTCAATGTCGATTTTGATGTTCTCGGTCTCATAGAGCCACTTGCCGTTTTCCACGTCCTCGGAAAGAACCGTCGCAAAGGGGGTAGGTGTCGGTTCCGGGGTCACGGTGGGCGTTGGGGTGGAGGTCGCCGTGGCACTGGGGGACGGCGTGGGCGTTGGCGTTGCCGTTGGGGTAGGCGATGCGGTTGGCGCGGGGGTCTCCACAGCCAGCGCGGAGACGGGAATGAACATATAGCCAAGCCCGAAGGTGCAGAAGCTGGTAACAAGCACACCGATGAGCAGCAGAACCCCGACCTGCAGGCGGTTGATTCTTCTCTTTTTCGGTTTTCCCTCGGGGGTAAAGCGGGTGTTGAGCACAGGAAAAGCGCATCCTTTCCACAGTTAATCAGGTTAATTGTAGCACAGGCGCGGCTGCTTTGGAACGCCCTTCATGTTTTCATTTTGTTTCAATTTTCCATGTTTCCCGGACGCCGGACGGGACGGACACCCGATTTTAACTCCTTACATTTTTTGCAGAGCACAGAAAAAGCGGCCATTCGCAACGAACAGCCGCTTTGGGATGAATGATGTTATTTGGTGCCTCTTGCTTCTTTATCTTTATATTTGGCATATACCATAATAAGAAAAATAACGGATAAAATAAGGCTTGTCACAAAGGTTCCAGAAAGACCTTGAACCGCACCGGTTGCTATAAACCATACATACTGAACAATCGGAGAAATAATCATGATCACCGCCATGATCAAAGAGCGGGTTTTCCCAAGATTGTTTGCAACAGCAAAAACAGACAGGCAGAAAGCAGGAATCAATGCGCAGATAAACGGGATGATTTGCTGTGATGTAAACATATACATCAAATAAATAAAGCACGCAACAAGTCTTGCAAAAACGACTGCCTTAAAGAATACTGCGGCACTCTTTTTATAGCCTGTCAAGCAATAACAGGTTGCTAAGGCGATGTCTATAACTTCCAGTATAAATCCTATGATTCTCGATGTGTTTGACCCGTTTTTTGAAAGTCCGATGATATTCAGTACCATAGCAACAGCACACAGCACCAATAACACCACGCTCACCCAAACGGGAACAACTCTCTTCTTTTCCATGAACAATACCCTCCTTTTCTTTATATCATAATAATACCACTGAATTTTTTAATTGCAATATCTTTTTCATGCTCCACTCAAAAAACCATAAACCCGGACGCCGGACGGGACGGACACCCTATTTTAACTCCTTACATTTTTGGGGAGAGCACAGAAATAGCGGCCATTCACAAAGAACAGCCGCCTTGGGATGAAGGATGTTATTTTGTTCCTCTTGCTTCTTTATCTTTATATTTGGCATATACCATGATGAAGAAGATAACAGAAAGAAGAATACTTGTAATATGAGCACCGATAAAGCCTTCGGCTGCCGCACAGAAGTAAACAAGGCTTGCAACTGTGGCAACAATCATCAGACCTGTCAGAACCATTGATTTTCTTTTACCAAGGTCTTTGATAAACAACAGCATTGTAAGGCAAGCCAATACAATGATACTTACAATGATCGTGAATATCTGCTTAAACTGGATTGCGATGCACAGTCCCAGCGCAACAGAAATCAGGCGAAATACCAAGCTGCCTTTGAACATCCCCGCTGATTTCTTTTTATAGCCGGATAAACAATAAAAAGACACAAACAGCAAAGTGATGATTTCGGCAATATAGCCGATATTGAACATAATTCCGTATTGTTTTGTCATGCCGACAATATTCAGAACCACTGATACAGCGCATAAAATCAACAGCACAACACTTAACCAAATAGGAACTACTCTCTTCTTTTCCATGAACAATACCCTCCTGTTTTTTGATGTTATAACAATACCACAACATTTTATAAATTGCAATATTATTTTTCACGCTCCACACAAAATATCTAAGGAGTAAAAACGGGTGTCCGTCCCGTCCGGCGTCCGGGATTGCGTCCGTGCCGGGCACACACCATCATTTCCACGGAAAATCGCGCAAACTACACAAATTCCTTATAGTTTTTTCTGAAATTGTGTGCTATACTGTATGCTAATCTATAATCCCTTTGGAGGTGTTTTTTCCCATGGACAAACTGACCATCCGCTCGCTCTTTAAGGAAACTCCGGCAGACGGCAGCGAAATTACCGTATATGGCTGGGTGCGCACCGTGCGCGACAGCAAGACCTTTGGCTTTATCGAGCTCAACGACGGCACCTTCTTCAAGAATCTGCAGATCGTGTTGGAAGACGGCAGACTTGACAATTTCAAGGATGCCGTAAAGCTCAATGTGGGCTGCGCCATCCGTGTCACCGGCGTGCTCACCTTAACCCCCGAAATGAAGCAGCCCTTTGAGCTGAAAGCCGACAAGCTGGTGGTCGAGGGCACCTGCCCTGCCGATTATCCCCTGCAGAAGAAGCGCCATTCCCCGGAATTTTTGCGCTCCATCGCCTATCTGCGCCCCCGCACGAACCTGTATTCCGCGGTGTTCCGCATCCGCTCCCTTGCGGCCTACGCCATCCACAAGTTCTTCCAGGAGCAGAGCTTTGTGTATGTCCACACCCCGCTCATCACTGCCTCCGATGCCGAGGGCGCGGGCGAAATGTTCCGCGTGACCACGCTGGATCCCGCAAACCCGCCCCGCAACGAGGACGGCAGCATTGACTTTACTCAGGATTTCTTCGGCAAGCCCGCCAACCTGACCGTTTCCGGCCAGCTCAACGGCGAGTGCTACGCCATGGCCTTCCGCAACATCTACACCTTCGGCCCCACCTTCCGCGCCGAGAACAGCAACACCCCGCGCCACGCCGCGGAGTTCTGGATGATCGAACCGGAGATCGCCTTTGCCGACCTTGAGGACGACATGAACCTTGAGGAAGAAATGGTGAAGTACATCATCACTTTCGTTTTGGAAAACGCCCCCGAAGAAATCGAGTTCCTCAATAACTTCGTGGACAAGGGCTTGAAAGAGCGCTTGCAGCACGTTGCCACCTCCGACTTTGCCCGCGTCTCCTACACCGAGGCGGTCAAAATCCTGGAGCAGAACAACGATAAGTTCGACTTCAAGGCCTACTGGGGCTGCGATCTGCAGACCGAGCATGAGCGGTATCTCTCCGAAACCACCTTCGGCAAGCCCGTATTCGTCTACGACTATCCCAAGGAGATCAAGGCCTTCTATATGCGCCAGAACGACGACGGCAAGACCGTGGCGGCGGTTGACCTGCTGGTGCCCGGCATCGGCGAGCTGTGCGGCGGCTCCCAGAGAGAGGAACGCTTCGACGTGCTTTCCGCCCGCATTGCCGAGCTTGGCATGAACGAGGAAGACTACTGGTGGTATCTCAACCTGCGCAAATACGGCGGCGTGAAGCACGCGGGCTTTGGCATCGGCTTTGAGCGCATGATTATGTACTTAACCGGCGTGGGCAACATCAGAGACGTTATCCCGTTCCCCAGAACCGCCAGAA
The DNA here is from genome assembly GCA_002315655.1 of Christensenella sp. UBA1750. Lineage (GTDB taxonomy): Bacteria > Bacillota > Clostridia > Christensenellales > UBA1750 > Spyradocola. The sequence continues at coordinate 17,730 of DCHO01000032.1, forward strand.
ACGCAGATTTTTAGAGTGAAATATTTTCCTTGCGGAAAATGTGAAATACGACGGCAGCTACGCCCGTCGTGTGAAATATGGGTCGCTACGCTTCCCATGTGAAATACGCGCTCGACGCGCGTGTGAGAAGAAAGTGACGATAGTGCACGCGAAGCCGTATCAACTTGACGCTTTGCGTCAAATTTCACATCCCGTTAGGGATATTTCACATTGACTGCGAAAGCCAGTCAATATTTCACATCCGCTTGCGGATAATTCACTTTACTACGCGCCTTTGGCGCGGAAGCTCCCGTAATACGGAACCAAGAAAGGACGGCTGTTTTCTTTGGAACTCCTGTTTGGCAATCTGCTGAACGTAACCTGGCAGCAAATGGTCATGTGGCTGATCGGCGCGGTGCTCATCTACCTCGCCATCAAAAAGGACATGGAACCGACCCTGCTGCTCCCCTTGGGCTTTGGCACCATATTGGTGAACATCCCCGGAGCTGACCTCATCACGGAAAGCGGCGCACTGACGAGCCTTTACAACGCGGGCATCGCCAACGAGCTGTTCCCGCTGCTGCTGTTCATCGGCATCGGCGCGATGATTGACTTTGGCCCCCTGCTCTCCAATCCGAAGCTGATGCTCTTCGGCGCGGCGGCGCAGTTCGGCATCTTCTTTACGCTGTGCGCGGCCTCCATCTTCTTCGACATCAACGATGCGGCCTCCATCGCCGTCATCGGCGCGGCGGACGGCCCCACCTCCATCGTGGTGGCGCAGACGCTGGGCAGCAAATACTTAGGCCCCATCATGGTGGCGGCGTATTCCTACATGGCACTGGTGCCCATCATCCAGCCGCCTATCATCAAGGCACTGACCACGAAAAAAGAGCGGCTCATCCGTATGCCCTATGAGCCCAAGAACGTGAGCAAATTAACCCGCATCCTGTTCCCCATCATCATCACCCTCATCGCGGCGCTCATCGCGCCGTCGGCTGCCAGCCTCATCGGGTTCCTCATGTTCGGCAACCTGATCAGGGAGTGCGGCGTGCTCAATTCCTTATCAGACACCGCGCAGAATGTGCTGGCGAACCTCGTCACCATTTTCCTCGGCATCACCATTGCCCTGCAGATGCAGGCGGATAAGTTTTTGCAGGTTGATACCCTGCTGATTTTGGGCTTGGGTCTTGTGGCCTTCATCATGGATACCGCCGGCGGCGTGCTCTTTGCCAAGCTGCTCAACCTGTTCTTGAAGAAGAAGATCAACCCCATGATCGGCGCGGCGGGCATCTCGGCCTTCCCCATGTCCGGGCGCATCGTGCACAAGATGGGGCTCAAGGAAGACCCCCAGAACTTCCTGCTGATGCAGTCCATCGGCGTCAACGTCTCCGGCCAGATCGCCTCCGTCATCGCGGGCGGCCTGATCCTGACGTTCTTTGCGCACTAAGGAGGGAACGAGTATGCAATTCAATCCCGCAAATTTCGTCATCAATCTAAAATACATGGGTCTGGGAATGCTCGGCATCTTCGTGGTGCTCGGCATCATCATTGTGGTCACGCTGGCCTTGGGCAAGATTAAATCCAAGGACGCGGAAGACTAAACCGCATAACCGTTTAGCAGGATGGATATACATATATTCCTCCTGCTATTTTCATATTTTTAACTGCAAATGCAGGATTTTTGTCATTGCATCCGCCGCATCTGTCGGATTTTGCGCCCCGGCGCATCATTCTGTCGCACCGTTTCGGGTGTGAAGCATCCGCAGCCGATATTTCAGAGTTGTTTCCACAGCCCTATCCACAAACTCGGCGAAAGTTTTCCACAGAGTTTTCCACAGGATGTGCAAAACTTGTGAGAACGCACATTCCGACCACTATATCTTGTGTCAAGAAAAACTTTTATACAATCTCCTGTATATGCAGGATGAATCTATGCGTCCTGCAAAACGTGTAAAGATGCTGTTTCCATCTGTCCAAATGCAGGAAAAAGGTGTATAATGGGGAAAAACAAGGATTCCAAGGAGGCAGATTATGTTTGAAAGAATGAAGAGTAAATCTAAGTTCAATACGCTAATCAATATTTTACACAAATCATGGTTTTTTTATCCTTCCTCTATTGCTGCCTTATTTTTGATAATTAAGCCAAACACAACAGCTATATATGGCATTGCTGTTTGGCTGATCATTCTTTTTTGGCTACTCAAACACCGGCACAAAACATCTACTTGCTCAAACCATCTAGTATCCGGTATTCTTATTCTGTTATTCTCGCCATCTTTCTATAAAACATGGATAAATTCGTCAAAAGCCAAGCTAATATCAAGTTGGATAGGTCTTGACCATAGGGTTTTCCTAATCGGAGTTATCGTTGCATTAGGAATCGCATCTATCGGAATGATTTCAACTTTTATAGCCACTTGTAATTCTCTATTATATACAAACACCGAAATACATTATACAGATTCAAAAAATCGGCTTTCATTAAAAGAAATCATCGTAATTCTAAGCACCGCAATAATTAGCATCACACTTTTTTCCAAATCTTCTCCCTGTTATCCCATAAACGATTGGGTAGACACAAATATATTTCTTACTGTTGGAAAATCTATTCTTCATGGTAAAGTTTTATACCTGGATATATATGAACAGAAAGGGCCATTACTGTTTTTTATATTCACTATTCCCGCTTTTATCTCTGAAACATCCTTTATTGGCGTCTATTTTTTAGAAATTATTTCAGCGTTTATATTCCTTTACTTCAGTTATAAAATAGCCAGAGTATTCACAGGCAAAACAATTTTACACTATTTACCAGTTTACGCCTTCATCATTTACAGTACAAAGTCTTTCGCTCATGGTGGGAGTGTAGAAGAGTTTTGCATTCCTATGTTGACATGCTCTCTGTATTATCTAATAGTCGCTTTGAATAATCAAAGTGTAATACTCAATTCCAAGCAATCATTTATCATCGGTATTTTTATAGGATGTATTTTTTGGATTAAATACACTATGATAGGTATGTATTTCGGTTATGTATCAGTCCTTATTTTCTTATATATTAAATCAAGGCAAATTAAAACGTTATTTCGTACCATCGGATTGATGTCGGGGGGGGTAATATTAGTATCACTTCCAATACTCCTATACTTTGTTCTTAATAACGCCCTTGGTGAACTATGGACAGTATATTTCTATAATAATTTATTCTTATATAATGTAAACGGAAATGTAAGGTTTATTCATTCTGAATGCTTTGGTATGCTTGCCGCATTCCACAATAATAAGCTAATGTTTGTGATTCTTATTTGTGGAATGATAATGTTGTTCAAAAAAGGGAAAAAAGAATGTATATCAATATGTATTTGTTTCATATCGGCACTTGTCTTTATTTATATACGTGCTGCCTACATTTACTATTCATTTTTATTGTGTTCCTTTATGCCTTTTGGATATATACTATTAGGACAAATAATCAATGCCATATCCAAAGAAATAGCCGCCTTGTATCGCAAAGAAAAACCAGCATTTGTGGTAGAAGCTGTTTTCTCACTTATTTTGTGCCTGATTCTGTTCTTAAAATCGACAAACCACTATTTGTTTTTAGAATCAAAAGACAACTTACCTCAATATAAAATGGCAGCAATAATTAACTCCTGTGATGACAAAACGATTCTGAACTATAATGTTTTGGACGTAGGGTTGTATACCACAACAGGCACTATTCCCAATACGCGCTATTTCTGTTCATTTAATGTTAATGCAACTGGAATGCACGAAGAACAATATAACTATATACAGGGAGGATATACAAACTTTATTGTCACAAGAGACCAAATGCTTGATTCAGAGAATTATTATCTTGTTGATACAGAATCATACTATTTTGAAGGGGCTGATAGAATTTATTATTTATACCAGAGAAATAACAACTAATGAAAATATCTTCATACATCCACACTTCATTCCAAATCACCTATACAAACTATCAAATCATCCCGAAAAGGAGGCAGATTATGTTTGAACGATTAGCAGCCCTGCGTGCGCTCATGGCGCGGGAGGGCATGGACGCTTACATTGTGCCCACCGCCGACTTCCACGAGAGCGAATATGTGGGCGATTACTTCAAGTGCCGCCAGTGGCTCACGGGCTTTTCCGGCTCCGCGGGCGTGGCCATCGTGACCCGTGACGAGGCCCGTATGTGGACGGACGGCCGCTACTTCATTCAGGCGGAAAAGGAGCTGGCACCCTACGGCTTCACCCTCATGCGCATGGCGGAAAAGGGCGTGCCCACCGTCACGGAATATTTGGGCGAAAAGCTGCCGCAGAACGGCTGCGTGGGCTTTGACGGCAGAGTGATGAACCAGCACCTATACGAAGATTTCAAGAAGGCCGTTTCCGCAAAGAACGCAACCTTTAAGGTGCAAAAAGACCTGATCGGCGAATTGTGGACGAATCGCCCCGCGCTCTCCCACGAGAAAGCGTGGCTGCTGACCCTCGATCAGTGCGGCGTATCCGTGCGGGACAAGCTCGCCCTCATCCGAAAGGACATGGAGGAAAAAGCCGCCGACGCGCTCATTGTGTCCGACTTGGGCTGCATCGCGTGGCTTATGAATATGCGCGGCAACGACGTGGAGCACTGCCCCTACGTTCTCTCCTTCGCCCTGCTGACCAAGGACTGCGCCAAGCTCTACATCCAGTCCGAGGCCGTAACGGAGGATGTCAAAGCCGCGCTGGAAGCAGAGGGCGTGACCCTTTGCCCGTATTTTGCAATCTATGACGATCTGAAAGCCCTTACCTGCTGCGCTCTTTGGATGGACGGCGCAAAGCTCAATTCCGCCGCCTGCGATTGCCTGCCAAAGTCAGTAAAGCGCCTCGACAAGCCGCTTTCCATCATCAAGAGAAAAGCCATCAAAAATGATGTGGAAATCACAAATACCATCAATGCCCACATCAAGGACGGCGTGGCCGTAACCCGGTTTATGTACTGGCTCAAAACCAACATCGGCAAAATCCCCATGACCGAGATCACCGCTTCGGACTATCTCGCCGCACGCCGCGCCGAGCAGGAAGGCTTCTTAGACCTCTCCTTCGGCACCATTTCCGCCTACAACGCAAACGCCGCCATGATGCACTATTCCGCGCAGGAAGGTTCTGAGGCCACATTAGCACCGCAGGGCTTCCTTCTGGTGGATTCCGGCGGACACTACCGCGACGGCACCACCGACATCACGCGCACCTATGTGCTGGGAGATTTGCCCTATGAGTGGAAGGTGCACTACACCGCCGTGCTGCGCGGCATGATTAACTTAGCCGGCGCCAACTTCCTCTACGGCTGCCGCGGCGTGAACCTGGACATTTTAGCCCGTGGCCCCATGTGGGATATGGACATCGACTACAAGTGCGGCACAGGGCATGGCGTGTCCTTCATCGGCTCGGTGCACGAGCCGCCCAACGGCGTGCGCTGGCGTATTGTGCCGGAGCGGGACGATTCCTGCATCTTAGAGGCCGGCATGATCACCACCGACGAGCCGGGCATTTACATGGAAGGCAGCCACGGCATCCGCACGGAAAACGAGCTGCTGTGCGTCAAGGGCAACGAGGTTGGTTCCGACCAGTTCATGCACTTTGAGGCCATCACCTTCTCTCCCATCGACTTGGATGCGGTGCTGCCCGAAAAAATGACGAAGCCCGAAATCGACTATCTCAATCACTATCACGCCACGGTGTACGAAAAGATTTCCCCGTTCCTTCCCGAAAACGAGAAGGAATGGCTCAAAACCGTCACCCGCGCCATTTAGGAGACCACTATGAAAATCGTAAAGCAGTTGGCAATCCTGCTGCTGCTGTGCTTCATTTCCGAAATCATCTCCAAGCTGCTGCCCTTCACCTTCCCCTCCGGGGTCATCGGGATGCTGCTTCTGCTGCTCCTGTTGCTGACCAAGATAATTCCCGTAAATGCTGTGGAGGACGTATGCACGTTCTTGACCAAGAATCTGTCGCTGTTCTTCCTGCCCGCCACGGTGCAGATCGTGGAGCAGTTTGACGTCATCAAAGAACATCTGCTGCCCATCATCATCATTATCATGGTGAGCACCATGCTGACCTTCGGCGTGACCGCGCTGACCGTGACGCTGTGCATGAAGGCGCAAAACAGGATAAGGGGGAAGAAAAATGCTGCATGATTTCACCTCCTCCGCGCTGTTCGGGCTTGCGCTCTCCCTGCTTTTCTACCTCTTTGGCGTGTGGCTCAACAAGAAGATCAAGACCCCGCTGGTGAATCCGCTGCTGGTGGCGGTGGTGCTGGTGCTCTCTATCCTGTCGATTTTTGACATTCCCATGGAGGATTTCATGTCCGGCGGCAGCATCATTGCCGCCTTCCTGACCCCCGCAACCGTGGCACTGGCGCTGTCCATCTACAACCAGAGAAAGACCTTAAAAGCCTACTTTTTTCCGGTGGTGCTCGGCTGCTTTGCGGGAAGCGTGACTTCCATGGGCAGCATATATCTCATGTGCCGCCTGTTCAAATTGGATGAGACCCTCACCATGACCCTGCTGCCCAAGTCCGTCACCACGCCCATTGCCATGTCCATCTCGGAAGGCCTGGGCGGCATCCCCTCCGTCACCGTTGCCATGGTGGTGGGCACGGGCATCTTGGGTGCGCTCATCTGCCCCATCTTGATTCAGCTCTTTGAGGTCAAGGATCCCGTCGCGCAGGGCGTTGCCACGGGCACCTGCTCCCACGCCATCGGCACCTCCAAAGTAATGGAGCTGGGCGAATTGCAGGGCGCGATGAGCTCCATCGCCATCGGTATCGCCGGCCTGCTCACCTCGTTTATCGCCTTATTCCTATAAACACAAAGGATTCGGAGACAGCGATTCTCCGAATCCTTTCTATATTCTGTTTTCTATATTCTACCGTTCTTTTCCGATAAAATACAGCGCCAACGTCCCCGGCCCCGAATGTGCCCCGATCACAGGGCCTATGGGGTACAGAAGCACGGGAGGACGGCTTGTGCGCGTCTGCATGAGCTCCTGCAGAGCATAGGCATCATCCTCCAGGCACCCGCCGTAGGAAATGGCGTAGAAGCCGCTGTGCGCACTGTCATGCAGGGTGTCGTACTTCTCCGCAAGGGCGCGAATGGCCGCCTTGCGCCCGCGCACCTTGCCCGTGGCAACCAGATGCCCTGTGTGATCCATGTGCAGCACGGGCTTTATGTTGAGCACGGTGCCCAGGATCGCCGCTGTGGGCTTCAGCCTTCCCCCACGCTTTAAGTGCATCAGGTCGTCCACCGTAAACCAGTGGCACAAATAGGGAATCACGGATTCTAATTGTTCGCACACCTGCATCAGCGTCGCGCCGTTGTCGCGCAGACCCACCGCGATCTTCGTCAGCAGACCCAGCCCAACCGAGCCGCACAGACTGTCCAGCGCAATCACACGGCGTTCGGGAAATTCCTCCTCCAGTGCCTTCGCCGCACTCTGGGCGGTATAGACCGTGCCGGAGAGGCCGGAGGAAAACCCGAGATACAGCACATCCCGCCCGTTTTCAAGCTCCTCCCGGAAGGCCTTGGTGTAACCGTCCAAATTGATGGCAGAGGTCATGGCCGTGTGTCCCGCACGCAGCGCATCATAAAAAGTATCGGCATCCATATCGTCCGCGGGCAGATCACAGTCCGTGAAATGAACATACAGCTTTAAGCATTTCACCTGCCAGCCATCCAGCACTTCTTTCGGAATGTCGCATCCCGCATCTGTTATAATCGTATATAAGCTCATATTCACCCCTCCTTTGGATGATTGCATCTAATCTCTTGTATTAGATTATCACATCTGTGTAATCATGTCAACAAAATTTAGATAATTAAATATTGTATTTCGGACAAGAACGTGCTATAATGCAAAGCGAAGTCCGATCAGGAGGCGTTAACAATGGCTTTTGACAAGGCACTGATTGCGGGCAAGCTCCGTCGCTGGGAAGGGTATCTGGAAAAATACCGGCTCCCGGCGTGGAAGGAGATCCCGAATTTCGGTCTGTATATGGAACAGGTCATCGACCTGCTGCGAGAATATCTGGATTATCTGCCCCCCGAGCTCAAGGAGGAGCAGTTCATCACCGCGGCGACCATCAACAACTACGTCCGCAAAAAGGTGATGCCCGAGCCGGTGAAAAAGAAATACTACCGGGTGCACATCGCCTATCTCATCATCATCTGCACCATGAAGCAGGCGCTGTCCATCCCCACCCTGCACAGACTGCTGCCAAACGATCTCACCGATGCAGATTTGGAGCCGGTCTATGAGGCCTATGTGGAACGCCATCGGCTTTCGGCGGATTTCTTCGTCCGGGAAGTGCGCTCTGCGGCGGGCGGCATCCTCGACCATGAAAACGACGAACGCATCTCCGCCAAGACCACCGAGGAGCTCATCTGCTCCGTGGCCATCATCAGCGGCTTTTCCCGGCTGCTGGCAGAAAAACTGCTGCTGCTGGAAGGCAAAACACTGGAAAACGGCGGAAGCATTGAGAAAGTGAAATAAAAATGAACAGGAAAAAATAGAAATTGACCTTTTTCCTTAGTATGATATACTTTTAGATAAGGCGGTGATACTCTGTCCATGCCTATTCTTGAGCTAAACGGTTTGTCGATTGACCTTCTTGAACAATTATCCTATCCAACCAAATTAGGTCACTCCCTCAAGAACACCTTGCGTCATTTTGATAAGGATGAATTATTGGCAGAACTATTTGCAATATCAGCATCATTGGATGAGCAGGAAATTCTATTTGAGGTTGCCCTTGATTACCGCATCAAAAGTTTTGCATCCATATCGCAGAAATATAAACGATATTCCGGCACCAACAAACATATCAATCAGATTTTTAATGATATTTTAGGATTCCGCGCCTTTTGTGACAGTTACGATGATGTGTTGTCCTTACAATCCGATTTCTTTAAGGTTGCAGACCTAACCAACGGAAAAGCAGCTGATGATGGTTATCGTGGAGTTCATGTGTACTATACGAAGGATAATTTCCATTATCCGATTGAGATTCAGTTCAACACATTATATGACCGTCAACTAAATAACTGGCTTCACGATTATCTTTACAAAAAGGATTTTCCTGATGAAATCGGAAAGACGCTACGCCAGGAATATGAACTGGGTAATATCCGTAATGAAAAACAATTCCAGGAGGTGCTGAAAAATGTGCTACTTAATCGCCAAAGACCCTGAAAAACATGGCTGCATTGCACTGAAAACAAAGCATGGCACAGCCCTTGTAGAGCTGAAACGGAAGCTCAATGAAGCGGTCGGTGTCAAAGGCATTGAGCTTGTCACCATCAGCCGTCCCACCGCCTATGGGGAGTATGCCCCCTATACCTTCGCCAAGGACATTGCAGAGTTTGAGCAAGTCGTCCTCTCCATGCGCTAAACAACCTATATATCCGGCAAAAAGACCTCCTGTGACTTACGCAGAAGGTCTTTTTGCTTATAGGTTATGCCGTTACGCGGCAGGGGTTTCCCCGGCGCCTGCCTGCTTGTGCTCCTCAAATCTGCTGAAATACGCCAGCATCAGCGTGACCCACTGCAGCAGGGCTCCGAGGGCATGGGCGCATTTCAGTACATTAAACTCGACTTCGGCCATCGTGATCTGCATAATCCCGTAACCAATCAGGAACAGGGCGGCAACGGCAGCCCACCAGACGTTCTTTTTGATCTTGTTCAGTCTGCCGGAGAGATAGGCGATGATCACGGAAGTGCAGGGCAGAATATACACGCAGCCCGCGCTTTCGCCCTGTGCCGCTGACCAGATGGCCAGCATCAGCGCATAGGCCAGCATGGTCACGCGCAGCAGGTTTCCGTGGGGCTTGCGGTATTCGACCAGCACATACACCGCCAGCAGGAGGTAAATGAGAATCGGAACGACGTAAGCAATGATGTAGGAGAGGGTGCTGGTCGGTGCGGCCATCGGAGCACCGTTCTGTTCAGGAGCCATTTCCCCATCCGGGTTCTCTCCTGCGGGGGGCATTTCCCCATCCGGGTTTTCTCCGTCAGGCGCCTCCCCCTCTGCGGGTTCCACATCGGGCATCTCCGCGATGTCCTGCATTTCCCCTGTCGGTTCCTGCGTACCGGGCAAATCCGAGGTCATGGATTGAACCAGACCGATGGTCGAGAAGACCAGTCCCACGACGATCAGCACAAGCTCAATCGTCAGCACAAGTTTGGAATTCGTTTTCTTCATACTGTTACTCCTATCCTTTCATATTATTAGGGATAATAGCAGTTTATCATGCAATCCTGAAATGGTGCTGAAAAATGTCATAAAAGTTCATAAAGTGTTCAAAAAAAGCTGTGAAAGAACTCATCTTTGTTCTTTCACAGCTTTTGCTGTTGTTTCAGTAGATTCCCAGCCATCTGCCGGAGGTTTCCGGCACGGCTCTGCCTTCCTTGAGGCTCTGCGGGACATTCAGTACCCGCTGATTTCTGCTGCCGCGGAAATTGAGCTCCAACGACCGCTCGGCCATCACGAACCGCCCGTCGATGAGCACATCCAAGACGGACAGCAGGTCTTTCTGCGCCTGTGTTCCGTTCAGGAGCTGCTCGAAGGTGTAGCCCGTGTAGGAGGCCACCTCGCGGCCTTCCGCTTTCAGCAGCCGTGCGAGCTTGGCAAAGCCCTCGGCCTGGCAGAAGGGTTCCCCGCCGGAGAAGGTCACGCCCTTGGCCAGCGGGTTGGAAAGCACAATGTCGAGCAGTTTTTCTTCCTCCATCTCTGTGCCGCCCTCAAACGCCCATGTTTCGGGGTTCTGGCAACCCTCGCAGTGGTGCGGGCAGCCCTGGCAGAAGATCGCGGTGCGAATCCCCGGACCGTCCACGATGGAGTCCTGCATGATGCCGGCCAAATTAAGCATTCTTGCCCAGGCCGTGCTTTACGCGGTCGCTCTCCTCGGCGCGCTTGGCGTCGTTCCACTTGTCCATGGTTCCGACCAGATAGCCGGTGATGCGGCGGATGCGCTCAAAGCCCACGCCCTGACCCATTTTCTTTTCCATATTCGTCTTCGTCATATCGTTAAGTCCTCCGTTTCGGTAAGGTTTTCATCTGTCTTTACAATACCCTTTTTGACTTGCTTTGAAACAGAATGTGTGTTTTTTCTATTCAATGCCCTGGAAAACCGGCATTTCGGGATACATTTTGTGCAGCTCCTCGATGTGGGCAGGGTCAATCATTTCGCCCTCATGCCGTCCGCAGCGCGGGCACACATCGCCGATCACGCCCACATAGCCGCAGATGGGGTCGCGGTCAACGGGATGGTTGATGGAGCCGTAGCCGATGCCGCAGTCGTGCATCCAACGAACGACGGTTTCAAAGGCTTCCACGTTCTTTGCGGTGTCGCCGTCCAGCTCCACATAGGAGATGTGACCGGCGTTGCACAGGGCGTGATAGGGGCCTTCCAGACGGATCTTCTCGTATGCCGCGATGGGGAACCAGACGGGAATGTGGAAGGAGTTGGTGTAATATTCCCGATCGGTGACGCCGGGGATCTTGCCGTAACGCTTCTGATCCTGACGGATGAAGCGGCCGGACAGGCCTTCGGCGGGAGTTGCCAGCAAGGTGAAGTTCATCTTCATGGCCTGAGACTTATTATCGCAGAACTTGCGCATGAAGGAGATAATCTCCAAGCCCTTCTTCTGCATTTCCTCGCTCTGCCCGTGGTGCTGCCCGTAAAGCGCGGTCAGGGTCTCGGCAAGGCCGATAAAGCCGATGGAAAGGGTGCCGTGCTTTAAGACCTCGCGGACGGAATCCGCATTGGTCAGATTGTCGCTGTCCAGCCACACGCCCTGCCCCATGAGGAAGGGGAAGTTGTAAACGTGCTTGGAGGCCTGAATCTCAAAGCGATCCAGCAGCTGCTGTGCGGTCAACTCCAACATTCCCTGCAGCTTTTCGTAGAAGACCTTCTCGTCGTGGTTGGACTCGATGGCCAGACGCGGCAGGTTGATGGAGGTGAAGGACAGATTGCCGCGGGAATAGGCGATCTGCCGGGAAGGATCGTAGGCGTTGCCCATGACGCGGGTGCGGCAGCCCATGGTGGCCACCTCGGTCTCGGGTCTGCCCTTGACATAGTATTGCAGGTTGTAGGGGGCGTCCAAGAAGGTGTAGTTGGGGAACAGGCGCTTGGCGGACACCTTGCAGGACAGGCGGAACAGGTCGTAGTTGGGGTCTTCGGGGTTGTAGTTGACGCCCTCCTTGACCTTGAAGATGTGGATGGGGAAAATGCAGGTCTCGCCGTGACCCAAACCGGCATCCAGTGCTTTTAAGATATTCTCAATGGCCATGCGCCCCTCTGCGGAGGTGTCGGTGCCATAGTTGATGGAGGAGAAGGGAGTCTGCGCACCGGCACGGGAGTGCATGGTGTTTAAGTTGTGCACAAAGCCTTCCATGGCCTGATAGGTGTCCCGTTCGGTGGACTTGTAGGCGCGGTCGCGGCACTTGGTTAAGTGACGCTTGGCTTCCTCGGTGGTCAGGTGATACTGCTCCATGATCTTGGCTTGCAGCTTCACGTTGAAGGTCTCGGAGTTTTCTATGCGCAGCTTTTCGCCGGTTTCTTCCTCAACCTCGGCAACCAGAGCCTTTAACGCCTGCAGCTGGTCGTCCAGCTCATAGCGGTCTTCCAGCAATTCGGCCAATCTGCGGGAGAAGTTCTTGTGATAGGACTTGACAATACCCTCGGCCATGCCGTAGTCGAAGTTCGGGATGGACTGGCCGCCGTGCTGGTCATTCTGGTTGGCCTGAATGGCGATGGCCGCCAGCGCCGCATAGGACTGGATGGACTGGGGCTCGCGCAGGTAGCCGTGCCCGGTGGAGAAGCCGCCGTGGAACAGCTTAATGATGTCGATCTGGCAGCAGGTGGTGGTCAGGGAATAGAAATCGAAATCGTGAATGTGAATGTCGCCCTCGCGGTAAGCCTTGGCGTGCTCGGGACGCAGCAGATACAGTTCGTTGTACGCCTTTGCGCCGGCAGCGCCGATCTGCAACATGGAGCCCATGGCGGTGTTGCCGTCGATGTTGGCGTTGTCGCGCTTCATGTTGGAGGTGCGTGCATCCACGTTGGTGATCTCGTCGATGGTCTTCATCAGGGTCGAGGTGGCCTCTCTTGCGCGGGTGCGGTTTGCGCGGTACAGGATGTAGGCCTTGGCGGTATCGTTGAAGCCGCGGTTCATGAGCTGACGTTCGACTTCGTCCTGAATCGCCTCGATATTCGGGGACTCGTTGCCCGCGGCATCCAGTGCGCCCTGCACGGAAGCGGTCAAGCGTGCAGCCTCGTCAAAGCCGCCTTCTCCGGTGGCGGCTAAGGCCTTTTCAATGGCGCGAATGATCTTTACGCCGTCGTAGGGCACGGTGCGCCCGTCTCTCTTTATAACAGATACGATCATGTTGATTCTCCCCCATGCGTTGTATTCATTTACAAGCCAAACCACTATATATTGTGGTGCAGCTCTAAGCTGCGTTTCTTATTTTGCCCTACTTAACACTTCTTGTCAACCCCTTTTTTTGATTTATTCCCATTGTTTACAAGATATAAACCGCTCGTTCGCTTCCCCACCTGACGGTTTTATCGCAAATAAAGCACGGGTCTATAATCAATATTTTGCGCCCCCTCCACACCGGTTTTTGTGGCTTTCCTTTATTTCAGCGCAATTCCGACAATGAAAAAATTGATACCGTCTCTCCCCTTCCGTGGCTTGATTTCCTTCTATTAAACAAAATTGAATTTTTCTTGATTTTGTTTAATAGAAACAAGTGACCGCCCTGCAACCACTATCCGAAACACAAAAGGCTTCCCGCGTGCGTTCCGCAGGAAGCCTTCATAGTATTTGAAATTGATTTACAGCACGATGTCCCCCGGGCGGAAGCCCTCGGGCAGTTCCTCCTCCTCCACAAAGGGGAAGGAATCGTCCTCCAGCGCCGGGATCAGCGCCTCAAAGGGAACGCGACCGAACTCGCCGGCATAGGAGCTTGCACCGAACCAGCCGCCCTCGTGGGCGCGGAGGTTTAAGTCCCGGGCGAACTTGGTGGGGTTTGCACAGGCGTGAACGGTGATGGGGAAATGTTCCTCTGCCGCCTGCTTCATGAGCTTTAAGGTCAGCTCGCGGCTCCACACAGGCGACAGATAGCCCAGCCGGTACATATACATCGTCTCGCCTAAGTAATTGTCGATGTTGTTGGGGTTCAGATGCAGCTCGGCGCAGTTCATAAAGTCGATGCCGGTGGCAAAGATCGCGTCCTTTTTCTGCTGAAAGGCCTCATAAAATTCCGGGGTCATGGGCGTTTCGATGCCGACCATGGGGATATACTTCTTCGCAATGCCCATGTTCTCAATCACCTTATCACTGCATTTCGACGCCCCCAAATTGAACCGCAGCTCATCCAGACCCGCTTCGCCCAAGGCTTTGAGGCTTTCCTCGGTGCACAGCGTTCCGTTGGTGTAGAGATGCTGGTAGATGCCCGCCGCCTTAAAATCGCTTACGATGTCATAATACTTCTCGATTTCCATGAACGGCTCCAAATACACATAGGACACGCCGGAGGGCTTTTTCGAGGCGGAAAGCAGCAGCGGCAGGTCGCGCCGCTTGTATCTCTGCCCGCCGATCTCAAAATAGCCTTCCCCGATGGGTTCCTGACAGTCCATCTGCCCGAAATCGTAGCAAAATGGGCATTTTAGGTTGCATTTGTTGGTCTTGCGGATGGCGGACAGCCCCGTGCCACACAGGCAGGACTTGCAGCCACGGGGAAATTTCTCATCGTCCCCCACATAATAGGTGCGCCCGGCAAGGGTTTTGAGGTTCGGAATCTCGGCAAGCAGCTTATCAAACCGCGCCTCCGCCGCATCCTCAATCTGGGATAAGGTCGCCAGCATCAATTCCTGCTGCTGGGGCATCAGTTCCTCTTCCTCGTCCAGCATGGCGAAAAAGCGAAACCAGTTCAGGGCGTCTTTTTTGGATATTTTCATTGTTTTTTCTTCCTCGAAATTCAGTTCGGATTTTGAAGGGTTTTCTTCCTGATACGGACTTTACGGCATCCTGTCCGCCTCAGCTCACCTTGCGGGTCAAAGTAATCCTGGAGATCTGCGGGGTGTTGCACAGCCGGAATGCGGGGTATTTTTCATACATCGTCCCCAGTCCCGTGCTGATGTATTGATAGGTCGCATTGACCTCATGCAGTCCTTTTTCGTATTGTCCCTGCGGGAACCAGCCGCCTCTGGGCAGCAGCTCATTGTCCAGATGCAGCGCCCCCACAAAAGGCAGGCAGAACTGGCCGCCTAAATGATGCCCCGATAAAATAAGGTCGGCATACCCGAAGACCTCCGTGGTGCTGGCGCTCTGCAATTCGGCAGACAAACAGGGTATGTGGGACAGCATAATGTTGAGATCACCCTGCCGGGCATTGCCCACAGCCGCTGTGAAGGCCTCCACACGGCTTTTCTTATATTGGATGGACTGCACCTCTCCCTCGGACAAACTCTCGTCCTCGAGGCGCTTATCCAGCGAATTTATGGCGGAGGAGGTTTCCAGCAGCAGAGAGGAAGCGGGCATAAGCGTGAGCCGCGTCTCCCCATCATTAAGCACGACGGGCACATCCAGATAGAGAGCCCCTAAGTCGATAGCATCCTGCGCCCAATCGGAATATCCAAAGGAACCGTCCTTGCGCACCTCGGTCACGGGCAGGTCGTTTTCCCCGGTGATGAAATACACAGGCTTTCCCTGCGCCTGAAAATAGCACAACGCCTGATGCAGCCCGGTGTTGTCGCCGTCCCTCCCCAGCAGGTCGCCGGTCAGCACCACAATGTCGTATTGCGTGTTCCCCAGCACCTTCTCCAGCTTTCCGGCATTCTCCCCGAACTGCTTTTCCCGAATGTCGGAAAGCTGCAAAATGGAATAGCCTTCCAGCGCTTTCGGCAGCGTCGGCATGGAAAAGGTCACTTCATCCAGCTCGATGCGCGAATTGTCATAAACCGTAAGCCCGCAAAGCAACGCGACGATCAGCAGCGGGATCAGCACCATCATCATATTGAACTTGCGCTTGCCCCGGAACAGCTTCTTGGTCTCCCGGGACATTTTGAGCCGCACTGGCCGCATTGACCCCGCCTCCCTTTTTCGCCAGTTTTCCTTATTATAGCATGAGAACCGGTTTTCTTCAATAAATGTGACCAAAATGAAAGCAGGAAGAAACATCTCCCTGCTCAGTGTGTCAAAGAACTTCGTTCTTTGACACAGAATT
>DCHO01000032.1:34041-43769 GCA_002315655.1 Christensenella sp. UBA1750
GTCTCCCGCACCCTCTGTGAAATCTATCCCGTTTCTTTGTGCTTTATCTCAAGTCTTGTTATGCTTTTATTTACCTTTTTTGACAGCCTGAGCAGGAAGAAACATCTCCCCGCTCTCTGAAACCCTATTTTTCTGTAAACACCCGCTTTATGGCTTCCAAATACCCATAGCCGTACAGATCGTCCGGCTCCAAATAGCTGCCCTCCGTCCACTCGTTCCACGAATTGACGGTGATGAGCGGCGGCTGGTTGGGGTGCGCATCCGCATAAGCCTTGGCCTGAAGGAAGGCCTGCTCCACCGCCTCCGGGGTGTTGTTGCGGGCAACATTGGGATGGCACTTGTGGAAGCGCAGGTTGTTGTCCCAGCCGATGGCCACCGTGGGGAAGTACGGCACGGGATAATCCCTGTCAAAGTGGTCGTATTCCCTCTGCACATCGGGCAGTATGTCTAAATACTCCCGCTGCATATCGGTAAAGGACACAAACTGATAGTTGGTGACGGAATCAAAGCCCAAGGCTTTCAGCGCGTCCACCTGCGTGCCCTCATATTTCGGGTCGATGGTTTTCAAGTCAATGTAGTTCTCCGACCAGGAGATCATCTGCAAATGCAGTCCGGGGAAGCCCGCCTTGCACACTCTGTCCCGCAGATCGTCCAGTGCGGCTCTTGCGTTGTCCACGCCGCCCAAACCTTTGATGAGATTCACGGTGTCGTAGATGGACAGCACAGGTTTGCCGTCGATGGTGTAATAGTTGGGTAGAGAGAAGAACCTTTCTATCATGCGGTTCGTGGCGTGGTCGAAGCGTGTCTTGTCCACCTGCCCCGTCCAGATCACGGTGTCCAAAATGTCGTCCGAATTGCGCCTGTCCCACAGATGGTTCGCGTCATGATTCGCCCACATGAGGTAGAATTTCATGCGCCCATTGTTCTTCGCTTTCAAAAAGCCGTCACTTAGGCAGTTTTCCAGAAACGGGCGGTCGTCGTACCAGTACCAGTCGTAGATAAAGGTGTTGACGCCATGGCTTACCGCCGCGTCGATCTGCATGGCCATCACATCGGGGTTTGCTTCCTCCACATAGCCCCACAGCGGCTTTCTCGGCCATAAATGCCCCTCGAAATGGGGCTGTGCCACCTTCACGGTCTGCCATTCGCCGTAGCCCTCCGGCCAGAAAATGCGGCTCCGCTTCTCCTGCCCGGTGTAAGACGGCCAAATGTAGGCCGCCACATCATACTGTTTCATGTTCATTCCTCCGTAAATACGCGCTTGATTGCGTCCAGATAGCCGTACCCGTACAGGTCGTCCGGCTCCAGATAGCTGCCCTCTGTCCACTCGTTCCATGAATTGACGGTGATGAGCGGCGGCTGATTGGGGTGATTGTCCGCATAGTCCTTCGCCAGCCGGAAGCCCTGTTCCACATTTTCCTGGGTGTTGTTTGTGATGATGTTGGGATGCAATCGCCGGTAGCGCGGGTTGCAGTCCCAGCCCACGGAAACGTGGGGGAAATAGGAAATGTCATACTCCCGGTCAAATATCCGATACTGCTTCTCCACATCCGGCAGAATGTCGAGATAGTCCCGCTGCACGTTGGTGAAGGACACAAACTGGTAGTTCGTCACCGAATCAAAGCCCAGCAGGTGCACGGCATCCAACTGATTTCCCGCGCTTGACGGATCGATTTTGCCCAAATCAAAGAACTGCATCCACCCGGAGAGCATTTGTAAATGCACGCCCGGCAAGCCCACCTGCACGCACCGCGCCCGGAAATCGTCCAGCGCCGCCTTCGTGCGCTCCACGCCGCCCAGCCCGGCAATCAGGTTCTTGATGTCGTATATGGCAAGGACGGGCTTTCCGTCAATCTTATAGTAGTTCGGCAGACGGAAATACTGCTCGATCATGCGGTTTGTGGCAATTTCAAAGCGGGTTCTGTCCACCTGCCCCGACCACACCACGGTTTCCAGGTTCGTGTCGGAGTTCCGCAAGTCCCAGGTGTGCCGCGCATCGTGGTTCGCCCACATGAGATAGAATTTCATGCGCCCGTTGTTCTTCGCTTTCAGGAAGCCGTCACTTAGGCAGTTTTCGAGGAACGGGCGGTCATCGTACCAGTACCAGTCGTAGATAAAGGTGTTGACGCCATGGCTTACCGCCGCGTCGATCTGCATCTGCATCACATCGGGGTTTGCTTCCTCCACATAGCCCCACAAGGGCTTTCGCGGCCACAGATGCCCTTCAAAGAAGGGCTGCATGGCCTTTACGGTCTGCCATTCACCAATCCCCTCCGGCCAGAAAATGCGGCTCCGCTTCTCCTGCCCGGTGTAAGCCGGCCAAACATAGGCCGCAACATCATACCTGCTCATCAAAAACCTCCTAAGGAAAACTCCCTTCCTGTATTTTACCACAGAAAGGGAGCTTTGTCACTTAGCCGTAGATTTCCTTAGCGATTTTGAGGCTCTCGATGGGGTCCATCGTGGGGCCGTATTCCAGCCCGCACGCGCCGGTGTAACCCGCCTTGTCGATGGCGGCAAAGATCACCTTGTAATCGCTCTCGCCGAACTGCATTTCGTGCCGTCCGGGGTGTCCCGCGCCGTGCAGGTGGGCGATGCAGTCCAAGTTGTTGGTCACATTGGGGATGATGTTCCCCTCCATAATCTGCTGGTGGTAAATGTCGTAGATGATCTTGACCAGCGGGTGATCCACTTCTCTTATGATCTCAAAGCCCTCCACCGCAGACCACAGATAGTAGCCGGGGTGATTAAAGTAGGTGTTGAGCGGTTCCAGCATGATGGTCACGCCGGAATCGTCTAAAATGGGCTTGGCGAGGTTCAGCGTGTCCACAATGGCCTTGTGCTGCTCCTCTCGAGGTGCGCCGGTGTCAGGACCCACTTGCGTGATGAGCTTTTTCACGCCGATCTTATTGGCAAAGGCGCAGGATTCCTTCAAGCCCTCCAGCCACTCCTTGCGGAAGGCGGGGTCGGTCATGCGGAATTCCGAGGTGCACATGGACAGAAGCTCCACTTTGGATTCCTTCTGCACATCCACAAGCAGCTGCGGATCGTCGGTCAGCGGCTTCCAGTTGTAGGTCTCCGCCGCATCAAAGCCCAGCTGCCCAATCTTCTTTAAGGCATCGGCGAAGGTTTTTGCGGAATCATACTTGAAAAAGCAGGGAACGGGTACGCACAAACGCATGAAAGTGTCCTCCTTGATGTTTGTCCTCAGTGTCCTTTCAGGGTCGATTCCCCGGGGGTTGCCTTCTCGACGGTCACAGGCGCGGTGTTTTCCTGCCGGATCGCTTCCCCGCCTCTATCCAGAAGCGTGGGATGCTCAAAACCGTTCAGGGTCACGTTTTCCATCGTAAAGGTCTTGTAGTTCTCAATATCGCCTACGATTAAGTTCTCCATGCCCTTTTCGGGGGATAAGGTCACATTTTTCAATGTGAAGTCCGTGGGCACATCCTTATCGCCGTGGAGATAGATGGGCAGCGTCATGCCGGAGAGAGTGCAGTTTTCAAAGGCGACCGATTCCAGCGGCATATTGCAGCACCATTTGTGCTGCCCGAAGTCCATGTTGAAGAGCTGCATCACGTTTGTGAAGGTGCAGTTTCTGAACATAATGTCCCCGGAATTCTGCGGCAGCTTTCCGAAGCGCTCGTCGCAGTAATAGAGGAATGCCGTTTTCGTGGTGTGCCGCGCCAGCTTTGTGGGCATTTTGCTGCCCGCCTTTTCCTCTTGGGTGAGGCTGCCCCGGAAGGCGAACTCCGCAGGGGCTTTGGTTTCGCAGTTTTCCACAAGCACATTGGTGCCGCCGAAGCGCACCGCACTGCACGCCGTGTGCAGCGTACAGTTTTTCACCGTAACATTTACGCTGCCGAAGCCCGCGATGCAGTCGTCCCCCGTAAAGAAGCGGCAGTTCTCCACCAAAACACCCCGGCAGAGGAATACGTCAAATCCGTCATGCCCGCCGTAGACCGTGAGGTCTTTCGCGGAAACATTTGTGCAATGCGCGATGTTGTGCGCCCAGTTGCCCGTGTTGCGGATGGTGTAGCCGGAAAGCGTGAGATTTTCCACGTTCCATGCGGCTATGCCGTGGGGACCACGGTACCCCTCCTCGCCCTTGGGGTCGAATACGTTGTGCCCGTCGATATAGCTGTATTTTTCCCCGATGACCGCCACATCTGAGGCGTTGAGGATGCGGATGAGCCCGTTCGACCATGCGGAATAGGGCGTTGCCGCCTTTCTTTTTACAGGGTAAGGTTCGCACAGCCCTTTCATGTACGCTTCCCTGTCCTCTTTTTCCCAGTCGATGAAGTAATCCTGCCAGTCCTCGCTGCCCTCTAAAATCGCACCGGAAAGCAGGTGCAGTGTCACATGGGAGCGCAACAGAAGCGTTCCCGTGCGGAAGATGCCCTCCGGGATCAGAACCTCCCCGCCACCGTTTTCAGCACAGGTGTCGATGGCGGTCTGAATTTCTCTGGTCATCAGGCGGTCGGAGGTGTACGCTCCGAAATCCAAAATGTTGTATGTCATTTTATTTCTCTTCAAAGTAAATGACCTTGCCGGTCTCCATGGACTCGTTGCAGGCGAAGGCGACCTTCAGGGATTTCAGCGCGTCGCCGTAGGGAGAGCGCACATAGGAAGGATCGCCGGTCTTGACGGCATTGACAAAGGCCTGATCGAGCAGCAGGGTCTGATCGACCTGACGGTCAATGTCCCGGGTCTCATGGGCGGTTTTGATGATTAAGTTGTTGCGCAGACGGTAATCCATCACCATGTCCGGCATGGTGATGACGTAGCCGCAGTTGGGGCGGATGTCCTTGGAATAGCAGGCGGAGACCAGCGTGGCGGTCACGTTGTTCTTAAAGCGGATCACGGCGGTGGAGTGGTCGTCGGTGTCATACTCGGGCTTGGCGTCCACGCCGGGCTCCACAATGCCGCGGGAGCAGGTGGCGTAAACCGACAGCGGCTCGCCGTAGAGATAGCGCAGCCCGTCCAGCAGGTGAATGTTCTGCTCCACAAGCTGACCGCCGCAGGTGAACTTCTTCTGCCACCACCACACACCGGGAATGCCGCCAATCCACGCGCCGTAGACCAGCCCGCCGGCCTTGTGCTTGGGCAGCTCATCCTTGATGATCTCGATGAGGTCTAAGTATCTGTCCTGGAAGCCCACGCAGGTGATGAGGTTCTTTTCCTCGATGGCCTTGGCCAGCTTTTCGGCCTGATTCAAATCCAGCGTCATGGGCTTTTCCACGATGAAGGGAATGCCCTTTTCCACAGCGGCTTCCTCCACGCCGATGTGCGCGGTGGGCTCGATGGCGATGACCAGCGCATCCAGCGTGGTCTTGTCCTCATGGGCGAACAGGTCAGCGGCATCCTTGTAGATGCGCTTTGCGCCGAACTTCGCCGCGGCCTTTTCCGCACGCTCGGCAACCGGGTCACAGACAGCTACAACAGCCACGTCGTCCATCTGTTCAAAGGAATTCATGTGCGCGCCCTGCCGCCCGCCGCAGCCGATGAGACCGATACGAACTTTTTCCATACTCAAAAACCATCCTTTCAAATAATAATACCTGTAATCGCTTTTTACTGATACACGCTATGACGCTGTTCCAAATCCAGCAGAGCTTCCTTCATGGGCAGCCCGCCGCCAAAGCCAATGAGTGACCCATCCTTGCCGATGCACCTGTGACAGGGCACAACGATCATTACGGGGTTTCGGTGGTTCGCGCCGCCCACTGCCCGCACGGCCTTGGGTTTGCCGATTCTCTCCGCAACCCAGCCGTAAGAGCGCGTTTCCCCGTAGGGAATCTCCCGCAGCGCACCCCAGACCTTTTTCTGAAATTCCGTGCCGCGCAACTCAATAGGCAGAGAAAACTCTTTTCGCGTTCCCGCCAAATATTCGGAAATCTGCTTTTCAGCTTCCGCAAGCAATGAAGATTCCTCTGCAAATTCCTTCTTTTCCGCATGGTCAAGCCCGATGAGTGCGCCGTTTTCCTCCGTGAGCCGCAGCACGCCGATGGGGCTGTCAAAGTCTCTGCATTTCATTTTATCCAAGCTTCTGTAAGGTCAGCGTCACGTTGTAATCCCTGCTCTCCCCCGGGTTTACCCACTGCGTAAACCTGTGCAGGTTCGCGGCGTTGGGCAGGTCGCACCAGGGCTCTACGCAGGTCGCGCCTTCAACCGTTGTGCATACCACCAGTACATTAAAGCACTCATCATAGTCGCAGCGCACGGCAAAGCCGTCCACGGGATTTTCAACGGTGAAGAAGGTCGTCTTCGGCGTGTGGAAAACGTGATCCCAAACATCCGCTAAGTTCATATTCTGCGCCGCTTCGCCGCTGTCTGTATCGTTTAGGTAATCGTAATTGACGGTGAAAGAATGGTTCAGCTTCACGGCCTTTTTGTCTGTAGCCTTAAAGAACGGGTGCCAGCCGATGGCGTGGGGCAGAGGCTTTACGCCGGTGTTGGTGACGTTCGCCAGAAGCTTGATGCCGTTTTCGGTCAGTTTGTAGGTCACTTCCAGCCGGAAGGGATAAGGATACTGAGTGCTCATCCATGCTTCGTTGTTGGTCATGAACAGGGTGATGTAGTCCTCCCCCATATCTTTGATGCCGAAGGCGGCATTCTTGCACAGCCCGTGCATGGGCATTCCGTATTCCTTGCCGTCCACAACGTAGCAGTCACCCTTTGTGGCGCTGGGGTACGGGAACATGAGCGGCACGCCGCCCGCCAGCATGGGATGGAGCCGCAGCTCGCCCGCATTCATGCGAAGGGTCTCCACGCCGTTTACTTTGAGGGACACAAGCATCCCGCCGTTGTCCGGCGCGATGACAGCTTCAATGTTCTTGTTGGAAATCGTATAGGTTCTGGGCATAAGATTTTTCCTCGCTTTATCAGATTTGCTTTAGTATATCACAATTCCGACAAAAAAGGCAAATGCGCATTTTCGCATCTGCCATTTTTCTTATTGCTTCTTCTTTTCCTTCTTCTTGTAGGCAAGAACGATGATGCCCACCGTGACTGCCGTGATGCACACCACAAGCAGAATGAACTTCTGCGCGGCGGGCATGGATTTACGGGTCTTCGCTTCGGTCGGCTCGGCATTCTCATCAACGGGCGTATAGTCCGTATTGATGACTTCCTCAATGGTCTCCGATGCGGCGATCTCGCCAAAGTCCGCAGCGGTCATGGTGGAGGGGGTGAGCGCCTTGAAGCCTAAATACCCCGCGACCACCTCGATCACGGACATGGAGCCGGAATCGGGCGTCAGGTTAAAGACACAGGTGTTGGTGCCATTCACGACGGTGCCGTTGTCCAGAATATCCCCTTCCGCTGTGTTGCTGTCCAGGATCAGGTTGATCCAGGGGCAGTTCGTACCCAGGAACAGCGGCGTGTAATCGCTCTCAAATCCCAGGGAGGTCAGCGCGATAAAGCAATTGCAGCCCTTTTCCAACATTTCCTCATAGTAAATGTTGGCGATGGGAACCGGGTTGTAAACGTTGTCGTTTTCGGTTTCCTCGGGGTACATTTCCAGAATGTCCGGCGAGATCAGGCCGATGATGCCGACGGTCAGCCCGTCGATCTCCACGATGGTATAGGGCTCGTAGTAAAGCTCGCCGTCCCCGCGCAGCCAGTTGGCGCACAGCAGCGGGAAATCCGCTTTGGCTGCCAGCTCCTGCAGCCTCTCCTTGCCCAGCGCGGCGTCCTTCACGCCGATCCCAGCCGCGTCATAGCCCACCGCCTTCATGAGCTTGATGACCTTTTCGGGGTCTTCGTCACCCAGCGTGTTGCCCGCGTCCAGCATCAGCATATTGACGTCTTCGCTCTGCATATCCATCAGCCCCTTGAGCTTGGCAAACCCGATGTGGCTGTTGTCATTTTTCATGACACCATTCATGTCCGCCGTGAAGAACACGGCAAAGTCCACATTGATGTCCTCGATGGTCGCCTCATCCGCAGAAGATGCGGTATCATCGCCCTCGGCCAACACACTGACAGGCATCAGCATCAGAATCAGGCAAAGAAAAATCATAAAAACCTTTTTCAGCATAGCACTCCATACTCCTTTATGCAGGATCAATCTCTTTTATTATACATTTTTTAGCCGTCATTGCAAGGAAAGGTTTTATGAACAGGCAAAAGAACGCATCCCGACCTTGCTTTGCCTTCCACAGAAGCCCTCATTTGCACTAAAAATTGATTCTTTCCTCCTCGATCACCAGAGGCCGGTTCATGATCCTGCTGTTCATCGCCATGACGTACTCACCCAGAAAGCCTAAGAACGCCAGCTGAACCCCGCCCATGAAGAAAAGCGCGATGATGATGGGCGCATAGCCCGCAGAGAAAAAGTTCCAGAACAGCAGTTTTCCGATGAGATACACAAGGCCAATCAGGAAGCTGATCCCCGCAATGAGGAATCCCCCGAAGGTCGCCAGCCGCAGCCCCGCCTTGGTGTAGCTTGTGAAGCTCAACATGGCCGCATCATACAGGCTGTACCAGTTGTTTTTGGTCTTTCCTGCCCGGCGCTTGGGCTGCGTGTATTCGATCTCCTTGCGCTCCGGCCCCAATTCCGCCACAATGCCGCGGATAAAGGGCGTGGGGTCGCGCAGCGAACGAAGCGTCTCGATAAAGCTCCTGTCATAAAGCCCGAACCCGGTGAACTGCTCGATCTGCTCGCAGCTGCTCATCTTTCTGATGAGCTTGTAATACCGCCCGCGCAGCCAGTACACAAGTCGGCTCTCCTCGCTGCGGGTCTTGATGCCGATGACGATCTTATACCCCTTTTCCCATTCCGCAATGAATTTCGGGATCAGCTCCACCGGGTCCTGAAAGTCCGCGCAGATCGTGATCGTGCAATCCCCGGAGGTCTGTGTCATGCCGTAATACGGGCTATTGAACTGCCCGAAATTCTTCACATTGAAGATCGCCCTGACGTTCTGATCCTCCGCGCAGATGCCGCGAATGATCTCCCGCGTCCGATCTCCGCTTTTGTTGTCAATAAAGAGAATCTCATAATCATAATCCGGGCAGCTTGTTCTCAGTTCGTCCCGCACCGCCTCATAGATCGCCCGTGCATTCTCCTCCTCGTTGTAGCACGGAATCATGACGGAGATCGTCTTTTTCTCACTGTTCATCGGTTTTTTCCTCACATTTTTCCTTTTCCCACATCCAGGCGATGGTTTGCCGGATGCCGTCGGTGAATCGGGTCTCGGGTGTCCAGCCTGTGTCTCTCTGCAAGACGGAAATGTCCGCCTGCAGTGCCATCACCTGTTTGTCCGCATAGGGAATTTCACCAAAGCCCAAGGGCAATGCAGGGTCAATGGCATCGCGTAGTTCTTCCACATACTTTTTTAAGGGTCTTGCCTCCCCGCTGCCTAAGGGATAGACTGCTCCGTCCCGTCCGCGCAAGGCCATGGCATAAAGCGCCCGCGCCGCATCCACGGAATACAGATAGTCCCATATCTGCTCCCCGGCCGTCAGCGCAGGGCATTCCCGACAGAGCAGCTTCCGAATCGTACCGCTGATCATTGAACCTTCCCCGTCGCATGGCCCGTACACACTCAAGATGCGCGCCCAGATGTGGTCAATACCTAACTTTTTGCATTCCACCCTGCTCATCTGCCCCGCGCAAAGCTTCGCCATCCCATAGCCGTTTTCGGGAAAGCACGGCGTATTCTGGCGCAAAGCCCCTTCGCCCCTTCCGTATTCCGCCTGACTTCCCGCCCCCACGAACACGCAGC
>DCHO01000033.1:0-7286 GCA_002315655.1 Christensenella sp. UBA1750
AGGGCTTCTGCTCCGGCGGCGGCATCGCGCAGCTGGCTTACACCGTGGGTCTGTCCTACGCCCAGCGCGGCGAAGCCCCGGCCTATTGGGGAAAGGAAATCACCGCAAAGGATGTGGCACTTGCCGCAAAGAACGGCGATACGGCCGCGTTGGAGACCTTCGACCTTTCCGCAAAATACTTAGGCAAGGGCTTGTCCCTGCTCATCGACATTCTGAACCCCGACTGCATCGTGCTGGGTTCGGTCTACGCCCGGTGCGAAGACCTGTTCCAGAAGGAAATGCGCCGCGTTTTAGCGGAAGACACCCTGCCCGGCTCGCTTTCCTGCTGCCGCATCGTCCCGGCCAAATTGGGGGATTCCATCGGCGATCACGCCGCCCTGTCGCTGGCGGTACAGGCATACGAACAGCGCAAATAATCGCTCAATAAAGGAGATTTTTAGCATGAAAAACCGTATTCTGCTCGATATGGGCACCACCAATACCCGCCTTGCCCTCTACTGCGATTCCGAGCGCAAGGCACTGGAAAAGCTGCACGTTGGCGCGGGAACCTCCGTAAGCGAAGGCAAGGACTACCTCTTTTCCACCGTCCGCGCCAAAATCCTTGAAATTCTTGCCGCCAACAACCTGACGGAAAATGATCTGACCGGCATTTACGCTTCCGGCATGGCGGGCTCTGAATTGGGGCTTATGGACGCGCCCCGTTGCGCCCTGCCCGCTTCCATCTCCGACCTGCAAAAGAACGGCGTAACCAAGGTGCTGCCCGCACTGTCCTGTGTCCCCTGCACCGTGCTGCCTGGCATCGAGAGTGCAGACCGCAGCGACCTTTCCACCTTTGACGTGGCGCGGGGCGAGGAAACCGAGCTTTACGGCATCCTTTCCGCCATGGACGTACAGACCCCCGTGGCGCTGATTCTGCCCGGCACCCACAACAAGCTCATTGTGGTGGACGAGAACAAGCGCATCACCAAGGTGCAGACCTTCATTTCCGGCGAACTCATCGCGGCGGTTTCCGGGCACACCATTCTCAAATCCAGCGTCACCTTGGAGGACACCTTTGACAAGGACGCGCTGCTCATGGGCGCGAAACAGGAGGAAATAGACGGCCTCGCCGGTGCGCTGTTCAAGGTGCGCCTGTCCGGCCAGCTTGACGCAAACACCCCCAATCTGTTCAAGTCCTCCTTCTTAATCGGCGCGGTGCTCTCCGGCGACGCCCGGCAGATCGCCAAGCACGCGTGCGGTGCAAACCTGCTCATCGGTGGCAAGGCCATCCTGCGCGAATCCTTAGCCACCATTTTGAAGGAAGTCTACGGCATGGATTCCGCCACCGTTCCCGATGAGGTCGTCGAGGAATCCACCTTCCGGGGCATCCTCGCTGTCATTGATTAAAATAATACCAAAGCAAAAGCGGAGGCACGATTTTGTGCTTCCGCTCTTTTTATCCGTTTATTCGATTACGCAGTCCGTTACATCCAGCAGCCTGAAATCCAGTGCGTCGCAGGAGACCAACCGATACTGTATTCCATTTCGTTCCCCGTTGAAGCCCATTTTCACGCCGTCGCTGTGCAAATGTCCGTAAACGCACAGCTTCACACGGTATTTTTCCAGCAATCGCGTGAAATCCGTGTCCCCTTCTCCGCTTAAAAACGGCGGGTAGTGCATCATGCACACGATGGGCTTGCCCTGCGCCTTCTTTTCCGCGTCCTGTAAGGAGAGCTCCAAGCGGATTTTTTCCCGCTCGAACACCTTTTTGTCCTGGGATTCCCCGGCGTTCTCGGAGACCAACAGCCAGCCGCGGCTGCCGCAGACCACAAAGTCGCCTAAGTCAAAGGCATCGTTCTGTATGGCGCGATTGCCCTCCGGCAGCAGCATTCTGACCCGCGTTAAGGACGACCACCAGTAGTCGTGGTTGCCGCGCAGCAGCATTTTGCGCCCCGGCAGTGCCATAATGCGCGCAATATCGTCTTTTGCGTCCTCCATGCTCATCGCCCAGCTGGTGTCCCCGGGCAGCAGCACCACATCGTTTTCCTCAACGCGGCTTTCCCAGTCCGCACGGATTTTCTCAAAGTGGTTCTCCCAATGGGCACCGAAAACCTCCATGGGTTTTTCTTGCCCGCCCGGCAGATGCAGATCGCCAATGGCATAGATGCGCATAATGCTTGTGTCTTCTCCTGCTGCTTGATTATTCCTCTTCTTCCTCGTCCATGAGTTCTTCGGGCTTTTCCTCTTCCTCTTCTTCCTCGTCCATGCCCAGTTCCTTGTGGATCTCGGAATATTCGGTGGAGGGGATGTCCTCGTCCACGTCGATGTCAATCTCTTCCAGCTCCGAGGTGGTTTCCATGGCGGTCACTTCGCCCTCGTCGCCCACAACGCCGGTATCGTCCTCGTCGCCTCTGGGGCCGTCGCTCTCCTGGCGCTTGAGCTCTTTTAAGCAAACGGCGCACAGGTCTTCGCCGGGCAGCGCAGGACGCTCCCCGCAGGCCGTGCACAGCTCCTCATGATCGTCCTCGCCGCGCATCTCACGCTTGCAGACGGAGCAGAAACGCTCGGTATCCGGCATATAGTTCAGTTCGCAGCGCGGGCACTTGATATAACCCATAAATCAATCCTCCGCATCAAATTTCCTTGGTGCATTTATCCGCAATATTCATCAAATCCCGGAGATTCCTCAAAAAACGCCGTTTTCATGGGGTTTTTGCACGCTTCTCCTGAGAATGTTTCCGTTAATCGTTCCATATCATAGCACGAAAGAATGCACGTTGCAAGAGGATGATGCTACCTTTTACCAAATCTGTCTATTCTTAACATTCGTTTCCGCGCTTACAGGATATTTCCTTATATAATCGTATGTTTTGCGCCTGTTTTTGCCTGTTTCTTCCTGTTGACGGCAGGGAAAGAACGTGGTATCATATAAAAGGCTTAAATGTGTACCTTTCGGAATCCTTTCGACTATGCCTTTCAAAGCATCCCGTCGACCCGCAGAGCGTTTTCGCTCTGTACCGTTCACAATTATCCTTTCGATCAGGTACGAGCTCTGGCGCGGTCAATTCATTTGGCCGCGTTAGTTTTTTCTATTGCCTCTCTATCCTGTCCGAAGCTTCTGTTTTCTATCCCTACTATACGCACAAAGGAGCCGCAATTATGTATTCTGTTACCGTTTTCGGTCACGAATTGCACATCGCTTCTTCGCCGACCCTCTTTTCGCCGGAGCATCCCGATAAAGGCACGCTGGCCATGGTCTCCACCGTGAACCTCACGCCCGGGCAAAGCCTTCTGGACTTGGGCTGCGGAACGGGGCTGGTGGGCATCGGCGCGGCACTGACCTTGGGGGAAGAAAATGTGGTGCTGACCGACGTGGACGAAACGGCGGTGCGCATTGCGCGGGAAAATTCGGCGCGAAACGGCGTTCCGAATGTGAGCGTGGTCTGCGGGGACGCGCTCTCCGCCGTCACGCGCAAGGATTTTGACTGGATTTTGTCCAACCCGCCCTACCATGCGGACTTTTCCGTGGCCAAGACCTTCATCGAAAAGGGGTTCAATCGGCTGAAAATCGGCGGGAAAATGGTGATGGTGGTGAAAAGAGAGCTTTGGTATCGCAACAAGCTGACCGCCATTTTCGGCGGCGTTTCCATGCAGGAGATCGACGGGTATTTCGTCTTTACCGCCGAAAAGCGGAAAATGCAGTATGCGAACCTCAAGGAAAAAGCCCCCAAGACCCCGCCCAAGGAGCACAAGGGGCGGAGAAGATAGGAGAAAGCCATGCTGCCGAAAAAGGAAACCCTCCAAACCGCGAGGCTCACCCTGCGCTCCTTTTGCGAAAGCGATCGGGAAAACGCACTTACTGTCCTCTATAATGATGAGGTCAAGCAGACCTATATGATTCCCGATTTTCCCACGGAGGACAAGGCGATTGCGCTCTTTCACAGGCTCATGGACTTATCCAAGGATGAACGCCATTTCGTTTACGCCATCGACCGGGGCGGAAAACTCATCGGCTGGGTCAACGATTGCGAAATGGAAGGCAACACCGTAGAGCTTGGGTATGTCATTCACCCGGATTACAAGGGCAACGGCTACATGACCGAAGCCCTCACGGCTTGCATCCGCGAGCTTTTCCGCATGGGCTGCGAGCAAATCCTCTGCGGCTATTTTGAGGAAAACCCCGCCAGCCACCGCGTCATGCTCAAAGCCGGGATGCGCGACCTCGACAAGACAGACACCATCGACTATCGCGGCAAGCCCCACCTTTGCCGCTATTGCGAAATCGTAAAGTAACCTTCCCGCCTGCAGGCGTAAGGCGTCCCCATTTATGGGGCTGCAAAGCAGAGCGCGGTAGTGAATTTCGACCCAGTGGGTCGAAAGAGCCGCGCTGACCGAGGCCGCAGCCGAGACCTGTCGCGTAGCGACTGAAGGGGCGTTCTCAGGCTCCTCCGCTTGCGGGGGAGCTGTCAGCCGTCGAGGCTGACTGAGGGAGTCCCCGGGCGCCGCCGAGGCGCCCCGCGACCAGAGCCCCCCACCCGGCAAGCAGCTTTGCTGCTTGCCGGGTGGGGGGTTCTGGTTAGCGTCCGTACCTGTTCTGCCTACATCTTTCCAAACGTGATCTTTTGCGCTTCCGCATCCACCACGCACTTCACACCCAGCGGCAGAATGCACCGCGGCTGGCAATGCCCGATGGAAAGGTTACAGACAATGGGCAGATTTTTATTATCAATCACCTGAACCAACAGTTTCTTATATTCCTCTACATACTCCTCATCAATGGGTCGCCCCACAAGCACCCCGGAAACCGCCTCGAACACACCCTCATTTTTGAGGAAATTCAGCCCTTTTTCGTACTTTTCCGGGCTCATTTTCTCCTCGCTGGTCTCCAACAGCAGGATTTTTCCCTTCCAATCGTCCTTGTCCGGGAACAGCGCATACCTCCGGCACACATCGGGGGAATCCGCAAACCGCGTCCCGTCAAAAATATCATAAATGGTGTCCAAGCACCCGCCCAGGATTTCCCCCGCAAAGCGCGGTGCGCCCTGCAAAAGCGCAAAGCCTTCATTTTCGTGGGAATTCAGCGGCGTTCCCACCTTCTCCACGGAATAATCGTCCCGACCGTCATACCAGACCGGGCTGGGGATGACTTCCAAAACCGTTCCGCGATAAATCAAGTCCTCTAAGTATTTCCGCGAATAGGGCAGCATTTCCGAACCCATCTCGCACACATCCGCAAGGAACGACTGCCCGTAGAAGGTGTTCAGCCCCACCTTATGCAGCATCAGATGGTTCATGGTCGAATCGGAAAAGCCCAAGAATGGCTTATTCCTCACGGCCTTTTTCAGTTCGTCATTTTCAAACAGATGCGGCAGCAGCCGATAGGTGTCCTCCCCGCCGATGGCGCAGAGAATCAGATCGGTCTTTTCATCGTTAAACGCCCACAGCAAATCCTCCGCCCGCTTTTCCGGGTGATTTTTGATGTATTCAATCCCTTTTAAGGCGTGGGGCGCATATTGGATGTTCAGCCCCATTTCTTTTAGCCGCTTTTCCCCGATGGCAATCTCATGCGCCACAAAGTCCTCCCCGATGGTGCCCGCAGACAGGGAGCAGATCGTCACGGTGGAAATGGGCTTGTAGACCACACAGAAGCGTTCCAGCACCGCGCAATGGCTTTTGTCAAATGCGATTCCGTCCTCCGCGCAGTCCTGCCCAAAGACTTCTTCATGCACCTGCCGCCAATAGGCAAGGCTCTTGTCGCCCTCGCCCTCGGAATAAGCGTGCTCCGCCGAAACCTCGTAAAAGGGCTTGGTCACAACGCTTTCCGTGCGGATGACGCAAGCCGCCTCCCCGTTGTCAAAGAGAATCACGGAATAGTCCCCTGCCTTTGGCAGCTTCTCGCCCTCTGCCGTATAGCAGTCCTGCCAGCTGGCGGTACCGGTCTTTTCGCCCTTCAAGACAAGATAGGCGAGATCGTCGCCCACTTCCCCGCCGCCGCAGAACGCCCACGCCTCATAGGGCATATTTTCCTCTATTCCCGCCTTTTCGCAATATTTCTTCCACATTTCCCGTGCGTTCATTTTGTCTTTTCTCCTTCTCAAAAAGTAAGGTCAGTTTAGCCTTTTTCCCTGCTTTTGTCAAGAAATGAAGTGACAGGCAGACAATTTGGTGCTATACTGAAAGCCGAAAAAAGCAATCGGAAGGAGCATGATTTTTATGATGATTCGTATTCCCGAAACCGAAATCCCCGTCTCCCACGAAACCGACGTTTTAGTCCTCGGCGCGGGCCCTGCGGGCTGCGCTGCCGCCATCATGGCCGCCCGCATGGGCGCAAAGACCCTGCTTGTGGATTCCGCCTCCATTCCCGGCGGAATGTCCACCACAGGCATGATGAGCCACTATACCGGCACCGTGGATTCCAAGCTCTATGAAGAAGTCCTGCACGAAATGGCAATCCGCAACAAGGGTGCCAAGCAGGGACAGCGCACGCCCTTTATCGACCCGGCGGTGCAGACGAACGTTTGGATCGACCTGCTGGAAAAGGCGGGTGCGGAAATGCTGTTTTACACCGTGGCGTGCGAGCCCATCATGGAAAACGACACGGTAAAGGGTGTGATCGTGCAGAACAAGAGCGGACGCTCCGCCATTCTTGCCAAGGTCGTCATTGACGGCACGGGCGACGGCGACATTGCCGCCCGAGCCGGTGCGGAATACGTTTTAGGCCGCGAGACCGATAACAGTATGCAGCCCGCAACCCTCATGTTCAAATTGGGCGGCGTGGATATGGAAAAAGCCATTCTGCCCCCGTCCTTTGAGACCCGGGTGCAGACCGAAAAGGGCGAGATTCAGGCACTCGCAAAAGAGCTGCTGCCCCATCCCGCCGGACACGTTCTGCTCTATCCCAGCCCCATCGAAGGCGTTGTCACCGTCAACATGACCAACTCCATCGGCATTGACGGTACCTCCGCAGAGAGCCTCACCAAAGCCGAGATCGAGTGCCGCAAGCAGATGCCCAAGATTGTCGATTTCCTGCGTGCGTATGCCCCCGGCTATGAAAACTGTTATATTGTCGCCTCCGCCGCCATGGTTGGCGTGCGCGAAACCCGCCATTTCAAGGGGCTGTATTGCCTGAATGAATACGACATTCTCAATAAAGTTGTCTTTGAGGACTGGATCGTCAAGGGCGCGGAGTTCAACTTCGACGTGCACAACATGAAGGGCGCATCCTTAGACCCCACCGGCGCACAGGCAAAGTTCCCCAAGAACGTCAAGTACACCATCCCTTACCGCTGTCTGATTCCCGAAAAGCT
>DCHO01000033.1:7465-32155 GCA_002315655.1 Christensenella sp. UBA1750
TACCTGTAAACACACATTCAATCGGTCTTGTATGAGAAAAAACCCCATGCAAGGCCGATTTTTTGCAGGATTGAAACAACTGAAAATCCCGCTTCATGGTATAATCTATCTTAGGAAAGACTGATTTTCTTTCCCGAAGGAGAGGCATCATGGAAAAGAAACCAAAGCGCCGTGGGCGTTCGTACTTAAAAGATGAGCCCGAAAGCAAGGGCTTGGAGCTGAAAAACATACGCTGGTCGGCGGTCGTTGTGACGGCGACTTTGCTCATCGCGGTCGTTTTCGCGCTGGCCTTGGGCATCAAGTCCTGCTCCGTGCGCGCCAACAAGGAAAAAGTGGATGTGGTGCCCACCGCCACACAGCAGGCGGGCGCACAGGATGATCTGGTCGTGACCACCCAGACGCCCGAACCGGGTGCGCTGACAGGTGAGAGCATCGAAACCGCCTTTGACCTCTCCGACGGCATCGTGTCGGTGCAGTCCGAGGAAAAGTTCATCAACACCCCCGACGTGTTCGGGCACGAAATGGTCTATTCCGCCGGAACGGGCAGTCTTTTGGAGCCGGTGCTCAAAACCCTCTATCTGTACGATCTGGACACCGGAACCGAAACCAAGCTTGCCACCGTGCAGCTCAAAAACGGCGAAATCTTTGAAACGGTACTCAATGCCAGCTACATTGCATGGCTGGAAACCGACCAGCAGGGCAAAAACGCCATCTATGTGCTGGAACGCACTGAGGGCGCGACCCCCAAGCTCATCAAGGAATGTGCCTTCGCCGTTCCGAAGCTGCGGCTGTCGCAGGATTTCCTCATCTGGGTGGAGCAGGACGAGGACAAGGAGGAACGCCTCTACGTCGTTGATCTCGTCTCCGAGGAAAACGCCTCCATTCCCGGCTTTGCGGAGTCCATGGATCGCATGATGACCACCTATGGCGTGTCCGCCCCGGGCATCTACGACACGCAGGTGATCTGGGCGGCGCAGGATCCGAACCAAAGTGAGGAGGACAGCATCCTAAACGGCGAAAAGAGTGCCATTTACCATTGCGACATCACGATGTTTGCCGAGGACGATTACGCGCCCTCCGCGTTTTCCCCCAATATGTACGTTCACGACCCCGTGACCAACGGACAGGCATGGGCGTGGATCGACAAGAACAAAGCCCCCGACTCCGCGCTGTACCTGCGCGTGGGCGAGGGGGAGGTGGTCAAGATCGCCGACGGCGTAATCACCTACGCGCTGGGCGAGGATATGCTCATTTTCGGCAAGGACGGCGGCATTTACGCCTATTTCTACAACGAGGGTACCTTTGCGCGGCTCAACGGTGCTTCTGATCGCGGCATCCTGCCCGTGGTCTCCGGGCGGCGCGTCACCTGGTTCAACAAGACCGGGGACAGCAAGGACGAACTCAATTACATCTATGTGCCCATCACTTCCAAGGAGGAAAATGCCGATGGCTAAGGCAAAAACGCTGTTCGTGTGCGCCGCCTGCGGCTATGAGAGCGCCAAATGGATGGGCAAATGCCCCTCCTGTGGCGAGTGGAACAAGATGGAAGAGGTGGAGCAGACCCCGGATGTGCCCTCCGGCTTCGGGGCGCAGAGAAAGCCCACCGTGATTGCCCCCACAAAACCCCTGCACACGCTCTCCGAGATCGAAGAAGACGAGGAGATTCGCGAAAATTCCGACATCAGCGAATTTGACCGGGTTTTAGGCGGCGGCATTGTGCCGGGTTCGCTGGTGCTCATCGGCGGCGACCCGGGCATCGGAAAATCCACCCTGCTTTTGCAGGTTTCGGCAAATTTGGCCTCCGTCGGGAAAAAGGTGCTCTATGTGTCCGGCGAGGAATCCGTGCGGCAGATCAAGATGCGTGCCCGGCGGCTCTGCGCCGGGGACAGCGGGCTTTATGTGCTCTCGGAAACCAACATGGACGAGATCGAAGCCCAGCGGGCTGCGCTCTGCCCGGACTTTATGGTGGTGGACTCCATCCAGACCGTCTACGTTCCGGGGAAAAACACCTCCGCCGGGTCGGTCTCCCAGGTGCGCGAGGCCACGGGAATGCTGATGCGTGCCGCCAAGGAATCCGGCACGACGATTTTCCTGGTCGGGCACGTCACCAAGGAGGGCGCATTGGCAGGCCCCCGGGTGCTGGAACACATGGTCGATGCCGTGCTCTATTTTGAGGGCGACCGGCATCAGGAATACCGCATATTACGCGCCGCGAAAAACCGCTTCGGCTCGGTCAACGAGATCGGCGTGTTCCGCATGGAGCAGTCCGGCATGGTGGAAGTCCCCAACCCCTCCGAGTTTCTGCTCTCCGGGCGCATCGAAGGCGCGGCGGGGTCGGCTGTGGCCGTCTCCATGGAGGGAACCCGCCCGGTGCTGGTGGATTTGCAGGCCTTAATCGCCCCCACCACCATGAATTATCCCCGGCGACAGGCGCTGGGCTTTGACTACAACCGAATGTCGCTGCTGCTGGCGGTGCTGGAAAAACGCTGCGGCATGACACTCTACAATCAGGATGCCTATGTCAATGTGGCGGGCGGGCTGGAGCTGGACGAACCCGCCTGCGACCTGCCGCTCATGGCGGCGGTGGTCTCCTCCTACCGCAACACGGCCATCCCGAGGGACTACGTTCTGATGGGCGAGGTCGGGCTTTCCGGCGAGGTTCGCGCGGTGAACATGATTGACCGCCGCGTGGCCGAATGCACCCGAATGGGCTTCTCCCGGCTCATCGTCCCCAAGGGCAACCTCCGGCAGATTCACGTTCAGGACGGCATCGAGGTGCGCGGAGTCTCCACCGTCGCCGAGGCCATGGCGATTCTCTTTTAATACCAAAGGCAGGTGTGCAAAGCGCTTGCCTTTTCTTTATATCGCGCACCTTCCGCTGCGCAAGGAATTGACAAACCGCCTTAAATGGCGGATAATAGAAACAGCGAAACCAAACAGCAAAGGAGATTATTTACCATGTTAAAGGTTGCAATGCTTTCCAAGTGGCACGTTCACGCGCCCGAATATGCCCGCAGACTGTCCGAAATGGACGACGTGCAGCTCACCGTGGTCTGGGACGAGATTCCCGAGCGCGGCGAAAAGTGGGCAAAGGATTTGGGCGTGGACTTTGAGCCCGACCTTGACCGTCTGCTGGCGCGGGACGATGTGGATGCCGTGTGCATCGACACCCCCACCAATATGCACAAGGAAGTCATGATCAAGGCCGCCAAGGCGAAAAAGCACATCTACACCGAGAAGGTCATGTGCCTAAATGTCAAGGACTGCGACGAAGTGATCAAGGCCATCGAAGAAAACAACGTCATCTTCACCATTTCCTTCCCGCAGCGTGCGTGGCCGAAATTCCTCTTCATCAAGAAGGCCATCGAGGACGGCGTGCTGGGAGATGTGACGGTTCTGCGCTGCCGCAACTGCCATGACGGCGCACTTGCCGGCTGGCTGCCCGATTACTGGTACGACCCCGAGACCACCGGCGGCGGTGCCATGATGGACTTGGGCGCGCATCCCATGTACCTTTCCGCCTGGATGCTGGGCAATCCCAAGCGCATTTCCTCCACCTTCTGCAATCTGACCGGTCATCAGGTCGAGGACAATACCATTTCCACCATCGAGTTTGAAAACGGCGCCATCGCGGTTTCCGAAACCTCTCTGGTTTCCCCCATGTGTCCCCAGATCTTCGAGGTCTACGGCACCAAGGGCGTGATCCTCTGCGAGGACAATTCCATCCGCATCAAGACCAAGGAAACCGCTGAAAAGCTGGAAAACGGCTGGGTCGTGCCCAAGCTGCCCGAGGCGCTGCCGCATCCCACACGCCAGTGGGTCGATTCCATCCTCTACGGCAAGGAAGTCCGCTACGGCGTCAAGGAAGCCAGAATGCTCACCGCCCTTATGGAGAACGCCTACATCGCCGACCGCGAAAAGCGCGAGGTGCAGTTCTGATTCCGTTTCCCTGAATATTCCGAAAAAAGATGAGGCATCCGAAAAAGGGTGCCTCATTCAGGCTGTCAAAAAAGGTAAATAAGTGCATAACAAGACTTGAGATAATTGAGATAATGCACAAAGAAACGGAATAGATTTCACAGAGGGCGCTGGAGACCCGCAGGTCTCCAGCATAAAGCGAGCCGGAGGGCGGCGTGTACGGCCGCAGGCTCGCCATTCCGATTCGCTTGCAAGCCCGGCCGTGAATCGTAGATGAACAGGGCTTGCAATTCTGTGTCAAAGAACGAAGTTCTTTGACACACTGGATGAGGCATCCGAAAAGGATGTCTCATTTTTTGTCGCTCCGGCTTTGTTCAAAAGTCAATATCGCAGCTCTACCCGAACCGCGCTTCACTTTATTGAAAATTAAGGGCACATTGTCCCTGAATTTTCAATAATTTCCTTGTCGTCCCTTCCTCTTTGCTGTATAATATTGAAAAACAGGGGCACAATGTACCTGAATTGTCAATGAGGAGGCACCATGGAAATCAAAAGAGACATTTATCTGAACAGGCTGATCAACAGAATGCACAACGGAATGATTAAGGTCATCACTGGAATCAGACGTTCCGGGAAATCGTATTTGCTGTTTTCGATTTTTAGGAATTATCTTCTGTCAAAAGGGATACGGGAAGACCATATCATTTCCATCGAGCTGGATCGCTTTGAAAACAAACCGTACAGGAATCCCGTAACCATTTTGGAATTCATCAAAAGGCGGGTTGCGGATGATCAAAACTATTATATCTTTCTGGACGAAGTTCAACTGCTGGATGAATTTGCAGATGTGCTGAATTCTCTTCTTCACATCAGAAATGCAGATGTGTATGTAACCGGCAGCAATTCGCGGTTTCTGTCCAAAGATATTATCACCGAATTCAGAGGCCGAGGGGATGAAGTCCACATCTACCCAATCAGCTTTATGGAATTTATGTCCGTCTATCAGGGAGACAAGTATGAAGGCTGGAGTTCTTATGTGCAATTCGGCGGTCTTCCATTGACCGTGACAATGAGTACAGATGAACAGAAAACGGAATATTTGACACGATTGTTTGAAGAGACCTATATAAAGGATATAATTGAACGGCACCACATCGAAAAAAAGCAGGAGCTGAATGATCTGATCAATGTACTGGCTTCCGGGATCGGTTCTCTGACAAATCCATCCAAGATCGAATCTACATTCAAAAGTGCCATTCACTCTGATATAAGCCTGAACACCGTGCGGAGCTATATTGATTATCTGAAGGATGCTTTTCTGATTGCCGAAGCGAACCGCTATGATGTGAAAGGACGAAAATACATAGGAACGCCGCAGAAATATTATTTTGAGGATATAGGACTTCGGAATGCGAGGCTTGGATTCAGACAGATCGAAGAAACGCACCTGATGGAAAATATCATCTTTAATGAGCTTAGAATGCGAGGATTCGCGGTGGATGTTGGCGTTGTTACCAAAAGAAGCAGAGCGGAAACCGAAATTCCGACAAAAAAGCACTTGGAGATTGATTTCGTTGCAAATCAAGGCAGCAGACGGTACTATATCCAGTCCGCTTTCAGCATACCCGATGAAGAAAAAAGGCAGCAGGAAAAAGCTTCGCTTGTCAATGTCGGGGATTCGTTTAAAAAGATCATCATCGTAAAAGACATTGTGAAGCCATGGCACGATAATGACGGAATTCTGACTATGAATATCTATGACTTCCTGCTTAACGGAAACAGCCTGGAATTATAAAGACGGAATAAAGGATTTTTTTCTATCTTTCTATCAAAAACGCCCTGCATCCCGCAGAGCGTTTTTTTGCATACGAATATTATGCTTTTATAACATATATGTTTCCGTTATTTCGGCGATTTTTATGCATTTCTCGTACCTGTCCTGTTTCAGCTTCGCAAAGCCCATGGCCAGCCAGAACTTTTCCGCATCCTTTGTAGCGGCTTCCAGCGTGATTTTGCGGACGCCGAGCC
Organism: Christensenella sp. UBA1750; assembly: GCA_002315655.1. GTDB lineage: Bacteria > Bacillota > Clostridia > Christensenellales > UBA1750 > Spyradocola. The sequence continues at coordinate 13,412 of DCHO01000033.1, forward strand.
TTTGCAGCCGCGTTTCGGTCTCCTGCCAGCAGATTTTTCCTAAGCCCTTGCGTCTGTGTTCCGGTGAAATCCAGTATTCCATCACCCGGGCGCAGCCTTTTTCCAAGGCGATCTGCGCAAAGCCGATTGCATTCTTTTCTGTTTGATAGCAAAGCAGGAGCAGGGTGCCGTTTTTCAGGCGGCGTTTCACCTCGTTTCGGTATTCATGGGAGGCAAAATACGCCCGGTCTTCCTCCGTATCATCTTCCGAAAAGAGGTCGCGGCAGAGATATTCCCACTGTTTTTCAAAATACAGGGGCAAATCGTTTTCCGTCAGTCTGCATATACGAATCGCTTCCATTTCTGCGCCCCCTTTCCGGGTTTTAGTATAGCACAATTCGGGAAAAAGTGCATCCGTGCTTTTCAAGGGGCGAATTGTGGGGTATAATGGAGAAAAAAGGTAAAGGAGGAATCCCCTTTGAAATATGCAGACAAAATGCCCTGCCCGGTGCTCTATCGTCCCGACGATCCCGCATACGACGAATCCATCCGGCAGTTTCAGGGCTGCCCCACCATCGCCACAACAGACGGCGGCAGAATCTATTTAGGCTGGTATTCCGGCGGCGTGCGGGAGCCGGATATGCGCAACTACAACCTGCTGATCTATTCCGACGACAAGGGCAAAACGTGGTCAAAGCCGCTCATCGTGATTCCCTCGGATACCGAACACTTCATTCACGCGCTGGACATTCAGCTCTTTACCGACCCCAAGGGGACACTTCACGTCTGCTGGGTGCAAAACAACACGGAAAAAGCGCCGGAAAAGCTGCCCGAGCACGGCGAAACCCAGCTGCTTATGTGTTATGAAGGCTATATGTTCAACGATTTCACCCACGCCGAGTGGGAAATCACCTGCGAAGACCCCGATGCGGCAGAACCTGTGTTTTCCGCGCCCCGTTCTCTTTTCCCCGGCTTCATGCGCTGCAAGCCGCTGTTTCTGACGGATGAGCACTGGCTGTGCTTTGCCTACAATCAGACGGTGGACACCTACTGCTGGTCGGAAACGAAAGACGGCGGCAAGACTTATGTTCAGGTGGATTCCGAGGTTGCAAAGATCAAGACCTACTTTGACGAAGCCATGGCCTATGTGATGCCAAACGGCGACATCCGCTTTTTTGCCCGCTGCTGGTACGGGCGCATTGCGGAAATGTTCTCCCGCGACGGCGGCAAAAGCTGGGGTGAAGCGCAGCTTTCCGACATTGTGCACGCGGACACCCGCTTTTTCGTCTCCTACACTCCGTCCGGCAAGCTGATTTTAGTCACCAACGACTGCGAAAACAGGCGCACCAACATGACGGTGTATCTGTCCGAGGACGGCGGGGCGACCTTCCCCATAAAGCGGCTCATCGACGACCGGGACAACCTTTCCTACCCCGACATTGCCTTTGCGGACGGGCGCATTTACCTGACCTACGACCGCGACCGCAACGGGTATTCCGAAATCTTCTTCCTCGATTTCACCGAGGACGATTTGATGAACCCCGATTACAGATTCAACATCAACATTGTGAGCAAACCGCCGAAGGAGGGCTACTAAACCATGAAAATCTATATCGCTGTGGACATGGAGGGCATTTCCGGCATTTATTCCTCCGAATATCTGTTGAGGGACGGGGCAAAATACGCCGTGGGGCAGCGTTTGGCTACAGAGGACACCAACGCCGCCGTGCGCGGCGCATTTGACGGCGGCGCGGATGAGGTGATTGTGGCGGATATGCACGGAATGTCCGGCAATCTGCTGGTGGAAAGCCTCGATCCCCGCGCCCTGCTCTTTGCGGGCACGCCGAGGGTTCCGCGCTTTGCGTTCCTGGACGAAACCGTGGACGGGGTGTTCCTCATCGGCTATCACGCCATGGCGGGCACACCCTATGCGAATTTAGAGCACACCATGTCGTCCAAATCGTGGCACAAATTCACCGTCAACGGCAAGGCCTACGGCGAACTGGGCATTGACGCGGAGATCGCCGCGGAAAGCGGTGTGCCGGTGATCTTAGCTTCCGGCGACGATAAGCTCTGCGCCGAGGCGGAGCACTGGCTGCCCGGCATCGAGACCGCCTGCGTCAAGCACGGTCTGGCCCGTCAGGCGGCGTTGGGGCTGTCCCCCGAGCGCGGACATGAGGTTATTTATGCCGCCGCAAAACGTGCCGTGGAGGCGCTGAAAGCGGGCAAGCACTACACCCTGCCCGAGGTCGTGTCCCCTGCCACGGTGGACATTACCTACAAAATGATGGAGGATGCCGACGCTGCCGAGGGCTTCAATGCCGTGCGCGTGGACGGTTACACCATCGAAAGCAGGTTCCCCCGCCTGTCGGACAAGTACGGCGGGCTGTGGAGCGACAGAGGGATCGAGCAGAAGATCCACTAAGGAGCATTTCCATGAAGATTCGTTTGAACGAGGATAAGGAAGTCGTCGCAACCGTGCAGGAGGGGCTGAAAGCCAAGGGCGGCTATTGCCCCTGCCGCATCGGCAAAAAGGAAGAATACAAGTGTATGTGCAAGGAGTTCCGCGAACAGATCGCCGACCCCGATTTTGAAGGGTACTGTCACTGTATGCTGTACTATAAGGAAAAATAAAACCATCAAAGCCTGTCACCTCGGAATCAACCGAAATGACAGGCTTTCTTTATTCACTTTATTCAACGTTTTTATTGCTGTGCTTTCTTTTTCTCCTCGACCTTGCGGATGAGCATGACGCACACCAGCACCAGAATGAGCAGCGCGCCGTTGGCGAAGTTCTTCACATCCTGCGAGATGTGCAGGAGGGTGAAGGCGTTGGAGATCATCTGCATGAGGAGCACGGAGAGCGTCACGCCCACCACATCGCCCTTGCCGCCGTCGGGATGCACACCGCCCAGCACCACGATGAGGATGGTGAGCAGGGTGTAGGAGGTGCCGTTGGAGGACTTGGCGGCGTTTAGGTGCGAGGTGATGAGGATGCCGGACACGCCGCCCAAGATGCCGGAGGTCATGTAGGTGAGCATGGAGGTTTTGAGCGTGTTGATGCCGGAGAATACCGAAGCCTTGCGGTTGGTGCCGAGGTAGTAAATCTCGCGCCCTAATTTTGTTTTGTGGAGGATGAACGCCACGACCAGCAGTACGATAACGAAGATGGGCAGAACGTAGGGCACGAAGGTTCCGGCAATGGTGCCGTTGGCAATCTCCTTGAAGGCGTCGCACATCCCCGTCACGGCGGGGCCGCCGGTGATGCCGTAAACCAGCCCGGTGAAAAGCTGCAACGAGCACAGCGTCACCAGCATGGCGGGAATGCCGAAATAGCCGATGAGGAAGCCGTTAAACAGCCCGCACAGCGCCCCCACAAGGAGAGCCGCGACGGAAGACACGATCAGTGCCACGGCGGTAAACTCGGCGGAGGCTTCCGTGCCTTCGGGAATCAGCGCCAGCAGAATGAGCGCGGCGGTCAGTCCTGACAGGTTCATAATGCCGACCAAGGATAAGTCAATGCCGCCCGCAATCATGCACAGCATCATGCCAAAGGCCAAAATGCCGTACTCCGGGAACTGGAACAGCATGGATTTCGCGTTTTTCGCGGTGAAATAGGAGCCGGGGCAGAAAATGAGCATGAGCACGCACACAAGAGCCATGAGCGCAATCAGCGTGCCCACCTGCTTGTTTCTCGCAAGAGGATTCTTCATATTACACACGCCCCTTTCCGCGTCCTGCCTGCAGGGAGGTCATCAGCACACCAAACAGCAGCACAATGCCGACGGCCAGCGTCTGCCAGCGGGTGTCGATGCCCAGCATATTTAAGTGGTTCTGCACAAGGGTAATGAGCAGGGTGCCCAGCAGCACGCCGCCGATGGTGCCCTTGCCGCCGGATAGCGAGCAGCCGCCCACAACGCAGGCCGCAATCACCAACATTTCGTTCCCCATTAAGGCAGTGGTGGAAGCGTTGTGCATGAGAATGACATACATCACGGCGGTGAGTGATGTGATCAGTCCGCTGACGATATAGGTGGTGAATTGGAGCCTTCTGACCGGGAAGCCCACGATGCGCGCCGCGGAGAGGTTCCCGCCCATAGCATACAGTCCGCGCCCGCCCATGGTATAGCGCAGGATGAGTGCCATGACGACAGCCAGCACAACGGGCACAAAGATGAGCACCGTCAGGGGATAGGAAAGCCCGCTTGCAGGATCGGTGTAGGTGACAAGGTTCATTTCATAAATCTTCGTAAAAGCGGTGGGCATGGCGGTCAAATCCTTGACCCCGAAGGCGAAGGCCAGAAAGCCCGACGCGATGGAGGAGGTTGCCAAGGTCGCAATCAGGGACGGGATGCGCAGATAGGACACCAGAACGCCGTTGAGCAGTCCGAAAATCAGCCCGCAAAGCAGCGCCACCAGCACAAAGTACAGCCCGTTGTCCGGCAGAATGCCCCTGTCATAGAGCACCATGGGCACATACATGGATACGCAGCCGATGGCGGGGAAGGACACGTCAATGCCGCCGGTGATCATCACCAGCATTTCGCACAGGGCAAAGCAGAAGGTGAACAGTCCGGCACGGCAGAGGTTGATGGGCGTGGCGGGGCTCAAAAACGCCGGCTGGCGCAGTGCCACGACCACGGAGAAGGCAAGGATGACATAAACCAGAATCATCGTGTTGGAGGTGAAGAACGCCTTGGATTTGGTGCGGTTCATGCTTCTTCCTCCTTCTGATCGCTGCCCATGAGCAGGGCTTCAATCTCTTTTTTGCTCAAAGAATTGTCGGACGATTTTATGATTTTATGGTCTTTCACAATGAGGATTCTGTTGCAGTTTTCAACCAATTCGGATAAGTCGTCCGTCACCATGACGACGCCGACGCCGGTTTGCGCCAAATCCCGCAGAATCGCATGGATTTCCGCCTTTGCGCCCACGTCCATACCCACGGAGGGACCCACCAGCACCAGCAGCTTGGGGTTTGTGTTGAGCCACTTGCCCAGCACCACCTTCTGCGCGTTGCCGCCGGATAAGGAGGAGACGGGTACATCCTTGGAGACCGCCACAACGCCCAGACGCTTCATCCACGTTTTCGTGTTCTCGCCCATTTCAAAGGATTTGAGCCCGAAGGCGCGGACGTACTTTTTGAGGGAGGAGGCCACCGTGTTGTCCGTGATGGGCAGGGCGGTGAACAGCCCCTCGGTCAGCCTGTCCTCCGGCACAAAGCCGATCTCATGTTTGACCGCATCCTTGATGGATTTGAGCTTGACTTCCTTTCCGTGCAGCACGATTTTGCCGCTCTCTGCGGGGCACAGCCCGAACAGAGCTTCTGCAATCTCGTTGCGCCCGGAGCCCAGCAAACCCGTGATGCCCAGCACATCCCCTTTGCTCAGAGCAAAGGAAATATCCTCATAATTGCCCTTGGAGGAAATGTGCTCCACGGAGAGGATGGGCTCGTCGGAGGGTTCGGGACGGTATTTTTCGGTGGAGAAGTCGTGCCCGGTCATATCCTTCTGGAAGCGTACATGGCCGTACTCCGAAATCAGCCCGGAGGACACGAACTCGCCGTTGCGCAGGATGGTCAGCCTGTCCACCAGCGGGCGGATTTCATCAAATTTGTGATCGACAAGCAGAATGGCAATGTTCTGTTCCCGCAGATTCCGCAGAACGCCCCAGAGCTTTTGCACCTCTTTTGCGGTCAGCGCAGTGGTGGGCTCGTCCAAGATCAGCAGTTTCGGGTTGTTGATGATGGCGCGGCACAGCGCGACCATCTGCTTGCCCGCAACGGACAAATCTTCCAGTCTCGCATCGGGGTTTAAGTCCGCACCGATCTGCGCCATGGCCTTTCCAGCCAATTCCCGCATCCGCTTGTAGCTTACGACCTTGGTTCTGTCCTTGATCTCGGTGTTCAGCGCGATATTTTCCGCCACGGTGAGGTTCGGGAACACGGCAAAGTCCTGATAGATGACCTGAATCCCCTTTTCGATGGCGTCCAGCGGCTTCATGTGGTTCATCTGCTGTCCGTCGATATAGATTTCTCCCGCCGTCGGCTCATGCACGCCGGAGATGGTCTTAATGAGCGTGGACTTGCCGCAGCCGTTGCCGCCGGCGAGACAGTGAATCTCGCCCTTGCGCAATGCAAGATCAATGCCCTTTAAGGCATACACGCCCTCATAGGCTTTTTTGATGCCTTTCAGTTCAACAAATACTTCTCCCATGCTTTCCTCACAATAGACCTATTGCCCTACACAGGAAAACTGCATGGGGCAATGGATTTTCTGATTCTTTGTTAGAACGGATAGTCGCCGATGTTCTCCTTGGTAATGTCCGCACGGGCGGAGCCGTACAGCACATTGCCCTTCACGATCAGTTTTTCATAGCCCGCAACCGGCAGGGAGCAGGTGTTCACATCAAAATTGTCCTTCTGCTCCAGCACCTGTTCCGCCATTGCCAGCATGGCGCGACCCGACATCTCGGGGTCCCACAGGGAAATGGTGGCAAGAGTGCCGTCGGTTACATATTCGCCGCAGCTGGAGGGCAGGGAAGTTCCCACGATCACGATCTTCCCGGACAGCCCCAGTTCTTCCACCGCCTGCGCGACACCGGCCGGTTCTACGGAGGAGGAGCATTCGATGGCTACGATCTCCGGGTGCGCCTGTAACAGCTCTTTGGTCTGGTTGTAGGCCATAACAGGGTCTTCATTGCTCTCATAGCGACCCAATTTCACCATGTCGGAGTTGGCGGCAATGTAGGCATCTGCCGCGTCGCACCAGCGGATGTGGCTCACGGAGTTCAGGCTGCCCACGAACTGCACATACGTCCCGGTGCCGCCTGTCTTTTCCACAATCAGCTCTCCGTAATGCGTGCCCAAGTCTTCCGGCAAAAAAGGTTCAATATCATAATCAAAATACTTGGAATCCATGGCGTCCGCCTCATGGGCGATAACCACAATGCCCTCTTTCCTTGCCTTTTCCATCAGCGGTGCAATGGATTCGATGTCGTAGGGCACAATGCAGATGGCGTCCCAGTCCTCCGCCAGCAGCTGTTCCAGATAGGTCACCTGGTCGGTCACGTCCGTGGGGCCGCCGAAGAAATAGTTCGTGCCGTGCTCCTCGTTGTAGGCCTTTACGCCTTCCTCCATCCGCTGGAACCAGCCGGTGGAAATGGTCTTGGGCACCACGGCGATCTTATAGCCGTTCTTCTTTTCCGTCTTGGCAGAGCCGCTGCCCGAGCACCCGCAAAGGCAGACCAGCATCACAAGCACCAGCAGCGAAGAAATCAGTTTTTTTCCGTTCATGGGTTTATTCCTCCTTCATCTCAGAAACCGTAATCGTCAATATTGTCTTTTGTCACATCGCACCGCGCCTGCCCGTAGAGCACGTTGTTTTTCACGGTCATGTGCTCATAGCCGGGAACGGAGATGGTGCAACAAGTCGGGTCAAAGCTCTCTTTCTCCGATAACACCTGTTCGGCCAGCGCCAGCATCGCCTTGCCCGCCATGCCGGGGTCCCACATGGAGAAGGTTTCAATGGTGCCGTTTAGCGTGTGTTCCTTGGATACCGAGGGCAGCGCGTTGCCGGTGATGGTGATCTTGCCCTGCAAGCCCAGTTCCTCCACGGCCTTCGCCGCGCCCGCTAAATCGGTGGAGCAGCAACCCTGAATCGCCACGATCTCGGGGTGCGCCTGCAACAGCTCCTTGGTCTGGTTGTAGGCTGCCGCCATGTCCTCCTGCGTCTCGTAGCGTCCCAATTTCACCATATCGGAGTGCGCCGCGATGTATTCATCCGCGGCATCGCACCAGACATTGTGGCTCACGGCGTTTAAGGAACCGACGAACTGGAAATACATCCCCTCGCCGCCGCAGGAATTCACAATGGTTTCCCCGTAGTGCGCGCCGGTCTCGGTGGACACAAAGGGCTCCAAATCATAGTCGAAATACTTGGGGTCAATGGTCTCCGCCTCGTGGGTGATGACCACAATGCCCTCTTTTCTCGCTTTTTCCAGCATGGGCGCGATGGATTCCACGTCATGCGGCACGATGCAGATGGCGTCCCAGTCCTCGGCCAGCAGTTGTTCGATGTACGTCACCTGATCCGCCACGTCCGTGGGACCGCCGAAGAAGTAGTCCGTGCCGTGCTCGGCGTTGTATTCCTTCACGCCCTGCTCCATACGCTGGAACCAGGAAATCGAGATGGTCTTGGGCACCACGGCGATCTTATAGCCATTTTTGTCCGATTTTTCCGTCTTGACCGCGCCGCTGCTTTCGCACCCGCAAAGGGTCAGAACCAGCGCAAGCACCAATGCCAATGCGACAATTTTCCGCATTCTCATGCGCAGTTACCCTCGTTTCTTCTTTTAGAATCCGAAATCGTCAACGTTTTCAGCCGTCACAACGATTCCGGCTTTGCCGTAGAGCACATTACCCTTCACGGTCATCTCTTCATAGCCGGGAATCGTGCCCTTATAGGCGTTCACATCAAAGTTCTCTCCGCCTTCCAGCACCTTTTCCGCCAGTGCAAGCATGGCCTGAGTGGCAGCGGAGGGGTTGACGGTATAGAACTTTTCAATCGTGCCGGATTTCACATACTCCCGTGCCACGGAAGGCAGCGAGTTGCCCGCCAGCATCACCTTGCCGACCAGCCCCAATTCCTCAACCGCCTGCGCGGCTCCTGCAATGTCGATGGAGCAGGAGGATTCGATGGCCACGATTTCGGGATGCGCCTGCAACAGCTCCTTGGTCTGGTTGTAGGCAGAGGTGATGTCCTCCTGGGTCTCAAATCTGCCGACCTTCACCATGTTCGTGTTTTCGGAAAGGTACTCGTCCGCGCCGTCGCACCACATATTGTGACTCACGGTGTTGAGGGAACCGACGAACTGAATGTAGCCGCCCTCGCCGCCGTTTGCCTGCGCCATGATTTCGCCGTAATAGCGACCGGTCTCATTGGCGATATAGGGTTCAAGATCATAGTCATAATACTGCGGATCCATGGTCTCCGCCTCATAGGTGATGATCACGATGCCTTCTTTTCTGGCTTTTTCCAGCATGGGCGCAATGGATTCCGCGTCATGCGGCACGATGCAGATGGCGTCCCAATCCTCCGCCAGAAGCTGTTCAACGTAACTCACCTGATCGGCAACGTCCGTAGGACCGCCGTAGAAGTAATCCGTGCCGTTCTTTTCGTTGTATTCCTTTACGCTCTTTTCCATGGTCTGAAACCAGCCCAGCGTAATGGTCTTGGGTACCACGGCGATCTTATAGCCCTTCTTTTCCGATTTGGCGGAAGAAGCATTGCTCTCACATCCGCACAATGCGGCAAGCAGAGCAAGTACCAGCAAAAACGCCGTAATTTTCCGCATTTTCATAGTCAGTTCCTCCTTTTTGTTCCGCACCGAATGAAAAAAGTATATCACAAAAGCGGTTTGCCTGCAAGAATAAAAAACGGGTGCGCTGTTGGATACCGCAACCCCAAAAAGGCGGCAAAAAGCGATTGAGCTCGATGGAACGGGAACGCAAACGATCCGCTATCGAAAGGACTCAATCGCTATAAAATTGAGGCAGAAGCAAACGGCAGCCGCCGCAGAAGATCATTCGCTATTTTGCGTGCCGCTTGATGAGGGAGAGGAAGGACAGAAGCCCCACGGCGGTCATGATGTGCCCAAGCCCGGCGAGACCTGCGATCATGCCGTCCGTCATTTCGGAGATGGGAAGCCCGGCGACCTCCATGGTGCCGCGCAGGAGCATCATAAGAGAAGCAAGCAGGATGCCGACGGAATACATTCCGCTGGCAAAGCGTGTCTTTTTGCCCGGCGCAATGTTCAGAACCTTGATAAGCAGGGCGATGAGCAGATAGCCCGCAAGTCCTAAGGAGAGAATGTGGACGTGCGCCATGGAGAGCATGGTGCGGTCGGTGAAATCATTGAACTTGGTAAATTCCCGGAAATAGACCCCGGCGGCAAGACCGTAGACGGCAAAAAGAATGGCGCGGTTCAGAAATCTTCTCATGGAAAGACCCTCCTAAAATGGTTCGTTGGCTGATAAAATAAGTATAGCGCGGCGGGCAATTTTCGTCAAGTATCGCGCAGTTTCCCATAAATTTTCTTTACTTAACCATGCTAATCATGCTATACTCAGAACCAAATGATGCTTGAAAGGAAGAAATTTTTATGGGCAAGCTGAAAAGCGTTTTCAGGGAGGGCAGCCAGTATCGGTTTCTGTTTCTTTCCATTCTGCTGTCGGGCTTGGGCTACGGCATCCACAAGGGCTTGATCGACAACTATCTGGCCGAGGTTGTCGTCATGGGCGAGTTCGAGCGCGGCGTGGCGGAGTTCTTTCGGGAGCTGCCGGGACTGCTGCTGGTGTTCATCTTAGCGGCGTTCTACACATTATCTGCCGAAAAGCTGTATAAATTGGGCGCGGTCATCATGCTCATCGGCATGGGGCTGCTGTCCGTTGTTTCCCCCACAAAAGTGCTGGTGACGCTTGCCATCTGCCTGTATTCCTTGGGTGAGCACATCCAGCTCGGAATGAAGGGCACCATGACGCTAAATTATGCCAAGCCCGGCATGGGCGGACAGGCGTTGGGCTATCAGGGTTCGGTGCAGCAGGTGGGAACGCTGGTAGGGTATTTCGTCATCATCATTGCGCTGTCGCTGATTGCCAAGGCCACGCCCTATAAGCTGTTCTTCGGCATTGCGGCGGTGTTCACCGCCATGTCCATGCTCATGACCTTCGGGCTTACCTCCAAGTCCGAGACCGACAAGTCCAAGAGCCGCTTTTATTTCCGCAAAAAGTTCACCAAGTATTATATGCTGGAGGTCTTCTACGGGGCGCGCAAGCAGGTGTTCTTCACCTTTGGCCCCTATGTGCTGATCCTCTTTTACGGCGCATCTGCCACGGTCATTTCCATCCTCTATGCCGTCACCGCCATCACGTCCTTCTTCCTCTCCCCCGTGGTGGGAAAGATTATTGATAAGGCGGGGTATAAGATTGTGATGATTATGGACACCATCATTCTTGTCGCGGTGTGCTTCTTCTACGGTTTTGCCCACCACATTTTCCCGAAGGACGTGGCGTTTGTCATCTGTTGTGTCAACTATGTGCTGGACTCCATCATTTCCCTTGCCTCCATGGCGTCCTCTGTCTATGTGCAGGATATTTCCGATTCGCAGGAGGAGGTCAAGGCGACCCTTTCCACCGGCATTTCGGTCAACCACCTGATCACCATTTTCATCGCCCTGTTCGGCGGCTGGATCTGGCAGACCTTGGGAATGGAGACCCTGTTTATCCTGTCTGCGATCTTGGGACTGTGCAACAGTGCCTACGCCGCGACCATCAAGGTCAGAAAAAAGGCTTAGAGTTTGGATATTGAAAAATCACCTGCTGACAGAGCACATTGTCCGCAGGTGATTTTTTGCGCGTTATTTTTTTTCTTATGGACAATCAGCCCAAAGCCGATGCCCAGCAGGAGCCCGAAGGAATGGAGCAGCAGAGAGGTCATGCCCAGTAAGGGGTTGAGCTGGGAGAGCAGCCCGAAGGCTTCAAAGGCGAAAAACCAGAAAAGGGGCTGTTTTGCAGCCTCCTTCCAGTGCCCTTTCAGCAGAGGGAAAACAAAAGTGAACCCCGCGCCGGCGTAGGCATAGCCGATGGCGGAAATGCCCGCCGCGGTGGAGGGATTGTTCCAAGTGATGAGCTGGAATAAAAGAGAGGTCGCAAGCCACACAATCAGGGTGAAAATGTCCAGCATTTTTCTTCCCATCCGCTTTTCGAGAAGGATGCCGAAGGGAACAAGCCCGATTAAGTTCATGCCCAGATGGACAAAGAAAATAGTTGTGGGGTCAATGTTGTGGACGAACGCGCCGGAGAACACCTGCCAGAAGTGCTCCGGGCGGGTTTTGTAACACAGATTCTCAAACAGCCCCGGAATGAGCAGCCCGCACAGGGATACAATCACGGTGAAAGCGGTCAGTCCCCATGTGAAAACGGGCTTGTTTTTCCCTTAAAACAGGCTTTTCAGTCGCATGGGCTTGCCTCCATGTCAGGTAGCTGTCTTGGGTAAGAACATATTCCTCCACGGCAAAGGTCTTTCCGTCCCGCTCGCGGGTCTCCATCGTGGTCTTGGCGTAGGAAAAGCCGAAAAACTTTGGCAGGGCTTTGGTCTGCGCGTTGTGCGCCATGCAGTCGTAACAGAAGCAGTCGGCGTTTTGATGCAGAAAGGCTTCCTCCAACAGCAGCGCCAGCATTTCTTTTCCGTAGCCCCTGTTCTGATGCGGCCTTGCAATCGCCAGCCCCGCTTCGGAAAACTTGCCCGGCTCTTTCTCAAACATTCCGCCAAGCCCGATGACGGTATCGGTGTCTTTCAGGGCACAGAAATACAGCGGCTTGTCCTTCTGCATTTCGATGGTGCGGGCAAGACGGGCTTTCGCGGCTTCCCTGTCCGGGGAAAGGTTCATGAACATGGTTTCCAGAAGCTCCGCATCTCCGTAAATCGCGGGGAAAATGTCATCCAAATCCTCCATGCGGGCTTTGCGGAGCACAATGCGCTTTCCCGTCAGTCTTTCGCTCATAATTCCTCAATTTCGCGGATCCACAGCCGAGACACAGCATCGGAGGGCATCATAAAGTCGCCTCTGGGGGAGAGGGACACGGAGCCGACCTTGGGGCCGTCCGGCAGGCAGGAGCGCTTGAACTGCTGGGCGAAGAACCGCCACACGAAGGTGCGGAGCCACTTCTTTATGGTTTCAGAATCGAACTGCTCACCCAGCTTATACAGGGCAAGGCGATAGACCTTTTTCGGGGAATACCGTTTGCCGATGAGGTAATAGAGGAAGAAATCGTGCAGTTCGTAGGGACCCACAATGTCCTCGGTCTTTTGAGCGATCTCGCCGCCCTCCTTGGGCGGCAGCAGCTCGGGGGAAACGGGCGTGGCAATCACGTCCCGAAGCACTTCGCCCACTTTTCCTTCCAGATTGGAGGCCTCGTATTCCACCACCTTGCGGATTACGGTCTTGGGCACGGAGGCGTTCACGCCGTACATACTCATGTGGTCGCCGTTGTAGGTGGCAAAGCCCAGCGCCAATTCGGATAAGTCGCCCGTGCCGATCACAATGCCGCCGCACTGGTTCGCCATGTCCATGAGCACCTGCGTACGTTCTCTGGCCTGGGCATTCTCGAAGGTCACGTCATGGTTGCCCATATCCTGTCCGATGTCGGCAAAATGCTGCTTCACGGCAGAAGCAATGCTGATTTCCTTCAGCTCGCAGCCGTATGCCTCGGCCAGCAGCATGGCGTTGTTCTTCGTCCGCGCCGTGGTGCCAAAGCAGGGCATGGTCGCGGTGTGGATGTTATTACGGGGCAGACCCAGTGCGTCAAAGGCGTGCACGGTGACGATGAGGGCGAGAGTGGAATCCAGCCCGCCGGAAAGCCCCAGCACAGCGTTCTGACAGTGGATGTGGGAAAGTCGCTTGACAAGACCCGCCACCTGCATATTGAGAATTTCCGCGCACCGCTCGCGCAGGGCTTCTTTTTCCTCAGGGATAAAGGGATTTTTCCGCATCCTGCGGCACAAATTGAGCTCTTTGACGGGCAGATTAAAGGGGATAATTTCCCCGTCCGTTTCGGCGTTCAGAAGTTGAACATCAATGTCTGCATAGGTCATATCTTCGGTGAAGGGCGCGTTTTCGGCCTGCAAAGTGCCGTTTTCCGCGATGAGGCTTCTGCCGGAGAACACAAAATCCTGTGTGGACTCGCCCAAGCCTGCCGCTGCATAGACAATGGCGCAATGCGAAAGCGCGGTGCGGGTCTCCAAGGTCTTGCGGACGAAAGTACCTTCCCCCGCAAGCTCCGGGCGGGCGGAGGCGCACAGCAGCACCGGGGCTTTTTTGAGTGCTTTTTCGGAGAAAACCTCGTCTGCAAAGGTCACGGAGAAGGCAAAGCCGGGAACGGTTTCGCAGGAGAAAATAAGGTCGGGGGAGACCTTGACGGTCTGCCCGCAGAAGGAGATTTCAGTGCTTCCCGCAAAGGCGGCAAACTGCCTGTCGGCGGTGGTTTTGGGCACAAGCCCTAAAATACTGCCCTTCTGCGCCACGGCGATGCAATTACAAAGCACGCCGTTCACCTTAACGGGCAGCCCGACGGTGAAGACAAGTTTCAAATCCTTCGTTTCGGAAAGAATACATTTCAGCGCATCCTCCGCGCCCTTTTGCAGGGTGGGGAAGGCGAACAGATCGCCGCAGGTGCAGGCGGTTAAGGAAAGCTCCGGCAGCACAAGGGCGCAGACGTCCTTGCTTTCCGCAGCCTTCGCCATGTCAATGATGGCTTTTGCGTTGTTTTCGGTGTCGGCAACCGCGATGCGCGGCGCAGCGGCGGCTATTCTCACAAACCCGTTTTTCATACAGATCGCATCCCTTCTTGTGTCTCACGGGTAAAAATCTTTTCGCTCTTAATGATAATTTTTGAATATTTCCCTGTCAAGTCAACCAATGCAAAAAATCGCCTGTGATTTTCGGTCACAGACGATTTTTTGCTTAATTCTGCTTCTTCTGGTCGTTCTCCCGGATTTCCACCCGGCGGATTTTGCCGGAGATGGTCTTGGGCAGCTCGTCCACATACTCGATGATGCGGGGGTATTTGTACGGCGCGGTGGTGTGCTTGACGTGGTTCTGCAGCTCTTTGGTGAGCTCGGGGGAGGCAACATAGCCCTTTGTCAGCACGATGGTGGCCTTGACCACGAAGCCGCGGTCAGGGTCGGGCACGCCGGTGACGGCACATTCCAGCACGGCGGGGTGCTCCATCAGTGCGCTTTCCACCTCAAAGGGGCCGATGCGGTAACCGGAGGACTTGATCACGTCGTCGATGCGCCCCACGAACCAGAGGAAGCCCAATTCGTCTTTGTAGGCGGTGTCGCCGGTGTGGTAAAGGTCGTCATGCCAGGCGGCTCGGGTCTTTTCCTCGTCCTTCCAGTAGCCGCCGAAGAGGCCGAAGGGCTTGCCGCCGTCGGTGCGGACGCAGATTTCGCCCGTGACGCCCGCAGGACATTCCTCGCCCTCGGGGGAGGCGATCACGATGCGCCAGCCGGGGGAGGGCAGTCCCATGGAGCCCAAACGCGGCTGCATCCACGGGAAAGCGGTCATGCAGCACAGCGTCGTTTCGGTCTGCCCGAAGCCCTCGAAAATCTTATGCCCGGTCTGTTTGAGCCACTGGGCGTAAACCTCGGGGTTCAGCGCTTCGCCGGCGGTGGTGCAGTGGGTGAGGGCGGAGAGATTGTATTGCGATAAGTCCTCTTTAATCATGTAGCGGTACATGGTCGGCGGGGCACAGAAGGTCGTAACCTTGTATTTTTCCATCTTGGAGAGAATGTCGTGGGCGTTGAACTTGTCAAAGTCGTAGGTCAGCACCGCGCTGCCGCCCAGCCATTGTCCGTAGATTTTGCCCCAGAGCGCCTTGCCCCAGCCGGTGTCCGCAATGGTGAAGTGCAGACCGTTGTCCACGACCCGGTGCCAGAAGCAGCCGGTTAAGATGTGCCCCAGCGGGTAAGTGAAATCGTGCCACACCATCTTGGGATAGCCGGAGGTGCCGGAGGTGAAGAAGATGAGCATGGGGTCGGAGGAAAGGTTTTCGTTTTCCCCCTCGGGTCGGGCAAATTCGGTGGGCTGGCTCTCAATGCCGGCATCCAAGTCGATCCACGGCGCGGGCAGTTCCTTGTGATTGGAAACGGCGTAGATTTCCACCGTTTTGCAGTCGCCCATGGCCTCTGTCACATGGTCGGTGGGGTCGCCGTCACCGGAGATGACAAACATTTTGATGTCGGCGGCGTTGGCGCGGTAGGAATAGTCCTTCGCCATGAGCATATGCGTCGCGGGGATGGCAAT
This sequence comes from Christensenella sp. UBA1750, assembly GCA_002315655.1. Taxonomy (GTDB): domain Bacteria; phylum Bacillota; class Clostridia; order Christensenellales; family UBA1750; genus Spyradocola. The sequence goes on from DCHO01000033.1 coordinate 29,255, forward strand.
GGCGCCGATGCGGTGCAGCCCCAGCAGGCAGTACCAGAACTGGTACCCGCGCTTCAAGACCAACAGCACGCGGTCGCCCTTTTTGATGCCACAGGACACAAAGAAGTTCGCGGCCTGATTGGAGAGTCTGCGCATCATTTCAAAGGTGAACCGCTTTTCCTCCCCGTCCTTGCTGACCCAGAGCATACACAGCTTGTCCGGGGTCTCCTTGGCGATTGCGTCCACCACATCGTAAGCGTAGTTGAAATGCTCGCCCACGGAGACTTTGTAGTTTTTCCGCAAGTCCTCCAAGGTGGCGAAATCGTCCCGATTCCGCCCGACAAATTTCTCATAAAGTGGCATATTTTTATCCTCAAAATCGGTGAAGTTACTTCATGTCCCCCATGACGACGGCCAGAAACTGAACCTTTTCGCCGTTCAGCGCACGCATGGCGTGGGGAATGCCGGAGTTGAAATACACGCTGTCGCCCTGCTCCAGGACAGTGACGGTGGAGCCTAAATAGAACTCCATTGTGCCTTCCACGACGAAGTTTAGCTCCTGCCCCTCATGGGCGTGCAGGGTGGGCTTTTCCTCGTCGGGCTTGGGTTCCACGGTGACGACAAAGGGCTCAACCTTTTTGCCCCGGAAGGTGTAGGCGATGTGCTGATAGTCGTAGGCGGCGCGGCGGTTGATCTTAAAGCCCTTGCCCTTGCGGACGACGCACATGGAGGAGAGCTTGGGGGAGTCGCCGGACATCAAATCCACCACGTCCACACCCAGACGGTTCGCCGCGTTGTAGATAAAGGAGAAGGAAAAATCCTTTTCGCCCCGCTCGTAGGCGCGGTAGGTTTCCGCATCCACCCCGCACACCTCGGCCATTTCGCCTTCCTCCACGTCCATAATCTGACGCAACGTTTTCAGCCGCATGGCGATTTCCTTGAGCTGTTCCGTCATTTTCCGAGCCTCCTTTTTTATTCAAACGAAAAATGCGCCTCTGTCCCCGCAAAACGAAGGGTTGAAAGCGCAGGTTTTGCAGTTTTTGTCTTACGCAGCCGGATAATCGGCTGTTTTCCCCTTGATTATAGCGTGATTTGCAAGGGCTTGTCAATGGAAAATTATTTTGTTGACAACAGGTTAAGAAAGCTTATAATTAAAATGTATGAATGTACTATCAGGAGGTCATGCTTATGAAAACCACTTCTTTATACCCCATCATCGTGACGGAAAACGTGCAGGAGACCATTGATTTCTATGTCGGAACGCTGGACTATTACAAAAAGCACGACATGGACTTGGGCGCCTCCCGCATCATCGTGCTGGAAAACCCCAAGGGCTGCACCATCGAGGTCATGCAAAAGCCCACCGCCGCCGTTCCCGGTCTGAACTTCGGTGACGGACTTTACGGCTTCCGCATGAATGTGGACGACATTGACGAGGCGGTTGCGGAGTTCCGGCAGAAGGGCGCAAAGATTCTGATGGGTCCCATCGAGACCCCCACCTCCAAAAACCTTATGGTGCTCGACCCCAACGGTATCCACTTGACCGTGATGGAGCACAAAAAAGCGGGCAGAAAATAAGAAAGGACAAGAGCAAAATGATGATGAAAAAAGTGATTCTTCTTGCGGACAGGTTTAACCATGACTTTGTGCCGCTCTCTTTGGAAAAGCCGATGGGCTTGTGGGAAGTGCGCGGGGAAAAGCCGGTGGAGCGTCTGATTTGCCAGGCGAAGGAAGCCGGAATCACGGATATTACGCTGATCACCGGGTACAAAGGCGAAATGCTTTCGTATCTGGGCGACACTTTCGGCGTCTCCCTCATCAAAAATGCCTACTACGGCGAGGAAAATGGCGTTGATTTCCTGAGGAATCACGGGCTGCTGGATGAAAATGCGGTTATCTGTTCCTCCGGGGATTACTATTTTGACAATCCTTTTACCGCCGCAGACGGAACTGCGGAAAAGGCGAAGATTGACACCTTTGAGGATTTGAGAGTATTTGACCCCAAATATCTTTCCCATTCCGGCTGTCAGGTGATTCGCAACATCAAATTGGTGTTCCGCTGCGAGGAAGAAGATGTCAAAAATTTCAGATATATCAATCGCCGGCAGACCAATTCGTCCTGTGTTTTTGAGGTCAAGGGCGTAAATTACATCTATCGCTATCCGGCGGAGGGAATCGGCGAGGTCGTGAGCTGGAAAAACGAGAAGGCGTCCATGGTCATTGCAAAGAAGCTCGGAATCGACCCCACCTACATCTATGCCGACGCCGATGAGGGCTGGAAGATCATGGAATTTGTCGGGCCTCACGGAAAGCCCGATTACACCTCCTTTGAAGATACCCGGAAAGTCATCAAGGTGCTGAAAAAACTGCATTCCTCCGATGTGGTGACGGACTTCGGATTGAAGCCCTGGGAGGACACCGAAGCGACCATCGAAAACCTGAACCGAATCAACCCGGATATTTTCGCCCCGTATCTGGAAATGCGGGAACAGGTCAAAAAGCTGTACGATCAAACAATCAATGACGGCGTGAAAAAATGCTTCTGCCACGGAGACACCTACTCCCCGAATTGGATGCTGCTGCAGGACGGCTCGGCGATTCTCATTGACTGGGAGTATGCCGGTTATACCGACCCGGGCGTGGACATCGGCTACTACATCGCGGACGCAGACTATGGGATGGAGGAAGCGGAGCGGTTCATTCGGGAATATCTTGCGGATGAGTTCACCGAAGAAAAGCTGCGGCATTTTCTGATTTACTCTGTTGTGATCGCGTATTACTGTTTCGTCTGGGCCTTGCAGCGGCGGGCTCTCGGAGAACCAAGACCGGATGTTGAGGATGCGTACAAGGAGTTCATTCTCAGATACATCGCTCTGTTGTCCTAAGGCAACACCGCCCAACTCGGCGGCGGCATTGACGATG
>DCHO01000033.1:32282-67768 GCA_002315655.1 Christensenella sp. UBA1750
CTCATTTGTGCGGTGTTGCCTTAAACGAACGCTCCGGAAAGCACGGTAAACAGTGCTTAATATAGTTCCCGGAAAAAGGAGATTATGTTTATGAAAACCACTTCCCTCTACCCGATCATCGTGACGGAAAATGTGCAGGAGACCGTCGATTTCTACACCGGAACACTGGATTACACCGTGAAGCATAAGGTGACCCGGGGTCCCATCTGCATGGTCATTCTCGAAAACCCCAAGGGCTGCACCATTGAAGTCATGCAGAAGCCCGAAAAGGAGCTTCTCAACATGAAACTGAATGCAGGGCTCCACGGCTTCCGCATGAACGTGGATGACATGGACGAAGCCTTTGCCGAATTCACCGCAAAGGGCGCGAAGATCATCATCCAGCCCACCGCCACCACCGTCGGCAAAAACATGGTTGTCTGCGACCCCAACGGCGTTCTGATCACCGTCATTGAGCATCAGAAATAATTTGTTCGGATCAGACAAAATGCCCGCTGAAAAGGAAGCTTTTTCCCTTTCGGCGGGCATTCTTATTTGTCCGGATTCGCAGGCTTTCCGAAAAAATCCGTTCCTTTCGGCGCGCTATGCTTTCGGGGTGAGCTTTATTAGCCGTGCGCCGTGGGAGGGCACGGTGACGTTCAGCGTGTGCGGGGTCACGGGGATTTCCTCGTGCGCCCAGAGGTCGCGGGCTAAGTAGTCGCCCTCGGGGATGGACAATGTGCTGCCCAGCTGCACCGCCAGATTCCGGGGCTTGGGGCCGCAGTTGAACACGGCGCAGTAGGTGTTGCCCTGCTCGTCCTCCGCCTTCCACACAATGACCTCGCCTGCGTAATTGTAGCGTTCCTCCCGGAACACCTGACGGGCATTGCGGGAATTTTTGAGCAGCGCCAGCACCTCGTCGTTGGTTAAGACGGACAGGGTGAAATCATCGTTGTCGGGCAGCACGCAGCCGACTATCAAGGGCGAACGGAAAATGCACCACAGCGTCATTAAGGTGATCTGCTCGTCCTTGGTAAAGTGCGTCTGTCGCTCGCCCCAGCCGCGCTCGGTGGATTTCACCGCCAGATGCCCAAAGGGGATCATGTCCGCATCCGGCCAGTGGCCTTCGCCGCCCACGCCTTCCCATTTGTGGCAGACCTCAAAGGAATTGTAGAGGTCGTTCCAGTCGTCCCAGAAATCGCCGGTGGTGCGCCAGAGGTTTGCAAATGCGCACAGATGCTGCGCCTGCTCTACGGGCGCCGCGCCGGGGGAGAGGGAGAGCACCATGTCCCGCCCCGAGTGCGCGATGGCGTTGTGGATGAGCTCGATCTCGCCGCCGTGATACGGCTGGGCAATGTCGTCCACCTTGACATAATCCACGCCCCACTGTGCGTAGAGCGCAAAGCAGGAATCGTAATATTCCTGCGCGCCCTGCCGCATTGCATCCACGCCGTACATATCGGTGTTCCACGGGCAGTTGTCGTTGCGGTGGGCAATGTCCCGGCAGGTAAGGTTCGTTCCCTTGATGGGGCAGCGGGCGTAAACCGCCTTTCGCGGTACGCCGCGCAGCAGATGGATGCCGAATTTGAGCCCCATGCCGTGAATCTTTTCCGCAAGAGGCGCAAAGCCCTTGCCGCCCTGCGCGGAGGGGAAGCGGTTCACCGCGGGAATCACGCGCCCGTAGCCGTCGATGCAGATGTCGCCGTAGGGCGTGTACTGCGAATCCTCCGCATCGGGGTCGTACCATAAAATGTCCACAACAATGTATTCCCAGCCGTGGCATTTCATGTGCTGCGCCATATATTCCGCGTTTGCCAGCACTTCTTCCTCGGTCACGGCTGCGCCGTAACAGTCCCAGGAATTCCAGCCCATCGGCGGGGTCTGTGCGATCTTTGCCATCTTTTTTCCTCCCGTGTAATTGATTTAGGGATAGTATAAACTTTTTTTTGAAAATTGGCAATAAATCACGAAATGTATTTGAAATTTCTGTTAAGCAGGTGTATAATGGGAAATATAGAATTAGATGATTCTGAATTGATGTCTAAAATCTCAATGACGGAGGATTTTTTGTATGGAAAAACGTGAACGGGTTTTGGCTTGTATGAATCAGCTGCCCATTGACCGCCCCCCGGTCGGTTTCTGGTTCCATTTCCCGGAAGGGAAGAAGCTGGGACAGGAAAATGTCCAGGCGCATTTGGATTATTACAACCATGCGAGCGTGGATATTGTCAAGGTCATGTGCGACGGTTATTTTGATTATCCCAACGAGGTGGCGCGGGAGGCCAAAGTCGTTTCCGATTGGAGACACTTAAAGCCCCTTGGCAAGAACCATCCCTTTATCCGGGAGCAGGTGGAGCGCGTCAAGGCCATCAAGGACGGCTTAAAGGAGCAGCACGCCCTGCTTTACAATGTCTTTGCGCCCTTCTCGTCCATCCGCTTCGGCGCGGGCGAGGAAAAGGTCATGGCGCACTTTAAGGAAGACCCCGACTTGATTTCCACCGCATTGGGCATCATTGCCGAGGACAATGCGGCCTTGTGCGAAGCGCTGATGAACGAGGCCGGCACGGACGGCGTTTACTATTGCGTGCAGGGCGGCGAGAAGAACCGCATGACCTATGCGGACTACCGCACCTATATCACCCCGTCGGATAAGTTTGTGCTGACCCATGCCAACAAGTGCTCTCCTTATAATATTCTGCACTGTTGCGGTTGGGCGGGCGACGCGAACCGTTTGGAGGACTGGCAGGATTATCCCGCCAAGGTCATCAACTGGGCGGCCTTCATCGAGAAAATGGACATGGTCGAAGGACGCAAGTTCTTCGGCAACAAGACCGTGCTGGGCGGCTTCGACAACCGACCCGGCGGCGTGCTCTATTCCGGCACCAAGGAAGAAGTGCAGGCTTTCACAAAGCAGCTTGTCGCGTCCTACGATCAGGACACCGGCTACATGATCGGCGCGGACTGCACCTTGCCCGGGGACATTGACCTGCAGCGCATCGAGTGGGTCGTGGAGGCTCTGGAAAAGTAAGGCTTCTGTGAGATTTTTCGGGCACGGCTTTTGCGGCTGTGCCCTGTTTTATTTAGGGGATTGTATGATGGAATATCAGAAAGAGCAGTTCAAAAACGTGTATTTTATTTCCGGCACGGCCTGTGGGGGAAAATCCTCCGTTGCCCGGGAATTAGGACGGCAGTACGGCTTATGCGTCTAATCGGGACGAGCAGATGCCGGCGTATCCGCTCCGCGACATCGTAAACTACGGCGGCACGGACAAGCTTTTCCGAAAGGAACTCTAAGCCTTGCCCGGCAGACGGTTTCATCCGGCCTGCTTTCGTGTATATGTAAAGGGGCTGCATTGACGGAAAACCCCAAAACTGCTACAATAGAGAACAGAAAAATTTCCTCGCTTGCGAAAGGAGAAAACAGAAATGAAGATCACAAACGATATTGTCTATATCGGCGTAAACGACCACAAGGTTGACCTGTTTGAGGGTCAGTACAAGGTGCCGAACGGCATGGCGTACAATTCCTACCTGATTTTGGACGAGCAGATCGCCGTCATGGACACCGTGGATAAAAACTTTACCCACGAGTGGCTGGACAATCTGGACAAGGCACTTGCCGGACGCAAGCCCGACTATCTCATCGTGCAGCACATGGAGCCCGACCATTCCGCCAACATCGCCAACTTCATGAAGAACTATCCCGAGGCCACTATCGTGTCCTCCGCCAAGGCCTTTGCCATGATGAAGAACTTCTTCGGCACGGACTTTGAGGATCGCGCCATCGTGATCGCCGAGGGAAATCAGCTGCCCTTGGGCAAGCACGTTCTTCACTTTGTCGCCGCGCCCATGGTGCACTGGCCGGAGGTCATGGTGACCTACGATTCCACCGACAAGGTGCTTTTCTCCGCGGACGGTTTCGGAAAGTTCGGCGCGCTGGATGTGACCGAGGACTGGGCAGATGAAGCCCGCCGTTATTACATCGGCATCGTGGGCAAGTACGGCGCACAGGTGCAGGCGCTCTTAAAGAAAGCCGCAACCCTTGAAATTGAGAAAATCTGCCCGCTGCACGGCCCCGTGCTTACCGAAAACCTGGGCTACTATCTCAACCTTTACAACACCTGGTCCTCCTACGCCGTGGAGTCCGAGGGCATTGTTGTGGCGTACACCTCCGTTTACGGCAACACCAGAAAGGCCGTGGAGACCTTTGCGGACAAACTCCGCGCCAAGGGCTGCCCCAAGGTCGTGGTGCACGACTTAGCCCGCTGTGATATGTCCAAGGCTGTGGAGGATGCCTTCCGCTACGGCAGAATCGTGCTTGCCACCACCACCTACAATTCCGACATTTTCCCCTTCATGCGGGAATATATTGAGCACCTGACCGCCCGCGCCTTCCAGAGCCGCACCGTTGGCTTCATTGAGAACGGCTCCTGGGCGCCCCAGGCCATCAAGGTGATGAAGGGACTGCTGGAGGGCTGCAAGAACCTCAACTACTGCGAAAACAATGTGAAGATCACCTCTGCCCTCAATGAGACCTCCTCTTCTCAGCTGGAAGCGCTGGCCGAGGAACTGTGCAAGGACTATCTTGCGCAGAAGGACGAGACCGCCAACAAGAACGATCTGTCCGCCCTGTTCAACATCGGCTACGGTCTGTATGTCGTTACCTCCAACGACGGCAAGAAGGACAACGGCCTCATCGTCAACACCATTTCGCAGGTGACCAACACCCCCAACCGCGTGGCGGTGTGCATCAACAAGCAGAACTATTCCCACCACGTTATCCAGCAGACCGGCATCATGAACGTGAACGTCCTGTCCGTGGAAGCGCCTTTCTCCGTGTTTGAGTCCTTCGGCTTCCGTTCCGGGCGCAACACCGACAAGTTTGCGGACTGCACGCCGCTGCGGAGCGACAACGGCCTTGTGTTCCTGCCCAAGTACATCAATTCTTTCATGTCCTTAAAGGTTGAGCAGTATGTGGACTTGGACACCCACGGAATGTTCATCTGCTCCGTCACCGAAGCGCGTGTGCTCTCCAACAAGGAGACCATGACCTACACCTACTACCAGAACAACGTCAAGCCCAAACCGAAGACCGAGGGCAAGAAGGGCTATGTCTGCAAAATCTGCGGCTATGTCTATGAGGGCGACGAGCTGCCCGAGGACTTCATCTGCCCGCTGTGCAAGCATCCCGCTTCGGACTTCGAGCCGATTTCCTAAAAGAATAAAAATATAATGAGGGGAGGGTTTTTGCCCTCCCCCCAGATTGTCAAACAACCCCTTGCGAAAAAGAAACGCAAGGGGTTGTTTGACAATCTGAGCCTTCGTATCGTTGCGTGATACGAAGGCTTTCTTTGCGGATTTTCAATAACTTAAGCTGCGGCATCGGTTTAGGTTATGCAACCGCTCCCGGATGCTGTGTGCGGATAGCCGGACGAGGATGCTTTTTAAGCTTCAAACTTGACATTGGGATTGCTGCCCTGGTAGGTGATTCCGTCATCACCCCGGACGATTACAGGCAGTGCAGCGGAAGTGACGCGCCCATTGCATTTGAAATTCCATTGATTGTTGGCGGTGCGTGTTGAGATTTTGACCACAGCACCCAACTGGAAATTGTATTCGCCGGTACCGCCGGTCACGTTCTGCAGATCCTCATCGTTCAATTCGTATTTGTTGCTCATCTTGTGAAATCTCCTTTGTGATTTTTCAGGCTCTTGCCTTGTCCTTACATCCTATTATACGATAGAAAAAAGGAAAAGGCTACAAGTATGGAAAAATTTTTTAGCCGATTTCTTTTGTCACCTGTTTGAGCATCTCAATGATGGAGATGTGCTGCGGGCAGGCGGCCTCGCAGGCACCGCACTCCAAGCAGCTTTCGGGGCTCTCGTTGCGCTCGGCAAGACGTTTGTAGCCCTCGTTGCCGGGCTTGACCTCGCCGTAAAGGGAGGCCTGATTCCAGATGGCAAAGCTCCGGGGAATGTTGACGCCGTTGGGACAGGGCATACAATAGGCACAGCCGGTGCAGCCCACGCGGGTGCGGGAATTGTACGCATCGCGCACGCGGTCGATGAGGTCAAGCTCCTCTTTTGTCATGCAGCCGGGTTCCACAGTGTCAAAGATGCGCAGGTTGTCCTCAATCTGATATAGCTCGTTGCAGCCGGAGAGCACCGTGGCGACCTCCTTGTGGTTGCACAGCCAGCGGAACGCCCATTCCACGGCGGAGCGCCTGACGGGGAATTCGTCATAGAGCTTCTGCACATTCTCGGGTGCTTTGGCAAGTCTGCCGCCCAGCAGGCCTTCCATGATGACCACGGGAATGCCCTTGCTGCCTGCCAGCTCCAAACCCTTGGTGCCGGCCTGGTTGTTCACATCCATGAAGTTGTACTGGATCTGCACCATGTCCCAATCGTAGTCGTTGAGGATGGCTGCAAAGCCCTCGTAGCTCTCGTGGGTGGAGAAGCAGGCGTAGCGGATTTTGCCTTCCTTCTTCCAGCGGGCAAAGGCGTCCTTGATGCCCATGCGCTTGAACTTCTCCCAACGCTCCACGGAAATGCCGTGCAGCAGGTAGAAGTCGATGTGATCCGTTTGCAGCTTGGCCAGTTCCTCGTTGAGAATCTTATCCATGTCGGAAGGCTCCTGCACATAGTCCGCGGGCAGCTTGGTGGCAATGGTCACCTTCTCGCGGTAGCCGTCCTGTAAGGCCTTGCCCAGCACAATTTCGGAATTTTTGCCCAGATATACATAGGCGGTGTCGATGTAGGTCACGCCGCCGTCGATGGCCTTGCGGATGATAGAAATCGCCTTTTCCTCATCCACAATCACCTTGTCTCCGTCCTTTGTGTTGGTGAAGCGCATACAGCCCAGACCGAAGGCCGAGCCCTGAATGCCCAATTTGCCGAAAGTACGCATTTTCATGTGAAATTTCCCCCTTTGCCTTATGTGTTTATATGCTGATTCTATCGTAACAGAATGGCCGCCCCATTTCAAGCAGAAAAAAGCAGAAAATATTTAGCCCTGTCGGGATATTGCGACAGGGCTAAAATGCGTTTCAATCAGCGGAAGGCTTCGGCGTAGGTGTCAATGTTGTCGAGGGAAACAAAGGCACAGCCGGAATCCACGAAGTATTCAGAGGGCTTTGTGCCGTTTTTTAAGTATTCGTACATCATGGCGCCGGTCTTGTAGCCGATCTGGTAGTAGTTCTGCGCCATGGTGCCCCAGATGAGACCGCTGCGGATCATTTCCAGCGTTTCGGGAATGTCGTCCACCGCAAGAATGGTCACCTTGTCTGTGATGCCCTTTTCCTCGCAGACCTTTGCGGCGGCGGGGCCGGCCTCGGAGCAGACGCCGATGATGCAGTTGATCTCGGGGTGCGCTTCAAAGGCGGCGGCGAACTTGTCCATGGCGGTCTGGGTGTCGGAATTGCAGAAGTCCGCATCCACTAAGGTGAAGTTCTCCGCCTTTTCCAGAACCTCCATGTAGCCGTCATAGAAGCCCAAGGCGTTGGAATTGTCCTCCATCGCCATCATTATCATGCCGTAAATGGGTGCACCGTCAAAGTGCTTGAGGATTTCCTCCGCGCCCTGGTTGCCCAAAATCCGCTCGTTGGTGCCGACGGAGGCGATGGCGTTGGCCTGCGGGTCGTCCGAATTGGCAAAGATATAGGCAAGACCCGCTTTGTCACACTTGGCAAAGGTTTCGCCCATGCTTTCATGGGAAATGGGCAGGGTGGCAAAGCCGCCGACGCCGGACTTGATGGCCAGCTCAATCTGGCTGTTCATTTCCTCGGCGTTGAGCTTTTTGGGCCCCACGAAGTTGGATTTGAAGCCCAAATCCTTGGCGGCCTGTTCAAAGCCCTCCTGAGCGACGTTGAACACGGGATGGTCGTAAAGCGGGGTGACAAACCAGATTTCAATCTCCTTTCCGGCGGCACTTTTTGTGCAGGCCGAAAGAGACAGCAGCAGAAGGAGAGACAAGAGAAGCGCAAGGATTCTTTTCATAAGGGTAAACCTCCTGATTCGGAATGTTATTGGGTGATTTCAATATAGCAAAAATCACCTTGCAATGTCAATCCGTCTGTTGTGTTAAAAAAGACAAAAGCCGCACAGACCTCTGCACGGCTTTTGTCCTTTTTAGAACAACCGATTTACTTTTTGATATGCTTCAGCAGGGTGATGTTGTTTCCGTCTACATCCTTAACCGCATAGACGCTTGTCCATTCGGTATCGAAAGGCCCACCGAGAACCGTTCCGCCATTTTGCTTGATCGCTTCAACAGCGGCCTCAAGGTCGTCCACGTTCAATCTGATGCCGTGTAATCCGGTCGTCATGGCAACGAGTTCCTTCTCCGGAGCCTGCATGATTTCCAGCTCAACATCACCGTTGGCAATAATGTAGAGAGGGGAATCCGCGGCCATTTCGGTGGTGTGCTTTTTTGTGAAGCCTAAGCCTGCATAGAACGCCATGGTCTTTTCCGCGTCTTCGGTAACGATAATCGGGTGCAAAGAACTGATTTTCATAATCGTGTTTCTCCTTGTTTTATATTTTATTTCTGCTCTTGGCAGTTTTACTTTTTGTTATGCTGCATGATGGTGAGATAGTTTCCGTCTGCATCCTTAGCTGCATAGACCTTTGCATAAGGGGTTTCCAGAAGCCCGGTCAGAATCTCGCCGCCATTTTGCCGGATGGCTTCGACAGCGGCTTCTAAGTCATCCACGTTGATTCTGAGACCGTACAGTCCGGTGGGCATCGGGAAATGCGGATTCTTGGGGCTTTCCATAAGTTCTATATCGGCAGTATCGGTTGCAACGATATGGACAGGGGTGCCAAAGTCCGTTATAGAAGTGTGTTTTGTGGCAAAGCCGATGGAGGCGTAAAACTCCCGGAGCTTTTCCACATTGTCGGAAATAAGAATCGGATGGATAGAACTGACTTTCATTGTGGGTTTCCTCTCTATTGTTTATTTACTTTCTGATATGCTGCATGATGGTGACATTGACACCGTCCGCATCCTTGGCCACATAGAGCTTTGTCCATTCGTTTCCGAAGGGTCCGGCAAGAATCGTTCCGCCGTTTTGCTTGAAGGCTTCCACAGCGGCCTCGACGTCATCCACGTTAATTCTAAGGCCGTATAATCCGGCAGGCATAGGATTGGGTGAATTTTCCGGGGTCTGCATGATTTCCAGCTCGACATCCCCGTTGGCAATGATGTAGACGGGGCCTTCCATTGTCGTTGTGGAAGCGTGCTTTGTTGTGAAGCCTAAGTTTGCATAGAACGCCATGAGCTTTTCCGCGTTGTCGGAAACGATGATCGGGTGCACAGATGTGACTTTCATTGTGGTGTTCCTCCTTGCTTTTTTATGTTTTGCTGAATGTTCCGCGCCTCCCTTAAATATTAAACATAAAATTATTAAGGGGGGGAACTACTTAACATATACATGAAAATCGGCTTCTTGTCAAGATGTTATTAACAAAAAAGCTTGATTTTGTAACAGGAAGGATTTTTCTTTTTGACAGAGAATCTATCTATAACGGAAACCGAAAAAATGTTTTGCCGAAAGGAACGAAATTATGAAAGTAGGAGTTTTAGGCGCGGGCTACATCAGCGAGGCGCACATCGCAGCGCTCAAGAACATTCCCGGCGCGGAAATCCTCATCTGCGACAGAAAAGAAGAAAAGGCGAACGCTTATGCCGAAAAGTACGGCATCACCCCCCGCACAAATTATTCCGAAATGCTGAAAAATGACCGCCCGGATGTTGTGTCCCTGTGCGTGCCCACGCCCCAGCACGCAGCTTTGACCTGCGAGGCGCTGCAGTTGGGTATTCCCGTGCTGTGCGAAAAGCCCATTGCCCACACCGTCGAGGAAGGGATTCTCATGGACAAGACCGCCAAAGAGACCGGCACGCCGCTGATGATTGCCCACTGTCTGCGCTTTGACAAGACCGCCGTGACCCTCAAAAACATCATTGCGGACAAGCGGTTCGGGAACCTTTTGTCCCTGCATCTGTACCGCCATTCCACCATTCCCACATGGTCGGCGGGGGATTGGCTGCGCCAGACCAACAAGTCCGGCGGCGCAATCATTGATCTGCACATTCACGATTCCGATCTGGTGCAGTATTTCTTAGGCTTGCCCGATGCCGTAACCACCGTGGGGGACGAATTGCACTGCTCCACCCTCTACCATTTCGGCAGCTCTATGGATGTCAGTGCGGAAACTTCCTGGCGCAAGGTGCCCTCCTTCCCCTTCTCCTCCGGCATTGACGCTTCCTTTGAGGAAGCCACCATCCGTCTTGCCGGCAGCAGCCTTAATGTTTATCGCATGGACGGCGGCACGGAAAACCTCATCACCAAAGAGCCCCTGCCCTCTTACCTGCATTCCGACGATTTCTACGAAAACGAAATCCGTTATTTCATGGGGCGCATATCGGGCGATAAGGAAGCCATGGAAAAGGACGTCTGCCCGGTTTCGGAGAGCGTTTCCGCCCTGCATCTGGTACATTCCGAGCGCGAGAGCATCCGCACGGGTCGCACCGTTGCGCTGTAAATCCGCATAAAAGCTTTGCCTCCTGCTGTGAATGCGGGAGGCATTTTGCATAACTTTTACCCGGCATCCGGATTTTGATGGTGCAAATTCCTCCCGTTTGCGGTAAAATAATCCTTACATATATATAGGGGGATTTCCGTTTCCATGAACCGCAGAATGAATCTTTTTTCGCTGGCCTTTCCCATTTGGGTGGAAAATGTACTGAACCGGCTGCTGGGCTTTGTCAATGTGCTGCTGCTGGCAAAGCTCTCCGAGGATGCCGTTGCCGCCATCGGCGTGGCGAACCAGTTTATCAACTTCATCACCATGGCGTTCACCTTCATCACCTTCGGCGCGGCGGTGCTCATCGCACAGCACATGGGCGCAAAGGACGAGAAGGGCGCAAACGAGGTGGCCTCCGTGGCCATGGTCACAAACGTGCTTTTCGGGCTGTTCATGGGGCTGATGCTGCTCCTTTTCCACAAGCCCCTGCTGCGCACGATGAACATGGAAGGGATTCTGCTGGACTATTCCTCCACCTATCTGCTCATCATCGGCGGTTTCTGCTGTGTCAATGCCTTCAACCAGACACTGGCGACCATTCTGCGGAACTTGGGAAAGCCCCAGCTTCCCATGATGGTGTTCCTGATGATGAACGTGGTCAACATCGCGGGCAATGCCTGTGTCATCCTGCGCCCCTTTCATTTGCCGGAGTTCGGAATCGGCGGCGTTGCCACGGTCACGATTTTATCTCAGACCTTGGCACTTATTGTCATGACGATTGCCGCTATCAAGGTCGGGTTTAAGCTGCGTCTGCCCAAGCCCTTCTCTTTCAGGGTTCTTGGTTCCATATTGAAGATCGGATTCCCCGGCGCGGGCGATTCCATCGCCTTCAACATTGCCAACATTGTGCTGACCTATTTTGTCACCTCCATGGGCTCCACTGCCCTTGTGGCGCAGACCTACGCTTCCCAGTTTGTCGCCGTGCTGCAAACGCCCGGCTATGCCGTTGGACAGGCGACCCAGATCATGGTAGGCTACAAGTGCGGGGCGCACGACTTTGACGGGGCGTACAGAATGGCGAACCGCAACCTGTGGATCGCCATGGGGCTGAACCTTATCTTAACGACGTTCATTCTCATCTTCCGGCGGCAGCTCTGCGGGCTTTACAATGCCTCCGAGGAGGTCTTTGCGCTGGTCTCCGCATATCTTTGGGTCGACCTCATTCTGGAATTCGGTCGTCCCTTCAACCTTGTTTACGGCGTGTCCGTCCGCGGCACGGGCGACGTCATGTGGTCGATGATCACCGCGTATATTTCGGTCATCGGCGTGTGCATCCCGCTGGGGTATGTGCTGACGCAGGTGTTTCATCTGCCGCTGTATGCCGTGGGTATTGCCTTGTGTGCCGACGAGTGGCTGCGCGGCCAGTTCATGCACTTCCGCTGGCGCTCCCGCAAGTGGGAAAAGTATGTGGTTATAAAGGAAGAACAGAGTGCTGCCTAAATTGATTCTTGCATTGGAGGTCATTATATGCTGAACGGATTGCCGATTCGGGATTATCTGGAATTTCTGCTGCGGCTGCTGCTGTCGGCGGGGTTCGGGCTGCTCATCGGGCTGGAACGCTCCCAGCGGCAGAAGGACGCGGGCATCCGCACGCACCTGCTTGTGGCGGTGTCCTCTGCGGCGTTCATGATCGTCTCCAAGTACGCCTTTGCCGATTTGGGGGAAGCCTTCGGCACCAAGACCGCCGACCCGGCGCGTATTGCCGCGCAGGTGGTCTCCGGCGTATCGTTCTTGGGCGCAGGAGTTATTTTCAAGGACAGAAATTCCTCCATCAAGGGCTTAACCACCGCCGCCGGGCTGTGGGCGACCTCCGCCGTGGGGCTTGCCTTGGGCGCGGGGCTGTATTTCTTGGGCATTGTGCTTGGCGTGTTCATCCTGCTTTCGCAGATGGTGCTGCACCGCTTCCCCATCGGCGGCGACGCGCTGACCTCCCAGGAAATGATCGCCCGGGTGAAGGAGGGCGGGCAGGGACAGGAAGCCATTGAAACCATGCTGAAACGCCACGATGCGGTTGTGGAGCAGAGCAATCTCTCCCGCGAGAGCGGCGAAATGCTGCTGCGCCTGCGCTACCGCACGAAAAATCCGCTGACCCACGAGGAGTGCATGGCACTGATGAAGGACTATCCCGACATCCGACAAATTTCTATATAGTTTTACGCACCGAGGCTCTTACGAAAGAGAGTTTCGGTGCGTTATTTATGGAAGAAAACGCCTGAATTGCTTGACACAGGTGGGCGTTGGGCTATATACTTAAAAACGGAGCATTAACCTATGTTCAAAAAATTATTATTTTATAGGAGGTCAGTATGGCTAACAAACTGATCGGCGAATATCCTGCCATTGGCATCCGTCCCATTATCGACGGCCGCCGCGGCCCCATGATGCTGCGCGAATCTCTGGAAGGGCAGACCATGGCGATGGCCGAGGCTGCCAAGAAGCTCTTTGAAGAAAACCTGCGCTATTCCGACGGCACCCCCGTGAAGGTCGTCATTGCGGACACCTCCATCGGCCGCGTGCCCGAGTCCGCCGCCTGTGCGGAGAAGTTCCGCAAGGAAGGCGTGGCCATCACCCTGTCCGTCACCCCCTGCTGGTGCTACGGCGCAGAGACCATGGACATGGACCCCATGACCATAAAGGGCGTGTGGGGCTTCAACGGCACCGAGCGCCCCGGCGCGGTGTATCTGGCTTCCGTCTTAGCGACCCACGCGCAGAAGGGTCTGCCCGCCTTCGGCATCTACGGCCATGAGGTGCAGAACCGTGACGAAGTGACCGAAATCCCCGAGGACGTGAAGGAAAAGCTGCTCCGTTTCGGCCGTGCGGCGGTTGCGGCGGCCTCCATGCGCGGCAAGAGCTATTTGCAGATCGGCTCCATGTGCATGGGCATCGGCGGCTCCATCATCGACCAGCAGTTCATGGAAGAATACTTAGGGATGCGCGTCGAATCCGTGGACGAGGTGGAAATCCTCCGCCGCATGGAAGAGGGCATCTACAACAAGGAAGAAGTCGAAAAGGCGCTTGCGTGGACAAAAGAGCACTGCAAGGAAGGCCGCGACGACAACCCCGAATATGTGGATTTCATGGGCAAAAAGACCCCCATTAAGTTTACCGACGAGCAGAAGGAAAAGCAGTGGGAATTCACCATTAAGATGTACTGCATCATCAAAGACCTGATGCACGGCAACGACAATCTGCCCGAGCAGTTCAAGGAAGAAATGCTGGGGCACAACGCCATCGCGGCGGGCTTCCAGGGGCAGCGTCAGTGGACGGATCACTGGCCGAACTGCGACTATCCCGAGGCCGTGCTCAACTCCACCTTCGACTACACCGGCAAGAAGGAGCCCATGGTCTTTGCCACCGAGAACGACGTGCTAAACGGTCTGTCCATGCTCTTTATGAAGCTGCTCACCGGCAGAGCCCAGATTTTCGCGGACGTGCGCACCTTCTGGTCTCCCGAAGCCACCAAGCGTGCCACCGGCTATGACTTTACCGGCAAGGCAGCCGAAAACGGCGGCATCATCCACCTGCTCAACTCCGGCGCGGCGTGCTTGGATGCCTGCGGCGAGTGCACCGACGAGAACGGTAACGCCACCATGAAGCAGTGGTGGGACGTCACCGAGGACGACATCAGGAAGATGACCGACGCCACCGTATGGTGCGAAGCCGGCTTTGACAACTTCCGCGGCGGCGGATTCTCCTCTCACTTTGTCACCCGCGCCGAAATGCCCGCCACCATGATCCGCCTGAACCTCGTCAAGGGCTTGGGTCCGGTGCTGCAGATCGCGGAAGGCTGGACGGTCAATCTGCCCGAGGAAGTCACCGACACCCTCATGGAGCGCACCAACCCCACCTGGCCCTGCACCTGGTTCACCCCCCGCTGCGACGGCAAGGAAGGCTCCGCCTTCAAGTCCGCCTACGATGTGATGAACAACTGGGGTGCCAACCACGGCGCCATCTCCTACGGTCACATCGGCGCTGACCTCATCGCCCTGTGCTCCATCCTGCGCATTCCCGTGTGTATGCACAACGTTCCCGACGAGAAGATCTTCCGTCCCACCGCCTGGAACGCCTTCGGCATGGACAAGGAAGGTCAGGACTATCGCGCCTGTGCCGCCTACGGCCCCCTCTACAAGAACATCAGATAATTACGAATACATGGAAAGAAGCTGCCGAGCAATCGACAGCTTCTTTCTGTGAAAGGCTTCCCCATGCAATGGGGAAGCTGCTCCGAAGGGGCTGAAGGGGGAACTCCGTTTTCATTCTGTAAATTCGTCCGCGGTTCTGTACTTTTGATCCTTGCTGCGCGGCGTTTCGGGTTTTGTCAGCCGGATGGCTCCCGATTTAACAAGAGGGTTCAGATACCGTCGGAGTGCATATTCTCCCGAGGAAAGCCCCAGATACTTTATGATCTCTGCCCTTGTGCGTGCGGTGCGGCAGAAGGAAAGCAGCTGTTTATCGTCTTCTGTATCGTTGGTGGTTGGTTGTTCTGTATGATTGCAGAGCACGACCTTAAATGTGCTTCTGGAATCAACGAACACGGGCGCGGGGAGAGAATGCTGCTGCATGGCAAAACGGATCGTCGGAATGCCGGAGTAACGGTTTTCCGTCTCCCCCAAGGTTTCCATGGCGGTCACAAGAACCGGGTTGCGCGTGTCCGGCTGCGTGTGCCCCAGCTGGTCTATGGTCAATCGCCCGTACAGTCCGCCCGGATTCGTGATTTCCATGCGATCTGTATACATCGTGAGCTGAATGGGCATTCCTTCTGTATGAAAGCTGTAATCCCGGTGCACCAGCGCATTCAGAAGCGCTTCCCGAACGGCAATGATCGGATATTGCGGTATGTTTTCCCGCATCCCGGTTTGGGCGTTGATTCGGATTGCTGTTTTCATATTGCTGCGTACAAAGGCGAGCGCTGTCTCCAGCATTTCTGATAAGGTGCCCTCAATTCGCTTGGTATCGGAAAAACGGTTGCCGTCTTCGTCGGGAATCCCCAGTGTGGTTCCGGGAACACTGGTTGCGAGAATGCTTAATTGCGGGTATGCGGCCTGAGGTAAGAAACCGAACAGCAAAAGTGCGGTCAGGGTGACGCGGCCTTCTCTTGTGATGCCATTCAGTTCATATTGCTCCTCCAATGGCAGGACGGCCAGATTCGGTCTTTCTCTGCGCTTGATTGCAATGTACGCATTGACTTTTTCCATGTCCAGGGCGCGTAGAGAAATGCCTTCCGCGATTCGGATATCATCTCTGTATTTTTTGCGGAAGGCTTCATAGCTGTAAACCTCATATTCGGTCATCGGCTTGTCCGCATCCCCGGTGCGGATGTAGGAACCCTGCAACCGCCCTTTCGCGGTTTTGAAGCAGGGGCGCTCGGAAAGATCGACAGGAGGAACCTCCGCCGAAACAAAGAGCAGTCCGTTTTCCTCGCAGACCGTAAACACAGGGCGGATCACAGGGGTCATTTGTTCACAGTATTCCATGATTTTTTTCTGTAAATCCTGTGCATCGTAGACCCCGACCTTTGCAAAGCCGTTCTGTTCATCCAGACCGAACACAAGGATACCGCCGCAATCCTGATTGGAAAAGGCGGATATGGTATCATAAAGCCGTTCGGGGCATCCGAAATGTGCCGATTTCACTTCTGTCGTTTGTCCCTCACAGCCCCGGAGCCTGATTTGTTCGATCATTTCATGCAATTCCCGTTCAACCATTGCTCTCCCTCCCTCTGTTTCTTATGTTACCACGAAAGAATAAAATAGTAAACAGAGAACATAAGACAAATATCGAAAAAGCTTATGTTATTTCGACAGAATGTGAAATAACATAAGCTTTTATATAAGAAAAGCAGAAACAACATAAGATGTTCTCTTGGGTTGTTTCGCTTTTTCTTATGTTATTCTGCCAGCGTCAGTGTGATGGGGCAATGGTCGGAGCCGAACACATCGCTGCGGATGCCCGCGTCCGTGACCTTTTCATACAGGCGATCAGAGACGAGGAAATAGTCGATGCGCCAGCCCGTGTTGCGCTCCCGCGCTTTGAAGCGGTAGCTCCACCAGGAATATGCGCCCACAAGGTCGGGATTGCGCTTGCGGAAGGTGTCGGTAAAGCCGGAGGCGAGCAATTCCGTCATTTTCGCCCGCTCTTCATCGGAAAAGCCCGCGCTCATGTGGTTCGTGTCGGGGTTCTTGATGTCAATCTCCTCATGCGCCACATTCATGTCGCCGGTCACAATGACGGGCTTTTGCGCGTCCAGTTTGAGCAGGTAGGCGCGGAAATCGTCCTCCCACTTCATGCGGTAGGCAAGGCGTTTGAGCTCGTCCTGCGAATTGGGCGTGTAGACGCAGATGAAGAAAAAGTCGGCAAATTCCAGCGTGATGACGCGGCCTTCGTGGTCGTGCTCCTCAATGCCAAGGCCGTAAGTGACCGCCAGAGGTTCGGCTTTCGTGAACACCGCCGTGCCGGAATAGCCCTTCTTTTCGGCGTAATTCCAGAAGGCGTAGTAGCCCTCCGGGGCAAAATCGGTCTGCCCCGCTTGCAGCTTGCTTTCCTGAATGCAGAAAATGTCGGAATTTTGCGCGGTGAAAAATTCGTCAAAGCCGTGGGTGCGGCAGGCTCTAAGGCCGTTTACGTTCCATGAGGTGAGAAGCATGGTTTTTCCTCCCGTTTCGTCATTTCTCTATCGTTATAGCACACAATGTCCTTTGGCGCAACTGAAAAAGTGTGCTATAATGGAGAAAAAGGGGGACTTGCGGCATGAGTGAGCACGAAGCATGGATGAAAATGGCTTTGGAGGAAGCGAAAAAGGGTGCGTCTTTGGGGGAAATTCCCGTGGGCGCGGTGATCGTGAAGGACGGAAAACTATTGGCTTCCGCGCACAACGAGCGGGAGACAAACCATGATGTGACCGGGCACGCGGAGCTTTCCGCCATGCGGGAGGCCGGAAAAATGATGGGGCACTATGTTCTTTCCGGCTGCACGCTGTATGTCACCTTGGAGCCCTGCGTCATGTGTGCCGCCGCCATCGCCCAGGCGAGGCCGGAGTTGGTGGTGTTTGGCGCGTTTGATCGGGAGCAGGGCGGCTGCGGCAGCGTGTATGCCGTCACGCAGGACGCAAGGCTGCGGGGCAATGTGCCCGCAATCGGCGGCGTGCTGCGGGAGGAATGCGAAGCGCTGCTTAAAGGTTTTTTTACGGATAGGAGACAAAGATAGCAATAGGGCGGGGTGACCCCGCCCCTACCTTCTGAGGCACCGCAGGGCGTTGAGGATCGCCAGCAGTGTCACGCCCACATCGGCAAGCACCGCAAGAAACAGAGGCGCGAACCCCAAAAGCGAGAGCAGCAGGACGATAAATTTGACGGAAAGCGCGAAAATGATGTTCTCTTTGGCAATTTTTAGGGTTCTGCGGGCGATTTTTACCGCCAGCGGGATTTTCCGCACATCGTCGTCCATCAGCACAATGTCCGCGCTCTCAATCGCCGCGTCGCTGCCCAGCCCGCCCATGGCGATGCCCACGGACGCAAGCGCGAGCACAGGCGCGTCGTTCACGCCGTCGCCCACGAACGCCACGGTTTTTCCGCCATTTATCATGGTTTCCACGATGCCTGCCTTGTCCTGCGGCAGCAGCTCGGCGTGCACCTCGGATATTCCAAGCTTCCCACAGAGGCGTTCTGCGGGAGCTTTTTTGTCGCCCGTGAGCAGGACAAGCCGGGAAATGCCCATCTCTTTGAGGCGGGACAGGCCTTCCGCAGCTTCGGGCTTTACCGTGTCGGAAAGCCAAATGCAGCCCAAATATTCGGCATTTTTCGCCACATAGACGGGCGTGCCGATGCAATCCTCCGAAATAGGTTCAACGCCTAACCTTTCCATCAGGCGGCGGTTGCCCGCGTGGATGCGCTCGCCGCGATAGTCCGCCGAAATGCCGTTTCCCGGAAGCTCGGAGACGTTCGTGATTGCGTTTTCGTCGGTTTCCAGCTTATCGGCCTCGCGGATGGCGCGGGCGACGGGGTGGTTGGAAAAGTGTTCCGCAACGGCAGCGCAATGCAGCAGTTCGGCTTGGGAAATCCCTATCGGGCGCAGCTCTGTAATGGACAGTTTGCCCGTGGTCAGCGTGCCGGTCTTGTCAAAGGCAAAGGTGTCGCATTTGGCAAGGGTTTCCAGATCGGATGCGCCCTTGATGAGAATGCCCGCCCGGCTCGCCCCGCCGATGCCCCCGAAAAAGGACAGCGGCACCGAAATCACCAGAGCGCAGGGGCAGGAAATGACTAAGAAATTCAGGGCGCGGTAAATCCAGTCGCGGAAAAGCCCGAAGCCGAGCAGGGGCGGAAGAACCGCTAAAATCACGGCAGAAACCGTCACAATGGGCGTGTAAACTTTCGCAAATTTCGTGATGAACCGCTGGGTTTTCGCCTTCTTTTCGACGGAATTTTCCACAAGCTCCAAGATGCGCTGCACGGTGGATTCGGTGTAGGGCTTCGTCACACGCACGCGGATCACGCCGGACAGATTGACGCAGGAGGAAAGCACAACATCGCCCGGCGCGGCCTCCTGCGGCAGCGCTTCGCCTGTCAGTGCGGAGGTGTCCAGCGTGGTTGTGCCGGAGAGGATTACGCCGTCTAAGGGGATACGCTGTCCGGGGGGCACAAGCAACACATCTCCCACGCGGACTTCCTCGGGGGAGAGTACGACCCTCTGCCCGTCCCGCTCCATCACGGCTGCATCCGGGCGCAGAGCGGTCAGCGCGGAGATGGCCTCCCGGCTCTTGCCTTCGGCCAAGTCCTCGCACAATTCGCCCACGGCGTAAAGCAGCAGCACCAGTACGGCTTCCGTGTATTCACCCAGCGCAAACGCGCCCAGCGACGCTACAAGCATGAGCAGGTCTTCATTGAAAACGTCACCGTCTTTTATGGCTTCAAAGGTTTCAATGAACACGGGAAATCCGATGAGCGCATAGGGGAGCGCAAAGGTCAGCAGGCGCAAAAGCCCCTTTGTGGGCAGAAGGGCGGCGGCAAGCAGCAGTACGGCAGATAATATGATGCGAATCAGATCGCGTTTTTGTTCCTTTTCCAGCTTCATAGCATTTCTCACCTTCACAATATATGAGCAACTGTTCATATATAAGTTTAACCCAAATGCTGTGCGCTGTCAAGTGAAAGCAGAAATCCGAATGTTTCTGTAAATTTGTGAAAAAACATTAAGTTATTCGCATAACAGGAATTTCGCTTGATTCTTTTTACCCCTTTCGGCTATAATAAAACCGAACAATATGTTTCTGTACTGTCTGAAAGGAGATTGAAAACGATGATAGATATTGAACTGGTTTCCCGCACCGACCCCGAGGTTGCCGCGGCGATGGAGCAGGAATTGGGGCGGCAGCGCGACCACATTGAGCTGATCGCCTCCGAAAACTTTGTGTCTCCTGCCGTCATGGCGGCGATGGGCAGCCATCTCACCAACAAATATGCCGAAGGCTATCCCGGCAAGCGCTATTACGGCGGCTGCCAGTATGTGGATATTGTGGAGGACTTGGCGCGCAAGCGTGCCTGCGAGCTGTTCGGCGCGGAGCACGCCAACGTGCAGCCCCATTCCGGCGCACAGGCGAACCTTTCCGTTTATTTTGCCCTGTTGAACCCCGGCGACACCATTTTAGGCATGAACCTTGCCCACGGCGGACACTTAACCCACGGCTCCCCCGTCAATATGTCCGGCAAATACTTCAACATCGTGCCCTACGGTGTTTCGGAAAAGGATGAGCGCATCGACTATGATGAGGTGCGCCGTCTGGCTCTGGAAACCAAGCCAAAGCTGCTGCTGGCGGGCGCGTCCGCGTATCCCCGCATCATTGATTTTGAAAAGCTTGCCGACATTGCAAAGGAAGTCGGCTGCCTGTTCATGGTGGACATGGCGCACATCGCGGGTCTCGTTGCGGCAGGTCTGCATCCCAATCCCGTGCCCTATGCCGACATTGTGACCACCACCACCCACAAGACTCTGCGCGGCCCCCGCGGCGGCATGATCCTGTGCAGGGAGCAGTACGCCAAGAAGATCGACAGCGGCATTTTCCCGGGAACGCAGGGCGGCCCCTTGATGCACGTCATCGCGGGCAAGGCCGTGTGCTTCAAGGAAGCGCAGAGCCCGGAATTTAAGGAATATCAGGGACAGATCATCAAAAACGCGCAGGTCATGGCGGCGGAACTGCAAAAGCACGGTCTGCGGCTGGTCTCCGGCGGCACGGACAACCACTTAATGCTCATTGACTTAAATAACCTGAACCTGACCGGCAAGGAATTGGAGCATCGCCTGGATGCCGCCAACATCACCGCCAACAAGAACACCATTCCCTTTGAAACCAAGTCCCCCTTCATCACCTCCGGCGTGCGCATCGGCACCCCCGCCGTCACCACCCGCGGCATGAAGGAAGAAGAAATGGTGAAGATCGCCTCGTGGATCGCCACGCTGGCCAAGGAGGGCGATTCGGCCATTCCGCGGGTCAAGGCCGCCGTGCTTGATCTGTGTGAAAAATTCCCGCTGTACTAAATTATCCGCATATTCCAAAGGCCGTCGGCAGTTCTGTCGGCGGCCTTTGCTTGACAGAAACGGGAAAATCGGCTATGCTCATTAGCATCAGGAAAAAGGCTTTCGGAGGGGACGGAGAATGAAGATTTCCGCAAAGGGCATTTACGGCGTGCAGACCATGGTAGCGCTGGCGCGGGGCTGCGGGGAAAACCTGCAGTCGGTCAAGTGCATTGCGGAGGCGCAGGGCATCCCTCAGGCCTTTTTGGAGCAGGTGATTTCCCCCCTGCGCAAGGCGGAATTGGTGATTTCCGTGCGGGGCGCGGGCGGCGGCTATGCGCTGGCGAAGGAGCCAAAGGACATCACAATCGGGGAAATTCTGCGGGAGCTGGAAGGCCCGCTGGCCGCGGCGGACTGCCTCATCACCCCCTGCGAAAATGCCGGAATCTGCGCCATGCACCGGCTTTGGCAGATGATCTTTGACGGCATCAACGGATATTTGGACTCCATCACTTTGCAGGATGTGCTGAATCTGGACGGAATCAGCTGCAAAAAGAACGGATAAACTATGGATAGAATTTATATGGACAACGCCGCGACCACCCGCGTTCGGGAGGAAGCGGCGGAAATGTACCTTCGCGTCATGCGGGAGAATTTCGGCAACCCGTCCTCCGTCCACGCCTTTGGGCGGGAGGCGGCGCGGGAGCTGAACGCGGCGCGAAAGACCGTGGCCAGGGTGCTGAACGCCGAAAAGGACGAGATATTCTTCACCTCCGGCGGCTCCGAGAGCGACAACTGGGCAGTAAAGGGCATTGCCCGCGCCCTTGCGCACAAGGGGAAACACATTATCACCACCGCATTTGAGCACCACGCCATTCTGCACACCTGCGAAGCGCTTGAAAAAGAGGGCTTTGATGTTACCTATCTGCCGGTTTCTGCCGATGGGCTTGTCTTGGTTGCGGACGTGGCAAACGCGATGCGGGAGGACACCGTTTTAGTCTCCGTCATGGCGGCGAACAACGAGGTGGGCTCGGTTCAGCCCATTGCTGAAATCGGTGCGCTGTGCCGGGATATGGGCGTGCTTTTCCACACCGACGCGGTGCAGGCGGCAGGGCACATTCCGCTGGACGTGAAGGCGCAGAACATCGACCTGCTCTCCCTCTCCGGGCACAAATTCTACGCGCCCAAGGGGACGGGCGTGCTTTACATCCGCAGGGGCATTGTTCCGCAAAACCTCATCGACGGCGGCGAACAGGAGAAGGGTCGCAGAGCCGGCACCGAGAACGTGCCCGCCATTGCCGCCATGGCCGTCGCTTTGCAACTTGCAGCACAGGAGATGCGGGAAGAAACCGAACGACTGACGGCACTTCGGGAGAAGCTGAAACGCGGCATTTCCGAAATCTGCCCCGAGGCGATTTTCAACGGAAAAGCGGGCTTGCCCGGGCATCTCAATGTCACCTTCCCCGGCATCGGCGGCGAAGCGCTGCTGCTCTCGTTGGACATGGCGGGCATTGCGATTTCCGCAGGTTCCGCCTGTACCGCCGGGTCGCTCGACCCCTCCCATGTGCTCCTTGCCATGGGTGTGGAAGAAGATTTAGTCAAGTCCTCCGTGCGGTTCTCCTTAGGGAAATACAACACAGAAGAGGATGTGGACAGGGTGCTGGAAAAACTGCCAAACATTCTGCAAAGGCTCAGAAACTGACAAAATGTGACAGACCGAAGGAAGCGATTTCCTTCGGTTTTTTTGCATACAGAGGGCGGTTTTCGGGCAAAGTAGAGTGCAGATAAGTCTGATTGCAGAAAGGATGCGCAATGCAGAAGTTCAGCGAAACTTTGGGTCTGCTGGCGGTGCAAAGCGGCACGGGAAAACCTTTGGGGCGCATTGCCGGGCTTACGGTTTCAGACAGCGGGCAGGAGGTCACGGGCTTTTCCGTGCAGTCCAAAGGGCTGCTGCGGAAAAAGCGGTTCGTGCCATTTTGCCGGGTCAGGCACTTCGGCGAGCGCACCGTAGAGCTTGGCTTTGCGCCCTCAAAGGGAAAGAGGAATGCGCCATCCCTTGTGGGACAGACGGTGCGGGAGACATCCGGGGCGCTTTACGGCTGGGTGACGGACGGGCTGTTTGACGAGAACACCGGGCACGTCTGCGCAATCGAGGTCTCCAACGGGCTCTTCGAGGACTGGACTTGCGGGCGCATCCTTATGCGGGACTTTATCCTGCGCCCGGAGGGGGTCGTGGTGCCCACAAACGGCGCACAATCGTGACAGGGAAAGGAGACGGAAAAATGTTCGGTATGCAGAAAAGCAATTTCGGTCTGGGGCTGGCGCTGGGAATGATCTCCGGCGCGGCGGTGATTTCCGGCGCGGTGATGGCCTGCCCACAGGGGCGGTGTCTGGCACGTTCGGCGTTGAAAAAGGGCAAGCGGCTCATCCGCACGATCGCGGAATAAAAAGGAAAGTGAAGGTGCGTAGATGAAAACATTTGCGCACCGCTTTTTTACGATGAAAAAGTGGCTGTATTTGGGTATTTCCGCCCTTGCTTTGTATTTCCTGCGCGGGATGCTCGCCCGGCTGTTCCTCCTGCTGCTGATTTCTTCCACGCTGGCATATTTATTGTGCCCCATTGCCGCGTTTTTAGAGAGGAAAGCCCGCTTTTCCCCGCGAGCCGCCGCGCTTTGCGTGTTTGCCCTGCTGGGTTGTGTGCTGGCTGTGACCCTGTATCTCGGCATTCCCGCCCTTGGCAGACAGCTTCACAGCCTGTCCGCCCTGCTGCCGAATGTGATCGGATTTTGCAGGGAAAGCGTGGAAAGCCTGTCGAAAAGGGCGGTTGCATGGGGATTTTCGGAAGTAATCGTGTCGAACCTCCTTGCGCAGGCGGGGGAAATTCTCAATTCCTTAGCGGCAAAAGCGGGGGCGGGTGCGTCCGCGTTCATGGGAAAGATGACCGACAAGAGCGACCTTCTGCTGTCGCCGGTCGTTGCGTTCTTCCTCATCAAGGATAGGCGAGCTCTGTCCTCCGCGGCTCTGCGCTGCGTGCCGCTGTCCATTCGCCGTGGGGCTATGCAGGTCTTCCTTTCGGTGGAAAAGGCGCTGTCTTCCTATGTTCGCGGGCAGGTGCTGGTTTCGCTGGCAACGGGGCTGATGACGGCGGCGGGGCTGCTGTGCATCCAAATGCCCTTTGCGCTGATCTTGGGGCTGCTCATGGCGGTCTTTGACCTGATTCCCTATTTCGGCCCATGGATAGGCGCGGTGCCCATTGTGCTGCTGGCGCTGCCGGAGGGGACAAAGACGGTGCTTCCGGCCGTCCTTGTTGTCTTTATCGCCCAACAGGCGGAGGCGCTTGTGCTCTCCCCGAACATCTTGGGGGACGCCGCCGCCCTGCACCCGTGCGTTGTGCTGCTGTCCTTACTTTGCGGCTCCTTCCTCTGGGGCATCCTGGGGATGCTCTACGCCATCCCGCTTCTGCTCATTCTGCGGGCGGTTTTTGACGCGCTGTTGTCTGAACGGCTCAAATCCGCAAAAGAAATGAAACGCACACCTTGAAAGGTGGTCTATTTTTCCTGCTCCCGACTTAAAATTTTGCAGGAGGGATGATTTTCCTCAAAAAGGGGTTGGAAATCATTCCGCGATATTGTATAATAACATTGCGGTAATCTTTGCAAAGGAGCGCGGGAAAATGGATCAGTTCAATGATACGATGCGTTTCAAAATGGGGAACAATGTCTCCATGAACGCCCATGACATTCTTATGAGCGTGTATGCTTCCTTGAAGGAGAAGGGCTACGATCCCATCAATCAGATCGTGGGCTACTTAATCTCCGGCGACCCCACCTACATCACCTCCTACGGCAATGCCCGGTATCTGATCCGGCAGTTGGAGCGCGACGAGCTCATGGAGGAACTGGTGCGGGCGTATGTGCTCGATCAGGAATAGGTCACAACCGCATAGAAAGGAAATAGGCGCGTTGGCGGGCGTTTTGCTTGCTTGCGCGCTTTTTTGGAAATGATGACAGTGAAAAAGGTATTGGCATTAGATGTGGGCAATGTCCGCATCGGCGTGGCGGGAAACGACGCGCTTGGAATCACCGCGCAGGGCATCGAAACGTGGAAGCGCAAGGGCTTAGTCAATGACATTGCGCACTTTTTGGAAATCGCAAAGGAGCGCGGCGCGGAAGCCTTTGTTTTAGGGCTTCCGAAAAACATGGACGGCACGGAAGGCTTTCAGGCGGAAGACACCCGAACTTTCGGGGATGCGCTGAAAGAAGCCTCCGGCCTGCCCATCTTCTATGTGGACGAGCGGCTGACCAGCAAGAGCGCCCACAATATGCTGCACGAAACCGGCATCAAACAAAAGGATCACAAAAAAGTGGTGGACAAGATCGCTGCCGTGCTGATCCTGGAAACCTATATGCAGAATCCCGAACGATATTGGAAAACGGAGGAAGAAAGACCATGACCGAAGAAATGGACAACATCATCGTGCTCACCGACGAGGACGGAAACGACGTGGAATTTGAGCACGTCTGCACCGTGGAGCACAAGGGCAAGGAGTACATCTGCCTGATCCCCTTGGAGGACGAGGACTCCGACGAGGACGAAAACGCGCTGATCTTTTTGGAGATTCTGCCGGGGCAGAACGGCAAAGAGGACGTTTACCGCTCCGTGGACGACGAAAAGCTGCTCAACACCCTGTATTCCGAGTATCTTTCCATCGTGGAAGAGGATGATGGGGAGTGAACCGAACCCGGATACAGGTAGGGGCGGGGTCACCCCGCCCCTGTGACGATACACATACATAAAGGAGACTGCGATTATGGCGAAATATTCGATCGGTGTGGATTACGGAACCCTGTCCGGGCGTGCGGTGCTGGTGGATGCCAAGACAGGTGCAGAGCTTTGCGATGCGACCTACGAATACCCCCATGCGGTGATGGACGAAACGCTGCCCTCCGGAAAGAAATTGGGCACCGACTGGGCGCTGCAGCATCCGCAGGACTACTTGGATGTGCTGCACAACACCATTCCGGCGCTTCTCAAACAGAGCGGTGTTGACCCCCGTGACATCATCGGCATCGGCTGCGACTTTACCGCCTGCACGCTGATTCCCGTCAAGAAGGACGGCACGCCGCTGTGCTTCCTGCCGGAATATGAGAACGAGCCCCACGCCTATATCAAGCTGTGGAAGCACCACGCCGCGCAGGACGAGGCGAACAAATTAAACGCCATTGCGGAAGCACGCGGCGAAGGCTGGCTCAAAAACTACGGCGGAAAAATTTCCTCCGAATGGGCAATCCCGAAAATCTGGCAGGTGCTGGACGAGGCCCCCGAAATCTACGCCGCCGCCGACCGCTTCATTGAGTCCTCCGACTGGATCATCTGGCAGCTCTGCGGAAAAGAAACAAGGAACTCCTGCGTGGCGGGCTACAAGGAAATGTGGAACAAGCGCGCAGGCTACCCCTCAAAGGACTTCTTCTACGCACTTGACCCCCGGCTGGAAAATGTCGTGGAGGAAAAGCTGGGCACCGAAATCCTGCCCCTTGGCACCAAGGCGGGGGAGATCACCGAGGAAGCCGCGAAGCTGACCGGCCTGTGTGTGGGCACCGCCGTGGCCGTGGGCAATGTGGACGCGCACGTCTGCCTGCCCGCCGTGGGCATTGACGGCCCTAATCAGATGCTCGCCATCATGGGCACCTCCACCTGCCACATCACCATGGGTACAAAGGAAAAGCAGGTGCCCGGAATGTGCGGCGTGGTGGAGGACGGCGTAATGCCGGGCTATTTCGGCTACGAGGCCGGACAGAGCTGCGTGGGTGACCATTTTGCGTGGTTCATGGACAACTGCGTGCCCGAAAGCTACCAACAGGCGGCGCGGGAAGAAGGCATCAGCATCTTCAAATACGTCGGAAATTTAGCCGACAAACTGAAACCCGGGCAGAGCGGCCTTGTGGCACTGGACTGGTGGAACGGCAACCGCTCGGTGCTGGTGGATGTGGACTTGACCGGCATGATGCTGGGCATGACCCTGCAGACCAAGCCCGAGGAAATGTACCGCGCCTTAATCGAAGCCACCGCCTACGGCACCCGCG
This sequence comes from Christensenella sp. UBA1750, assembly GCA_002315655.1. Lineage (GTDB taxonomy): Bacteria > Bacillota > Clostridia > Christensenellales > UBA1750 > Spyradocola. The sequence continues at coordinate 59,431 of DCHO01000033.1, forward strand.
AGATCGTGGATAACTTCAAAGACAACGGCGTGCAGGTAGATACCTTCTTTGCCTCCGGCGGCATCGCGCAGAAAGACCCCATGATGATGCAGATTTACGCCGATGTGCTCAATCTCCCCATCAAAATTGCGGGAACCGCGCAGGGCCCCGCGCTTGGCAGCGCAATCTTCGGTTCCGTTGCGGCGGGCGAGGCAAAGGGCGGCTATGACGACATTTTCACCGCGGCGCGGGCGATGGGCAAGACCAAGAACTTAACCTACACCCCGAACCCCGAAAACGTGAAGGTCTATGACAAGCTGTTCAAAGAGTATCAGATTCTCCACGATTATTTCGGCCGCGGCGCAAACGACGTGATGAAGCGCTTAAAAGCCATCAAAAAGGAACAGATGGGGGAATAAATCATGCTGGAAGCCCTCAAAAAGCAGGTCTGCGAAGCGAATTTGCTGCTTCCGAAATATAACCTTGTCACCTTTACATGGGGAAACGTCTCCGGCATTGACCGGGAGTCCGGGCTTATGGTCATCAAGCCCTCCGGCGTGGAATACGACGGCATGACCCCGGAGGATATGGTGGTGGTCGATCTTGCGACGGGCGAAAAAGTGGAGGGGAAGTATAAGCCCTCCTCCGACACCGACACCCATCTGGCACTCTACCGCGCATGGGGCGATTTGGGCGGCATCGTCCACACCCATTCCCGCTGGGCAACGATCTTTGCTCAGACCGGGCGCGGTATTCCCGCCTTGGGCACCACCCACGCGGACGATTTCTACGGCGAAATCCCCTGCACGCGGAAAATGACCCCCGAGGAAATCGGCGGGAAATACGAGCTGGAAACGGGCAATGTCATCATTGAGCGATTCTCCGAGCTTGACCCTATGGACATCCGCGCCGCGCTGGTGTATTCCCACGGCCCCTTCTGTTGGGGAAACGATCCCGTCTCCGCGGTCAAAAAGGCCGTGGTGCTGGAGGAGGTCGCCTTTATGGCGTGGCACAATCTTGTGCTGAATCCCCAAATTCCTCCCATGCAGCAGGAGCTGCTGGACAAGCACTACCTGCGCAAGCATGGAAAGAACGCCTATTACGGGCAGAATTAGGAGAATGTATGTGGAAAGACCTCACCGAGCCTTGGAAGATTGCTTTTTCACAGGCGTGGCAGGCGTATGTCGAGGGCAGCATCCCGATAGGCGCAACGCTTTTTGACGAAAACGGGAACTGCTTGGGACAAGCCCGCAACGGGCGGAATCTGCAGAACGTGAAAAACCCGTGGATTCGCCACGCGGAAAACACGCTGCTGTGGGAGACCGAGCTTCCCGCCGAGCAGCTCAAAAGCATCCGCTCCGCGACCCTTTACACCACCATGGAGCCCTGCCCCATGTGCATGGGCACCTGCGTCATGGGTAATATCCGCCATCTGCGCTACGCCGCCCGCGACCCCTATTGCGGCGCGGTGCACTTCAAGGACACAGACCCCTACATCGAAAGCAAGCATCTGGATTACACATTAGCCGGCGGGGAGCAGGAATTTGTGCAGACCGCATTGCAGAGCATCCATGAACTGAGAAACGGCGGCGACGGCGGCAAGGTGCTTGCCGACTTTGAGAGGCTTTTACCCGGGGCGGTCACAGCCGCAAGAGCATTGCAGGAAAAGGTTCAGGGGTTTGCGCAGGAAAAAGCGCCCATGGAAAAAGTTTATGACGCCATTTGCGCGTATTTCGGGTAAGAAAATCACTTAAAGGAGCAACACAGCATGGTTTTTGACAATAAGTTCGGAATGTTCATTCACTGGGGCTTTTACGCCCAGACCGGCATTCAGGAGCAGGTCTACGCCCGCTTTGACTGGAAGAGGGAGGACTATGAGCCGCTCAAGGACACCTTCAACCCCGTGGATTACGACCCGGAGCAATGGGTGAAAATGGCGAAGGCTGCGGGGATGCAGTACATCTGCTTTACCACCAAGCACCACGACGGCTTCTGTATGTGGGACACCAAGTACACCGACTACAACATCATGAACACGCCCTATCATAAGGACGTGCTCAAAATGCTCGCCGACGCCTGTGCCAAGTATGACATGAAGCTGGGGCTTTACTATTCCAACCCCGACTGGCATCATCCGCTGGCGTACAATCCCGGCTCCACGCACCAGTGGAAGTCCGTGGATAAGGAGCACTATAACGTTGCGGAATACCGCACCTTTATGAAGAATCAGATGGTGGAGCTGCTGACCGGTTACGGCAAAATCTACACCCTGTTTTGGGACATTCCGCCCTTTGTGCAGGACGATTCTTCCTTAAACGATCTGGCGCGCAAATTGCAGCCCGGCATTTTCATCAACGACCGGGGCTTTGACAAGGGCGATTTCTCCACCCCCGAGCGCGAGTACAAGGCGCAGGAAATGACCCGCTTCACCCGCATGACCGAGGCTTGCAACTCATTAGGTCAGCAGTCGTGGGGCTACCGGGAGCAGGAGGATTTCTATTCCCTCCGCCACATCAAGACCGCCATCGACAAGTACATGGCGATGGGCGCGTCCTATCTGCTCAACGTCGGCCCCGACGGGCGCGGCGTGGTCACGGAGGCTTACGCTGACCGCCTGAAAGCGGTGGGCGACTGGTACAACAAGGTGAAAATCGGTCTGGAAGGCACCGACGGCGACGATTACGACTATTGCGACGAGCACAACGCCTTCATTGCCACCAAAAAGGACGGCAAGACCTATCTGCATTACTATGACGGCCTGATGTCCTCTGCCGTTGCGCTGAAAAACTTCCCTTCCGTGCCCAAGTCCGTCAAACTGCTCAACACCGGCGCACTCCTGTCCGCGAAGGCGGAAAGACTGCCTGAGTTCTTCGACATTGACACCGGGCGCAGCGAGATTACTTATTTGCACATTTCCGGCATTCCCGTGGACGAGCTCAATGAGCCCATTGTTCTGGAAATCGAGTGGTAAAAAAAGAAAATCCTGTGAAGGCGCGTCTTTCACAGGATTTTCTGCATATTAGGGGTTATAAGGTCTGCCGGAAGCCCTTGCCGATGATCTCCGAGGAATTGGAAATGACGATGAAGGCGTGGGGGTCAACGGTGTGCAGGTAGGTGCGCAGGTGCACCGCCTGTCCGCGGGACAGAACGGTTAAAATCACGGTGCGCTCGTTGCGGGAATACGCGCCTTCGCCGTGCAGCAGGGTCGCGGAGCGGTTTAGGGTCTTTGTGATGTAGTCCGCGACCTCATCGGGCTTGTCGGTCACGATGGTGAAATACTTGGACAGGTTGATGTTTTCAATGACGGAATCCACCACCAGCGCCTTGGAGAGCAGCCCCAGCAGGGAGAACAGACCCGTTTCGATGCCGAACACGACCCCGGCGGCGGTGGCGATGAGGAAATCGGTGCAGAACAGGGCTTTTCCGATGTCGACATTGGTGTATTTCTTGAAGATTTTTGCCACAATGTCCGTGCCGCCGGTTGAGGCCTCGCGGTTAAAGAGGATGGCGGAGCCCACGGCGGGCAGCAGCACCGAGAAGCACAATTCCAGCGTGGGCTGGGAGGTCAGCGGCTTTGAGAGCGGCATAACCTTTTCCAGAAGCGTGATGGAAAGCGACATGAGCAGGGAACAATAGACGGTCTTGAAGCCGAAACTGCGCCCGAACACAATAAAGCCGATGAGCAGCAGTGCCACATTGATGCACAGCACATAGGTACCGCTGGACACGTTGGGGAACAGTGCGCCCAAGATCACGGAAATGCCCGACACGCCGCCGGTGGAAAAGTTGTTGGGAAATTTGAAGAAATAGATGCCGACAGTGACCATCAGCGTGCCCAAGGTGATCCAGAAAAAGTCCCGGAATTTCTCTTTCACGTCAAGTTTGCCTCCGAAATGCAGGATTATGATTCATTCCTATGCTATTATAGCAGAAATCCTGCAAAAATCAATAGAAAAAAGCCGACAGCGTTTATCAAATCGCTGTCGGCCAATTCTTGCAGACTGTTCAGGCGTAATAGCTGAAAATGGAATCGTCCACGGTCTCATAGGGCGTTTTCGGGGTATAGCCCAGCACATTTTTTACCTTTTCCATGGACGCGGCGGGGGAGTGGGAAATGTGATCCCAAGTCATGGCGGCGTCCTTTTCGGACACTTGCTTCTTAAATTCCTCAAAGGGAGCGTAAGAAAGGTTGGCTTCCCTGCCAAAGAGGGAGGCGACGTGCCGCGCATAGCCGTTTAGCGACATGGCTTGGCTTGCGGCGGCGTGGAAGTCCTCACCGAAAGTGCCCTCGCCCTTTTGGATGACCGCCCGCATGATGCCCGCCACATCCTCCGCGGCAACGTGGTGCAGGGTGTCAAGGCCGTAACCCGGAAGGAGCACCTCCCGCCCTTCCTTTAAGGCGGCGAAAATGTCCGCATTCAGGTTGCCCTGCGGGTTCACAATGGGATGCTTCGGGGCGCAGATGTGCCCGGGGTGCACGATGGTGCCGGGGAACTTTTCCTCCGCCCACAGTCTGTGCAGGTCGTCAGACATTGCGCATTTCTGCCGCCCGTATTCGCATAAGGGCTCGCGGCAGTCCTGCTCCCGCACGGGAACGAGGTCGGAAGTTCCGTGCATCCACAGCGAACCGCACACCACCAGATGATTGGTGCTGCCCTTCAATGCGGCGACGAGCTTCAATAGGTCGCTATGGTCAAAGCAGATCATATCCACCACCGCGTCATACTGTCCGTCCGCGATGGTCTTTACAAACGATGCGTCATTGCGGTTGAGGCGAACCTCATGCACATCCGCGTATTCTTTCTTATCCAAGTACCAATTCGTTTCGCCGCGGGTCACAACGGTCACGTCGTACCCGTCGTTCACCAGCATGGGCACCAAGAAATTTCCTACCTTGCCCTTGCCGCCGATCACACACGCTTTTTTCATGGTGTTTTTCCTCCCTGTCTTTACCATTTCACCCAAACGTTGGGGTCTTCGCCGTCCTCAATTTCCACTTCAAAGCCGCAGTGGTCGCATTTGAGGATCCAGCAGTCGCCGTCCGCAATCATTTCCACACGCCCGTGCGGGCAGTATTTGCAGTGCGGCAGATTGTCCGCCGGCCACGGCTGCGTGCCGCCCGTCACAAAAGACAATTCGTTGTCGGATAATTGTGTCATATTCCTGCGCCCTTCCTGTTTTTCTCCCTATCAGTGTACCATAACGGACTGAAAATTCAAGCAGAACCGCAAAAATTCGTGGACAGACAGGCGTTTCCATGCTATACTTCCTGTTAAGAAATTGCATTTTTGGAGGATTTTTATGAATTACAGAAGATTGGGCAAAACGAATCTGATGGTCAGCGAGATCGGCTTGGGCGGCGAATGGCTGGAGCGGCACTCCACCGAGGAGGTCAAGGCCGTTGTGGACGAATGCACCAAGGTCGGCATCAACGTCCTGGACTGCTGGATGAGCAATCCCAAGGTGCGCTCCGACATCGGCGACGCGCTGGTAGGCGTGCGCGAAAAGTGGTACATTCAGGGGCAGTTCGGCTCCATTTGGGAGAACGGGCAGTATGTCCGCACCCGCGACATCAAAAAGGTCAAGCCCGCCTTTGAGGACATTCTCACCCGTTTTCACACCGATTATATCGACTTAGGGGTCATTCACTTTGTCGATTCCGTGCAGGAATGGAACGATTTGCAGGACAGCGACTTTATGCGCTACGTCTTTGAAATGAAGGAAAAGGGCGTGGTGAAGCACTTGGGGCTTTCCACCCACAATCCGCTTGTCGCGCTGACCGCCGCCAAGACCGGGTGGATCGAAATGCTGCTCTTCTCCATCAACCCCGCCTTTGACATGATGGCGCCTTCGGAAGACCTGTTCGCCATCTTTGAAGACAATGCCTTTGTCAACGCGCAGGACAGAATCGCCCCGGAACGCGCCGAGCTGTATCAGTATTGCGAGGAGCACGACATCGGCATCACCGTGATGAAGGGTCTGTTCGGCGGTCGCCTGCTGGATGAAAAGGCTTCGCCCTTCGGTGTCAGGCTGACTCCGGTGCAGTGCATCCATTACGCCCTGACCCGCCCCGCCGTGGCCTCCGTGCTCATCGGCTACGACACCCCCGAGCACGTCCGGGAGGCGCTGCACTACGAGGAAGCCACGCAGGAGGAAAAGGATTACGCCTCCGTGCTGGCGAAAGCCCCCGCCCACGCCTTCTCCGGCCAGTGCACCTACTGCGGACACTGCCAGCCCTGCCCCAAGGGCATCGACATTGCCCTGACCAACAAATACTACGATCTGGCAACCCAGCAGACTACCGTGCCCGCCACGGTGAAGGCGCACTATGAGGCCATGAAAGCCACCGCCGCTGACTGCATCGGCTGCAAGGCCTGCGAAAAGCGGTGCCCCTTCTCCGTCAGCATTGCGGAGCGCATGAAGAATGCCGCCGAGCTGTTCAGGTAAACCCTCTGTTCTGGCATATAAAAAGCCATTCCGGGTTCATTTCCGGGATGGCTTTTGTTGACTTAGAACGCATATACGACAATGCCTAAAACCGCCGAGATCACAATGAGCAGGATGGGCGAGATGCCCTTTTTGAGCCTTGGGCGCAGGATGTAATAGATACCCGCCAAGATCGCCGTGATGAGAAGGGCGCGCAAGTCGATGCCGGAGAAGGCTGCGCCGAACAGGTTCTCCGCGATCATATAGATGCCGGTGGCAAGAATGATGCCGATCATGCAGGGGGTCAGCCCGCGAAGCACCGCTTTGACATAGCGGTTCTCGATGAACTTGGTCAGCAGCGCGGTGAGTATAATAATGACGAAGAAGGAGGGCAGAATGACCGCAGTGGTTGCCAGCAGGGAGCCCAAGACCCCGCCCTTGACCGAGCCAACGTAGGTGGCCAGGTTGATCATGATGGGGCCGGGGGTGGATTCGGAAATGGCGATCATGTAGGAGAGCATTTCGTCGTCGATCCAGCCGTAGGAGAGCACCACATCGCGGATCAGCGGAATGGCGGCATATGCCCCGCCGAAGGAGAAGCAGCCGACCTTCAGAAAGCCGATGAGCAAGTCCCAGTAGATCATTCTTTAGGCCCTTCCTTTCTGTCCATGCCGCGCAGGGCGTAGGGCGAAACGCTGACCATGCCCGCAATCAGCAGCATACTGATGGTGGAAAAGCGCAGGGAAAAGGCATTGATGCACAGCAGCAAAAGGGTGGACAGTACAAGGATCGTCACCCGAAAGGCCGTTTTCTTCATCTTTTTGAGCATTTTAATGCCGGCGTCCAATATGAGAATCCCGACGGCGATCTTGATGGCGGAAAAGGCGTTGGCGACCCAGACGATTTCCAGAAAATTGTCTAAAAACAGGGAAATGAGATAGATGATGACAAAGGAGGGCATGGCCATGCCCAAGGTGGCGATCAGCGCACCGAGTACGCCCCTTTGCTTGTAGCCCACGAAGGTGGCGCAGTTGATGGCGACAGGCCCCGGGGTGGATTCCGCAATGACGGTGATGTTCATCATTTCCTCCGCCGTGATCCACTTCTTTTTTTCAACGCACGCATCGTCAATGATGGAGATCATGGCATAGCCGCCGCCGAAGGTGAACAGGCCGATCTTGGCAAAGGTCAGAAACAGGTCAAGAAGAAGGGGCATGGTGATTCTCCTTTAAGAAGTTTTTGGATGGGAATTATCCGACGGCGTTTTCAATCGCCTGAAAGTGCAGCTTTTCGTCCTGCACGGACATTTCCACGGTGTCGCCCAGAATGACCTCGCCGGAGAGCAACGCTTCGGATAGATTGTCCTCCACAGACCGCTGAATGGCGCGGCGCAGAGGGCGGGCACCGTAGGTCACGTCAAAGCCCTCCCTGGCGATGAAGTCCAGCGCGTCATCCGTCCAGTGAAGCTCAATGTCCTTTTCGGAGAGCCGCTCGGCAACGCTCCCCAGCATCAGCGCGGCGATTTTGTGTATGTCCTCCTCATTCAGCGCATGGAACACAATCAGCTCATCCACGCGGTTTAGGAACTCGGGACGGAATGTGTTTTTGAGCTCCTCCAACATTCCTTCCTTCATGCGCTCGTAGGACTGCACGGAAAGCCCGATATTTTCGCTGCGGAAGCCAAGCCCACGGGCGTTTTTGTCCGCATCCTTCGCGCCCACGTTGGAGGTCATCACGATCACGGTGTTGCGGAAGTCCACGGTTCTGCCGTTGGAATCGGTCAATCTGCCGTCCTCGAGCACCTGCAAAAAGGTGTTGAACACGTCCGGGTGCGCCTTCTCAATCTCGTCCAGCAGCACCACGCAGTAGGGCTTGCGGCGCACGCTTTCGGTCAGTTGCCCGCCGTCGTCGTAGCCCACATAGCCCGGAGGCG
>DCHO01000033.1:67843-73763 GCA_002315655.1 Christensenella sp. UBA1750
TTTCCATGTATTCGGACATATCCAGCCGTACCATGGCATTTTCGTCCCCGAACAGTGCCTCGGCTAAGGCCTTGCACAGCTCGGTCTTGCCCACGCCCGTGGGACCCAAGAAGATGAACGAGCCGATGGGACGTGCGCTGTCCTGCAAGCCCGCCCGTGCTCTTCGTATGGCGCGGGACACGGCAGAGACCGCCTCTGTCTGCCCGATGACGCGCTTGTGCAGGGTGTCTTCCAGATGCAGCAGCTTCTGCATTTCGCTCTCCGTCAGCCGCGACACGGGAATGTGCGTCCGCTCGGAGAGGATGGTTGCCACATCCTCTGCGGAAACCTCGCTTTTGTTGGAGTTTTTGCGGCTTTCCCAGTCCTTTTTCTGCCGCTCCATTTCGTTTTGCAGGGATTTTTCCTCATCGCGGAGGGCGGCGGCGCGCTCAAAGTCCTGATGCGCCACGGCTTCCTCCTTTTCCCCGTTGAGCCGCGCAATGCGTTCCTCGGTGGTCTTCATGTCCGGCGGGGTCAGCGTGTTGTGGATGCGCACCCGCGCCGAGGCTTCGTCCATAAGGTCGATCGCCTTGTCCGGCCAGAAGCGGTCGGAAACGTACCGCCCCGAAAGGCGGACACAGGCGGCAATGGCTTCGTCCGTGATGCGCACCTTATGATGCGCCTCGTAGCGGTCGCGCAGACCCTTCAAAATGTCAATGGTCTCGCTCTCGGTGGGTTCCTCCACCTTCACGGGCTGAAAACGCCGCTCCAAGGCGGAATCCTTTTCGATGCGCTTGCGGTATTCGTCCAGCGTGGTCGCACCGATGCACTGCATTTCCCCTCTGGCCAGTGCGGGCTTTAACATATTCGCCGCGTCGATTGCGCCCTCTGCCGCGCCCGCGCCGATTAACGTGTGCAGCTCGTCGATGAACAGAATGACGTCCTTTCTGTCGCGGATTTCGCGCATCACGCCTTTTAGGCGATCCTCAAACTCGCCGCGGTACTTTGCGCCCGCGATCATGCTTCCCAAATCCAGCGAAATGAGCGTTTTGTCCAGCAGCATTTCCGGGACATTGCCCGAAACGATGTTCTGCGCCAGCCCGTCCGCCACAACGGTCTTGCCGACGCCCGGTTCGCCCACCAGCACGGGGTTGTTCTTGGTTCTGCGGGAGAGAATCTCCACGACCGCCGCCATTTCGCTTTCTCTGCCGATCACGGGGTCAAGCTCCCCGGCTTTTGCGGCGGCGGTCAAATCCCGCCCGTACTTTTGCAGCAGGGATTTGCCCTCATCGTTTTCTTCGATTACCTCCGCTTCCTCGGCGCGGGGCTGCACCTGAATGTTCAGCCCGCGCTTTTGCAGGGCGCGGGAGGTTGCCTCCATCATCTGATCGTAAAGGCTGCGCGGCGCGACGTTCAGATCCTGCAAAATGCGGTTTCCGGTGCATTCCTCGTCCAGCAGAATGCCGAACAGAAGGTGCTCCGTGCCCACAAAGTTCTGCCGCAGCCGTTTGGCCTCCTCCCGCGCCTTTTGCAGCACCCGCTTGGTGCGCGGGGTGTAGTCAAAATCCTCCGTAAAGTGAAAATCGCCGGTGCCGATCCAGTCGTTGATGCGCTCGGTGACGGACTGCTCGTTCACCCCCAAGGTGTTGAGCAGCGGGTGCACGGAGGACTTTTCCTTGACCATTGCCAGTAAAATGTGCTCCGTGCCCACATAATTGTGACCCATTTTGCGCGCCGCTTCCCGCGAGAGCTGCAGAACCGCCTGTGCGCCGTGGGTGAAATAATCGTTGTTGTTCATAAATTCCTTTCCGACATAAGTTGCCAGTATGATTGACAATGTAAAGCAAAATAACTATAATAAGGATAAAGGAGATGATGTTATGTCCACTGTACCGACCCAGATTCGCATTGACGCGGAGGTCAAAAAAGAAGCTAACGAATTGTTTGCCAATCTCGGCTTGGATATGTCCAGTGCCGTGAATCTGTTCCTGCACCAGTGTGTCCTTCGCGGCGGTCTGCCCTTTTCTGTGGAAATGCCCAAATTCCGAAGGGAAACGCTGGAAGCCATGGAGGAAGCCAAACGGATTGCCCGTGACCCTGACACGCCGGGCTATTCCGATATGGAAAGCCTTCTTGCAGCTTTGAACGATTAGGTGTATATTGTTAAATTTACCACGGCTTTCAAAAAGAGATATAAACTCATCGGGAAACGTGGTTTCGACTTATCTTTGCTGAATGCTGTAATCGAGATTCTACGTCAGGGCAAAACACTCGATGCCAAATACCACGACCACAGCTTAAGCGGGAATTATGCAGGGTTCCGCGAATGTCACATCAAGCCGGATTGGCTGCTCATATACAAGATTGAACAGGATATTCTTGTGCTTACCATGGTTGACACAGGAACGCATTCCGAACTGTTTGGTCGATAGTCTGCATCAGCTGGTTACAAATCGTAACCAACTGATTTTTTACTGGATCGCCTTGCGGGTCATTTCCGCCCGCAGCTCGTCCTGCTCCCGGGGCGACAGCTCATGCCCGGCTGCACGTTCTAAATTCGCGGGAGACACGGCGTTTTGCAGCTTAACCAGCGCATCCAGCGTCACGGGAATCATCCCTAAATCCGAGGCCAGCCTTGCCAGCGACAGACGGGTCATAAATTCCCGCATGGAAAGCAGATAAGCATTGCGCATCAGCCCGAAGGAGCGCATGAGCTTGTCCTCCAGCTTCACGCGATCCTGCTCCAGCAGCGCCTGTCGCGCCGCTTTTTCCTGCGCGGCCATGTTTTCCGCGGTGTCGGTGAGCAATTTCAGGATTTCCGACTCCGTGCGCCCCAAGGTCACCTGATTGGTTAATTGGTAAATGTGACCGGAGGCCTCGCTGCCCTCGCCGTACAGCCCGCGCACCGTCAGCCCCACCTGCGACACGGTGGAAATCACCTTGCCGATCTGGGAGAGCATATTCAGCCCCACCAGATGCAAAAGCACCGAAGCCCGCATTCCCGTGCCCGTGTTGGTGGGACAGGCGGTCAGATACCCCCAATCGGGGTCAAAGGCGAAGGGCTCGTATTTCTCGATGGTGCGGTCGCACTTGTCCGCGATTTTGTAGGCGTCATACAGGTGCAGTCCCGGCAGCATCGCCTGAATCCGCAGCTGATCCTCCTCGCCGATCATCACGGACAGCGTTTTGCTGTCGTTGAGCAGCACCGCGCTGCCGTCCTTTTCGGTCAGCTCCTTGGAGATGAGCCGGCTTTCCGTGAGCACGCCCTTTGCGTTTTTGCTCAAAGTGTCCATGCGAATCAGCGTGTGCTGCTCCCCGATCAGCGCGTTTTCCGTCTTTTCGATGAGTTGCTGCTGCTGTGCCCCGCTCATTTTCTCCGGGAAGGGCAGGGAGGCAAAATTCCGCGCCAGCCGCACGCGGGAGGATAAGGTGATGGCGTCAATCATCGCTCTGCGCCTCCTTTGCTTCCGGCACGCTTATTGCTTTGCGCTGCTCGATTTCCGCTTCCAGTTCGCGCACCTTGTCACGGAAAAATGCCGCCCGTTCAAATTCTTCGCTTTTGACACATTCTTCCATCCGCCGCCGCATTTCCTGCAGCTCCCGCTGGGCGCGAAGCTCGTTTTCCAACGCTTCCGGGACCTTCCCGACGTGGTGCGTGTGCCCGTGGACGGATTTTAATGTGTTTTTGAGCTGCTCGCCGAAGGCTTCGTAGCACTTCGCGCAGCCCAAACGCCCGGTCTTGCGAAACTCCTCATAGGTCATGCCGCAGGAGGCACAGGTCAATTCGATTTTATCCTCCTGAGGCTTGGGTGCGCCGCCGGAGAGCAACTGGGAGAGCAGTTCCCCCACGTTGACGTTGAGTCCGCCCAATATCTTGGCGTTGCGCTTCTGCCAGCACTCCTGACACAGATTTTCGCCCTTTTTGGTGTCCCCGAACACGGTGACGATATGGATGGTGGCGGGATTTTTCCCGCATTCACTGCATAGCATTTTCTTCGGCCTCCTTTGCCGCACAGATGAGCATTCTGGAAAGCAGCCGTGCCCGCAAAAGGCCGGCGGCCTCGTTGTTTCCGATGCAGTCCTCCGCAATGGCGGCAAGCATGAGCTTTGCCTGACAGAGGGACAGCAGCTTGTTTTCATATAAGGTATGCAAAAGCACATTGGCTTTTGCAAAGGACAGGGAACCGCCTACGCTCTGCGCTGCGTCAAGCAGGGCGCTTTCGCGGCTCACATTGACCTTCACGATACGCACAAACCCGTTGCCGCCCCGCCGGGACTCCACAAAATAGCCCCGCTGCGGCGAAAAGCGCGTAGAGAGCACATAATTGATCTGCGAGGGCGAGCAGGCAAACCGCCCGGCTAAAAGATTGCGCTGCAATTCAACCTGCCCTGTGGTGACGAACATCGACAGGATAAATTCCTCAATGTCGTCCGATAAACGCGCCATGTCCGTCCCTCCTTTTCGGTCTTTCGTTTCTGACCTTTCTTTGACCTTCATCCTGATTATAGCACACGGGAAGAAAAAATCAAGCCCCACGGTTGCGCGTGGGGCAAAATGGCAATATAATGATGGAAAGAAAAAGGAGTTGTGATGAAAAATGGCTGCTGAAAAGGAAACCGTGACCAACGCCATGCGGCTGCTGACGGCTGCGGGTATAGAATACACCGCAAAGGAATATAAGGTGGACGAAAGCGACCTATCCGGCGTTCATGCGGCGCAGATGCTGGGGCTTGACCCGGAAACGGTGTTCAAAACGCTGGTGCTGCGGGGCGAAAAGAAGGGACTCATGGTCTGCGTGCTGCCGGTGGAGCTCAATGTGAGCCTTAAAAAGCTGGCCAAGGCCGCCGGGGACAAAAAGGTGGAAATGATTGCCATGAAGGAGCTGCTGCCGCTGACGGGCTACATTCGCGGCGGGTGCAGCCCCATCGGGATGAAGAAGAAATTTCCCACCTACATCGACGAAACCGCCCTGCTCTGCGACACGATTTCGGTCTCCGCCGGTCAGCGCGGTGTGCAGATCCTTTTATCCCCCGACGATCTGATCGCCTATGTGGAGGGCATTGTTGGGGATTATTCGGAATAAATGAAACGGGGAGGGGAGACCCCTCCCCTACGGACAGCCGGGAGACAGGAGTATATACGGACGGATGCCTTGCCTTTGGACGAAAAAGAAAAGGAACGGTGTTATATCCGTTCTCAGATTGTCAAACAACCCCTTGCGAAAAAGAAACGCAAGGGGTTGTTTGACAATCTGCGGACAGAGCTTCTGCGTTGTCCTTTTTTCTTTTCTGCAAGGTTTGTTTACAGAAGTTCGTGAAGATACGCACCTTTTTTACAGCGAATTATGCAAAAGTTCTTGCACTTTGCAGCATGATACATTATAATAGGTAAGACGAGTTCCGCCCTACGGAACTGATCAATCTATGACAGACAAAGGCGGCAGTATTCTTGGCTTTTTGAATCACCGCTTTATCATTGTCTAAACCACAATTTTAGGAGGTTGCCTCGTATGTCCCATAAGTATGTGTACCTCTTCAGTGAGGGCAATGCTTCCATGCGCGCGCTGCTTGGCGGCAAGGGCGCGAACCTGGCGGAAATGACCAACTTAGGTCTGCCCGTTCCCCAGGGTTTCACCATCTCTACCGAAGCCTGCACCCAGTATTATGAGGATGGTCGTCAGATCAATTCCGATATTCAGGGTCAGATCATGGAGTACATCGAGAAGATGGAAGCCATCACCGGCAAGAAGTTCGGTGATAAGGAAAATCCCCTGCTCGTCTCCGTTCGTTCCGGCGCCCGCGCTTCCATGCCCGGCATGATGGATACCATTTTGAACCTCGGTCTCAACGAGAACGTTGTCAACGTCATCGCTGCGAAGTCCGGCAACCCCCGTTGGGCTTGGGACTGCTATCGCCGTTTCATCCAGATGTTCTCCGACGT